>NZ_LPNR01000080.1 GCF_019266065.1 Nocardia sp. MH4 | reverse complement strand
CCGGCACCGGATCGGGACCGGGCCGGAGCGCCGCTACGGCACGGTTTCCGGTCGGCACCGGGCGCCGGGCGGGTCGGCCCTCGGGATCGACCGGCGCCGGGTCGGTCCGGGCCAGGCAGGGCCGCCCCACCCCGACGACACCGGGCGACGTGCGCGCCTCGGCGACACGCGACGCCGCTGCGGCGTCGGGGCCGTTGGTGACCGGCCCGGCGTTCGGTCCACCCGCGGTTTCCATCGAGCCGATCTCACCGGCATCTGCCCAGTTCACAGGCCCGCGGTGCCCGCGTCACAGTGTCGGTGATCCGCGGCGTCGATAGGCTGGGTCGCATGAGCGCACTCCCTGCCACGTTGGTGCCGGTCGCCGAGGACCTGGACACGGTGACCACGATCGGCCACGAGGACGACCCCATCGAGGCCGGCACGTCCGCCGTGGCGGTCGCGCGGCTGTGGGATGCGGTGCGCGACTGGTACGCGCTGGGAACTTCGCCGGCGATCCAGGTGTGCCTGCGACGCAACGGCAGGATCGTGCTGAACCGGACGATCGGTCACGGGTGGGGCAACGCGCCGAGGGACGCTCCCGACGCCGAGAAGATCCTGGCGACACCGGACACCCCGTTCTGTGGCTTCTCCACCGCGAAGGGCGTCGCCGCGACGGTGATGTCCATGCTGGTCGAGCAGGGCGCGTTCGCGCTCGACGACCGGGTGTGCGACTACATTCCGGAGTTCGCCGCGCATCGCAAGGACAGGATCACTATCGGTGCTGTGCTGTCGCATTCGGCGGGGGTCCCGTTCATCACGCCGCCCTACCGGGGCAGCGAGGTCGTGCCCGACGAGGATCTTGCCGTCGCGGCGCTCGCCGATCTCGTGCCGAGCTGGCCGCCCGGCCGCTTCCGGGTCTACCACGCGCTGACCAGCGGCCTGATCCAGCGACTGCTGGTCCAGCGGGCGACCGGCAAGCGCATGCGCGAGCACCTCGCCGAGCAGGTCCTGATCCCGTTCGGCTTCCGCTGGAACAACTTCGGCGTCGACCCGGCCGATCTCGACAAGGTCGTGCCGAGCGTGAAGACCGGTCCGCCACCGTCGCGGCTGTCGCTGTTTCTCGCGCGCAAGGCGCTGGGCGGGCGGATGGACAAGGCGTCCAAGGCCGACAACGACGCGTTCCTCACCGCCGAACTGCCCTCCGGCAACCTGGTGACCACCGCGTTCGAACTGTCCCGCTTCTACGAAATCCTCACGCGGGGCGGCGAACTCGACGGCATCCGGATCATCGACCCCACTACGCTCGCCGACGCGATCCGGCCGGCCGACCGGATTCCCGGTGCGGCGGGCCGGGTCAGCCGCGCAGGCTTCGAGTTGGGCGGTCGCCGATCGAAATTCGGCCGCGACACCCGATTCCACTTCGGCCGTAGCGGTCTGACGACCCAGTACGGCTGGGCCGACCCCGAACGCGGCCTCGCGGGCGCGATCCTCACCAGTGGCAAGGCCGCCACCGACACGAACCGCCCCTGGCAGCTGGTCACGCAGATTTCCGACACCTTGCCGCGCCTGGATCGCGCACCGGAGTGGCTGCGTCTCAGGTGAGCTGTAGCTCCCGATACGCGGTTCTCACAGTTCGATGTGATGGCTTCTATGGCATGGCGGTGACGTCCTCGGCGATCGCGGCGAAGGCGCGGGCGGCCGCCGAGTGATAGACCGTGCGGCGGCGCAGCAACTCCACCGTCCGGCTCGGGAGCGCGGGCACGAGCGCGACCGGGCGCAGGTCGGGGTGGGCGCGAGCGATGGCATCGGGCAGGACGGTGCCGAGCGTGCCCCGCCGGGTGAACTCGACCAGCGCGCTGATCGAATTCGCCTCGATCGCGACACGCGGGGCCACGTCATGGTCGGCGAGGTAGCCGTCGATATGGACGCGGGTCGCGAAATCGCGGCTGAGCAGCGCCAAGGGCTGGACCGCCAGATCGGCGATCGGCAGCGGCCCCGCGTGCGTGGCGAGGGCGTGGTCCGCGCCGACCACCAGGCTCAGGTGCTCGGTGAACAGGGCTGTGGCGTCGATCCCCGCCGTGTGGGTGCCACTGAACGCGATGCCGAGATCGATGGCGTCGGCCAGCAGGTCCTCTTCCAGCCGATCCTGAGTGGTCTCGGTAACCGACACGGTGACCATCGGATGCGCGCGGTGGAACCGATCCATCAGCGGACCGATGAGATAGGCGGTGAGCGTGGGCGTCATCGCCACCCGCAGGTGCCCCCTGGTCAGGTCCTGCACGTCGTGAACGGCGCGCTCCCCGGCTTCGAGGTCGCGCAACGCGTTACGCGCGTGTTCGGCGTACACCAGGCCGGCGTCGGTGAGGGTTACCGTCCGGCCGGAACGGTCGAGCAGCTGCACATCGAGCAGCCGCTCGAGCTGCTTGATCTGCTGGGACAGCGTCGGCTGGGAGATGTGCAGCGATTCGGCGGCCCGGGTGAAGTTCCCGTGGTCGGCGACGGCGAGCAGGTACCGGATATGACGCAGCTCCATGGCCATCATGATAGATAGCTTCTATCGAACCGCCGCAGGTCTGCGCGTTCGTCTATTGCGGCTCGGCGACGACCACCGTCCCGGTGGGCGCGTCGAGCAGTGCGACCGTGCGCGCGGCGGCCGCGTCGACGTGGACGCGCGGATGCTGCGGCGGGGTCGACTCGTAATACGTTCCGGGACCGTAGAACTGGCCGTAACGCAGCACGACACCACCCGCGCCGAGCACTGCGGCCTCGTGCGCGGCGATCACCGCGCCGCGGCCCGCGGGCGGCTGCCAGGCGATGCTCTGGGCGAGAAAGCGCTCCGCGCCGGCGGAGGCGGCCGCGGCCAGCAGATTCGCGGTGCCTTCGGTGCGGATGCGCGCGTTCGCCTCGCCGGAGCTCGCCAGCTCGGCGACATCGTCGGGGAGGTCGGTGAGCTGGTGCATGACCAGATCGGGCGCGAAGGCGGTGACCGCCGCGGCCAGGCCGGGCGCGTCGTAGACGTCGTGCACGATCGGTTGGGCTCCGACGGTGCGGATCGCCGCCGCCTTGCCAGGGGAGCGCGTCAGGCCGGCTACCTCATGGCCCGCGCCGATCAGCAACGGCAGCAATCGCGTTCCGATGACGCCCGTGGCGCCGGCGAGGAAGATACGCACGCCCCGACCCTAGCCGGGGCCGCGCGCCACGGGGCCGGTGGTCAGGCCCCGATCACGGCGTTCATGATCGTGCCCGCACTGGTCGCCACCGCGCCGCCCGCCATGGCGCTGGCGATCATCTTCGGCGACTGCAGACCGCCGCCGCTCCACTTCTCCCAGGCGAACCGGCCGCCACCGTAGGTGATGGCGGTGACGCCGGACAGCAGGATCATCCAGGTGAAGTACCGGCCCAACTGCAAGATCTTCTCCGCCATCGGCGGGGCTTCCGGCGTGGGATTGCCGACCTGCGCGAGAACAGCGCCGTCCAACACAGCCAGGATCATGCTCACGATCGTGCTCCTTCGTCGGATGTTCGTGGTGAAGCCGATGTCGAGAACTCGTGACGCGGTAGAACCCCAGATCCATTGAACATTCAACCTCAGGCCGCTTCGATGGGGTAGCCGACACTCCGCGACGATCATGACCGGCGTCACACTCGTCGGGCCGTGTCACCGTCGCGCCGTGCCCCTACTATCGACAGCGCGGGGCTTGTCCGGAATCGGCGCGACGAGGCGCTGACCACCACCTTCATCGCATATCTACCGTACCGCGAGGAGGGCACATGGCTTTCCTGATTTCCTTGATCGTCGCGTTTCTTCTGGTGACCGCAGCAGTGGTCGTGGCTTCCTACGCCACCGTCTCCCTGACCTATTGGTTTGAATCTCGACGGATCCGTCACGATCGGACGGACCCACACCCCGCACACTGATCACCGCCCCGCCGACCCCGATGCCCCCGCGACCGACACCGGTCCGCGGGGGCATCGCCGTAGCGCGGTCAGGACGGTTCCAGCCCCGCCTGGGTGGCGATCACCGCGGCTTGGACGCGCGATTGCACACCGAGTTTGGTCAGCACCCGCGAGACGTGGGTCTTCACGGTGGCTTCGCCGATGTGCAGGCGGCCGCCGATCTGCTGGTTCGACAGCCCGGCCCCCAGACCGGCGAGCACCTGTCGTTCGCGGTCGGTGAGGGCGGACAGGTCCGGCGGCGGCGCCTGTGTCGTCGCCGGGGGCAGCGCGGCGATCACCGCGCGGGTCACCTTCGGGTCGAGCACCGCGTCACCGTCGGCGACGGCGAGGACGGCACGCACCAGCTCGTCGCCACCGACGGATTTGAGCAGGAAGCCACTGGCCCCCGCCGCGAGCGCGCCCAGGACGTAGTCATCGATGGCGAAGGTGGTGAGCACCAGGACCTTCGCGGCCGTCTCGGCGACGACCGCCGCGGTGGCCTCCAGTCCGTCGACGCGCGGCATGCGCACGTCCATCAGCACCACGTCCGGACGCAGCGCGCGGGTCTGGCGGAGCGCGGCGACACCGTCGCCGGCCTCGCCGACGACCCGGATCTGCCCGGACGACTCGAGCAGCATGGTGATCCCGGCCCGGATCGTGGCGTGATCGTCGGCCACCACCACCGTGACCGTCATCGCTCCCCCAGCGGCAGCCGCGCGCGCACGCGCCAGGTGCCGTCCTCGGCGCCCGCGGTGAGAGTGCCGTCGATCGATTCGGCGCGGAAGATCATGTTGCGCAATCCGTTTCCTTCCCCCTCGGGCCGACCCGGCGGGATCGGATTCGCGGCCGTCACGACCACCCGGCCCGCGTCGCGGCGCACGTCGATGGCCAGTGGCGCGCCCGGCGCGTGCTTGGTCGCGTTCGCGATCGTCTCGCTCAGGATGCGGGTGAGCACCGCTTCCACCGCGGTGGACAGCGGCAGGTCGGGTTGGCGTCGCAGGGTCACTGTCCCGCCCGCCGCCTCGGCGGCGTCGATCAGCCCGTCCAGGGAGGAGAGCCGCGCCGTGACGGCGGTGTCGCCGGGGGAGGTCAGCAGGTCGATCGTCGCGCGCATCTCGTCGAGCGCGGCCAGGCTGCCCGCGCGGATCGATTGCAGGACGGCGGTATCACCGGGCTTCTTCTGCGCCACCTCGGCCAGGATCGCGACCGCCGACAGGTGACCGGCGACGGTGTCGTGCAGGTCCCGGGCGACCCGTCTGCGTTCGTCACCGAGCGCGGCCGATCGCTCGGCGTCGCGTGCCGCGAGTTCGGCTCTGGCCGCGGCGCGTTCGACCCCGACCATGCGGCGCGAGGCCCGCACCGACCGGGCGTAGCCCACCGGTGACCAGGTGATCGCGACACCGATCAGGACGGTGTAGATGGCCGCCCTGAGCCCCAGTACGGTCAGCGCCAGCAGAGCTCCGCCCGCGGTCACCGCGAGCGCGAACCCGGCGACCACCGCGCCGAGCCGATCCGACCCGGTGCTGACGGCCAGGTAGATCACGTCCGACAGCGCGATCCACAGCGGCAACGACGGTCCGAGTACGAAGTCACCGGCCAGCAGCACGACCATCAGCCCGAAGGCCAGGCCCGGCCTGCGTTGCGCGGTCAGCTGGATCGCGAAGGCCGCGCACAACAGCGCCAGCTTCGCGGCGGCCGGATACAGATCGCGATCCATCACCACCGGCCAGCCGCCGGCGACCCACAACAGCACCCCGACCAGGAACACCCCGACGGCGGCCGCGGTCGCGGTGTCGAACACCGCCACGAGCCGGGACAGGGACGGGCGGGCAGCGGGCATGCCTCATTTCAGCACACCGCGACCGCGCCTCGGGTCCCCCGAAAGGTGGACCACACCCGCGCCGTCAGCGGGACGACGACGCACCGGTGGGCCCGGCACAGTAGGGAAATGGACGCATTGAACAACCCCGTACTGCTGACGATCGCCGCGTGCGAGGTCGGTTTCTGGGTGCTGGTGGTGGGTGGTCTGCTGCTGCGCTATGTGGTGCGGCTGCGCCGCGCGGGCCTGATCACGCTGGCGCTGGTTCCGGTGCTGGACGTGGTCCTGGTGGTCGCGGTGGCCATCGATCTGCACCGCGGCGGCGAGGTGGGTTTCGCCCACCGGCTGGCCGGCATCTATCTCGGCTGCACGGTGATGTTCGGGCATCGGCTGATCGAGTGGCTCGACGCGCGCTTCGCCTACCGCTTCGCCGGTGGACCGCCGCCGGTGAAGGTGCCGAAGTACGGTCCCGAACGCACCCGCAAGGAGTGGGCCGACTTCGCGCGCTGGCTCGGTGCGGCGGCCATCGCCGGCGCGCTCACACTGGCGCTGAGCTACACGGTGGCCGACGCCCAGCAGCGCGAGCAACTCATGGGCGTGTTCGGTTCGCTCGGGGTGATCACCGTGATCTGGCTGCTCACCGGACCGGTGTGGGTCACCGGCGCACAGCGCGACTGACCCACACCGACCGATGCCCCGGGACCGATTCGGTTCCGGGGCATCGTCGGCTCGGGCTCAGACCGCGGCGGGCGCCTTCTCGGCCAGGATCTCCCCGATCCACGGCAGGACCGCCGAGCGCACGTCGACCGCGCGCGGGAGCAGACCGTTGGCGGCGAGCAGGTCGGCGGCGCGCTGCTGTTCGTCGAGGAAGTCCTCGCTCACCGGGTGCACGCCGAACGGGCGGCCGCGCAGCGCGGCTTCCCAGGCGTCCAGGTCGGCGGGCAGGTCGCGAGACCGCGCGTCGTCGACGAAGTACTGGGCGGCCGCGCGCGGGTCGGCGACGATCCAGGCGTCGGACTCCTGCAGCGCGGCCAGCACCGCCTCGACCGCGGCCCGGTTGTGCTCGGCGAGATCGCGGCGGGTGAACCACAGCGACGGGTGACTGAACACCGACGCGGTGTCGACCAGCGTGGTCAACTCCGTGGCGGCCTCGACCTCCCGCAGGCCGGGATAGGTGCCGACCCACGCGTCGAGTTCCCCGGACAGCAGCGCGGCGCCGCCACCGCGCACGTCGACGTCGACGGGCTCGACATCGGCCCAGCTGAGCCCGACCCGGTCGAGGGCGAACAGCAGCAGTGTGGTCTGCCACGAACCGTGCGCGATGCCGACCCGCTTGCCCTTCAGGTCGGCGGCGGAGGTGATGCCGCTCGCGGCGGTCGCCACCAGCCTGCCGTTCTCCACCCGCGGGCCGGAGATGCCGAGGTAGACGATGTCGCGCTGATTGGCCAGCGCGGTCAACGGCGGGGTGAAGCCGGTGCCGATGATGTCGTAGCCGCCCTCGGTGAACAGCCAGTCCGAGTGCTCGCCGGGCAGTCCGGTCGTGGGGTCTACGCGCTCGGCCTGCGGCAGGGCGCGCAGGTCGACCCACTCGACGTCGGGGATCGCGCGCTCCAGGATGCCCCGGTGGCGCAGGACGAACAGCGAGTTGTTGTGCGGGAAGTACCCGACGCGCAGGCTCATCGGGCGTCTCCGATCAGGCCGAGCCGACGGGCCTCCTCGGCCAGGCCGCTCCGGTGCCACTGCACCGCGAGATTGGAGGGATCGAATTCGACCGAGCCGCCGAGGGTTTCGGCGATGGCCTGATACTGCGCGCCCTCCTCGAGCAGGACGACGAACTCGGCCAGTTCCAGCAGTCCGGCCCGGCCGAGCACATTGGCACCACCGTTGGCCTCGAAGATCGCGACCAGGTGCGGGTCGGTCTCGAGCTTGTTCAGGATGAACTCGCCCGCCCCGATGGTGCGGTCGATGTGCGGCGGGATCTCCCGCGACAGGGTCAGCCGCTGGGAGGCGGCGTAGCGGATCGGCAGGGTGCGATGGGTCTGCGCCCAGCCACCGAGCCACGGGGTGTGGATGTGCACGACGGAGGTGATCTCCGGATGCGCGCGGAACACCTCGGCGTAGCCGGTCACGAAACCGGCGGATCCCTTGCCGGACAGCACGTGCCCGTCGAAGGTGGCGACGACGGGTTCGACGGTGCGCTCGGCCGCCCACGGGCCGGGCTCGTTGAGCGCGACGGCGATCTCCTCGCCCGGCACCCGCTCGACGAAGTTGACAGTGCCGTTGCCGGTGACGGTGCCGGTCTCGCGGAACACCCGGAACGCGGTCTCGGCGTCGCGGGTCGCCGCCGCGACGAAGGCCGCGACGGCCTCCGGCAGACGGGTTTCGGTGGTGGTCATCGAAGGACTCCTATGATTATCGGACCGTCGCGAGGACGGTGTCGGTGGACGGGGTGGTGAGCCGGGATCGGCCGAGCAGGGGCAGCACTTCCTCGCCCACCCGGTAGGCCTCCTCCAGGTGTGGGTTGCCCGCGAGGATGAAGGCGTCGACGTCGAGGTCGATGAGTTCGTCGAGCCGCTGCGCGACCTGCTCGTAGCTGCCGACGAGGCCGAAGGCGGGTCCGCCGCGGATCAGGCTGAAGCCGCACCAGACATTGGGCTGGACTTCCAGATCGCGGTAGCCGGTGATGGTCTCGGGCACCCAGCCGGCGATCCTGGCCGCGCCGACCGAGTCGCCCTGGGCGGCGCGGTTGGCGGCGTCGCGGTCGACGAAGGCCCAGCCCTTCTCGATCTCGGCCCAGGCCGCTTCCTCGGTGTGCCGGGCAACGACGTCGATGCGGACCGCGAACTTCGGTGTACGGCCGAGTGTTTCGGCGTTGCGCCGGACACCGTCGAACTTGGCGCGCAGGTCCGCGAACGGCTCGAGCCAGGACAGGTAGTAGTCGGCGTGGCGGCCCGCGGCGGCCACCGCGGCGCCGGAGGACCCCGAGAAGTACACCTCGGGGAAGGGCTGCCCGGCCAGACCGGGCGGCAGCGCGGCCCCGGCGGTGCGGAAGAAGCGACCGTCGTGGTCGAACGGTTCGCCGTCCCACACACCGCGCAGGACGTCGAGGAATTCGCTGGTGCGGGCGTAGCGGTCGTCGTGGGACACCTTGTCGCCCCACCACAATTGCGCCGGTCCCCCGCCGCCGCTGATGATGTTGTAGACCAGCCTGCCGCCGGTGGCGCGTTGCAGGCTCGCCGACATCCTGGCCGCCTGCACCGGGTGCAGGAACCCGGGCTGGAAGGCGACCATGAAGCGGTAGGTGGTGGTCTCGGCGGCCAGCGCGGACGCCACGGCCCACGGATCGTCGGTCACCGGGAACGACGGGAGCAGACCGCCGAGGAAGCCCGCCGATTCGGAGGCCTTGGCGACGGCGGCGACGTGGTCGAGATAGCTGTACTCGTCCAGGGCGCCGCCGCGGATGGCGGGGGCGAGATTGCCGGGACCGTAGCCGCCGGCGTTGCCGCGGTTGTAGCGGCGCGGGGTACGCAGGGAGGCGTGGTCGCCTTCCATGCCGATGCGCCAGTAGACGTCGATGGTCATGCGGTGAGCTCCTGCGCGGTGCTGAGGGTGCGGCCTGCCGGGTCGGCGAGGAACAGCAGGTGTTCGCCCGCGCGGTGGATCTCCTCGATCTGCGGATGACCGGACAGCACGAAGCTCTGCACGCCGGCGAGCTCGTAGACCGACAGCTGACGGGCCACCTGTTCGTAGCTGCCGACCAGGCCGATGCGCTGTCCGTAGCCGAGCGCGTCGAAGCCGGCCCAGCGGCCGTCGCCGAGAGCGTGCGCGGCCGCGGAATCGGTGCGGCCCAGCTCCTCCCACTGACGGTGCACGCGCGCCCAGGCCTCGTCCTCGGTCTCCCTGGCGATGATCGGCAGGTCGAGCGCCACCCGGACCCGGCGGCCCACGGCGGCGGCCCGCTCCCCCAGTTCCGCGGCGGCGCGGGAGATCCCGTCGAGCTCCTCGCCGAAGACGTGGACGTCGCCGTGCGCGGCCGACAGCTCCAGCGCGGCCGCCGAGGTGCCGCTCAGATGGACCGTCGGGAACGGCAGGCCGGACAGGATGCCACGGAACCCGCCGTCGATCACGTCGTAGTACTGCCCCGCGTATTCGAACCCGGTGCCCGCGAATCCGGCCGCGCCGACCTCGGTTTCGTTCCACACCCCGCGGGCGACGGTGAGGAACTCCGCGGCGCGCCGGTAGCGCTGGTCCCCGCCGACCTGGTCGCCGCGCGAGCGGGCCTCGGCGTCGTCGGTCTCGACCGCGAGCCGCCAGTTCAGCCTGCCCCGCGAATGCCGCTGCAGCGTGGCCGAGATCTTGGCCGCGTACACCGGTGTGCCGAAGGCGGGCTGGAATTCGACGGTGACCCGCGCGTAGCGGGTCGAGCGCAGCGCGGCGCCGGCGACGATCCAGGATTCCTCGCCGAGTGGATCATAGGGCGCGAGTACGCCGTCGAAGCCGTTGAGTTCCGCGGCGTCGACGATCTGGGCGAGATCGTCGAACGGGCCGAACCGGCCGGGACGCACATCGGTGGCCTCGGTGCGCGGCGCCTGCGGCCCGAATCCGCCACGACCGCGCAGCGCGGGGACGGCGCGGCGACCGTCGCCCCGACTGGGCAGGGTCCACACGAACTCGGTCATGCGGGCACCCGCTCGGCGGCGACGAGCTCCTGCGCCCGGGCCAGCGGCTCGGCGGCGACCCAGGATTCGAGGTCGAAGTCCGCGGCCAGGAAGCCGTGGGTGTAGAGGAACTGCTTCTGCACGCCGAGCAGTTCGATGCGTTCCTCGCTCAGCGACGGGTGCAGCCCACGATGGAACTCGTCGCCGTAGGCGGCGACGACACCCTCGGGGCCGGACAGCGTTTCGCGTTGCAGCACCGCGCGAACCCCGTCGAGGTCCCCGGCGGCCCAGTCGGCGGCGCGCAGGCTCTGCGCGAGGAAGCCGACGACGACCTCGGGCCGGGATTCGAGCAGGTCCGCGTGCACCGTGATCGGTCGCGGGGTCCCGTTGTTGACGCGCAGGTGCTTGGTGGCCGAGGCGTCCAGGTCGACTGCGACGCGCAGCCCGTGCTCCCGCGCGACCTCCTGCGCGCGGGCGCCCTTGACGTAGACGGCGTCGACCGTGCCCGCCAGCAGTTCCTCGACACCCCAGGTGCTGGACCGGCGGGCCGACTGGATCGCGGTGCGTACCTGCGGATCCCGGTCGACGTCGAGTTCGGTGACGCGCACGTCGGCAAAGGTCAGCCCGGCCGGGCGCAGCGCGTTGGCGAAACCGTGCAGCGCCATCGCCCGCGGGAAGCTGCGGGCCTGGTCCTGCGCCCAGGCGGGCACGCCGACCCGCAGTCCGGCCAGGCCCGCCGCGTCGGTGACCGGCGAGTCGGGGCCGACGAGGATCGCCTGGGATTCGTCGATCCAGGTCAGGCCGATCAGCCGGGTGGGCGAGCCCTGCGCCCGGGCCGCCAGCGCGGGCACGTTGCCGCCCTCGCGGATCAGTCCGGACAGATCGTGCAGGAAGTGGTGGCCGGCGAGTTCGGGGCCCGCGTCCTGCAGGACACCGAAGTCGAGGCCTGCGCTCGCGGCGGTCTCGCCGAGCCAGCCGAGGCTGTGCGCGAGACCGCTCGCGGTCGGCACGGGGCAGCGGGTGTACCACAGGGTTTCGGTCATGACAGGCTCCTGATGTGTGGTCCGACGCCGAGTTGGGCGAGGAATTGCGTTCGGTAACCGAGGGTTTCGGGTGCCGCGTGGTCACGCGGCCGGGGCAGGTCGATGGCCTCGTCGACGGCGAAGCGACCGTGGTCGAGGATGATCACCCGGTCGGCGAGCCGGA
Organism: Nocardia sp. MH4; assembly: GCF_019266065.1. Taxonomy (GTDB): domain Bacteria; phylum Actinomycetota; class Actinomycetes; order Mycobacteriales; family Mycobacteriaceae; genus Nocardia; species Nocardia canadensis. The sequence goes on along the minus strand of NZ_LPNR01000080.1, from coordinate 43,312 downwards.
TCGCCTCGTCGACGTCGTGGGTGACCATGAGGACGGCGGGGCGGTGCCGGGCGACGAGATCGCCGACCAGGTCCTGCATCTGGAGCCGGGTCAGCGCGTCCAGCGCGGCGAACGGCTCGTCGAGCAGCAGCAGTTCCGGTTCCCGGACCAGGGCCCTGGCCAGGGCGGCGCGCTGGGCCTCGCCGCCGGACAGGGTGGCGGGCCACTGGCCCGCCTTGCCGTCGAGGTGCACTTCGCTCAGGGCCCGCAGACCCGCTTCGCGCTGCGCTTTGGTGCGGCGCAGACCGACGAGCACATTGGCCAGCACCCGCTTGGACGGGATCAACCGGGGCTCCTGATAGACCGTGGTGCGGCGCGGCGGCACCAGCACCTCCCCGGCATCGGGCACCTCCAGGCCGGTGAGCAGGCGCAGCAGCGTGGTCTTGCCGGTGCCGCTCGGACCGAGCAGCACGACGAACTCGCCGCGCCGGATGGTCAGGTCGACGCCGTCGAGCACCGTCTTGTCGCCGAAGGCCTTGCGCAGCCCGGTGATCGAGACCGCCACCGGCGCCTGCTGATCGACCGCAGGCTCGACGGGCGCGGCCGCTGTCGTGGTCATCGGATCGCCACCTGCTTGCGCCAGGGCATCGCGTAGCGTTCCGCGAGCCGTACGAGTGCGTCGAACACCAGACCGAGCAGCGCGTAGAGCACGACGCACAGCACCATGTAGTCGGTGCGGTTGTATTCCTGGGCCAGCGTCACCAGATAGCCGACGCCCTCCTGCGTGCCGACCTGCTCGGCGGCGATGAGGCCGGTGATGCTGATCGACAGGCAGATCCGCAGCGCCATCAGGATGCCGGGCAGCGCGGCGGGCACGATCACCTCGGCGACCAGCCGGGTGCCGGTGAGTCCGAAACTGCGCGCGGCCTCGACCATCTTGCGGTCGACATTGCGCACGCCCAGATAGGTGTAGGCATACATCGGCGCGGTGGTCGCCACCGCGATGAGCAGCACCTTGTAGAGCTCGTCGATACCGAACCACGAGATGAACAGCGGGACCAGCGCGAGGAAGGGCACCGCACGCACGATCTGCATCGTCGAGTCGACCAGTTCCTCGCCGAGGCTCGACAGCCCCGACAGCAGCCCGAGCACCAGGCCCACCGAGACGCCGATCGCGACGCCGGCGGCGGCCCGGCCGAAGGAGGCCAGCGCGAAGTCGATCAGCCGGCCGCCGTCGAGCAGTTCCAGCAAGGCCGCCCAGACCGCGCCGGGGCTCGCGATCACCCGGGGCGAGATCGCCCCGCTCGCCGAGCCGACCCACCAGGCCGCCACGATGGCCGCGGGCAGCGCGGCACGCAGGCCGAGGGACAGCCACCGAGGACGCTGCCCGGTGACCCGGGCCCGCGGCGGCGCCAGTTCGAGGGTGGTCATGTCACTTTTCCTTCAGTGCTGCCAGCTGCTCGGGGCTGAGCTTGGAGCGCAGGTCGTAGAAGATGTCGGCGGCGGTGATCCGACGGCTGATCACGCCGTTGTCGGCAAAGGTGTTCACCACGTCGGCCAGGGCGGCGGCGTCGGATTCGGCGGGCAGGCGCGGCACGGTGACCTCGGAGCCCACCCGCACGGCGTCGGCGAGGCGGTCACCGGTCAGCGCGCGCGGACCGGTCTTGTCGAAGACGTTTTCGAAGTCGGCGGGCGCGGCCTTCTGCTCGGCGGTGAGTCCCTGCAGCACTTCCAGGTACTTGGCGGCGACGTCCGGGCGCTGCTCGAGGACCTCGGTGCGGAACACGACCACGGTGTTGTCGTGCGAGCCGATGGCCTTCTCGGTGACGATCTCGCGGGCGCCGGCGGCCTTGGCCTCCTGGTAGGGCACCAGGAACGAGGCCCAGGCGTCGACCTTGCCGGTGGCGAAGGCCGAGGCGGCGTCCTTCTGCTGCAGCGGGACCCTGGTCACCTCGTCGGCCGGAATGCCGGCCTGTGCCAGGGCTTTCAGGGTGATGTACTCGCCCTTGCCCGCGGGGTTGACCGCGATCCGCTTGCCGACCAGCCCGGCGACCGAGGTGACCCCGGACTCGGGGGTGACGACGATGCCGCTCTGATCCTGACCGGCGGGATCGGCCACGGCGACGATCTTGACGCCGACGTCCTTGGACAGCGCCCCCACGACGGGGCTGAACGCGGCGCCGGAGACGTCGAGCTCCTCGGTGTTGAACAGTTTCAGCATCGAGCTGAAACCCGGTGTGGTGCTGACCCATTGGATCTTCGCGCCGAGCGGAGCCAGGGCCGCGTCGAAAGTGCCGTCGCGCTTGCCGACCGCGAGCGGTCCGGTATTGCCCGGATCGGTGACCTTGAGAACGAACGAGGCCTGCGCGCCCGGTTCGGGCGTGGAGCCGGAGCCACACGCCGCGACGAGGGCGACGACGGGGACGATCGCGAGCGCGATCCTCGAGAAGGCCGGCAGCCTGCGGGACATCGGGGCTCCTGTGTTCGGGGAAGGGCGGGTAGTGCTTTCGCAGCGTAGGAGCGGCCCTGTCGCCGAACGAGGTATGTCTTTCCAAGGATCGGAAAGCTTGACAGCCGCCGATCGGGCGATCTATAGCCACTTCCGCGACAGACCCCCATCCCTTTCCGAATATCGGAAAGATGACGAGGCGTCTCGCCGAACCGCTGTGTTACCGTCGGCTCCGTGGAGACCTCCAGCGTGCAGACCGTGACCCGGGCCCTGTCGGTACTCGATTGCTTCCGCGGCGGCGAGGAACGGGGCGTCTCCGAGGTCGCGCGCGCCCAGGGCCTGGCGGTGAGCACCACCCACCGACTGCTCAGCGCCCTCGTGCAGGCCGGATTCCTGGAGAAGGACGCCGAATCGAGCCGTTACCGCATGGGTGGCGCGCTGGCCGAGTACGGGCAGATCGCCTACCGCCAGCACAAGATCTACCTCGCCGAGCCGTATCTCGAGCAGCTCGCGGCCACCACCGGCGCCACCGGGTCGGTCGCCACCCGCCACGGCATCCACGCGGTGTTGCTCGGCACGAGCCGCTGGCGCGAGAGCGACGGGCACGAGCTACAGGGCGTGCGCCTGCCGCTGCACGCGAGCGCGCTCGGCAAGGCACTGCTCGCATGGTCCGACGTCGACAACGACGAATTGCGTTCCCTTCCTTACGAAGAGGGCACCGAGCGGTCGGTGTCGAACGCCGAGGAGATGCGCGCGGAACTGGTCGCGACCCGGGCCCGCGGCTACGCCTTCAACGACCGGGAGCTCGATCCGGGCTACCGCACCATCGGCATGCCCATCCTCGACCCGCAGGGCCGGTGCCGTTTCGCGCTCGGCCTGCGTGGGCCGGTCACGCTGATGATCGACGAACGGGTGCCGTTCTTCGTCGAACTCGCCAAGGTGACCGCGGCCGATATCGCCGCCACCTTCGCCGCCGCCGCGGACTGACCGCGCCCCTTGGGTCCGTTCGGGTGCACCCGAATTCCTGGGACGATACTTTGTATTTGTTTAGTTGAGCTCATGAAGGGAGCGGTGGTGGCGACCGATACCGCAGGTCCCGCGGTCGGGCTGCGCTCCGAACGCGGCGCGATCCTGGCCTCGCTGATGATGTCGACGAGTCTGATCGCGCTGGACTCGACGATCATCGCCACCGGCGTCCTGACCATCACCAGCGATCTCGGCGGATTCGCGCTGTTCCCGTGGTTGTTCTCGATCTATCTGCTCACCCAGGCCGTGACGGTGCCGATCTACGGCAAGATCGCCGACACCGTCGGCCGCAAACCGGTGATCCTGTTCGGCATCGCGGTGTTCGCGCTGGGCTCGCTGCTGTGTGGGCTCGCCACGAGCATGGTGGCGCTGATCGCGTTCCGGGCGATCCAGGGCATCGGCGCGGGCGCGATCCAGCCGATGACGATGGTCATCGCCGCCGACCTGTACACCCTGCCCGAGCGGGCCAAGGTACAGGGCTATCTGGCCGGGGTGTGGGCCGGATCGGCGGTGCTCGGCCCCCTGGTCGGCGGCGCCTTCGCCGATTTCGCCAGCTGGCGCTGGATCTTCCTGGTCAACCTGCCGCTGGCGGCGCTGGCCGGGGTGATGCTGCTACGCAACTTCACCGAGCCGGCCCCGCGCCGGGCGCGCGGACACGTCGACTATCTCGGCGCGGCCCTGCTCACCCTCGGCGCGGGCGCGCTGATCCTCGCGTTGCTCGAGGGCGGCCAGTCGTGGGCGTGGAACTCCCCCGTCAGCCTGGCGCTGTTCGCGGGCAGCGCCGTCGTGCTGGTCGTCGTCGGCGTCGTCGAGCACCGCACCGCGAATCCGATTCTGCCGCTGTGGATCTTCACCCGCCGGGTGGTCGTCGCGGCGAGCGCGGTGTCGATGCTGATCGGCGCGATCGTGCTCGGGCTCACCTCCTATGTCCCGACCTTCGCCCAGGGCGTCCTCGGCACCACCGCCACCCTCGCCGGCCTCACCGTCGGCGCCCTGACCATCGGCTGGCCGATCACCGCCTCCCAAGCAGGCCGGTTCTACCTGCGACTCGGCTTCCGCACGACCGCGCTCATCGGCAGCGTGATCGCGGTCCTCGGCTGCCTGACGCTGCTCCCGATCGGCGATCACGCGAGTCCGTGGCAGCTCGCGGGCGCCTGTTTCCTCATCGGCGCGGGCATGGGCCTGGTCGCCAACCCGACGCTGATCGCCGCCCAGACCGACGCGGCCTGGTCCGAGCGCGGCGTCGTCACCTCGGCGACCATGTTCGCCCGCTCCATCGGCAGCGCGGTCGGCGTCGCCGTCTTCGGCGCCGTCGTCAACGCGCGGGTCGACGCGGCCGACCGCCCGGACCCCGGCGAACTCGCCGACGCGATCCACCTGGTGTTCGTCACCCTCCTGGCCATGTCGGTCGTCCTGCTCGCCGCCGCGGCCACCATGCCCGGCGCACGGCCCACCGCCCCCGCCGACGTCCAGGTCGACTGATCCCCGCTACGCCGCACGAGCATTCGGTCGCGGCACCGAACCCTCACTGCCAGCGGCCACGACACACGCGCTAGATACTGGGCCGATCGAACCCGCTCGGCCACACGAGCTCTCGGCGCAGTGCCGAACGATCGGACGCCACCGGCGGAGCTGCGCTGCACCGCCGGGGTGCGCGCCGGTAGGGTCGAGACGGTGTGGGGAACAGGGGATTCGACGGATCCGGCGGGGCGACGGGCGAATCGGGCGAGGTCGTTCGGGGCGCAGGCCGCGGTGTACGCCGAGCACCGGCCGGACTACGCGGCGGCCGCGATCCGGTGGGCATTGGCCCGGGTCGGGCGGACAGACCCGGTGGTCCTCGATCTGGGCGCGGGCACCGGCAAGCTGACCGACGGATTGCTGGCGGCCGGAGCGACGGCCATCGCGGTCGAACCCGATGCGGCGATGCTCGCGGAGCTGGTGCGGCGGTATCCGGCGGTGAGGGCGCTCGCCGGTGCGGCGGAGGCGATTCCGCTGCCCGACGACTCGGTGGACGCGGTGGTCGCCGGGCAGGCGTTCCACTGGTTCGATCAGGACAGCGCGTTCCCCGAGATCGCGCGGGTCCTGCGGCCGGGTGGGGTGTTCGCGGCGTTCTGGAATACCGACGACGACAGCACCGAGTGGGTGGCCGGGCTCAAGCGGATCTCCCGGTCGGCGGTGTCGTTCACCCCGTCCGAGACCGAGGACCAGCTCCCGGCGCATCCACTGTTCACGGCATTCGAGAAGGCGGAGTTCACGCACGCACAGCGACGCACCGCCGAATCGCTGGTCACGACGATCGGCACCCATTCGCACACCGTGGTGATCTCCCCGGAGCAGCGCACCGCGCTGCTCGACCGCATCCGGGACTACCTGCGCGCGACACCGGAGACCGCACAGGGCGAGTTCGACTTCCCGTTGCGTACCGAGGTGATCCGGGCGGTGCTGCGCGGATCACCTCGGCACTGAGCGTCAGCTCGCGCGTTCCGCCAGGCCACGCACCACGTCGACGACCTCGCCCGGCGCGAACTCGACGACCCGGCGTACCCGTGAATTGGCCACGGGCGCCAGGTCGACGACGATCGGCGCGCCCGGGCCCTCCTGCGCGATCGCGGTGATCCGGTCCTGGAGGAAGCCGCCGTCGGGGACGCCGACGCGAATGACGTCACCGACCGTGAGCGCCTCGGCCCGGACCGGGCCGCCGAACGCCGCGGTGGGATCGAAGGTGCCGCAGCGGGTGTGGCCGGTGGTCGCGCCGAGGCCGCGCTCGGCAATGGTCCACCACACCGTCGATTCCGGTTCGCCGGCCCCGACGCGCGCGTGCCAGGCCAGCACCCGATCGCGTTCGGCCTCGGCGGCCGCGCGGGTCTCGTGCAGGGAGACCTGCCTGCGGATCGGGGCGTTGCGGGAGCGGGTGGTGCCCGCCGCGCCGTCGATCACCAGGATCCACCGGGCGCCGACGGCGTCGTCGCGGCGGGCCGAGACCCGCTTGGCCAGGGCCAGTCCCGGCGTCGCGCCCAGCTGGTCGGCCGCCTCCTCGATGCTCGCGACGAGCCCGAGCGAGCGCAGCAGCTCGGCCGCCGACAGCTCCGAGGTCCCCAATTCCTGCGCCAGCGCGGTCATCGGCGTGCGCCGGCGCCAGCCGATCCGGGCGCAGTGTTCGTGCCGGGTGAACCACAGCCCGCTGCGGGTGCGGCGGTGCTGATCGACGACCACCGCCCACCAATCCCATTCGGGCTCGGCGACCAGCCTGCCGCGAATCCAGCGTTCCCGCTCGGCCGTCGGCACCCGTTCCTCGGGTGGCACGAAATTGCGGAGGGCGGCGCGCACCGCGGACTCGGTGCGCCCCACCGTCCTCGCGGTGCGCGCCAGGTCGGCCCCCGCGCGCAGATCGTCGGCCAGGACCCGGTATTCCGATTCGCGCCAGGTGGTCCCATGCCTGCTCGGTGGCTGCAGATCGCCACGGTCGTCGTCACTCATCCCCGTGCCCCCGTTCTCGCACCGCCCGGCCACACTCGCGCCGGGCTCGTTTGTGTGACCCTTCGACGATACCGGTGGGGTATGACAGAAAACGCTTGTCTGCCAGCGGCTTTCCAGCAAACGGAGGTGGTGCTCAGCCGGTGTGTGTGACGCCGCGGCGGCCGAAGGCGTAGTAGCCCAGGCACACCAGCGCCGCCCAGACCGCGCCGACGACCAGCGCGGTGCGCCCACCGTCGGTCCACAGCAGCAGCACCACGACCAGGCCGAGGAATCCCAGTGCGGCCCAGGTCGTCACGGGCGCGCCGGGCAGCCGGTAGTCACTGGCGGGCAGCTCCCCCGCCCGGACCTTGGCGCGATACTTCAGGTGGCACATCAGGATCACGCCCCACACGACGATGATGCCGACGGTGCTGACCGAGGTGATGTAGGCGAAGGCCTTGTCCGGCGAGATCAGGTTGACCACGACGCCGATGACCATCGCCGCGGCCGAAGCGCAGATGCCGGTGAACGGCACCGACTGCTTGCTCAGCTTCGCGAAGCCGACGGGCGCCTCGTCGCGCAGCGCGAGGCTGCGCAGCATCCGGCCGGTGGAGTAGATGCCGGAGTTGCACGACGACAGCGCCGCGGTGAGCAGCACGAAGTTGATGATGCCCGCGGCGGCGGGAATACCGATCTGCTCGAACACCTCCACGAACGGGCTGCGGCCCGCGTGGAAGGTCCGCCAGCTCGCCACCGACATGATCACCACGAGCGCGCCGACATAGAACAGGCCGATGCGGAACGGCAGCGTATTGATCGCCTTGCGCAGGGTGGCCTTCGGATCGCGGGCCTCCCCGGCCGTCACACCCACCAGTTCCACACCCACATAGGCGAACACGACGATCTGCAGCACCAGCAGGGTCTGCCCGAAGCCGTGCGGGAAGACCCCGCCGTCGGCCCACAGGTTGGTCACCGTCGGGTTCGCGGCATGGCCGAAGCCGAACACGAGCACGCCGATGCCGATCAGGATCATCGCCAGGATCGCGGTCACCTTGATGGCCGAGAACCAGAACTCGCCCTCGCCGAAGATCCGGACCGAGATCAGGTTCGCGGCGAACAGCACCGCCAGCACCACCAGCGCGGTCACCCACTGCGGGATGTCGAACCAGTACTGCACGTATTTGCCCGCGACGGTGATCTCGGCCATGCAGGTCGACACCCACACCGCCCAGTACGACCATCCGGTGGCGAAACCGGCGAAGCGGCCGAGGAATTCGTGCGCGTATTCGGCGAAGCTGCCCGACACCGGTCGATAGGTCAGCAACTCACCGAGCGCGCGCATGATGACGAAGATCGCCAGGCCCGCGGCCAGGTAGGCCAGGATCAACGACGGCCCGGCCTGCTCGATGGCGGCGCCGGAGCCGTAGAACAGGCCGGTGCCGATCGCGCCGCCGATGGCGATCATCTGGATGGTGCGCGGGCTCAGCCCCCGCGCGTAGCCCTCCGATTCGGTCGTCGGAGTGGGCGCCTGCACGGCTGCGGTGGATAGCCCGGGGCCGTCAGCTGACATGGATCGTGTCCTTCCGTCGCGTCGATCAGTCCTGCACGCTACCGCCCGGCAAGCGTGGCCCCAGTCACCCCCACCGCGGGCACGGAAATACCGGCCGCCGCGCACGAGTTGCCCCTTGCGGGGGTTCGTCACGGTCGAGGAGGCTCATGAGCGCGGTCACGCTGTCGGTTCTGGATCTGGCGCCGGTGCAAGCCGACGTGAGCGCGGGCGATGCCCTGCGCGCCACCACGCGGCTGGCCCAGCACGCCGAGGAACTGGGCTTTCGCCGATTCTGGGTGGCCGAGCACCACAACATGCCCGGCATCGCCAGCTCGGCGCCCGCGGTCGTGCTGGCGCATCTGGCGGCCTCGACCTCGCGCATCCGGGTCGGTTCGGGCGGGGTGATGCTGCCCAACCATCCGCCTCTGGTGGTGGCCGAGCAGTTCGGCACGCTCGAGGCGCTGCATCCCGGCCGGATCGATCTGGGGATCGGCCGTGCCCCCGGCACCGATCCGGTGACCGCGCGTGCCCTGCGCCGCAGCGCCGAAGGGCTCGGCGGCGAGTCGTTCCCCCGCGAGCTCACCGCGCTGATCGGGTTCTTCCGCGGCGCCGACGGCGAAGGCATCGTCGCCAGCCCCGGCCGCGGCACCGAACCGGCGGTGTGGCTGCTCGGCTCGAGCGGCTACAGCGCCCAGGTGGCGGCGGTCCTCGGGCTGCCCTTCGCGTTCGCCCATCACATCGCCCCGGACAACACCGCCGCCGCGCTGGCCCTCTATCGCGACAACTTCCGGCCCTCGGACGTGCTGAGCGAGCCGTACACGATCGTGGCCGCCTCGGCGATCTGCGCCGACACCGATGCCGAGGCCGACCGGCTCGCCGCGCCGCGCGACCTCGCCTTCGCCCAACTGCGCGCGGGCCGCCCGCAGGCACTCGCCACGCCGGCGCAGGCCGCCGCCTTCCCCGGCAGCGACGCCGAGCGCCGCTTCGCCGGGCAGCGCAAGGCCGGTCAGCTGCAGGGCTCGCCGGACACGGTGCGCGAACAGGCGGCCGCGCTGCTTTCCGCCACCGCGCCCGACGAGCTGATGCTCAACACCCTCGTCTACGACATCGACGCCAGGATCCGCTCGCTCGAGCTCAGCAGCAAGGCGATCAACGGCTGAGCCGGACCCGGCTCACAGCAGCCGGAATCCCCGGGTCTGCAACGACTCCCGCAGGCGGTGGCGGCCGTTGAGCGAGGCCACCGAGGCGAGCCTGGCCAGCACCCGCTCGGTCCAGGAAAACGGCAGACCCTGGTCGGCGTAGATCTCGCCGATCCGCTCCTCGTAGGTGTCGATCGGGGCGCGCTGACCGGCCAGGTCGTAGGTCTCCTGGTGCAGGACGGCGGCCTGCGGCAGGCGCGGCTTCACCCGGGTTCCCTCGGCCGGGTCGGGATGGCCGACGACCAGGCCGAAGACCGCGAACACGTGGTCGGGCAGCCCCAGCTCGGCGGCCACCCGCTCCGGATCGTTGCGCAGCGCGCCGATGTAGACGGTGCCCAGGCCCAGGGATTCGGCGGCGACCACCGCGTTCTGCGCCGCCAGTGCCGCGTCGATAAAACCGACATAGCTGGATTCGAGGTAGTCGGCGCCGTCGAGCGGCACGCCGCGATCGTCGGCGAGCTGGCGCAGACGGGCGAAGTCGGCCGTCCACACCAGCAGTACCGGAGCCTGCACGATGTGCTCCTGCCCACCGGCGACCTCGGCGAGACGGGCCTTGCGCGCCGGATCGCGCACCTCGACAACGCTCCACACCTGCAGATTCGACGACGTCGCCGCGGACTGCGCGGCCGAGACCAGCAGCCGGATCGTCGCGGGCGGCACCGGATCGGGCAGGTAGCGGCGCACCGACTTGTGGCTGTGCAGCACCTCCAGCACCGGGTTCCACTGCGCGGGAACCTCGGTCGCCGGATCGGCGTAACGCTGCTGCACGAGGTGGACGGGGCTGGGGGCGGTCTGCGTCATCTCGCCATCGTCGCCGCACGGGCCGCGCACGTCTGCGGTAACCCTCAGCGTGAACCGAACGACGACCCCGGCACGGCCGATCGATACAGTGGTGCGGGGGAACCCACCGACGGGTGGGACGAGGGAGTGCGTCATGGGCAAGGTGTTCGATCGGATCGACGACAGACTACGAACCTTCATCGGCGAGCAGCCGATGTTCTTCGTCGGTACCGCGCCCTCGGCCGGCGGCCACGTCAACGTCTCCCCCAAGGGCTACCGCGACACCTTCGCGGTCCTCGACGATCACACCGTCGCCTATCTCGATCTGTTCGGCAGCGGCTCCGAAACCATCGCCCATCTGCGCGACAACGGCCGGATCACCGTGATGTTCTGTTCGTTCACCCGCACCGCCCGCATCCTGCGGCTGTTCGGCACCGGCCGCGTAGTGCGGCCCGACTCGGCCGAATTCGCCACGCTGCGTGATCATTTCGGCACCGACCACCCCGGCATCCGGGCGGTGGTCGTGGTGTCGGTGGAGCGGATCGCCGACTCGTGCGGCTGGTCGGTGCCCTATCTCGACCTCGTCGAGGAACGCTCGATCCTCGACGAGGCGCACACCCGCCGCACCGACGCCGATTTCGCCCGCCGCATCGCCGGCGACAACGCCACCAGCATCGACGGCCTGCCGGCGCTGGAACCGGATCATCCACTGCCGTCCCAGCTCACGCGCGAACCCACGCCACCCGCCGTGGACGGCTAAAGTGCGGCGGTGAACACCGGATCCGCCAGCTCGCTGCTCGATCGTCTCCTCGCCACCCAACCCGCGCCCGCCTGGTGGCTGGTGCTCGCCACCGCCGCCGTCGCGCTCTTCCTGGTCGGTTACCGGCCGCTGTGGCGGCTCACCAGGGCCGCGGTCACCGTGGCGCACGAGGGCGGCCACGCGCTGGTCGCCCTGCTCACCGGGCGCAGGCTGCACGCGATCACCCTGCACACCGACACCTCGGGCCTGACCGTGTCCAGCGGCAAGCCGACCGGTCCCGGCATGATCCTCACCGCCGCCGCGGGCTATCCGGCGCCCGCGCTGCTCGGGCTGGGGTACGCGGCGCTGCTCGGGTCGGGCCGGGTGACGCTGATGCTGTGGGCGACGCTGCTGATGCTGGCCGCCGTGCTGATCAAGGTCCGCAACATCTATGGGCTGCTGACCGTGGCCGTGCTCGGCGCGCTGGTGTTCGGGGTGTCCTGGTTCGGTACCGACCAGATGCAGGCCGCGTTCGCCTATCTCGCCGCGTGGTTCCTGCTGGCCGCCGCGGTCCGCCCGGTGATCGAACTGCAGCGCAGCCGCCGCAGGCAGCCCGGTCACACCGCCTCCGACGCCGACCAGCTGGCCCGGCTCACCCATCTGCCCGCGCTGCTGTGGGTGGGGATCTTCGCGGTGCTGTGCCTGGCCGCGCTGGTGGTCGGCGGTGCACTGCTGCTGGCGCCGGTCCAGCAGCTGCACCCGCTGCTTCAGCGGTGAGCGGCGCGCCAGGCCTCGACGGCCTCGGTGACGAGGACGGTCGGCGGCTCGAGCGCGTTGAGGGTGATCCCCGCTTCGTCGGGCTGTAGTGGTTCCAGCGTGGCCAGCTGGGAATCGAGCAGCGCCGTCGGCATGAAATGGCCGAGCCTGCCGGTCATCCGGCGCAGCAGTTCCTCGCGGCCCGCGGCCAGGTGCACGAAGTAGGTGTTCGGGGCGCCGCGGCGGAGTCGGTCACGGTAGGTGCGCCGCAGAGCCGAGCACGCGGCGACACCGCCGGATTCCTGATGCTCACCGAGCCAGCCCGCGACGATGTCGAGCCAGGGCGCGCGGTCCTCGTCGGTCAGCGGGATCCCCGCCGCCATCTTCTCGATGTTCTCGATGGGATGGAAGTCGTCGCCCTCGGCGTAGGGCACCCCGAGCCGTTCGGCGGCGAGCGCGCCGACGGTCGTCTTCCCGCATCCGGACACGCCCATCACCACGATGACGGGTTGCACCACACCGACCTCCTCGTCCGAGCCACTGCCCTACAGGCTCACACACCCCGCCGCGACCGGGTTCGGGAAACGCCGGACCGGCGGTCGATCCGTGCGTCGTTTCAGGGAATCGGGCGGTCGGTGGGCAGGTTGACGAAGCTCGGCGCGGCCGGATCCAGACGCAGGTGCTGGGGTTCCATGCCGCTCGCGTTCAGCATCGGCCGGAACGGCAGCGCTTTGGGCGCGTTGCCCGCGTAGACATCGATGCGCAGCCGATGCCCCGGCGCCAGGACCGCCTGCGTCGGGATGACGGCGACGTCGAGGTCGGTGGGCGCGCCGGGCACCACGGGCAGCAGATCGTCGACGGTGAGCGGATTGAACGGCGCGGTGAGGTCGCCGTTGACCGAACGGGCACTGCGCCGTTCGTCGATCGCGCGCATCGATGTGGTGAGCTGACCGGTGGTCAGCACCGTCGAGGTGCCGTCGGGCGATACGTCGTTGACGGTGACATTCCAGAAGCCGTCGGTCGTGTCGTGCACGGTGTTGAGCCGCACATTGATCGGACCGGAGATCACCGTCTGCTCGGTGAGCGGGGCGCTGGTGAAGGTGAGCCCGTTGCGTTCGGCGATCCGGGAGTCCTTCGCGCAGGTGTCCAGCGCGGCGGCCATCCCGGCCGAGCCCTGCGCCGCGTCGCGCGAGCAGATCGTGCTCAGACCGGGTGCGACGGTGAGGTTTTCGGTCGTCGTCGGCCCGGTGGCACTCAACGATCCGTCGTGGAGGCTGTCCTCGGTACTGCCGCTGGGCGCGGCCGAGAGATAGACGCGACGATGGGTGACACCGGGCATCGGGAACTCCGGCAGCGTGATCCAGCTACCGCCCTGCTGCTTGACCGTGACCGGCCCGAAGGTGTCCACGCCGCTGTCGATGTCCTTGAGCCACTTGTCGAACCAGGCCCGCTGCAGTACGTCCAGACGCGGCGGTGCGCCCGGAACACCGGTCCCCGCACCGGGATTGGCGTGATAGGTGTCGCCGACGACGAGCTGTTTGCGCCCGACGGGCAGCGGGATCTGCTCGTAGAGTTTGGTCGCGCTGTTGGCGAAGATGTCGTGCCAGCCGCCGTAGACGAAGGTCGGCACGGTGACCTGCTCGGGATGCCCCATGATCGCCTCGCGGAACGCGGAGGTGTCGTCGAGGGCGCCGTCGAGCGCGGGCGGCATATTCGACAGCGAGGGGGTGAGCAGGGACTGGGCGAGCAGGTCGAAATTGGTGGTCGGGTCGGCGAGGCGATCGTGGAACCAGGTCCAGTCGAAGGTGCCGTCGGCCATCGAGGCGACATCGGGTACGAGTTTGAGCTGGTTGACCGAGTTCAGCCACAGCGGCAGGAAGGTGGTGCCGACGCCGCCGCCGGGGGCGACCACGTCGCGCATCAGGTCGCTGCCCGGTTCCACAGGGAAGATCGCCTGCAGCGCGGCGGGGGCGTTCTCGGCCGCGCGCAGCTGATTGATGCCGGAATAGGAGCCGCCGCTCATCCCGATCCGCCCGTTCGACCACGGCTGGCGGGCCGCCCAGTCGATCACCTCGCGGGTGTCGAGCTGTTCGCGGGCGCCGAGGGTGTCCCATTTGCCTTGCGACAGGCCGGTTCCGCGCACGTCGGCGACGACGACGGTGTACCCGCTGCCGATGAGCTTGCGGTCGACGCCGAGCATGGTCTGGATCATGCCGCCGTCGAGTGCCTGCATCAGATCGCCGAACCCGCTGATCGGCGTGGCCGACAGGTTCAGCCTGCGCACGATGTCGACCGCCGTGGCCTGCAGGCCCGGGATGGCGGCGGCGGATTCGATCAGGCCGGTCATCAGTTTCGAGTAGGGCGTGAGGCTGACGATCGTCGGCAGCGGCTGCTGCTCGATCTCACCCGCGGCGTTCGCCGGCCGGTAGACGTCGGCTTTGAGCACGACGCCGTCGCTCATGGTGATCCGCACGCCGCGCTCCACTCGCACCTCGGGATAGGCGCCCGGCCCGTCGTGCAGGGCCGTCCACCGGGCCGCGGGCGGTTCGGCCGGGTCACCCGCCGCCGGTCCGCCGCCGCATCCGAGCACGAGCATCACCGCGAGGATCGTCACGAGCATCCGGACGAACCCACGTTCGGAACCTCTCACTGCCATTGCGTCGCTCCCCGACCGGTTCGTTCGTCTCCACTGTTGACCTAGCCACCACACGATCGAGCGCGGAAACTGTAACAGGGGTAACGACCTGGCGAGCCGAGCGTCGGCCCGCTCGGACTGTCGCAGTGAATACCCGTTGTTCCAGTTCAGCGCGCTGTGCGGGTCGCACGACTGTCGGAGGCTGATGGTTGACTGGCACCCGCCGGCGCGGTTCCGGCCGGCTTCCATCCATCACCGAGGAAGGACGTTCGACAATGCCGACACGTGACGAAGCTTGGCCGCAGGGCACGCCCTGCTGGATCGACTGTCAGGTCGACGACACCACCGCCGCCCGTGACTTCTACAGTGCCCTGTTCGGCTGGGACATCCAGGACGGGCCCGCCGATGCGGGCGGTTACCTGATGGCGACACTGGACGGCAGGCCCGCCGCCGGCATCGGCCCGAAGCCCGACGGCATGCCGATGCCCTCGGCCTGGACCACCTACTTCGCGGCCGAGCGCGCCGACGAGATCGCCGAGAAGGTGAGCAAGGCGGGCGGCCAGGTGTTCATGCCCCCGTTCGACGTGCTCGACGTGGGCCGCATGTTCATCGGCGCCGATCCGACCGGCGGGGTGTTCGGTGTCTGGGAGGCGAAGGCGCACACCGGCGCCGGCGTCTACAACCAGCACGGCGCCTACTGCTGGAACGAACTGCACACCGGCGGCTACGACCGGGCCCACGACTTCTACAACGCCGTCTTCGGCTGGCACTACACCGAGATCGGCGACGGCGAGAACTTCGTCTACTCCACCTTCGCGCTGCCCGGCCAGACCCACACCATCGGCGGGATGATGGACGCGTCCGCGCTTGGCACGCCGACCTACTGGCTCACCTGGATCCAGGTCGACGGCGCCGACGCCGCGCTGGCCAAGGCCACCGAACTGGGCGCCTCGGTGATCATGGGCCCCGACGACAGCCCGTTCGGGCGGATGGGCATCCTGCAGGCGCCCCAGGGCGAGGTGTTCGGCGTCATCGATCCGGCCGAGGCCGTGGGCGAGGTCCCCACCGGCGCCTGACGGCGAATCCGCACTGCCGTTCGCTTGCGCATAGTCCCCTATCGGCGAACGATGAGCTGTGCGGTGGCTGCCGTCGCGGGCCGAGCGCGTGGACGCGCCCTGGTGGACACGACTCCTCGGCCACCTTCGACAACACAGGAGCCGATGATGTCCGCCCTGACCCGCAAGAATTTCGACGCACCCGAGGAAACCCGGCCCTTCGAGCAGGACAAAGGCCGGCTCGATCTCGTGAATCTCGACAGCGGACCGGTGGGCCGCGCCGTGTTCGAACCGGGCTGGCGGTGGTCACTACACGTCAAACCGATCGCCGGGACCGACAGTTGCCAGGCGCCGCACATGGGCTACTGCCTGTCCGGGCGCATGGTGGTGGTGATGGACGACGGCGAACAGCAGGAGTTCGGGCCGGGCGACCTGATGCTGGTGCCGCCCGGCCACGACGCCTGGGTGGTCGGTGACGAAGCCTGCGTGATGCTCGATTGGCAGGGCGTCGCCGACTACGCCAAGCGGTAGCGGCTAGGGCGTCACGATGGCGAAGTTCGGGTCCGGCTTGTCGATCAGGCCGGGCAGCTTCGTCAGCGCGGTGACATCGCCCTCGACGACGATGTCACCGCTGAGCACTGCCTTCTTCAGATCGCCGCCGCCGGCCAGGCTGCGGATCAGCACGGGCCGTGTCAGGGTGAGGGTGGCCTCCGGCGCGGGCAGCTCGTCGCCGGGGAACCGGTCGTAGTGCACGAGCACGCCGTTGCGCAATTCCACGCGGTGGATCCGGTTGCCCTCGTCGCTGATCCGCCAGTCGCTGGTGAGCTTCACGTCCCAAGCCTTGGGCCCGTCGATGCGCAGGGCCATCGCGTCGAACACCTGCTCCACGCTCAGTGCCGCCGCCAGCGCCGCCGAGTTCGCCGCGGTCGGGGTGCCGAAGGCGCCGTGGCGTAGTTCATGGGCACCGCTGAGGTAGAAGTTGCGCCAGGTGGCGTTCTCCGCGCCGTAGGCGAGCTGTTCGAAAGCACTCGCCTGCAACGCTTTCGCGGTGTCGTTGCCCGGCTCGGCGAAGATCGCGTAGTTCAGCAACTGCACCGCCCAGCGGAAGTCGGCGGCGTCGTAGGCCCGCTGCGCCTGCTGCAACACCGCGGCGATCCCGCCCATCGCCTCGACGTGGCGGCGGGCGTTGTCCACCGGCGGATGCTCCCAGAGGTGGGCGGGGTTGCCGTCGAACCAGCCCATGTAGCGCTGATAGACGGCTTTGACATTGTGGCTGATCGAGCCGTAGTAGCCGTGCGTGGACCAGGTGGCGGTGAGCGCGGGCGGCATCGTCATCATCTCGGCGATCTCGGCGCCGACGTAGCCCTTGTTCAGCAACCGCAGCGTCTGGTCGTTGAGGTAGGCGTAGAGATCGCGTTGCAGCGACAGGAACTCGACGATCCGGTCGGTGCCCCAGATCGGCCAGTGATGAGAGGAGAACACCAGCTCGGCCCGGCGACCGTACCGGTTGATCGACTCCGTCAGGTATTTCGCCCAGACGTGGGGGTCGCGGACCAGCGCGCCGCGCAGGGTGACGATGTTGTGCATGGTGTGCGTGGCGTTCTCGGCCATGCACAGGATGCGACGGTCGGGGAAGTAGATGTTCATCTCCGCCGGCGCCTCGGTGCCCGGCGTGAGCTGGAAGACCATCCGCACGCCGTCGACCGTCTCGACCTGGTCGGTGCGGGTGATGTCGAGCGTGGGCGGGATCAGGCTGACCGTGCCGGTCGAAGTGGTCTGCCCGAGACCCGAGCCGACCTGGCCTTTCGGCCCGCGCGGCAGCGCGGCGCCGTACATGTAGGCGGCGCGGCGGGCCATCGCGGTGCCGGTGTAGATGTTCTCGGCGACCGCGTGTTCCAGGAAGCCGACAGGCGCGAGCACCGGGCAGCGGCCCGCCGCGACATCCTGCGGGGCGAGGACCCCGTAGCTGCCGCCGAAGTGGTCGACATGGGAGTGCGAGTAGATCAGACCGGTCACCGGCCGGTCACCCCGATGCTCGCGATACAGCGCCAGCCCCGCGGCCGCGGTTTCGGCGGACACGAGCGGGTCGATGACGACGACCCCGGTGTCGCCCTCGATCAGCGTCATGTTCGATAGGTCGAAGCCGCGGATCTGATAGAAGCCGGGCGCGATCTCGTAGAGTCCCTGTTTCACGGTGAGCTGGGATTGCCGCCACAGGCTCGGATTCACCGATCGCGGACAGGCACCGGCCAGAAAGTCGTAGGAGTCGGTGTCCCACACCACCTTTCCCGAGGCGTCGGTGATCTTGCCCGGCTCGAGGGAGGCGATCCAGCCCCGATCGGCATCGGCGAAATCGGCAGTGTCGCCGAAGGGCAGATTGTCGGCCAGCGCGCGATTGGCGTCCGCGACGGCCTCGGTCGGGTCCGTCTGCGTCCTCGACGGTGTGATCGCGCCGGTGTCGTCGCCGCAGCTGGTGACGGTCAGGCCGACAGCCAGCGCGGCGGCCGTCCCGGCTCCGACGCCGAGCATGCCGCGGCGCGACACCTCGAACCGCTGGGTATTCGTCCCGTCCACCACGACAACCTCACTCAGGTGCTCACGTCCCGCCGCGGCGGTGCGACCAGGCGTCGCTATTGCAGCATAACTGCAATAGCCGAGTTAGGGCGCGGCGATCGACACCGCGGCCAGCTGGATCTCGAGCAGCAACCGGTCGGCGGGATCGGCCAGGTCGATGCCGAGCACGGACTCGGCTCGGCGCAACCGGTACCGCAGCGTGTTCGGATGCACGCGCAGCACGGCGGCCGCGGCGCTGACCTCGCCGTGTGCCCGCAGGTAGGCCAGTACCGAGCGGCGCAGTTCGGCGGCGTGTTCGCGGTCGTAGGCGTCGAGCGCGCTCAGCCGGGGATCGTGCAGGTGTGGGCGGTCCCGGACCAGCCCCACGATCTCGGCCAGCAGCACCGCCGTCCTGGCCTCGGCCAGCGTGGCGACCCGACTGCCCGACGCCGCGGCGGCCGGGCTGTCCAGGACCCGATCGACTTCGGCGCGGGCGCTCGCGACCGCCGTCAGCCCGGCCACCGGAGCCGCGACGGCCGCGCGCACCACCAGCCCGCGCGCCTGTTCGAGCTGCTCGACGAGCTTGCGCAGCCAGGAGCCGACGCTGCGCTCGGAGTGATACGACGGCAGCAGCACATACACCCGGTCATCGATCGCCTCGGTCACCGAGTCGTCGCGAAAAGCACTGGCGTGCAAGCGGATCAGGGCGCTGGAGGCGGCCAGGTCGGCGCCCGGGCCGACCGGCGCGAAGCCGATCACCGCGGCGGGGCCGGTGGTCGGCAGGTGCAGCGCGGCCGCCACGGACGGGACGTCCACGCCGTCACCGTGCGCGCCGAAGAGCCTGCGCACCAGCAGGGCCTCGGTCGAGGGCGCGTCCAGTCCGCGCGCGATGATCCGCGCCGCGACCGCCGACGCGCCGCGCAGCACCTGGGCGGCATCGGGGCGCAGCGGGCGGTGACCCTGTTGCAGCCAGATGGTGCCGAGCATCCGCGGGGGCGTGCCGCGCCGGATGCCGACCACCAGCCTGCGCCGGATGTCGAGCTCGGGATGTTCGGGCACGTCGACGACCTCGTCGCTGCGCCGCACCCGGTCGAACACACCCCATTCGCGCAGGATCCGCAGGTAGTCGCCGGGTCCCTCGCGGCCGAGGATGGACCGGATGCGCAGTTGATCGGCGGAGGCGTCGGAGGCCGAGTAGGCCAGCACGTGTGAGTGCGGGTCCTCGATGGAGACCATCCCGCCGGTCTCCCTGGCGACCACCTGCGCGAGCCCGAACAGGTCGGTGTCGGGGGCGAGCAGGTCGTGGTCGTCGGCCGCGGCGCGCTGGCCGGGCGAGCGGGCCAGCATCCGGCGTACCAGCGCGAACACCTGGTCCCAGCGTGCCTGCCGGTGCACATGCACCAGGGCGATGCCCGCCGTCGACGCCGCGACCCGCACGGCGGGCGAGTCGTTGGCGCTCTTGGTCATCAGTACGCGCGGGCGCTGGCCGGGATCGCGGGCGCCCACCCCGCGCAGCCATCGCACCATGGCCTCGGCGTCGACGCCCACGAGCAGATACACCTCCGGCAGCGGGCCCTCGGTGTCGAGCTGGTCGGGCAGATCGGCGGGTTCGGCGAGCGCGACCGAGCGCAGCGGGACCGATTCCCCCGCCGGCGCGGCGACGAGGGTGGCGACGGTGTGGTCGAGGGCGGCGAGCAGCTCACCCAGGGTAGTGGCGTCCTCCGGCATCACGAACCTCCCGTTGCTTTGTCCGATCGGACGAACATCGGTCGGGTTCTTCGTCCGATCAGCCGATTATGCCGCCTCCCCCTCGGTGTTGACTACGTCACATCCCGCCCCTACTCGACGCAGGAGCCGCCTTCATGGACGCCATCGCGACCACTCCGCCGCCGGTCAACGAGCCTGTCGGCACCTTCGCCCCGGGGACCCCGGAGCGCGCCCGGCTGCGTACCGCACTCGCGGACCTGTCCGCGACACCCACCGAGATCCAGCACGTGATCGGTGGCCGTCACCTGCGCGGCGACGGCCCGAGTTTCGAGGTCGTCCAGCCGCACCGGCACACCGCCGTGCTCGGCACCCTGCACGACGCGACCGCCGCCGAGGCCGCCGCCGCGGTCGAGGCGGCCGACGCCGCGGCACCGGCCTGGCAGGCGATGTCGTTCGACGACCGGGCCGCGATCTTCCTGCGCGCGGCGGACCTGCTGGCCGGACCGTGGCGCGAGCGGATCTCGGCCGCGACCATGCTCGGCCAGTCCAAGTCCGCCTATCAGGCCGAGATCGACGCGCCGTGCGAGCTGGTCGACTTCTGGCGCTTCAACGTCTCCTTCGCCCGCCAGATCCTGGCCGAACAGCCGATCTCGGCGCCCGGGGTGTGGAACCGGATGCAGTACCGGTCGCTGGAGGGTTTCGTCTACGCGGTCACGCCGTTCAATTTCACCGCCATCGCGGGCAATCTGCCGACCGCGCCCGCGCTCATGGGCAACACCGTGGTGTGGAAGCCGGCCCGTTCCCAGGCTGTGGCCGCCTACCTGACCCTGCGCCTGCTCGAGGCCGCGGGACTGCCCGCCGGGGTGATCAACCTCGTCCACGGCGCGGGACCGGAGATCTCCGAGGTCGTGCTCGCCGATCCGCGGCTGGCGGGCGTGCATTTCACCGGGTCGACAGCCACCTTCCAGCACCTGTGGCGCGAGGTGGCGCAGCGCATCGACCGGTACCGCAGCTACCCGCGCCTGGTCGGCGAGACCGGCGGTAAGGACTTCGTGCTGGCCCATTCCTCGGCGGACCCCGCCGTGCTCACCACGGCGCTGCTGCGCGGCGCGTTCGACTATCAGGGCCAGAAGTGCTCGGCCGCGTCGCGCGCGTTCGTCCCGCGCTCGGTGTGGGCGGCGATGTCGGAGGATCTGATCGAACGCACGACGGCGCTGCGCTACGGCGACGTCACCGACTTCACGAATTTCGGTGGGGCGCTGATCGACCGGCGCGCCTTCGAACGCAACGCCGCCGCTCTCGAGCGGGCCAAGGCGACACCGGGGCTGACCGTGGTGGCCGGTGGCCACAGCGACGACAGCGTCGGCTGGTTCGTCGAGCCGACCGTCGTCGTGGGCGACGATCCCGCCGACGAGATCTTCCACACCGAATACTTCGGCCCGATCCTGGCCGTGCATGTCTACGACGACCGCACCCCCGACGGCTTCGCCGCGGCCATGGACCTCGTCGATCGCGGCAGCGCCTACGGGCTGACCGGGTCGATCATCGCCGAGGACCGCGCCGCGATCACCGCGGCCACCGAGCGGCTCACCTTCGCCGCGGGCAATTTCTACATCAACGACAAACCGTCCGGCGCGGTCGTCGGCCAGCAGCCCTTCGGCGGTGGGCGCGCCTCGGGCACCAACGACAAGGCGGGCTCGGCGCAGAACCTGCTGCGCTGGACCTCGGCACGCACCATCAAGGAGACCTTCACCCCGCCGACCGAGCACCGCTATCCCCATCAGGCACCCGACCCGGAGGTCCGCTGATGTCCGCCCTCCTGCGCTCGACCCTGCTCGCCGCCGCCCGTTCACCCCGGCTGGAACGCGCCGTCACCCGACTGCCGGTCAGCCGGGCCGTGGTCGCCCGTTTCGTCGCGGGCACCACCACCGACCAGGCGGTGCGCGCGGCCGAAACACTGCTGCGCTCCGGCCGCTTCGTCAGCGTCGACTATCTGGGCGAGGACGCCACCGACCTGGCGAGCGCGGAATCGACCGTCGCGCAGTACCGGACCCTCATCGCCGCGCTCGGCCGGCTTTCCCAGGCCGAGGTCGCGGCGGGCGCCGTTCGGCCACTGGAGGTCTCGGTGAAGCTGTCCGCGCTGGGTCAGGCCCTCCCCCGCGACGGTCACGCGATCGCCCGCGACCACGCCCGCCAGATCTGCGCGGCCGCCGAGGCCGCGGGACTGTGGGTCACCGTCGACGCCGAGGACCACACCACCACCGACTCGACGCTCGAGATCGTGCGCGAGCTGCGCGCCGACTACCCGTGGCTGGGCACCGTCCTGCAGGCCTACCTGCGCCGCACCGAGGACGACTGCCGCGCGCTGGCGGGTCCCGGCTCGCGCATCCGGTTGTGCAAGGGCGCCTACGACGAACCCGAGTCGGTCGCCTTCCGCGACCGCGCCGAGGTCGACGCGTCCTATCTGCGCTGCCTGGCGATCCTGACCGCGGGCGGCGGGTACCCGATGATCGCCTCGCACGATCCGGCGGTAATCGCGGCGGCCGGGGTGGCGGTGCAGTCGGCGCAACGCAAGACCGAGGAGTACGAGTACCAGATGCTGTTCGGCATACGCGCCGACGAACAGCAGCGACTCGCCGCCGCGGGCAACCACGTTCGCGTCTATGTCCCCTACGGTGACCAGTGGTACGGATATTTCATGCGCAGGCTGGCCGAACGGCCGGCCAACCTGGGGTTCTTCCTGCGCGCGCTGGTCGGCGGGCGCGGGTGACGACCGGCTGTCCCTTCGGGCACCACCGCTGAACAATATTCACTCTCGGCGCCCGCGGCCCCGACGTGGCGGTGTACTCAGCTGAGCCTCCCGGCAGGAGGTCGGCTCGTACATCGCGACGCGGCGGTGTGCGCCGACGGAAGGAACGCGAATGTCTTTCGCACAGTTGCGCGCCCAGATGCTGCGCCGTAAACCCCTCGTCGACGTCGAGGACGAGATCCCGAGCGACGAACGGCTCGCCAAATCGCTCGGCCTGTGGCAGCTGACGGCGATCGGCGTCGGCGGCATCATCGGCGCGGGCATCTTCACCCTGGCTGGTTCGGTCGCCCACTCGGTCACCGGTCCGGCGGTGCTGATCTCGTTCTTGATCGCCGGTGTGGCCAGCGCGGCGGCGGCGCTGTGCTACGCCGAGTTCGCGGGCATGGTGCCCAAGGCGGGGTCGGCCTATACCTACGGCTACGTCTCGCTCGGTGAGCTGGCGGGCTGGTTCATCGGCTGGGATCTGCTGCTCGAGTACATCGCCGTGGCGGCGGTGGTCGCGATCGGCGTGTCCGGCTACTTCGGGTTCCTGCTCGACCAGGTCGGCCTGACCCTGCCCGAATGGATGCTCGGCGCGCCCGATACCGGCGAGGGACGGGTCGTCGACCTGTTCGCCGTGCTGTTCTGCCTGGGCACCGCGTGGGTGCTCTCGCGCGGGATCGGCAGCGTCGGCCGGTTCGAGACGATCGCGGTCGGCATCAAGGTCGCGCTGGTCGTGCTCATCGTGGCGCTGGGCGTGTTCCACATCGACAGCGCCAACTACGACCCGTACTTCCCGTTCGGGACCGGCGCGGTGTGGACGGGCGCGGCGACGGTGTTCTTCGCGGTGTTCGGCTACGACGCGATGAGTACCGCCGCCGAGGAATCGGTGGACGGACGCAAGCACCTGCCCAAGGCGATCATCTACTCCCTCGCCATCGCCATGGTGCTCTACGTGCTGGCCACGCTGGTGCTGACCGGCATGCAGAAATACACCGAGATCAGCCCGACCAGCGGCTTCTCCACCGCGTTCGAGTCGGTCGGGATGCCGGGTGTCGCCAACATCATCGCGGTGGGCGCGATCGTGGGCATCGTGACCGTGGTGCTGACGTTCATGCT
Organism: Nocardia sp. MH4; assembly: GCF_019266065.1. Classification (GTDB taxonomy): domain Bacteria; phylum Actinomycetota; class Actinomycetes; order Mycobacteriales; family Mycobacteriaceae; genus Nocardia; species Nocardia canadensis. The sequence continues at coordinate 19,522 of NZ_LPNR01000080.1, read as the reverse complement.
CGGTGTCACCCGGGTGTGGTTCGCGATGAGCCGCGACGGCCTGCTGCCCGCGTGGTTCGCCAAGACCCATCCGACCCGCAAGGTCCCGACCAGGGTCACCTGGATCGTCGGTGTCGGCGCGGCGATCCTGGCCGGCGTGCTGCCGATCAACACCGTCGCCGAGCTCACCAACATCGGCATCCTGATGGCCTTCATCGTGGTGTGCGTCGCGGTGATCGTGTTGCGGCGCACCAGGCCCGACGCGCCGCGCTCGTTCCGGCTGCCGTTGATGCCGGTGATCCCGCTGGTCGGCATCGGGTTCTCGGCGTACCTGATCTACTCGCTGCCGTGGGAGACGTGGGTGCGGTTCCTGGTGTGGCTGATGGTGGGTCTGGTCGTCTATTTCGGCTACTCGCGCACGCATTCGGTGATGAACCGGACGGCGGTCCCGCCGAGCGCATAGCCCGGGTCCGGGCGGTCTGTGCTGTGATGGGCCGATGAGTTCAGGGCACGAAGTCGAGGCGGCGGGCGAGCGTACGGCGCGCCCGCCGCGGCGGCGCGATCCGGAGAAGACCCGCGAGGCCATCATCGACGGACTGCTCGCCGCGCTCATCGACGGCGATTTCGCGCCGACCACCCGCGCGATCGCGACCAGGGCGGGCACCTCCGAGCGCAGCATCTTCGTGCACTTCGCCGATCGCGAGGCCCTGCTCGTCGCCGCGGTAGAGCGCCAGTCGGCGACGGTGGAGGCGTGCCTGATCACCCCCGATCCCACACTGCCGCTGGATGATCGGATCACGCTGGCGGTCCGGCAGAGCGCGGCGATCTTCGAGCTGCAGCGCTCGCCGCGGCTGCCCGGCCTGCAGGAGTCCCGCTCGGTGCCCGCGATCGACGCGCGGATGCGCCGCACCGACGAGCGCATCCGCGACACCCTGGCGGCGCTGTTCGCCCCCGAGCTGGCCGGTGACGATCAGCTGCTCGACCTGGTCGACGGCGCGCTGGCCTGGCCCGCCCACCACCATCTGCGCGATCGGCGCGGCCTGTCTCGCGAGCAGACCGCGGCCGCGATCGAGCGGGCGGTGCGGCGGCTACTCGCTCAGGGCTGACTCCGGGCGCACCAGCACCCGTTTGAGGATCTTGCCGGTCTCCCCGCGCGGCAGCGCGGACAGGAAGGTGACATCGCGCGGGACCGAGAAGCGGCTGAGCCGGTTGCGGATATAGGTCCGCACCATGTCCGAATCCAGACCCGCCCCTTCGCGTTTCACCACGAACGCGGCCAGCCGTTGCCCGAACTCCCGATCCGGCACGCCGACTACGGCCACCTCGGTGATCTGCGGCAGATGGGCTAGCGCCTCCTCCACCGGGCGGGGGAAGACGTTCTCGCCGCCGGAGATGATCATCTCGTCGTCGCGGCCCGCGACGAACAACCGGCCCGCCGCGTCGAGGTAGCCGAGGTCGCCGGTGTCGAGCATCCCATCGGCTTCCTCCGGCGGCGCGGCGTTGACATAGCCGTCGAAGAGCATGTGGTTGGCGACGAAGATGTGCCCGGTTGCCCCGACCGGCACCGGGCGCAGGTCGGGACCGAGCACCGCCACCCGGGTGCCCAGCGGCGGGCGACCGGCGGTGGTCGGCGAGACTCGCAGGTCGGCGGGGGTGGCGACGCTGGCCCAGGACACCTCCGTCGAGCCGTACACGTTGTAGAGCACGTCACCGAAGGTGTCCAGGAAGCGCAGCACGGTGGCCCCGGCCAGGGGCGCGCCGCAACTGACGACGTGGCGCAGGCTCGACAGGTCGAAGCTCGCGCGGACCTCGTCGGGCACGTCGAGCAGCCGCTCGACCATGGTCGGGACGACGATCAGCGTGGTGATCCGGTGCGCGACGATCGCGCGCAGGCAGGCGAGCGCGTCGAACCCGTCGGTGAGCACCACGGTCGCGCGCAGCGCCGTGCTGAGCTGCAATCCGGCCAGCCCCCAGGTGTGGAACAGCGGCGCCGGGATGAGGACGACCTCCTCGACCCGCATCGGAATCCGCGACAGCAGCGCCGCGATGGTGCCGAAGCCCTTGGGATGCGGACGGCGCGCGCCCTTGGGCGAGCCGCTGGTGCCCGAGGTGAGCACGATCAGCCGTCCGGGGTGGGCCGGTACCGGAAAGTCGTTCTGCGCCAACGCGATCAGACCGTCGATGGTCGTGCGTTCCGGGTCCGGCGGCTGGTCGTCGGTGGTGAACCGGGGTACGTCGCTGTGCAGGTAGCGGATCAGGGTCTCCAGCGGCCCGTCGACGTAGACCGCGCTGAGCCGGTGCCGCTGCACGATCTCCTCGATCCGCCGGCCCGACAACCCGGCGTTGAGCAGCGCCACGTCGACACCGAGTTTGCCCGCCGCGACCATGGTTTCGACCATGCCCGCGTGATTGCGCGACAGCAGGCCGATGGCGTCGCCGGCCCGCAGGCCCAGGGAGTACATCGCCCCGGCCAGCGCGGTGGAGCGCGCGTCGACCTCAGCGAAGGTGCGGGTGCCGTGTGGGTCGATCAACGCGAGCCGCGTCGGGGTGTGCGCCGCGCCCGCGGCGTAACCACCGGCCAAGTTGAAGCCCCACTTCGCCAGGGAGCGAAGCTGTTTCACGATCGAGACGGGCTCAGGACGCATCAGGCCGGTGGCCGCGATGCTGCGGACCACTCCGGTATTGCGGCGCAGCACCGAGCGCTCGGCGTTGATCACGATCGAGGATCTGGTGCCCGCGATGATGTCGGCGGTCCGGCGCAGACCCGCCTTCACCCAGTCGGTGACCACGGAATTGCTGCGCGCGTCCAGCATCGGGTGCACCCTGGCCGCGGCGAACAGGGTGATGTCGAGGCGGGTGCGCTGCTCGTCTCCGCGCAGGCGGATCGCGGCGAAGCTGCCCAGCGCGGAGCTACGCAGTTCGAAACTCTCGTACCAGCGTCCGATCTCGAGCACGAACTCGTGGGTCTGGATGCCCGCGGCGGCCGAGCCGACCCGGACCTGCCAGACCACCGAGCCGTCGGGTCGCTCGACCCGTTCGCAACTGCCGATGCCGGTGAACATTCGTGGGTAGCTCTGTGGGTCCAGCAGTACGTCCCACAGTGATTGACGCGCGATCGTGAAATCCGCGGAGACATCGATGACGTCGGTGACCAAACTCCGTGCTCTTCCCGTCGGCCTGTTCGACCAGTCGGTCGGCGGGCAAATCTGGGCGCCGCGGTCGATACCGCGGCGCGGGTCGTCACGCTACCCGTCCGTGCCGCTCCTCGATCCAGAATCAGACAAAACCGGTGGTTTCGGACCGCTTCCGCCGGACTTTGGTTTGCGCGCCACACCTCACGACGTTGTAGATGTGAAACTGTCCAATCGCTTGCACCCCACCCGGGGATGCCGAAGTATTGCTAGCAGTACCGACCCGATCTGCAGAAGTCGCCGCCCCGCGCGGCACGACGAGCGAAGAGGTGTGGATATGACAGCGAGCTGGCCAGGTTCGATGAACTCCTTCGACGACATCTTCCAGCGATTCTTCGGCCCCGGGATGTCGGCCAAACCCCCCGTGCAGCGCATCGACCTGGGCAGACTGATGACCGACAACGCCAAGTTGCTCATCGGATCGGCGCGCGAGGCCGCCCAGGAGTGGGGCAATACCGAGATCACCCCGGAGCATCTGCTCTACGCCGCCACCGAGGCCGAGCCGGGCCGCAGCATCGTCGCCGAGCTCAGCCTCGACCCCGACCAGGTTGCCGAGCAGATGCAGGACTTCCTCGACACCGGCTCGCCCAGCGAAAACGACCTCTCCGACATCACCCTCAGTCCCGGCACGAAGATGGCGCTGCGCGCCGCTCAACGCCAGGCCGCCCAGTCCGGCAGCAGCTACATCGGGCCCGAGCACATCCTGCTCGGCATCGCCTCGCTGCCCGACTCCGTCGCCGCCCAGTCGCTGATGGCGGGCATCGCCGCCACCCAGAGCGGCACTTCCTCGGGTCCGGCCACCACGGGCGCACCGGCCAAGCGGCAGCAGAAGACCGACACGCCGACCCTGGACGAGTACGGCCGTGATCTGACCGCGGAGGCCCGCGAGGGTTTGGTCGACCCGGTGGTCGGGCGGGCCGAGGAGATCGAGCAGACGATCGAGATCCTGTCGCGGCGGCGCAAGAACAACCCGGTGCTGATCGGTGATCCCGGTGTCGGCAAGACCGCCATCGTGGAGGGTCTGGCGCAGCGGATCGTCAACAACGACGTGCCATCGACCCTCACCGACCGCCGCGTCATCGCGCTCGACGTCGGCACGCTGGTGGCGGGCAGCAAGTATCGCGGCGAGTTCGAGGAGCGGCTGACCAAGATCCTCGACGAGGTCCGCGCGCACAAGGACGAACTGATCGTCTTCATCGACGAACTGCACACCATCGTCGGCGCCGGTGGCGGCGGGGAGGGCTCGATGGACGCGGGCAATCTGCTCAAGCCCGCGCTCGCCCGCGGGGAACTGCACGTCGTCGGCGCGACCACGATCGACGAGTACCGCAAGTACATCGAGAAGGACGCCGCACTCGAACGGCGGTTCCAGCCCGTGATGGTCTCGGAGCCCTCGGTCGAGGACACCATCGAGATCCTGCGCGGCCTGGCCGACGTCTACGAGGAGCACCACCAGGTGCGCTACTCCGACGACTCGCTCATCGCGGCGGCCCAGCTCTCGGATCGCTACATCACCGATCGGTTCATGCCCGACAAGGCGATCGACCTGATCGATCAGGCAGGCGCGCGGGTCCGGTTGCGCTCGGGCACCCCCGATCCGGAGGCGAAGGCCAGAGACGAGGAGATCGCGCGGCTGTACCGGGAGAAGGACGCCGCCGTCGACAACGAGGACTACGAGAAGGCCAACGCCATCAAGGCCGATATCGCGGCCAAGGAAGAGGAACTCGAGGAGTCCGGCGTGCGATCCGGCGAGCCCGAGGTCCAGGTCGTCGACATCGCCGAGGTGATCTCGCGGCAGACCGGCATCCCGGTCGCCGACCTGACCGCCGAGGAGAAGCAGCGCCTTCTCCAGCTCGAGGACGTGCTGCACAAGCGAGTCATCGGGCAGGACGAGGCGATCGTCGCGGTGGCCGAGGCGGTGCGCCGGGCCAGGGCCGGGCTCAAGGATCCGAACCGCCCGATCGGCTCGTTCCTGTTCCTCGGCCCGACCGGTGTCGGCAAGACCGAACTGGCGAAAGCGTTGGCGGAGGCCGTCTTCGGTGACGAGGACCGGCTGATCCGCTTCGACATGAGCGAGTTCCAGGAGAAGCACACCGTCTCCCGGCTCGTCGGCGCCCCACCCGGATACGTCGGCTACGACGACGCTGCCCAGCTCACCGACAAGGTGCGCAGGCAGCCGTACTCGGTGATCCTGTTCGACGAGGTCGAGAAGGCGCACCCCGATGTGTTCAATGTGCTGTTGCAGCTGCTCGACGACGGCCGGGTCACCGATTCCAAGGGCCGCACCGTCGATTTCAAGAACACCATCGTGATCATGACCTCCAACATCGGCTCCGATCTGATCCTGAAGGCACCCGAGGGCGATCTGGACTCGATCGTGCCCGAGCTGGAAGAGCGCCTGCGCCAGCACTTCCGGCCCGAGTTCCTCAACCGCATCGACGAGCAGATCGTGTTCCATCGCCTCGACAAGACGCAGCTGGAACGGATCGTGAACCTGATCCTGGACAAGACCCGGCGCATGCTGGCGGCGCAGGACATCGGGCTCGAGATCAGCGACTCGGCGGTGGACTGGCTCGGCGAACGCGGATTCCAGCCCGAGTTCGGTGCCCGGCCGTTGCGCCGCACGGTGCAGAAGGAACTCGACAACCGGATCTCGCGGCTGCTGCTCGACGGCGGCCTCGACCCGGGCGCCACCGTGCAGGTCGACACCGCCGACGACGACCTGGTCGTCACCGCCCAGGCGGCGGCGAACACCGCCGCCACCAACGGGTCCGCGCCGAAGTCGCAGGCGAAGAAGCCCGCCAAGAAGTCGGCGAAGAAGGGCGAGGACAAGAAGCTCGCCTCCTCGAAGAAGTAGCGGCGAACGACGATGGCCCGGTCCGCGCGGACCGGGCCATCGTCGTTCGCCGCGGGTCAGCCGCCGGTGACCACGCAGGATTCACCGAAGCGGTAGCCCTTGCCGACGCGGACGTCGGCGCCGCGGCCGATCCCGCCCTGCAACGCCGCCAGACTGTGTGGACCGCTGCTGGACGGGATCCAGTCGATGCTGGCGGTGCCGTCGAGCGGGACGACCACGGCCAGCAGAGTGCCGTTGTCGTAGAAGGAGACAGGTTCGAGGTCGACGCTGAGCCGGGCGACCAGGTGATGGGTGCACCCGGTGCCGTAGTTGGTTGCCATCCCGACGCTGAGTCCGGGGTCGACCGTCAATTGCGAGACCGCCGCGGAGGCGGACGGGGAGCCGGCCGTCATGGCCAGCAACGCCGTCCCGGTGGCCGCGATGGCGAAGGCGAATTTCCTGTCACTCATATCTCACGTCCTTGTGCTGCGGGGCCGGCCGAACGCGAGGCCGGCGAGTCGAGGTCAATCCTCACCCCATCGCGCGACCGATGGTGGGAGAACACACGAAACGTTTCCCGGCCCGGTCCACTACACGCGCGACCAGAGGGCGGGAGTGTTCGGCGGCGTCCAATTCGGGTCGTGCACGGTATGGGCCTGTCGGCAGCTGTAGGTGACGCCCTGGTAGGTGACTTTGTCGCCGATCGCGTAGGTGGCGCCCTGGCGCCACCCGGACACGGCCGGGGCCGTGGTGGTCGGGTGCTGGTGGGTGGTGGTGGCGGGCGGTGTCGTGGTGGCCGACGGCTTGGTCGTGCTGGTCGGCGATGTCGTCGTGGACGGTGTCGTGGTGGTGGTCGGTTTCGGTGCGGTCGTCGGTGTTCCGCCGCCGCCGATTTCGAGGTCGACGCAGCTGTAGAAGGCGGCCGCGGTATCACCGATATTCCAGACCGCGCGCAATTTCTGGCGGCCGGAATAGTTCGACAGGTCGATGGTGTGACTGACCTCCATCGGCGGCTGCTCGTTGCGCCCGTCGATCACCGCGATGCGGGTAGTTCCGATGAAGTACTCCCAATTCAGGGTGCGATGGTTGGCGGTGTTCTTCCAGGTGAAGGTGGCGCGTCCGGAGACATTCTGCGGAACCCAGCCGAGACTGTCGTCGTCGAGTTCGGGATATTTGTTCGCACTGCAATTGTTCAGCCCTTTCGGACCCTCGACACTCTGCGGTTCATATTTCACCGCACCGCAGGACACCGATCCGCGGGCACATTGTTCCTGCCTACTGGCCGGGCCGGTGACCCAGCCGTGGGCATTCGCATTCGCGGTGGGAACCAGCAGGGTGGTGAGGGGTGCCAGGACAATGGCTCCGGCGATGGACAGAATTCGGCTTCGCACTGTCAATACTCCTAGGAAACGCACACGGAGGGCGGCAGGGGCCGGCGTGCCGTCCGGGAAACCATTCGAGCGATGTCACGAACACTTCGATATCGAACCGTGACAGGGACAGTAGGGCGAGGAAGATCACTCGTCAACCATCGCCAATAGCGAAAAATGCGACTACTCACGGGTATTCGACTCCGCGACACACTCGATGCGAAGACAGCGAATAATCACCGATCAGGACCGACCGGTTCGCACATCCGGCAATCATCCGGTTATCAGCCCAGCTCTGGACTTCCGGCAAGTTTGCCGGAAGTTGCCGAAATGCCGTCGAGTTGGCAACAAGGATGCTTACCGGGAGTCGGCGGCACCGCTGGGCGGCGAGCCCGGCGAACGTTGCGCGACTCCTCGAAATTCGTCCGGCGGGCTGTGTCGCTCAGCCGAGGAAGGCCACGATCCCGGCGGCGATGAGCTCGGCGTAGCTGGCCCGGCCTGCCGGCGTCTCGATGAGTTCGGCGTCGATGCCGGAGCGCATGTTGCCGCATTCGACCAGGGCGGACGGGCGTTGCGCGAGGTTGAGACCGGCCAGGTCGGCGCGCGGGTCGAGTCCGGCGGAGCCGACATAGGTGGCGGGCACCGCGCCGCCGTCCACCATCGCGTCCCGCAGAGCCGTCGCCAGCCGCACGCCCGCCTCGGCCTGGACCGGATTCAGCGGCGGGTCGGCATAGGCGATGTGGAAGCCGTGCGCGTCCGCGCCGGTATTGCCGTCGGCGTGGATGGAGACCACCGCGTCGGCCATCGCGTCGTTGCCGATCGCCGCGCGCCGGTCGACGCACGGGCCGACGCCGGTGTCGTCGTCGCGGGTCAGGATCACCCGCACGCCGCGCGCGCTCAGGGCCTCGCGCACCCGCTGGGTGACGTCCCAGGTGAACTCGTGCTCGGTGTATCCGCTCGCCGCGGCGGTGCCGGTCGTGTTGCAGGCCTTGGCGCCGCCGCGGCCGTCGGGCACCTGCGCGGTGATCTGGTCGAGGTGCGCGGCATTGGCGCCGTTGTGTCCGGGATCGAGGACGACGGTGCGGCCCGCCACCGGCGGCGCCACCGACGACACCGGTGACGCGGACGGGACCGCCTGGGCGGGGCCGGTTTTCGTCAAGGATTCGACCGCCACGGGAGCGGGCGCAGACGCCGGGGTGGTGGCACATCCGGCTAACAGCACGGTAGCCGGAAGCAGGCAGACGGGCAGGAACAGCGTGGTGCGCACCCCGCCACGGTGCCACACGCGGCATCGCGGGTCGCCGGACACCCGTCAGAGCGTCCGCTCTGCGCCGCAGGGCACCCCGCCGCCGGCACGGGGCACCCGGCGTCGCGCCCGTCCGCCACTCCCGACACCCTGCGTGGTGCCCTTCCGCCGGCCACTACCCCGCACCCGGGACCTCGTGTCGGGCAGTCACGTGGTCCGGCGCGAGGCCGCCGCGGGATCGCCCGATCCGCACGGCCGGTCGATCAGCGCACGACCACCCGCATCGGCAGACTCGCGTGCCGCCGGACGAACAGACTCGGCACCCATCGGGGCGGCGCATCCTCGACGAGGGTGAACCTCGCGGTGCGCTCGAGCAGCAAGGTGAGCGCGGCGGTCGCCTCGAGTCGGGCCAACGCCGACCCGATACAGAAGTGCGCGCCCGCGCCGAAGGCCGCGTGCGCCCGACCGCGTGGCCGGGCCAGATCGACGATGTCCGGTGCGTCGAACATCGCCGGATCCCGATTGGCCGCACCCCACAGCAACAGCAGGTGACTGCCCGCCGGCAGCGCCACCCCGGCCAGTTCGGTGTCGGCCGTCACGTGCCGGTGGTGACCGCGGAAGGGCGACTCCACGCGCAGTGCCTCGTCCAGGAAGGCCGGCACCAGCTCGGGACGCTCGCGCAGCGTGTCCTGCAGGTCGAGGTCGGTCGCCAGCAGCCGGGCCGCCGAGGCGATCAGGCCCGCGGTGGACTCGCCCCCCGCCCCGATCAGCTGGACCACGATCAGCACCGCCTGCTGCTCGTCGATCCGGCCCGCCGCCACGGCCGCGGCGAGCACGTCGACCAGTGTCTGCGGCGCCCGCTGCTTGCCGGCCCGCGCGATGGCCGCGGTCACCGCCAGGTAGGCGTAGTGGGCCAGTGCGGCGGCCGAGGTGACCAGCTCGGTCATCCGGCCCTCGGCGACCACGCCGCCCAGCATCTCGGTGGAGTCGTAGGCCCATGCCAGCAGCCGCGGCACATCGGCGCGCGGGAAGCCGACGAGGTCGGCGATCAGCGCCAGCGGCAGCCGGTCGGCGATGCCGGTGGCCCAATCGATCCGGTCGCCGTCGAGTTCTTCCGTCCAGAGCTGTTCGGTGAGGTCGGTGACCACGGGCCCCAGCGTCCGGACCCGCTTGACCAAGGCGGGGCCGACGACGCTGCGGTGCGCGACATGCACCGCGCCGTCCGCGGTCGCGAGCACGTGCACGCCCGCGCCGGTGGCGTCGAGGTCGAAGGCGAGCGGCGCCGCGCCCGGCTGGGCGACCAACATGGCCGTCAGATGGGAGGAGAAGTCCTGGGTCCGCGCGGTCGCTTCGGTGACGGCGGCCCACGATGCGACGAGGTAGAAGTCGGTGCCGGGCACCCGGTGGACCGGGGCGTGCTCGCGCAGCGCGTCGTAGAGCGGGTAGGGGTCGTCGAGTACTGCCGCGTCGAACAGATCGATCGCCCCGAGGTCCGTGGTCATCGTCGCCGCCTTTCCTGATCAGGTTGTCGCGCTCACAGTTCCCCGGGGTGATGAGGAGGTCAACATCTGTCTCAGGGTGAGACGGCGGATGCGGAGAACAGGGGTTCACCCGATACACGAAAGGGCCTTCTTCCTGCGCGAGATGAGGTAGACAAAGTGGCGAAACCGTCTCACCTCGAGACAGCGAAGGAGACCGGGATGACCACCGACTGGCTGGCGGGCGGCGACCGCCGCGCCGTGGCGATCGACCGGATCGAGCGGGCCGCGCTCACCCTGTTCCTCGAACGCGGCATCGACGACGTCACCGCCGACGACATCGCCGCCGCGGCGGGGTGCTCACGCGCGACGATGTATCGCCATGTCGGCGGCAAGCCACGCCTGGTCCGCGCGGTCATGGTCCGGGCGGCGGGCACCGTCGCCGGCCGGGTCGAGGCGGCGGTCGACCAGGTGCCCGCCCGACGACGTCCGGTCGAGGCGATCCTGGCGGCCGTGGCGGCGATCCGCGCCGATCCCGTGCTGCGGCAGTGGCTGGTCCGGCACCGCTCCCCCGACACCGACGAATTCCTCGCCGACGCACCGGAACTGGGCCGGATCGCGACCGCGCTCACCCGCATCGCCCCCGACGACGCGGCGGCGGGCTGGATCGTGCGGGTCGTGCTCTCGCTGCTCACCTGGCCGCTGCCCGACGCCGCGGCCGAACGTCAGCTCGTCGAACGGTTCGTCGGCCCGGCCCTGCGCCCGCGCTGAGCGCGGATCACGGCAGCGGCAGCGGCGGCGTCTTCGGGAACTCGACCGGCAGCGCGGCCAGCGAACGATGGAACGGGCCGGGCCGCCACACCAGTTCCTCGGCGGGCACGGCCAGCCGCAGTTCCGGGAGGGCGTCGAGCAATTGGTCGATCGCGTCCTGCACGATCAAGTACGCCACCGACTTGGCCGGGCAGCCGTGCGGGCCCGCGCTCCACGCCAGGTGCGCCCGGTTGTCCACCACGTCGCGCCCGGCGATGGCCGGGTCGTTGTTGCAGGCAGACATGCTGATCACGACCGGTTCGTTGGCGGGCAGCCACATGTCGTCGACCAGGATCGGCTGGCGCGGGTAGGTCATGCAGAAGTTCGCCAGCGGCGGGTCGGTGAAGAGCACCTCGTCGAGCGCGTCGCGGGTCGACAGGCTGCCGCCCAGGACATTGCCGGCGAAGCGGTCGTCGGTGAGCATCAGCCGCAGCGTGTTGACCACCAGATTGAGCATCGGCTCGATGCCCGCGCCGTAGAGCACCAGCAGCTGGTGCACCATCTCCTCGTCGGTGAGGGCGGCCGGATGGTGCAGCAGCCGGGTGGCGACGTCGTCGCCCGGCTCGCGCTGGCGCAGCGCGACCAGGTCGGTCAGCGCCGAGGCCAGCAGGTTGTTGCCCGCCTCGGCGTCGTCGCCCTCGAAGATCTGCGCCATGCCGGTGGCCACCTGCTGACCGATCTCGGGCGTGCAGCCCAGCATCGAGTTCAGCGCCTGGAACACCAGCGGAAACGCGTACTGGCTCAGCAGGTCCGCCGAGCCGGTCGTGCAGAAGCTGTTGATCAGCGGGATCGCGAACTGCTCGATCGTGGCGTGCATCGAGTACAGGTCCACGCCCGCGATGCCGGCGACATTGGCCTGCCGGTACCTGGCGTGCTCGGCACCGGTGGTGCGCAGCGCGGCCGGGCGGAACTGCAGCATCGGCAGCACCGGGCAGTCCTGCGGGATGTTGCGCTGCCACATCCGCGGGTCGGCCGGGAAGTGCTCGGGATCGTTGAGGATCCGCACCGCCGTGTGATATCCGATGACCAGCGTCGCGCGGATCCCCGGCGACAGCTCGACCGGCACCACGGAACCGAACCGGCGTCGCATCTCCCGGTAGGCCGCCTGGGGATCGGCGGCGAACTCGGGGGCGTACATCGGTACCCGCTCGTCGGCCGCGAGGTCCACTGTCATGACGCTGTTGCTTCCTGCCTGCGGAACAGATACTCCGCCAACGTGATCAGCGCGCGCAGACCGTGGTCGCGCCGCCGGGCGTCGACCGCGACGACCGGCGTCTCCGGCGCCAGGTCCAGCGCCTCACGCACTTCCTCGAGCGGGTAGCGGCGGAAGCCCTCGAACTCGTTGACCGCCACGGCGTACGGCACCCCGCGCTGTTCCAGCGCCGAGAGCACGTCGTCGGCCTTCTCGATGCGCCGGGTGTCGACGAGCACCAGCGCGCCCAGCGCGCCGCGGGCCAGCTCCTCCCACAGCGGGGCGAAGCGTTCCTGGCCGGGCGTGCCGAACAGGTACAGCGCCAGTTGCGGATTCAGGGTGAGCCTGCCGAAATCCAGCGCGACGGTGGTCTGCACCTTGCTGCCCAGCCCGGCCAGATCGTCGACGCCGATGCTGGCCTCGGTGATGGTCTCCTCGGTGCGCAGCGGCCGGATCTCGGACACCCCGCACACGAAGGTCGTCTTGCCGACGCCGAAATTGCCCGCGACCAGAATCTTCACCGATCGCGTCACGGTCTCCGCGACGTAGTCGACCTCACCCCGCGATGGCACGGAGACCATGCAGCACCTCCTTGATCAACGCGAGTTCCGGCTTCACTTCGGCCGGAGTCGGGCACTGTAGATGGCCGCTGTCGAGCAGATCGGACACGATGATCTTCACGACCGACGCGGGCAGATCCAGATACGCCGACAACTCCGCGATCGAGAGCGCACCGCGGCGGCTGGTGAGCGCGAGGACCCGGCGCTCGTCGGGACGGTGATCGGGTCGCGCGTCGGCGACCGAGCGGACCAGGGTCACCAGGTCCAGTTCATGGGCGGCCCGAACCCGGCCACCGGTGCGCACATACGATCTGACCAGGTCGGGATCGCGCCTGCCCCGGCTCATTACCTGCCACCGTGCCGCGGCGCGCTGCCGATCTCGTGGCCGACCCGCGAGGCGAGCTCGTTCATCCGGTGCGCCACCAGCGCGACGTCGACATCGGCGGTGGTGGCGACGCCTAGCAGCGCGCCGGACCCCGCGGCGGTGATCATCACCATGCCCTCGTCGTATTCGGTCATGTTCTGGCGCACCGTGTTCGCGGGACCACCGCAGAACTCGCCGAGGGCCTTGCCGAGCGAGCGCAGGCCGGAGGCGGCCGCGGCGAAGCGTTCGGCGTCGTCCTTGGCCACGCCACGGGAGTGCGCGATCCGCAGACCGTCATCGGAGAGCAGCACCGCGAAGCGGACGCCCGGGATCTCCAGATCCTCGAGCAGCCACGCCAATCGGTTCGTGCTATCGGCTACCGGTGTGCTCATCGGCTGTTCCTTCCGTGGTTCGCTCGGCCGCAGCGAGGCGACCGCTGCGGGAGCCGCTGTGCCAGGCAGCGGCGAGGTCGGGGCGAGCCTGCCCCGCTTCTTCGGCGGGTACTCCCGCCGAATCCGGCGCGACCGGCCTGCGGCGGCGCTTGGGTAGTCCCCCACTGGTGATCTCGTGTACCTCGGCGTGCGGCGCGTCGTCCTCGACGAGCGCGGGGACGGGCACCGGAAGATGCGCGGGCGCGGCGAGTTCCGGTTCGGGCAGCCGCGGCGCGGCACCGCTGACCAGCAGCGCCGACGGCACGTAGACCATCGCCCGCATGCCGCCGAAGATGTTCGGCCCGTCGACGTGGACGGAGAACCCGTAGCGCCGCGCGAGCGCCGCGATACCGGGGAAGCCGACCTTCGGCGCGGGTCCCAGATCGTGGATGTCGACGGCGCGTTCGCCGCTGAGCACCTGCCGCGCGTCCTCGAGCTGCTCCGGACTCATCCGCATGCCCGCGTCGTCGATGATCACGGTGACGCCGTGATGCCCCTCCTGGAACCCCACCTCGACGAACGACGACGGGGGCGAATAGCGCAGCGCGTTGTCCAGCAGCGTGGCCAGGGTGTGCACGAGCGGTTCGACCGCGCGGCTGATCACCACCCGGTCCGACTGTCCCGAGCGCACCCGCAGGTACTCCCGGACACGGCCGGTGGCGCCGCCCGCCACATCGGTGAGCGACTGCTGCGGCCAGCGCCGCCCGGGCAGACCACCGGAGACGATCACATAGGACTGCGCCTGCCGGATCATCTGCTGGACGGTGTGGTCGATCCTGGTCAGCGTCTCGTAGATCGCGTCGTCGCGGTGTTCGCGCAGCGCCGCGCTCACCACCTGGCCGAGGTCGGTGCCCAGGCTCACCACGGAGGTGCCGAACGAGCGCACCGCGGCACTGGTGGCGGCCCGCGAGGTGGCCGACAGTTCGTCGCGCGCGGCCTCCTGGGCGGCCTGCACCTCGCTGATGCGCCGCTGCTCGCCGTAGCGTTCGACCATCGCCCTGGTCTCCTCGGCGACCACCCGCAGATCCTCCGCGTGACCGGTGGCGATCATCTGCAGCACCTGGCCGATCTGCGACTCCTGCAGCTCGGGGGGCAGATCGACAGCGACCGAGGGGATCTCGTGCCTGCGCACGGCCGTGGTGATCGCCGGCAGCGTCGTCTGCGCCAGCTGGATCAGCGCGTTCTCACACGCGACACGCTCGCGGATAGCGGCATCGGCCCGCAGCCGCTGCTGGCGCTCGTTGCGCATGGCGAACACCGTCACGGCCAGCGCGAGCAGTAACAGCGGCGCTCCGATGACGAGTAACAGCACCGCGATTCCTGAGTTCATCAGATCTTTCGTCGTCGTCGACCACACCACGCCCTGGCCGGTGGGCCCTCACCGGCCCGCCCGGGAGGCATTCGCCCGGGGGCGCGGTGGGGTCGGATATCCGATCCACACGCCCCGCTTCCAGCGACCCGCACACAGTAGCAGCACCATGATCGACTTCGGCGCGGATCGTCCTGTCCGGCATCAGAATTCCCGCCCGTCCACCTGGGCGCTTGATCTATTCTGGTTTGCTATGCCGCGGTCCGGTCGAGTCGGAACCTCGGGTACCGGATACCATCCCGGCGTGGCGAAACTGAAGCTCTCCGTCGATGTCCCCGTCCCGCCGGACCAGGCGTGGGCCCACGCTTCCGACCTGCCCGCACTCGGCGACTGGCTCACCATCCACGAGGCCTGGCGCGGCACCCTGCCCGAGGACCTCACCCCCGGCACCGTGCTGGTCGGCATCGCGCGCGTGAAGGGATTCCGCAACAAGGTCACCTGGACCGTGCGCACCGCCGAGCCCCCGCGCCGTCTCGCGCTCACCGGCGCGGGCATCGGCGGCACCAAGTTCGGCCTGGCCCTGCTGGTCGAACCGAAGGGCACCGGCTCGAAGGTCAGCGTCGACATCGACCTCGGCGGCGCACCGCTGTTCGGCCCGATCGGCTCGGCCGTGGCCAAGGCACTGCGCGGCGACATCGAACGCTCGCTCGAGGCATTCGTGAAGCTCTACGGCTGAGGTGGTCCGCCCGACCGGCGGTGCCCTCGGTCACGTCGGCGCCTGCCGTGGCGTGGGTCCGGCGCGAGCGCGCCGACCGATGCCGCGACGACGCGAAAGCCCGGGTGGACCATCGTGTTCCACCCGGGCCTTCCGGTTCGATCGGCCGATCAGACCAGGAGCGAGGCTTCGGCGTCGACCGGGGCGGCCGGCTTGGTGCGCGGCAGGAAGAACGCCGGGATCAAGGTCAACCCGGCCAGGATCACCGCGACCCAGTAGGTGTGGCTGAACGCCTCGGCGGCCAGGTCCAAGCCGTGCTGGATCACCTCGGGCGGGAACTGCGCCGCGAGTTCGGGCTTGGCGTTGGAGGCGATGCCGATCTGCGTCGCGGGGTGATCGTTGAGCTGGGCGGCCAGCACCACCGACATCGTCGCGGTGCCGATCGAGGCCGCGGTCTGGTTGATGATGTTCATCAACGTCGAGCCGCGCGCGACCTGGGCGTGCGAGAGCGTCTGGATGGCGGCGGTCATCACCGGCATCATGGTGCAGCCCATGCCCAGACCCATCACGAACAGCGCGCCGCCGATCATCAGGTAGGACGTGTCGGCCTCGAGCTGGGTGAACCCGGCCAGGCCGACGGTGATGAAGGTGATGCCGAACAACACGATCTTGCCCGGCCCGATCTTGTCGACCAGGAAGCCGGCGATCGGCATCGTCAACATGGCGCCGATACCCTGTGGCGCCATGAGCAGACCGGAGTCGAACGCCGTCTCACCGCGCACCTGCTGCAGGTAGTTGGGCAGCAGGAAGCCTGCGCCGAAGAACGCCGTCGCGAACAGCGACATGGTCAGCACCGAGAAGCGCAGCGACCGATTGCGGAACAGGCGCAGGTCGATCAGCGGATGTTCGGTGCGCAGCGCGTGGAACACGAACGCCACCAGCAGCACCGCGCCGATGAGCGCCGGAACGAGCACGCGCGCGGCGAGCACCGTGCCCTTCTCGGGGATGGAGGAGACGCCGAACAGGAACAATGCCAGACCGGGCGAGGCCAGCAGCATGCCGAGGAAGTCGAACGATTCCGACGGCTTGGGCTTGTCGGGGGCGAGCACGAGGTAGGCCAGGACCAGAGCGACCAGGCCCAGCGGCAGATTGATGAGGAAGATCCAGTGCCAGCTGAAGGAGTCGATCAGCCAGCCGCCGAGAATCGGGCCACAGATCGGGCCGAGCAGCATGGGCACACCGAGGACCGCCATCACTCGCCCGATCCGCTGCGGGCCGGCGGCGTGGGTCATGATCGTCATGCCCAGCGGCATGAGCATGCCGCCACCGATGCCCTGGATGACGCGGAAGGCCACCAGCGACTCGATACTCCACGCCATCGAACACAGCACCGAGCCGAGGATGAAGAAGCTCAGCGCGGCCATATAGAGGCGTTTGGTGCCGAAGCGGTCGGCGGCCCAGCCTGTCATCGGGATGACCGAGGCCAGGGCCAGGGTGTAGCCGGTCATGGTCCAGGCGACGACCTCGACGGAGGCGTTGAAGTCCGCCATGAACGTCGGAATCGCGACGGTGACCACGGTGATGTCGAGGATCGACATCACCGCGCCGAGGACGACTACGCCCGCCACTTTGAGTACGGCTGCGTCCAGCTTGTCGGAGGTGGGATCGGCGGCGCCGATATCCGGAGGTTTCGTCACCGCTTGAGCCTGGCACCTTTCGACGCCGAAGACCAGTGGAATTTTTCTGCCACCTCGGCCGCCCGCAGCGCCGCCACCAGGGACTCGGACGAAGCGGGCAACAACGGCAATCGGACCGCCGCACTGGGGATCTGCCCCCGCTCGGCGAGCACCGCTTTGATCACCGTCGGGTTGGGTTCGGCGAACAGGGCGGCGCCGAGGGCGTCGAGGCCGTGGCCGAGGGCGCGTCCTCGGGCGACGTCATCGGCGAGCCAGGCGGCGACCAGCTCGGCGTAGGCGGCGGGCGCCACATTGGCCGCGGCCAGGATGCCGCCGCGCGCACCGAGCGCGAGCAGGGCCGAGGCGAACCGGTCGTCGCCGCCCAGCACCGTCGTGGTCTCCCCCGCCCGCGCCATCAGCTCGACACTGGCCGCGTCGATACCGCCGACGGAATGCTTGAACCCGGCGATGTTCGGAATCCCGGCGAGGCGCACCAGGGTCTCGCCACTGAGCGGACGCGCGGTGCGGTAGGGCACGTCGTAGACGTACAGCGGGGCCGGACTGGCCGCCGCGAGCGCCGTGAAGTGCGCGATCACGCCCTCCTCGCTGGGCCGCACGTAGTACGGCACCACCGCCAGCACGCCGGCGACCGGCTGCCGGAGTTCGCCGACCGCCCGCACCGAGTCGGCGGTGGCATTGCCGCCCGCGCAGACGATCAGCGGCGCGTCCCGGTCGGCGCACACGGCGGCGCAGCGATCCAGCACCCGTGCCCGTTCCCCGGCCGTGAGCGCCGAGGGTTCGGCGGTGGTGCCCAGGGCGACCAGCCCGGTCGCACCCGCGTCGAGCACGTGGTGCGCGTGCTCGTCCAGCGCGGTGAGCGCGAGCTCGCCGTCGGCGGTGAAGGGGGTGATCATGGGAACGAACAGTCCCTGCAGCGATGTCATGGGTCCATCGTCGAGCCACGGATTCATCAGGTCCAGTTCACGTTCGTGACGATAAACGTAAGCTGATCTGATGCTCGACGTCCGCAAACTCCGTCTGCTGCGCGAACTCGCCCATCGCGGCACCATCGCCGCGGTCGCCGACGCGCTCAGCTACACGCCGTCGGCGGTCTCCCAACAGCTCACCGCCCTCGAACGCGAAGCGGGCGTCCCGCTGCTCGAGCGCACGGGCCGACGCGTCCGGCTCACCCCGGCGGCGCACGTCCTCGTCGGCCACACCGAGACCGTGCTGGCCGCGCTCGAACGCGCTGATGCCGAATTGGCCTGCGCCCGAAACGAACTCGTCGGCACCCTGCGCATCGGCGCCTTCCCCACCGCCGCCCGCACCCTGCTCTCCCCCGCCCTGGTCACCCTGAGCACCGATCACCCCCGCCTGGAACTCACGGTCACCGAGATCGACCCCGCCGACGTCCCCGACGCCCTGCGCGCGAGCACCCTCGACATCGCCCTGACCCACGACTACGACCTCGTCCCCGCCACCACCGACCCGGCCATCCACACCGAGCCCCTGCACACCGAGACCGTCTATCTCGCCACCAGACACCCCACCGTCACCACCGAGGCCCTCCGTGCTCACCGCGATGCCCCGTGGATCGCGGGCACTCCCGGCACCCTCTGCCACACGGTCACCCTGCGCGCCTGCCAGGCCGCAGGTTTCACGCCCCACATCCGCCACCACGCCGACGACTTCAACACCGTCCTGGCCCTGGTTGCCGCCGACGCGGGCACCGCGATCGTCCCCGCCCTCGCCCTGCACTCCCCACCCGGCGACATCGTCCTCACCCCGCTGACGACCCGCCGCCACACCCATCTCGCCTACCGCAACGGCACCGCCGACCACCCCGCTCTCCACGCGGCTCGCACCGCCTTGCGCGCGGCGGCAAGCGCCGCGGACATCGCCTGAACGCCGGGCCCGGTCAGCCGTTCCGGCAACCGATCACGTACCACCCGCGGCGGTCTTCTCCCGGTGCGGAGTCCGCTGGCGGGTGCGGGTGGCCGAGACCGGGTCGATGGCCGGCATAGACCACTGGGCCGAGAGGGCGAGGCTGGGTTCGCGGCCCGAGGCGACGTGACGGTAGGCGATCTCGGCGGCGGCGTCGGGGTCGCCCGCGGCGATGGCGGCGTAGAGGGCTTCGTGCTCCTCGCACTGGGTGCCGGGGTCGCGCTCCTTGGTGAGATGGAACAGCCAGCGGACGCGAGATTCCAAGGGGCGCAGCAACGATTGCAGCAATGGATTGCCGGAGACCTCGACGATGAGCGCGTGGAATCCGGCGTTGGCGGCGGCGATCGCGGCCTGGTCACCGGCGGCGGTGGCGCGGCGCGCGGCGTCGAGCTGGTCGCGCAGCGCGGCGCGGTCGGCGGGG
>NZ_LPNR01000079.1 GCF_019266065.1 Nocardia sp. MH4 | reverse complement strand
CGCTCCGGCGCCGGTCGCGCCCGCCGCGCCCGCGCCGGTGGCCGTCAACCCGGTGGTCAGCACGCCGCTGCAGACGACCATCCAGCCCGACGCCGCGTCGACCCCGATCGCCAACGTCTTCGGTGGGGCGGGCGCCGCCACCTCGCCGCTGACCGCGCCCGCGGCCGCCGTGCCCGCGCTGTTCGCGCCGACCACGCCGACCAAGCCGGTGGTCGTGCCGGACATCACCGGTGGCCATACCCCGACCACCGTCCCGGTGACCGTGCCGTCCCAGCAGCCGACCGTCGACATCGACACCCCGACCACGGTGAAGCTGCCCGAGCTGCCCAAGCCGACGGCCCAGCTGCCGGACCCGACCAAGGCGGTGGTCACCGTGCCGCCGACCGCCGCGACCGGCCCGGCCAAGCCGACGGTCCCGGACGACGTCGTCACCAAGCCGGGGACCACCGGCGGCGTCACGGCGCCCTCGACCGGGGCGAGCACCCCGACCGTCGACGTGCCCGACCCGACCGGATCGCACCCGACCGCGACGGTGCCCACCCAGCAGCCGACCGCGCCCACCCACCAGCCGACGATGCCGACCAAGCAGCCGACCGTCGACATCGATCCGCCGACCGTGGTCACCCCGCCGCCGGTGGTCACCGTGCAGCCGACCCAGGTCCCGGTGAAACCGCCGGTCATCGACACCAAGCCGATCGCCGCCGACATCAGCTACACCGACGACGGCTACCATGGCGTCTCGGCTGGACTGTTCGACACCGGGGTGGGTGGCGCCGATCATCTGGCTGCCGGGTTTCCCGTCGAGCACCATGGGTATGACTTCGTCGTCTGACACGACGACGTCTGGTCCCAGCGTCTCGGCCGGACTCATGCAACGAGAGTGAGGAACAGGTTGTCAGCCGCTGCCGGACTGCAGGCCGCGACGGTGAAGCATCCGGATGTGATGGCTCCGGTCGTTTCCCTGGTCGACGAACTGCGGGAACTGGTCCGCACGGGCGGTCGTGACGACCTCGACGCCAGGCTCGGCATGGTGCGAGCCAGGCTGAGCGATCCGCGGGTGCGTCTGGTCGTGGTCGGTGAACCACAAGCCGGGATGAGCACGCTGGTCAACAGCATGGTCGGCACCCCGGTCAGCGCCACCGACGGCAAGCCGAGCGTGCCCGTGATCGTCGAGTACGGGCCCAAACCGGCCGCGACGCTGGTGAAGTCGGCGCAGCGCGGCCGTGTCGAGCGGGTGCCGGTCGACCCGCTGAATCCCGGACCCGCGCTGACCGCCCTCGGGGTGCTGCGCGCCGAATTCGCCGAGCCGAGCCCGCTGCTCGCCGACGGCCTGGTGGTGATGGACGCCCCCGGCGCGTCCGCCCACGAGAGCGCGGCCTGGTCGATGATCGCCGCCGCCGACGTGGTCCTCTACGCCGCCGACGCCGCCGCCGAGCTGACCGAGGCGCAGCTGGACTATCTGCGCCGGGTCGAGCAGGTGTGTCCGTCGGTGGTGTGCGTGCTCACCAAGATCGACCGCAACCCGCACTGGTCGCTGACCCAGCGCCGCAACCGCGCGCTGCTCGATGGCGCGGGCCTCAATTTCGCCGTCGCGCCCGTCTCGGCGGTGATGCACCGACAGGCGCAGGACAGCGGCGATCAGCAGCGCGACATCGAGTCCGGCGTACCGCAACTCATCGATCATCTGCACGACTATGTTGTCGCCCGGGCCGATTCGGTGGCCGTGGCGGCGGCGGTGCGCGACATCGCCCTGGTCACCGATCAGCTCACGCTCACCCTGCGCGCGGAGGCCGACGCCCTGCGCGACCCGCGCAGCCGGGCCGAGATCACCCAGCGGCTGGCGGCGGCCAGGACTGCGGCCGATCAGCTGCGCCAGCGCACCGCGACCTGGCAGGTCACCCTCGTCGACGGCAGCTCCGAGCTGAGCGCCGACATCGAACACGATCTGCGGCATCGGCTGCGCACGCTCGTGCGCGAGGCCGAGGCGGAGATCTCGCGCACCGACCCGGCCCGCAAGTGGAACGAATTCGCGACCGAACTCGACGCGCGGATCTGCGAGGCCGTCGAGGAGAACTTCGTGATGGCGCACTACCGCGCCGTCGAGCTCGCCGAACAGGTCGCCGCGAAGTTCCCGCCGGACAACCGCACCCCGCCGCTGCCCGAACTGCGCCTGACCAACCCCGGCGACGTGCTCGAGCCGGTGCAGTCGCTGGAGACGCTGGAGAGCGCGAAATCCAGTGTCGGACAGCAGGCGCTGTCGGCCCTGCGCGGTTCCTACGGCGGCATCCTGATGGTCGGTCTGGCCACCAGCCTGCTCGGGATGTCGCTGGTCAACTGGTACTCGGCGGGCGCGGGCGTGCTGCTGGGCGTGAACGCGCTGTGGGACGACCGCCGTAATCGCAAGCAGCGTAGGCAGGCCGAGGCCAAGGTCGCCGTCGCCCGGCTCGCCGACGACGTGATCTTCCAGGTGGGCAAGGAATCCCGGAACCGGCTGCGCACGTTGCAGCGGGTCCTGCGCGACCACTACACCGAGATCGCCGCCGAGGTGGGCCGTACCGCCGACGAGGCGCTGCGCGCCGCCGAGGAGACCGGCCTGCGCTACGGCGACCACCGCGAACTGCGGATCACCGAGATCGACGCGGGCCTGCGGACCATCGCCGGTCTGCGGGAACGCGCCGAACGGCTCGCGTACTGACCGGCTAGGGTCGGTGCGTCGGCGTGTGCGCCGGCTGGAACTGGCCGGCGTTGCGTGAGTCCTCGGCCCGGATGACGTGGGTGACCGCGTTGATCAACGCCAGATGGGTGAACGCCTGCGGGAAGTTGCCCAGGTGCCGTCCGGTGCGGGAGTCGATCTCCTCGGCGTAGAGGCGCAGCGGACTGGCCAGTCCGAGCAGGCGCTCGCACAGGTGGGTGGCCCGCTCCAGCTCACCGATCTCCACCAGCGCCGAGACCAGCCAGAACGAGCAGATGGTGAAGGTGCCCTCCTCGCCGTCGAGGCCGTCGTCGGTGGTGTCGGTGCGATAGCGCAGCACCAGGCCGTTGACGGTGAGCCGGGTCGCGATCGACAGCACCGTCGCGCGCACGCGATGGTCGTCGGGCGGCAGGAAGCGGGTCAGCACCACCAGCAGCAGCGAGGCGTCGAGGGTGTCGCCGCCGTAGGTCTGGGTGAACACGCCCTCGTCGTTCACCCCGTGTTCGAGCACGTCGGCCTTGATCTGCTCGGCGATATCGAACCACTCCGCCGCGCGCGTGTGCTGCCCGTGCAGCTGGGCCAGCCGGGCGCCGCGGTCCAGGGCGACCCAGCACATCACCTTCGAGGAGGTGAAGTGCTGTGGTTCGCCGCGCACCTCCCAGATCCCGCGATCGGGCTTACGCCAGTTCGCGATCGCCGCGTGCACGGTGCGTTCCAGCAGCGGCCACAGCGATTCCGGCACCTGCCCCCGCGATTTCACGTGCAGGTAGACGGCGTCGAGCATGGTGCCCCAGATGTCGTGCTGGTCCTGGTCGTAGGCGGCGTTGCCGACGCGGACCGGGGTGGCGCCGTCGTAGCCGGACAGGTTGGGCAGCTCGTACTCGGTGATGCGGCGCTCGCCGCCGATGCCGTAGAGCACCTGGAGCGGGAGGGCGTCGCCGTTGTCGCCGGTGGTGACATCGTTGAGGAAGGCGAAGAAGTCGTTGGCCTCCCGGTCCAGGCCGAGGGTGTACAGGCCCCACAGGGCGAAGCTCGCATCGCGAACCCAGGTGTAGCGGTAGTCCCAGTTGCGATGTCCACCTGGGGTTTCCGGCAGGGACGTGGTGGCCGCGGCGAGCAGGGCGCCGGTCGGCGCGTAGGTGAGGCCCTTGAGGGTGAGGGCGCTGCGCTGCAGGTAGCCCCGCCAGGGATGGTCGGGGAAATCGCCGAGTGTGATCCAGCGCCGCCAGCATTCGGCGGTCGCCCACATCTTCTGCGCGGCCTCGGCGAAGGTGGCGGGCGCGGGCAGCTCCGACCAGGTGAGCGCGACGAACACCTCGTCGCCTTCGGACATTCGGGTGCGGGCCCGAGCCTCCCGGCCCTCGAGGCCGAGGCGCAGATCGGTGGTGAGGACGAGCGCGGGTCCGGCGTCGGGGTCGAGCGAGGCCCTGGCCGTGGCCTGTTCGTAGACCTTGCCGGTGTACTCCCACGTCGCGCCGCCCTGGTGATAGTCGAACGAGGGCTGGCAGCTCATCTCCAGCTCGACCGTCCCGCTCACGCATTTGACCGTGCGCAGCAGGGTGTGTTCGGCATCCCAGTCCATCGGGGTGCGGCGATGGGTCTTGGACCGCTGGTTGTTGTTGTGCCAGGGCCCGAGCACGAGCGCGTCGCGCACGATCAGCCAGCCGGTCTCGGTCTGCCAGGTGGTCTCCAGGATCATTCCGCCCGGCAGGTAGCGCCGCTCGGCGGGCACGTTCTTGCCGTACGGGCCGATCCGGAAGTGCCCGGCGCTGCGGTCGAGCATGGCGCCGAAGACGCTGGGGGAGTCGGGGCGTGGCACGCACAACCACTCGACCGAACCGCTGTTGGCGATCAGGCAGCTGGTCTCGCAATCGGACAGGAATGCGTAGTCGTCGATCGGCGGGAACGCGCCACGACTGCCACTGGACGAGACCGGACTCAGAATCGGCAGGCTGTCGGCACTGGGAGACTCCATACCCCATCATCGGGGCGCGGCACCGTAGTCGTCCACCGTGCGGCGCTGACGCGCCGCTCACAGCGACGGAATTCGCCCGTTCACGCCGACCGACTAGTCTGGTCGGCGTGCAACGCATCGCAGGTTGGTGGGACGGCTTCGAACTCTGGGTAGCCGGGCTGCCCTTCATCCCCCAGTTCCTGGTCGTGCTGGTCGGCATGGTCCCGATCAGCTTCGCCATCGCCTTCGTGCTCGACCGCGCCCTGCGCGCGGTCTTCCGCCTGCTCGGCCGCGGCGATCGCCACGAGCCGTCGGCGCCGGTCGCCGCGACGACGGTGCCGGTCACCGCCGCCGCGCCGGTGCGCCCGACGGTCGGCAGCGGTGCCCGCTGATGCCTCGTTCTCGCGTTCAGCTCGCGCTGGTTGCCCTGCTCGTCCTCGTCGTCATCGCGTGGTTCTTCACCCGCTGACGCGCTAGTTCCGGCGCCAGTCGTCGAAGCGCTTGCCCAGGTCCGAGACGGTCCGGCCGACTTCCTGGCCGACGGTGCTCACTGCCGCGCCGACATCGCGGCCCAGGTCACGCACGGTGCGCACGAGCAGGTCGTCGGACTGATCGAAGGACTCCCGGTAGCTGCGGGCGGCCTGCTTCACCTCGTCGGTGATCGTGGCGTTGCGGTCGTGCTCGCGCCGCGGATAGGTGCCCCCGAGCACGCGGTCGTAGTCGCCGGACTGGATCCAGCGGCGCAGCTCGGCCGCGCGCAGCACCGAGAACGGGTGCGATTGCAGCTCCAGGTTCAGCAGCTTGAGCACGCCGTCGCGCAGGTCACCCGAGCGCAGGTAGTCGTCGGCCTGGTCGAGGAACGCGCCGTGGTTCATCTCCGACAGCCAGGTGCCGCCCGCGGTCTTTATGTGCACCCGCACCGAGGCCCCCACGTCCTGGCAGCACAGCAGTCCGGCCCGGTCGCCGGACAGTTCCGACTTGCGGCTCCACTCCATCAGCGCGGCCACGATCGCGCGCAGCGCCCACCCGCCGCCGGGCATCCAGCCGATCGAGGCCGACAGCCGCAGCAGATGCAGGAGCATCGTGCGGTACACCGCGTGCCCGGACAGCGCGTGCCCGAGCTCGTGGCCGATGACGAAGCGCAGTTCCTCGGTGTCCATCAGATCGAGCAGGCCCGTGGTCAGCACGATGAACGGCCGGTCCATGCCGATGGTGAAAGCGTTCACGGTCGGGTCCTGCAGGACGTACATCTCCGGCGTCGACCGCGCGTCGAGCACACCCACGCAATCCGCCCGCAACTGGTGCAGGGTGCGGAACTGACGGTCGTCGACCCGGACGGCCGTCGCCAGGTACAGCAACCGGTGCTGGCGCTCGCGCAGCAGGCTCGACAGCGCCTTCAGCACCGTGTCGAATCCGGTCAGGGCTCGCAGCGCGACCAGCGCCGTGCGATCGGCCGGATGTTCCCACGTACGGGTGCTGATCTCGGGAAACCGCACGCGAACGCGGTCTGGTGCCATGGTCATGGTGTGAAATTCCCCCTGGGTGTGGAACTCTCGTCGAGTCGAATCATCATGTCGCAATCTGCTACAGTCTGCCTGTGTCGTCGAGTGTCGCCCCGCAGATCCGCCATGAGCTGGCGTTGATCGCTGTCGGCAACCTCGCGGTCGCGGACATCCTCTGTCGATGATCGGCCACCGGACTCGTCTGCGCGTACTTGCCCAGTAGACTGGCGCGCGCTTTTCCTTCGCAGTCGTCGTCCGAACTCCGGGGGCCAGTGGGCCCGAGTCGCGCCAACTGTCGTGCTCATTCCCTGCACGACAGGTCTACCGATCGACAAGAGCGTTCCCTGCCGCAGCGAAAGACGTTGCGCCGCAGGTCCTTTCCCGAAAGGTTCACCCCGATGTCTCGCAACACCTGGATCGGCTCGCGCCGTCGCGCCGCCGCCGTCGCTGTCACTGCTGTCGCCGCGGTCGCCCTGACCGCCTGCGGCGGTGGCGCCAGCGACTCGACCGATGGCGGCGCTACCGTGGCCGACGGCAGCGGGGGCACCCTCAACCTGTACGCCTACGCCGTTCCGAAGCCGGGCTTCGACAAGGTCGTCCCGGAGTTCAACAAGACCGACGCGGGCAAGGGCGTGCAGATCCAGGCCTCCTACGGCGCCTCGGGCGACCAGTCGCGCAAGGTCAAGGACGGCGCCGAGGCCGATGTCGTCAACTTCTCGGTCGAGCCCGACATCACCCGCCTCGTCGACGCGGGCCTGGTGGAGTCGAACTGGAACGCCGACGCGAGCAAGGGCATCCCCTTCGGCTCGGTCGTGACCCTGGTCGTACGCAAGGGCAACCCCAAGGGCATCAAGGACTGGGACGATCTGCTCAAGCCCGGCATCGAGGTCGTCACCCCGAACCCGTTCAGCTCGGGTTCGGCCAAGTGGAACCTGCTCGCCCCCTACGCGGCCAAGAGCGACGGCGGCAAGAACCAGCAGGCCGGCCTGGACTACCTGTCCCAGCTGATCTCGCCCGAGCACGTCAAGGTGCAGCCGAAGTCGGGCCGCGAGGCGACCGAGACCTTCCTGCAGGGCACCGGTGACGTGCTGCTGAGCTACGAGAACGAGGCCATCTTCTCCGAGCGCAACGGCGACCCGATCGAGCACATCAACCCGCCGACCACCTTCAAGATCGAGAACCCGGTCGCGGTCCTGAAGAACTCCCAGAACCTGCCCAAGGCCACCGCCTTCCGTGACTTCCTGTTCACCCCGGAAGGCCAGAAGGCGTGGGCGCAGGCCGGTTTCCGTCCGGTCGATCCGAAGGTCGCCGCCGAGTTCGCCGCGGACTTCCCGACCCCGGCCAAGCTGTGGACGATCGATGACCTCGGTGGCTGGAAGGCCGTCGACAAGGACCTGTTCGCGCAGGGCACCGGCAAGGTCGCGGTCATCTACGACAAGGCGACCAAGTAACTCGTGACCCAAGACACACGCGATACTGGACAACTGTGACTGACAGCAGTGGGCACGCCGGGACCGGAGCAACCTCCGATCCCGGCGTCGCCGTGAAACTGGAGAAATCCGTGCCCGCCCCGCGTGGGCCCCGCCGGTCGTGGCTGCGCGTGACCGGTTCGGTGGGCCCGGTCGGCATCGGCGTCGCCGTGCTCTGGCTCAGCGTCATCGTGCTGCTGCCGCTGGCGGCACTGACCGTCAGCTCGTTCGAGGACGGGTGGTCGGGCTTCTGGGACGCGGTCACCGCGCCCGCGGCCCTGGACTCGCTGCGCATCACCGTCGGGGTCTCGGTGGTCGTCGCCGTGCTCAACGTCGTGATGGGCACCCTCATCGCCTGGGTACTGGTGCGCGACGAATTCCCCGGCAAGGGCATCGTCAACGCGCTGATCGATCTGCCGTTCGCGCTGCCCACGATCGTCGCCTCGATCGTGCTGCTCTCGCTCTACGGCCCCAACAGCCCGATCGACATCCACCTCAACGCCACCCAGCCCGGCCTGGTGGTGGCGCTGGCGTTCGTCACGCTGCCGTTCGTCGTACGGTCGGTGCAGCCGGTGCTGATCGAGGTCGACAAGGAAGTGGAACAGGCCGCGCTCTCGCTGGGCGCGAGCAACTGGGTCACCTTCCGCCGCATCGTGCTGCCGACGCTGGCGCCCGCGATCATCTCCGGCGGCGGCCTCGCCTTCGCCAGGGCGATCGGCGAGTACGGCTCGGTCGTGCTGATCGGCGGCAACATCCCGCGCGAGACGCAGATGACCTCGCAGTACATCCAGCAGCAGATCGAGGTGGATCGTCCGGTCAACGCCGCCGCGGTCTCGGTCGCGCTGCTGGCGATCTCCTTCGCCAGCCTGCTCGTGCTGCGGTTGCTCGCCGAGCGCACCGCCCGCAAGGAAGAGGCGGCCCGATGAAGCTGTCCCTGTTCACCCGGCTCTCGCTGCGCACGGTCGCCCTCGGCTATCTGTTCGTACTGCTGGTGCTGCCGCTGGCGATCATCCTGTGGCGCACCTTCGAGCGGGGGATCGGCGCCTTCCTGGACTCGATCACCACGCCAGCGGCCATCTCGGCGTTCCAGCTGTCGATGATCATCGTGGCCATCGTCGTGCCGCTCAACGTCGTATTCGGGGTGATCACGGCGCTGGCGCTGGTGCGGAGCAAGTTCCCGGGGCGCAGCCTCGTGCAGGGCATCGTCGACCTGCCGTTCGCGGTCTCGCCGGTCGTCGTCGGTGTGTCGCTGATCCTGCTGTGGGGTGCGGGCGGCTGGTTCGGTGGCCTGGAATCCCTGGGCTTCAAGGTGATCTTCAGCCTGCCCGGCATGGTGATCGCGACCATCTTCGTGACGCTGCCGTTCGTGGTGCGCGAGGTGGAGCCGGTGCTGCACGAGATCGGCGACGATCAGGAGCAGGCCGCGGCCACTCTCGGCGCGTCGCGCTGGCAGACCTTCTGGCGGATCACCCTGCCCGCGATCCGCTGGGGCCTGACCTACGGCGTCGTGCTCACCGTGGCCCGCGCGCTGGGCGAGTTCGGCGCGGTGATCATGGTCTCGACCGCGCTGCCCGGCAAGTCGCAGACGCTGACCCTGCTGGTGCACGGTCGCTACATCAACGACCACAACACCTTCGGCGCCTACAGCGCGGCCACGCTGCTGATGGGTATGGCGCTGGTTGTTCTTCTCCTGATGACTCTCCTCGAACGCAAGCGGGGCACCGAATGATCACCGTGACCAACGCGCGCAAGAACTACGGTTCCTTCGCCGCTCTCGACGATGTCAGCATCGACATCACTTCCGGCGAGCTGACCGCGCTGCTCGGCCCGTCCGGGTCGGGCAAGTCGACGCTGCTGCGCTCGATCGCCGGTCTGGAGTCGCTGGACTCGGGCATCGTCTCGATCGCGGGCAACGACGTCACCCACGTGGCGCCGCAGAAGCGTGACATCGGCTTCGTGTTCCAGCACTACGCCGCGTTCAAGCACATGACGGTGCGCGACAACGTCGCTTTCGGCCTGACCATCCGCAAGCGGCCGAAGAAGGAGATCGACAAGCGCGTCGACGAACTGCTCGGCATCGTCGGCCTCGACGGTTTCCAGCACCGCTACCCGGCCCAGCTCTCCGGTGGTCAGCGTCAGCGCATGGCGCTGGCCCGCGCGCTGGCCGTCGATCCGCAGGTGCTGCTGCTCGACGAGCCGTTCGGCGCGCTCGACGCCAAGGTGCGCACCGATCTGCGTCAGTGGCTACGCAGGCTCCACGACGAGGTGCACGTGACCACGGTGCTGGTCACCCACGATCAGGAAGAAGCGCTCGACGTCGCCGACCGGATCGCGGTGATGAACAAGGGGCGGATCGAGCAGATCGGCTCTCCGGAGGACGTCTACGACCGGCCCGCGAACGAATTCGTCATGTCGTTCCTCGGCGCGGTGGCCCGGCTCAACGGTCACCTCGTCCGGCCGCACGATATCCGGATCGGGCGCGATCCGAGCATGGCGATGGCCGAGCACGAAGGCACCGCGGAGTCCGCCGGCATCACCAGGGCCACGGTGGAGCGGATCGTGCGGCTCGGGTTCGAGGTCCGCCTCGAGCTACGCAATGCCGCGACTGGTGATCAGTTCGCCGCGCAGGTCACCCGCGGTGACGCGGCCGCCCTGCATCTGAGCGAGGGCGAGACCGTCTACGCCCGTGCCACCCGGATTCCGGATCTGCCGCAGAGCTGAGACCGGGGACCCCTGTTGCCCGCGCGCACCCGGTGAGACGATGGGATCCGGTGCGGCCGCACCGAACCGGGCGGGACCCGCGCCAGGGGTGTGCGCGGGTCGCGTCGACCGTGGTCGGGGACCTGGGGGTCGGCACTGCTGGGCGAGAACGCCCGGACCGGAGGAAGACGTCATGTCGACCGGGGTGTTCAGCGTAGATCTGTTACGGCGCTCGATCAGGGCGCAGGTCATCGGGCCCGCGGACGCGGGGTACGACGAGGCGCGGGCGGTGTGGAACGGCTCCATCGATCGTCGTCCGCTCGCGGTGGTGCGACCCGCCGACACCGCCGAAGTGGCCGAGGCGGTCGCCGCGATCCGGGCCGGTGGCGCCGATCTCACGGTGCGCGGCGGCGGCCACAACTACGCCGGGCACGCGGTCGCCGACGGCGCGGTGATGCTCGATCTGAGCAAGCTCGACAGCGTGCTCGTCGACCCGGTGCGCCTGCGTGCCCGGTGCGGTGGCGGCGCGACCTGGGCCGAGCTCGACGGCATGGCCAACCGGCAGGGCCTCGCGGTGACCGGGGGTTTCATCAGCGACACCGGCATCGGCGGGCTCACCCTGGGTGGCGGTCTCGGCTGGCTGACCCCGCTGTTCGGGATGTCGTGCGACAACCTCGTGGCCGCGGAGGTGGTGACCGCCGACGGACACGTCGTCGCGGCGTCGATGCAGGAGAACCAGGACCTGTACTGGGCGCTGCGCGGGGGCGGCGGCAATTTCGGGATCGTCACCGGTTTCGAGTTCACACTGCACGAGTTCGGCCCGATGGTGCAGGTCGCGCTGCTGTGGTGGCCGCCGTCGGAGGCGGTCGGTCCGCTGGTCGAGGGGCAGGCCGTGCTGATGGATCTGCCCGCCCGGCACTGCGGCACGATCAACGCGATCAGCTGCCCGCCCGCCCCGTTCGTGCCCGAACACTGGCAGGGCGTGCCCGGCTTCGTGGTCGGTATCGCCGGCGACAGGTCGGCCAACGACCTGGCCGACGCGGTCGCCCCGCTGCGCGCGCTGACCCCGACTCCGGCCTGGGAGTTGGTCGCGGAGATGCCCTACGCCGCGTTGCAGCAGCTCTTCGACGGCATCGCGCCGTGGGGCACCTTCGCCTACGAGAAGTCGCTCTACCTGGACCGCATCGATGCCGCGGTGGCCGAGGTGATGGTCGAGCAGTATCCGCGCAAGCACTCGCCGCTGTCGGTGATGCCGTCGATGCCCCTGTGCGGCCGGTTCTGTGACGTGCCCGAGGGCAACACCGCGTTCGGCGGTTCCCGCGACCCCGGCGTGCTGGTGAACATCTCCGCGTCCTGCCCCGACCCCGCCGTCTTCGCCGCGGAGCGGGAGTGGGTGCGCGAGTTCTGGGACGAGCTGCGGCCGTTCGCCCGCGGCGACGGCAGCTATGTGAACTTCCTGGCCGACCCGGGTCGGGAGCAGGTCGCCGTCAGCTACGGCGCCAAGTACCGCAGGCTGCGCACGGTCAAGGCCACCTGGGATCCGGACAACGTGTTCCGGCACAACGCGAACATCACCCCCGCCGCGCCCTGAGCGGGGCGCTGGGACGGGCCGTTCGCTGGCCGTGCGCGGCGCGGTCATCCGGGCAGCGGCCGCGCACGATATCCGGTACCGCCGGTCCGTCCGGCGAATCGCCGGATCCGGCCGCACGAATTTTCTCGACGCCGCCGCGGCCACCGGCGAACTGTGCATGACGCAGTGTCACAGGTAGAACCATTTTTACTGGTGAGTAGCTTTTCCTGGCGGTGGTTCGGCGCGCCGAACACGGGAAATCGGGAGAGGTGGGGAGTTGACGTGACTCCTCGTAGGTGTAACTATTGGAAACAGTAAACGTCCCTTGAGGAGAGGCAGTGACGACGATGTCTGCGCCCACCACCCCTGACGTCGATCCCGTAGTCGCGGAGGCTCAGGCGTACGCCGAAAAGTTGCTGATGCTGTCCGAGGCGTCGGTCGACCGGCACTTCGACCCGTTCGAGGACATCGACTGGGACAACCCCGAGTTCGACCCGAACTACAAGCCCGAGCGCTGGGTTCTGGTCACCTCGGCCGACCCGATCGGCCGCCACCCCTGGTACCAGGCGTTGCCGCTGGACAAGAAGATCGAGATCGGCAAGGTCCGCCAGGCCAATGTCGCCAAGGTCGGCCTGCAGTTCGAGGCCATCCTGATCATCGGCATGATGCAGCACATCTTCAACCTGAAGAACAACGACCCGGAGTTCCGGTACTGCTCGCACGAGATGATCGAAGAGCACAACCACACTCTGATGTTCCAGGAGATGGTGAACCGCGTCGCCGACGTGCCGGGCATGAACCCGCTCGTGCGTCAGCTGCGCCACCTGGCCGCCCCGGCCGGTGCGCTGTTCCCGAACTTCTTCTTCATGGCCGTGCTCGCCGGCGAAGAGCCGATCGACCACATCCAGAAGGACATCCTGCGCTCGGGTGACGACATCCACCCGATCATGCGCGGCGTGATGGCGATCCACGTGGCCGAGGAAGCTCGCCACATCTCCTTCGCCCACGAGTTCCTGAAGAAGAACGTCCCGGCGCAGCCCGCGGTCAACAAGTTCGTGCTCTCGGTCGCCATGCCGATCGTCATGTTCGTGCTCGGCCGGGCCATCGCGACCCCGCCGAAGACCTTCTTCAAGCAGTTCGAGATGCCCGCCGATGTCCGCAAGGAGCTGTTCTACGGTTCCAAGGAGGCCAAGCAGGTCTTCGCGGACTACTTCATCGACGTGCGTGCGCTCGCCGAGGAGATCGGTCTGATGAACCCGATCGCCAAGCGAGTGTGGAAGCTGCTCGGTATCGACGGCCCGTCCAGCCGTTACCGCTCGGAGCCCAAGCGCTCCGCCAAGCACGCGGCCTGAGACGATAGCGATATGCCATACGTCGTTACCCAGTCATGCTGTAGTGACGCCTCGTGCGTCTACGCATGCCCGGTGAACTGCATTCATCCGACCCCGGATGAGCCGGACTTCCTCAGCGCGGAGATGCTCTACGTCGATCCGGCGGCATGCGTGGACTGTGGCGCCTGCGCCACCGCGTGCCCCGTCGACGCGATCACCTCCTCGAAGAAGCTGACCGAAGAGCAGAAGCCCTTCATCGAGATCAACGCCGACTTCTACCGCGTGCAGCGGGACCGGCCGACGTTGGCTCGCCCGGTGATGCCGCCCGCGATCGACACGCAGCGTTCGCCGCTGCGCGTCGCCATCGTGGGGTCGGGCCCGTCGGCGATGTACGCCGCCGACGAGCTGCTGACCCAGCCCGGTGTCTCGGTCACGATGTTCGACCGGCTGCCGCAGGCCTACGGTCTGGCCCGGCTCGGCGTCGCGCCCGATCACAAGCGCACCCGTCAGGTCGCCGATCTGTTCGACGTGATGTCGAAGCAGGAGGACTTCGGTACTTACCTCGACGTCGAGATCGGCACCCACGTCAGCCATGCCGAGCTGCTGGAGTACTTCCACGGCGTCATCTACGCCGTGGGCGCGTCGGCGGATCGCAAGCTGGGCATTCCGGGTGAGGGCCTGCCGGGCAACGTGTCGGCCACCGACTTCGTCGCCTGGTACAACGGTCACCCCGACCACGCCGAGGACCGGTTCGACCTGAACCAGAAGCGCGTCGTGATCGTCGGCAACGGCAACGTCGCTCTCGACGTGGCCCGCATCCTGACCGTCGACCCGGCCACCCTGGCCGACACCGACATCGCGCCCTACGCGTTGAAGGCGTTGCGCGAGAGCAAGATCGAAGAGGTTGTGATCCTGGGTCGTCGTGGCCCGGCGGAATCGGCCTTCACGGTGCCCGAGTTCGTCGGCCTGCTGGCCGCCGATATCGACATCGCGATCGACGGTGAGCTGCCCGAGGTGACCCCCGAGCTGCCGTACAAGGTCGAGCAGAAGCTGCGTCTGCTGCACAGCGTCGCGCGGCGTCCGTTCGGTGAGCGTAAGCGCATCGTGTTCCGCTACCTGTCCTCGCCGGTGGAGATCCTCGGTACCGACACGGTGACCGGAGTGCGGGTCGAGCGCAACGAGCTGGTCACCGACGCCGAAGGCCGCACCAGTGCGGTGGCGACCGGGGACACGGATCTGCTGGAAGCGGGTGTCGTGCTCACCTCGGTCGGCTACCGAGGGGTGCCGACCAAGGATCTGCCGTTCGACGACGCTCGCGGCGTCATCCCGAACGAGCAGGGCCGGGTGCTGACCGCGCCCGGGGGCGAGGTCGTCGCCGGCACGTACGTGACCGGCTGGATCAAGCGTGGTCCGACCGGCTTCATCGGCACCAACAAGTCCTGCGCGCAGGAGACGGTGCAGCAGCTGGCCGCGGACTTCAACGCCGGCAAGCTGCGCGCGCCGGCGCGCGACGCGCAGGAGTTCGACCGGCTGGTGCGTGCCCGCCGACCCCAGGCGCGCGCCGGTGGCGCCGCGGCGCCCCACGGGGGACCGATCAAGCGCCTGCTGGCTCGCGGCTGACGCGACCGGCGACAGCGCCGAGGCCCGCCCCGTCGTCTGGGAACGACGCGGCGGGCCTTCGGCGTCCTACTGGGCGGTGAAGCCGCCGTCCACCGTGACCGCCGCCCCGGTGACGAAGGACGCCTCGCCGCTGAGCAGGAAGGCGCACAGCGCCGCGATCTCGTCGGGCCGGGCGATCCGCCCGATCGGGTGCAGCGCCGCGATCGCGGCCTCGCCCTCGGGCGTGGCGCCCATCGAGGCACGGAAGGCGGGGGTGTCGACCGCGCCGGAGACCAGCGCGTTCACCCGTACGCCCGCCGCCGCGGTCTCCAGCGCCACCGACCTGGTCAGACCGACGACGCCGTGCTTGGCCGCCACATACGGCGCCACCGAGGCCATCCCGACCACGCCGAGGTTGGAGGCGTTGTTCAGGATCGCGCCGCCGCCCGAAGCGGTGATCGCCGGCACCTGGTGCCGGAGCCCGTGGAACACCCCGGTGAGGTTCAGGTCGAGTTCGGCGCGCCAGGACGCGTCGTCGATCTCGGCCACCCCACCGAACGCGGTGACCGCGCCCGCGTTGTTGAACGCCGCGTCGAGCCTGCCGTACTCGGTGAGCGCCGCCTGGGTGAGCCGCTCGACATCGGCGTCGACGGTGACATCGGTGGGCACGAACAACGCCCGGCCGCCGGCCGCTCGAATCTGTTCGGCGACCCGCTCGCCCTGATCCTTGCCCCGCGAGCCGAGCACGACCGCGGCGCCTTCGGTGGCGACCCGCAGCGCGACCGCCCTGCCGATGCCGGAACCGGCGCCGGTGACGAGGACGACCTGGTCGGCGAAACGAGTGGACATCGCTATTCCCTTCTCTCCCTGGCATTTCGGAGCACGACTCGGTGTCACTCCGTGCTTCGAGTCAACCGCGGCCGCCGGGCGGGCGCTGGCGGGTATCGGCCGTGACGTTGACGCGTCATAGCTTTTGGCGTGTACTTCGGTATGTGGCACCCGAATTCGGCGAATGGCTTAATGCTGATGGCGGGAAAAGAATTGATTACCAGTCGGTAAGTGCGTTAATCACGGCCTGAAACAGACCGTAGGAATGTATTCAGCAGGCGCCCAAGTTGATTACTCGCAAGTAGCTGTATCTCGGAGTCTGTCAGTAGCTTTGGCAACGTTCAGGGGACTGGACGTCTGTCCGTATACCGGCTTACCTGGGAAGATCCCCTAACAAGGGCCAAAGGTCACGTGTTTCGTATCAATCAGGCAGCAATTCGGCTTTGGGCCGGTTAATCTGTGCGAGCTGTTTGGAAGACGACCGCGGCCACATGGTGCGCTCGCGTGCTGGACGTGGTCACGGTGCGTTGACGGGATAGCAAATACATGACCAGAGGTCTGGGCTTAAGCATCGGTACGGTCAATGCGATTTCGGCGGTGGTGGCCGATGATCCGACCAAGCCGACGGTGCGCACACGGCGTACCGCACTCACCTTCGACGACGCGGGTCGGCCCCGCATCGGAGCCATCAATGAATTCGCTTCGGCGATCACCGATTTCGCGGACCTGAGCCGCGAGCCGGAGCCGATGGTGATCGGTGGTCGCTTCTTCTCGGCGACCAACTTGATCGCCGCAGTGGTCACCGGCCTGATCGAACTGGCCGAACCGGCCGCCGGTGCCGTATTGACTTATCCGGCAGTGTATTCCGACAAGCAGGTCGCGCTGCTCGGACAGGCGCTGCACCTGGCGGGCGCCGGTCAGGTGCTCCTGGCGCCGGAGCCGGTCGCCGCGGCCGAATGGCTGGAGGCCGACCAGGGTCCGCTGGCGCCGGGCTTCGTGCTCGTCTACGACCTGGGCGCGAACAGCCTGGACCTGACCGTGCTGCGCGTCGGGCCGGACTGGCCGCACCATCCGATGGTGGGAACCCCGGTGCGCTCCACCGACTTCGGCGGCAAGCCGCTCGGTGAGATGGTCGCCCGCTACGCCGGGTCGGGCAAGGTGGGCCGTGCGGCGCCGACGCTCACCTCGATGGTGAACACCGACGCGCTGCGCGCCGAACACATCCGCGATACCTTCCCGCTGGTCAGCAAGACCGTGGCGGCGGCAGGTCTGCGCCTGGCCGATCTCTCGCGCATCCTGGTGGTCGGCGGTGCCTCGCGGCCGCCGGAGGTCGCGCGCACGCTGGCCGAACTCGGCGTCCCGTTGGTCACCGTCGCCGATCCGGGTCAGGTGGTCGCCGCAGGCGCCGCCGCGCTCGCGGCTCGGACCTTCGCGCCGGTGCAGCAGGGTGGTCCCTCGGCGCCGCACGTCGCCGTGTTCTCCAGCGCGGCGGTCGTTTCCGCGCTCGCCATGTCGGCGATGACGGTGTTCGGCAGTCCCTTCGACCCGGGTCTGACCCCGGTGCTCGACCGGTTCCCGGCCCTGGGCGCGCCCGCCGAAGCCCTGCTCTACGACATGAGCGCCGACCTCGTCGCCGCGCAGAACAGCAGCCTGCTCGGCGCTGTCGACCCGATCACCGGCCGGGTCCGCGTGGCCGGCGCCGCCATCGCGCAGAGCGCGTACGAGAGGATCGTCGCCCCCGCCAACGCGGCCCGTGGCAAGACCGCTGACGGCGGCGAACGCGGCGGATCGGACCGTCAGACCACGAGCGAGGAGTGTCGTTCACCGCTTCTCGCGCGGTCGACCTACGGTGATCCGGCGCGCTTCATCAACCCGCTGCCTTTCCGGCTCGGTACCCCCGCGCAACCGTCGAATGTGCCGACCGCGCCGAGCGATATCCCGGGAGGTGGCCCCATCACCGGTTCCGGGCCCAATGCTCCCTCGGTGCCTGCCCAGGGCACACCGACCGCGCCCGGCGCCACCACTCCCGGTACCGACCCGTCGACGCCGGGCGGTACGACCGCGCCGTCCACCGACACCGGCGCCTCGGCACCCACCGGCGGAACCGACACGGGCACAGCGCCTTCCGGTGGCGCGACGACCGGCGGCACGACCGGCGGCACGACCGGCGGCACCGAGACCGGCGGCAGCACGGGTGGCACGACCGGCGGGACGACGGAAGGCGGTTCGACCGTCGGCGGCACCACCGGCGGCAGCACTTCCGGCGGTGGAACCACCGGCGGCTCCGACAGCTCCGGTACCGGTGGCACCTCCAGCGGTGGCACCGGCGGTGCGTCCGGCGGTGGCTCCGACAGCGGCGCCTCCGGTGGTGGCGCTTCCGGCGGAAGTGCTTCCGGCGGAAGTGATTCCGGTGGTGGTGCGTCCGGTGGCGGTGCCGCGGGCGGCGGTGACTCCGGTGGCGGTGCTTCGGGCGGGGGTGCCTCGGGTGGGGGCGCGTCGAGTGGGGGTGCTTCGGGCGGGGGTGCTTCCGGTGGAAGTGACTCGGGCGGTGCTGCTTCCGGTGGTGGCGCCTCGAGCGGCGGGTCCGGCGCCTCGTCCGGCGGCGGGGCCTCGTCCGGAGGCGCGGCCTCCAGCGGAGCCTCGTCCGGGGGAGCTTCGTCCGGCGGTGCCTCGGGCGGTGGTGCTTCCAGCGGCGGCGCGTCCTCCGGCGGGTCCAAGGGCGGTGGCATGAGTGGCGGCGCCGGCGGTGGTGGCGGCGGTGGCGGCGGTGGCGGCGGTGGTTCGCGCCGCTGACCCCGGGCTGACCCGTCCACCCCTGTCCCTTGATCGTGGCTGGTAGGGCTGGTGAATTCTCGGGTGGGTGTCGG
The DNA here is from genome assembly GCF_019266065.1 of Nocardia sp. MH4. Classification (GTDB taxonomy): domain Bacteria; phylum Actinomycetota; class Actinomycetes; order Mycobacteriales; family Mycobacteriaceae; genus Nocardia; species Nocardia canadensis. Next base: position 34,525 of record NZ_LPNR01000079.1, on the reverse strand, counting down.
TGGGGGCGGGCACAATGGGCAGATGGCATTACTCGGGGGAGCGCCGAAACTGATCGCGCTCGATGTAGACGGAACCCTGTTGGCGACGGGGTTCGAAGTGAGCGCGCGGGTCTCGGCGGCAGTGGCGGCCGCGGTGGCGGCGGGGGCGCACGTGGTGGTGACCACCGGGCGCACCCTGCTGACCACGCGGCCGGTGCTGAAGGAACTGGGGCTCACCGAAGGACACGCGTTGTGCTCCAACGGCGCCGTGCATATCGATGTGGCGCGGGGCGAGCCGGTCGCGGTGCAGTCGTTCGACCCGGCACCCGCCATCCACGCCTTGCGTGCGCTGTTCCCGGACATGGTCTTCGCGGCCGAGCGAGTGGGGGAGGGCACCTGGGCGACGGGACACGGACCGGGAGAGTTCTCCATCGGTGAGTTCCTGCTCGTCGACCATCAGATGCTGGGCAGCGCACCGACTCCGCGACTCAACGGCTGGTGGCCCGGCGGCACCATCGAGGAGATGCTGCACCTGCTCGCCTCGCTGGAGGTGCCCGACGCCTCGTGGGTGCACGGCGAATTCGGGCCGTGGGTCACGGTATCGCGCCGGGGTGTCTCCAAAGGCTGGGCGCTGGAACGACTCCGGCTCGCGCTCGGCATCGCGCCGGACGCCACTCTCGCCATCGGCGACGGCTTCAACGACCGCGAAATGCTGCGCTGGGCCGCGCATTCCGTCGCGATGGCGGGCTCGCCGGACTCGGTGCTCGCCCTGGCCGACGAGGTGACCGGCGACGTGACCGAGGACGGTGTCGCCACCGTCCTCGAGCGCTGGTTCGCCGCCTGATGGGCTAGGCGGAGGCCGCCGCCCTCGACGCGGCCGTCATCGCGACGAAGTGCGGATTGCTCATGATCCCGAGGACATTGCCGAACGGATCGAGCACCGCCGCGGTCGCGAACCCCGCGCCTTCGCCGCGTTCGGTGATCGGCTCGTACTCGGTGGCCCCGAGCGCGAGCAGCCGGGCGAAGGTGGCGGCGAGATCGTCGACATGCCAGAACACGACACCGCCGCCACCGGGTGCGTTGCGAGCGCCCGCCGGCGCGTAGGCGCGGTTGATGAGGCCGAGCTCGGCCTGCATCGGCCCGACCCGGAACTCGTAGTAGCCGCCCGGCACCTCGTAATACGGGGCCAGGCCGAGGAACTCGGTGTACCAGTCCTTGGCGGCGGTGAGGTCGTCGGCGTAGTAGGTGGTGGTCGCCATTCCCTGCAGCATGTCTGCTCCCGATGTCGTCGTTGTGGTGAGAACGACTTTGCCAGGCAAAGTGCTCACCGAATGAGCACTTTGTTGGGCAGAATCACGAGTATGCGAGCGGACAGATTGGTGGCCACCCTGCTGTTGATGCAGGCGCGTGGCCGGGTGACGGCCGCCGAGGTCGCCACCGAGTTGGAGGTCTCGGTGGCGACTGCCCGCCGCGACCTGGAGGCACTGTCGGCTGCGGGTATCCCGGTGTATCCCCAGGCGGGCCGTGGCGGTGGCTGGTCGCTGGTCGGCGGTGCCCGCACCGATCTGTCCGGCCTGACCGCGGGCGAGACCAGGGCGCTGTTCCTGCTGGCCGGTCCGGCCGCGCAGGCCGCGCCGGAGGTGAAGTCCGCGCTGCGCAAGCTGGTGCGGGCTCTGCCGCAGACCTTCCGGGCGGACGCGGCCGCGGCGGCCGACGCGGTCGTCGTCGATCCCGCCCGCTGGGGCCGACCGGATCCCGAACCCCCCGCGGTTCTGCCCCTGCTGCAACGGGCAGTGGTCGATCGTCGGCAGGTCCGGATGGAGTACTCGCGGGCCGGGGAGCGCACCGTCCGCGTGGTGCATCCGTGGGGCTTGGTGGAGAAGGAAACGGTCTGGTACCTGATCGCGGGCACCGAGCGTGGTCGCCGGACCTTCCGGCTGGACCGGGTCGGCGCGGTCACCGTCCTCGACGAGACCGCCGATCGCCCCGCGGATTTCGACCTCTCGGCCGAATGGGCGCGGATCGTCACCCGGATGGAGCAGCGGCGGGCCGCCGTCGCCGCGACGGTACTGGTGTCGGCGACACTGGCGCCGATCCTGGCCGATCAGCAGGGCCGCAACTGCACCCTGCTCGGGCCGGTGGACGACGGCCGGGTCCAGGCCAGCGTCACCGCCGACACCGCGAAGATGGTCGCCCGGCAACTGGCGGGCTGGGGCGCCGACGTCGAAGTCGTCGGGCCACCGGAAGTCCGGGCCGAGCTCGTCGCCCTCGGCACCGAGCTGGTGCGCGGCAACAGCTGAGCGTCCGTGGTGCCGGCGGGACGCGCCGCCGACACCACGGACGGTCTAGCGCTCGAGCCGCGCGGCCAGTGCCCGCACCACCTCGGTCGCCACGACCGCGTGACCGCTCGTCGTGAAATGGATGAGATCGGCGCTCATCAGACTCGGCCGCGTCCGCACCGGGTGCTCCCAGAACTCGGTCAGCACGGCGTCGAAGTCGGCGGCCACCGCCCGCACCACCTCGTTCATCTCGGCCATGCGCGGACGCATCGGACGCATCGGCGCCATCCGCTCGATCGCCCACACATCGGCCACCGTGAACACCGACAGCTGCGCTCCCGTCGCGGCCAGCGCGGCGAACATCGCCGAGAGGTTGTTCCGCAGCCGCTCCGGGTCGCCGCCCGCCTCGAACAGGTCGTTGCCCCCGCAGCTGATGTGCACGAGATCCGGTGCGAATTCCAGGATCTCGGGCAACTGATGCTGCCGGACCTGGGTGCTGGTCGCGCCGATCCGTCCCGTATTGCGGTACACCAGTGCGGGATTCACCGTCGCCAGGGTGGCGGCGACCCGGTCGGCCCAGCCTCGGGCCGCGTAGCCGGGGCTGGGATCGCCGGTACCCGCGGCGATCGAGTCGCCCAGCACGGCGAAGCGCTGCCAGGGGGCCGCACGCAGCAACTCGACCGCTTCGTCCGGGCGCAACAACAGCGGATCGTCGGCCTCGGTGTACTGCTCGGACAACGGTGTGGTGAAAGACATCTCGCGACTCCTAACGGGTAGTACGGGCCTGCGACGGGACGAGGAGCAGCAGTGCGACCGCGAGCCCGATCACCGCGCCGACGGCGAATACCGTGTGGAAGGCGCGCACCGCGTCGTCGGGCACCGCGGTGAAGACGGCGGCCAGCACCGCCACGCCGAGCGCGCCGCCCACCTGCCGGGCGGTCACGTTCATGCCGATCCCGGCCGCGAACTGTTGCGGGGGCACCGAACTCGCGGCCGCGGTGCCGAGCACCGTGACCACGATGCCGATGCCGCCGCCGCCGAGCAGTCCGGCGGGTACCCATGCCGACCACAGCGCGGGATCGGGGCCGAACGCGTCGGTGCTCATCCAGGCCAGCGAGGCGGCGTACATCAGCGCGCCGACCACGCCGGCCCAGCGCTGGCCCCGCGGTGCGGTGATCCGGCCGACGATCACCGAGGTCACCATCGACGCCGCCGCGCCGACGGTCAGCGCCGCGGCCGATTCGAGCACCGAGTAGCCCCAGAGCGCGTCCAGGAACATCGGTCCGGCCAGCAGCCAGGCGAACATGGTCGCGCCGAAGAGCAGCGAGCCGGCATTGGCGAGCGCGAATTGCCGATTCCGCCACAGTGTTACGGCCACGGCCGGATCGGGGTGCCGCATCGAGCGAGCCAGCGCGAACGTCACCAGTACGGCGCCACCGATGAGCGCCGCGAGCGTGACCGGGGCCGTCCAGCCCCAGCTCTGGCCCTCGGTGACCGCGGCGACGAGCGCGCCGAGGCCGAGCGCGACGGCCAGGGTGCCGAGCGGATCGGGCAGGGCGGTATCGCGGCGGGCATCGTCGGTGCTCGGCAGGCGCAGGCCGGGCACGATCAGCGCGAGCGCGATCGGCACGTTGACGAGGAAGATCGCACGCCAGCCCAGGCTCTCGACGAGCGCGCCGCCGATGGCCGGACCGACCACCGCGGCGAATCCGCCCGCGGCCGTCCAGACGGCGATGGCGGAGCCGATCTTCGCGCGCGGCGTGGCTGCCAGCACCAGCGCGAGCGCGGCGGGCACCATGAACGCCGCCGTCATGCCCTGCAGGACGCGTCCGGCGATGAGCCAGCCCGCGCTCGGCGCGAGCCCGCACAGCAGCGAGGTGACGGCGAATCCCGCCAGTGCCAGGGCGAACATCCGGCGCCGTCCGAGGACGTCGGCCAGCCGGCCCGCCGGGGTCAGGAGCGCGGCGAAGGCGATCGCGTAGCCGCTGACGATCCAGGTCAGCGTGCTGGTCGCGGTGCCGGGGTAGGAGGTGGCGATGGTCGGGAACGCGATATTGACCACGGACAGGTCGATGAAGGCGATGAAGGCGGCGCCCGACGCCACGGCCAGGGTGCGGCCCGCGGCGCCGGTGTCGGGTGTCGTGCTGGTCGGCGAATCTTCGGGCCGAGCAGAAACGTCGGTCATGGGGAAGGTCCTTCACGGAGGAGAAATAAGAACGTACGATCGTTCGTAAATAAAAGTACGACCGATCGTTCGCCCATGCAAGAGGTGGTGGAACAATGGAGTTCATGACGCAGCTGTCCGAGTCCGGCGACCAACGACTGGCCAAGGGCGCGCGTGCCAGGGCGACCATCGCGCGCCGCGCCGCCGAACTCGCCTCCATCGAGGGGCTGGACGGCATCAGCATCGGCATGCTCGCCACCGACCTCGGGATCAGCAAGAGCGGCATCGCCACGCTGTTCGGCACCAAGGAGGCGCTACAGCTGGCCGCCGTGGCGACCGCCCGTGACGTATTCATCGAACGGGTGATCGCGCCGAGCCTGCGCGAACCACGCGGCGTCGGCCGGATCCGCACTCTGATCGACCGCTGGTTCGCCCACATCGAGGATCCGCCCTTCCCCGGCGGCTGTTTTCGCGTCGCCACGCTGACGGAGTACAGCAGCAAGGAGGGGCCGGTCCGCGATGCCGTGGTGGCTGACCACGACGAGTGGCTGGCGTTGCTCGCGGTCGAGATCCGCAAAGCGCAGGAAGTCGGCGACTTCGCCGGCGCCGATCCGGAACAGCTGGTGTTCGAGCTCGACGCGGTGGTGAGCGCGGCCAATATCGCGCGCCAGATCGGGGATTCGGCGCGGGTCGAGGCCGCGCGCGCCATCGCCGCGCGCCTGCTCACGTCCTAGCCTGCCCCGGTAAACGCCGATGGCGTCGTCACCCGGCTCGGGTGACGACGCCATCGGTCGGCGGCTCAGTGGTGGTGTGCGTGTCCGGCGTGCGGGTCGTGCCGCGGCGTCGCGATGCCCGCGGTGAGCGTGAACGCCGCGGTGCGGACCACCTCCCCGTGCCGGAAATCGAGGAACAGGCGGTAGGTGCCCGGGCCGGGAACCGCGGTGTGGAAGGTGATCTCGGGTCCGGCCGGGGTGACGCCGTCGCCCGGTTCACCGTTCGGGTGCACGTGTACGTAGGCGAGGTCGCCCGCGCGCAAGATCACCAGATGGCCGAAGGCGGCCAGGTAGGGCTGCAGATCCGTGACCGGCACACCATCTTTGCGCACGGTCAGGGTGAGCAGGTCGCCCTCGGCGCGCAGGTCGCCGTCGACGGTGACCTCGTACCCGTCGACCGTCGCGGTGCGCCCTACCACCGGAACCGGCTGTGGCGCATAGTGACCCGCGATCGCGAGATCGGCGCCGAGGGTGATCGTGCGGCCGAGCGCGCGCGGCGCGATATCGGTGAAGACGCGGTAGGCGCCCGCCTCGGGGAGATCGAGGCGGATCACCCAGGTGCCGTCGTCCTCGCGCACCGGATGGACGTGCCAGAACCCGGTCAGTTCCCGGCGCGCGACGATCAGATGGAGCTCGCGGTCGTGGATCGGGTCGAACTCGGTGACCGGCGCTCCGTCCGGCCCGAGGATCCGGAACCGGAAATCGATCCCGCCGGGCGCGGCGATCGTGGTGTCGAGGTCCAGGGTGTATCCGTCCTGGGTGACCAGCAGTCCGCCCGGCGCGCCCGCGCCGTGGCCGGCGTGAGCGTCGCCGTGGCCGGCGTGGGCCGGCTCGGCGGCGGCGTGCTTGCCGTGTCCCTGGTGTGCCGCGTGCGCGGTGGTATCGATGCCGTTGTCCGCGTGGTTGTTCCGGTGCGCGGCGGGCGCGGCGTCAGCGTGTCCGGCGTGGGTGTGGTGTCCGGCGTGGGCGTTGGTGGTCATCGTGGTCGCCTCTCTCTGTTCGCTGTGCGTTGCTACGAACATATACCCCTATGGGGTATGTAGTGAAGAGTGATGACCTGTGGACTGGGTCACACCGGTCCGGGCGTCCGGGTCAGTGCTGGGCGTTCCAGAAGCCGATGGCGATGGCGCCCCACCAGCAGATCTGGGAGATCGCACCGGACGCGGCGCCCCAGGCCAGCAGTCGCGGCGGCAACGGCCCGGTGGTCCGCTCGGCCAGGCGCTTGCTCAGCACCGTCGCTTGTAGCCCGTTGACGGTGAGGATCGCGGTCAGCGCCATTTTGATCTGCGTCGGAGGCGAACCGAGATCGGGCTCGAGGACGCCACCGCTGACGACCAGCGTCGCCAGGCCCAACCAGATCGGCACGTGCATTCGGGACACGCCCGCCATCGCCTCGGCCAAGGTGCTGCGCCCGGTCAGCCACAGTGCGGTCAGGTAGTCGGCGATCAGCACCCCGCCGAACCCGAGCGTCAAGCCGGCCAGGTGGACGAACAACCCGGCGGTATGCAGCGCGGGGTCCGGGTGTACGTGGGTGGCCACCCACAGGACGCCGCCGAGCAGCGCCGTCGACCCGAGTGCCGCGGCGCCGATCAGCCACCAGGAATCGAGCAGGCCGATCGGCCGCTCGGGTTCCGGCGCCGGCCAGCGGCCGCCCCGCGGCATCGGGGCCGGGGTGTGAAGCGTGCCCCAGACCGTCGGCGCTGCCGCCGCATCAGGTCGAATGACCAGCAAGTTTTCCGGCATTGATGCCTCCACCCGGTGTGTCCACAAGAGATTAGGGGAGGCTAAACTATTTCTTCGGGTCGGGTAAAGACGTTCCCGGCCGCTGTCGGCCGAGAGAGATTGGTGAGCGATGGTGGTCGGATGGGGAGTGTCCCTCGGTGCGCGCAATACCGTCTGCGTGGCGGTCGGCGGCGGCGATCCGGTGGTCCGGCGAGACCGGACCACCTCCCATGACGGCCGGATTCTCGGTTTCGCCGATCTGACCGTCGCCGGTGGGCTGCCGCAGGAGCCCCCGGCCGAAGAATTGGTCGTCCGGGTCCTCGGCGCGACGATGGCCGCCCACGGCGCGGTGGCCGAGCACACCGTGTTGGCACACCCGGCGGTTTACAGCGAGCGACACCTCGCCGCGCTGCGGCGCGAACTCGGGCGGGCGCGACTGGGCGAGGTCGCGCTGGTGGCCGAGCCGATCGCGGCAGCGGCGGCGCTCGATCGGCCGGACGAGAACGTCGATGCTGCAACGGATGTCGCGGCGCTGCTGGTGTACGACCTGGGTGCGACCTCGCTCGATCTCACGGTGGTCGTGCGTGACCGGCGGGGCCACCGGATCGCCGGCCGCCCCGCCCGGTCCTACGCCTTCGGTGGTCGCTCGACCGCCGCGGCGCTCGCGATCGCCGAGCACGACCTGGCGGGCGCGATGGAACCGGGCGCTGGGGAACTGGGTGCGATGGAACCGGACGCTACGGAACTGGCTGCGGCGGAACTGGGCGCGGCGGAACCGGGCGCGATGGAACTGGGCGCGGCGGAACCGGGTGCGATGGAACTGGGTGCGATGGACCTGGGTGCGGGTTCGGATCCACGGCGCGCGATCGCGGTGCGTGCCCAGCTCGTCCGGGATTCACTGCCGCTCGTGCACGAATGTCTGCGCACCGCAGGGCTTTCCGTCGCACGTCTCGACGCGGTGCTGCTCGTCGGGGGCGCGGCAACCCCGGACGACGTCGCGCGCACCTTGGCCGGTGCGCTGCGCTGTCCGGTTGTGCGCGAACGGGAGCCGGGCACCTCCATCGCCCGGGGTGCCGCGCTGCTCGGTGCCCGGCGCTCGGCGACGGGCACCGTGCTGGTTCCGGTGCGCCGACCGGTGTCACGCGGTGCGTTCGTCGCGGCCGCCGTCGCCGTGCCTCTGCTGTTCTCGGTCGCGCTGGGGTTGTTGCGCGCCGATGACGGGCGGGGTGGCGCGATGGTCGCCGTGCCCGGCCGGGCGTTACCGGGCGAGCGGGTCGACGCGATACCGGGTTCCGTGCTGGTCGACGCACTGCCGGCGACCCTGTGGGCCGGGGCCGCTATGCGGCCGATCGGATCGATCAGGGCGCAGCCGGACCGGACCGTGGCCGATCCCTCGGTGGCCTCACCGATGCCGGGACCCTCGTCGGGGTACGCCGCCACGACCGAATCCAGTGGTTTCGTCGAGAGTTCGGCGAGTGTCCCCGTGACCTACTCGCCGACCGCCCCGGATTCGGCCGCACCAGGACCCGGCCTCCCGGCTGCCCCGGCCCCGTTGACTCTGACGCTCGAGATCCCTGCCCCACCGGAGACGCCAGACAGCCCGGTCGATCCCGGCCACGGTGTTCCGATCGACTACACCCCGACGTCGGTTCCCGGAGAAATTCCGGGTCAAGCCTCGGTAGCCCTGCCGGATTCGCTCGCCGAAGTCCCGCCCGTCCCTGTCGCGACGGCACCCGAACCGGGAGCATCACACCCCTGAGATCGGTTGTTCAGGCGGTCAGTTCCCACTCGGCGCCGACGGTCACGTCGTAGCGATCCCACACAACGGCGGCGAGCGACGGGTGGGTACCGAGTGTCGGGGCGTGGGTGGATTCCGGTGCGGCGGTACGCAACCGGTCGGTGAGCAGGCCAGGCGCCAGGAACCACGGCGCGACGACGACGTGCTCGGCGCCACGGTCACGCAGCCGATCGGTCGCCCCGCGGACGGTGGGTTCGCTGGTCGCGAAGCAGATCTCGGTGAGCAGACCGGTGCGCCGGGCGATCCGCGCGGCCACGTCGGCGGTGCGTTCGTTGGCGCCGGGCCGCGTGGAACCGACCGCGGCGACGGCGATCCCGATCCGGCCCGCCGTGTCTTCGGGGATCGCCGCCATGATCCGGTCGCACAGTGCGTCGAGCAGGCGGGGGTCGGGGCCGAGGACATCGGCCTGATCCAGCCGGAGCAGGGGATGCCTGCGCCGGGCCGTGTCGAGCAGGCCGGGCAGGTCGACGCGGGCGTGGAACGCGCTGCCCAGCAGCATCGGTACCACGATCGCGCGGGTGAACCCCAGCGTGGCCACCCCGTCGACGACCTGGTCGACAGACGGCGCGTTGAGATCGAGAAAGGCGAGCCGGACGGTCAGGTCCGGTCGCTGCGCGGCGACCAGATCGCGCACGGCCGCCGCGTTCGCCGCCGAACGCGGGTCACGGCTGCCGTGGGCGACCAGGATCAGCGCGGGCTCGCTCCCGCCGCGCGGGGCCACAACGGCACCACGCAGCGGGGCGAGCACGGGCGACATCAGACCGCGGTACCGACCTCGACCGAGGTCAGCACATCGCCGACCAGGCCGGCGGCGAGGGTGTTGCCACCGGCGGGATCGATCAGCAGGAACGACCCGGTGTGCCGGTTGGTGCGGTAGTCATCGGCCGGGATCGGCTCGGCCAGGCGCAGCGACACGCGGCCGATATCGTTGAGCTCCAGCGTCTCCGGGCTCGGCTCGGCCGTCAGGGTCTGCTCGTCGAAGCGCTCCACGAGCGCACCGACGATCGCCTGCGTGGTCTTGGCGCCGTGCTTGAGCAGCAGCCGGGCGCCGGGGCGCAGCGACTTGTCGCCGAGCCAGCACACGGTCGCGTCGAAGGTGTCGATCGCCTCCGGGGCGTCGGCCACCGAGGCGATGATGTCGCCGCGGGAGATGTCGACCTCGTCGGCCAGGATCAGCGTCACGCTGCGGCCCACCTGCGCGACGGCGAGTTCACCGTCGGGGGTATCGATGCGCTCGACGGTGGTGCGCTTGCCCGAGGGCAGCACCACGATCTCGTCACCGGGGGAGACCGAACCGGCCGCGATCTGACCCGCGTAGCCACGGTAGTCGGGGTACTCGGCGGTGCGCGGACGGATCACGTACTGCACCGGGAAGCGCAGGCCCAGGGCGTGCGTTCCGGTCGAATCCGCGTCCACCGGCACCGATTCCAGGTGCTCGATCAGCGACGGGCCGTCGTAGTACGGGGTGTTGTCCGAGCGGCTGGCGATATTGTCGCCGTGCAGCGCCGACACCGGGATCTCGAGGACGTCCTCGTCGGCCCAGCCCAGCTTCGAGGTCAGCGCGTTGAACTCCGCGGAGATCGCGGCGAACACCTCGGCCGGATTGTCGACCAGGTCGATCTTGTTCACGGCCAGCACCAGCTTCGGCACACCCAGCAGCGCCAGCACGGCGGCGTGGCGACGGGTCTGCTCGATGACGCCCTTGCGCGCGTCGACCAGCAGGATCACCAGCTGCGCGGTGGACGCGCCGGACACCGTGTTGCGGGTGTACTGCACGTGACCGGGGGTGTCGGCCAGCACGAAAGACCGCTTGGGCGTGGCGAAGTAGCGGTACGCCACGTCGATGGTGATGCCCTGCTCACGCTCGGCGCGCAGGCCGTCGACGAGCAGCGACAGGTCCGGGGTGGACAGACCCTTGTCGACCGAGGCGCGGGTGACGGCGTCGATCTGATCGGCCAGCACGGACTTGGTGTCGTAGAGCAGCCGTCCGACCAGGGTGGACTTGCCGTCGTCGACAGAACCGGCGGTGGCCAGGCGAAGTAGGTCGCTCACTGTCGCGCCTCCGTCCGACCAGCGTGGCTGTGCCCATGGTCGTCGACAGAACCGGCGGTGGCCAGCCTCAATAGGTCGGACATCAGAAATAACCCTCTCGCTTGCGGTCTTCCATGGCGGCCTCGGACACGCGGTCGTCGCCACGGGTCGCACCACGTTCGGTCAGTCGGGACGCGGCGACCTCGGCCAGGATGGCCTCGTTGTCGGCGGCGTCGGAGATGATGGCGCCGGTGGTGGAACCGTCACCGACGGTGCGGTAGCGCACCGAGCGGGTCTCGAGGACCTCGTTCTCGGTCGGGCCGCCCCAGACGCCGGGGGTCATCCACATGCCGTCGCGCTGGTACACCGGGCGCTCGTGGGCGTAGTAGATGCTGGCCAGATCGATGTCCTCGCGGGCGATGTAGCGCCAGATGTCGAGCTCGGTCCAGTTGCTCAGGGGGAACACCCGCACGTGCTCGCCCGGGGCGTGCTTGCCGTTGTAGAGGTTCCACAGCTCGGGACGCTGGCGCTTCGGGTCCCACTGGCCGAAGGCGTTGCGCAGCGAGAAGATCCGCTCCTTGGCGCGCGAGCGCTCCTCGTCGCGGCGGCCGCCGCCGAAGACCGCGTCGAAGCGGTGCTCGGTGATGGCGTCGAGCAGCGGGACGGTCTGCAGCGGGTTGCGGATGCCGTCGGGGCGCTCGGTGAGGCGGCCGTCGGCCAGGTACTCCTCGACCGAGGCCACGTGCAGGCGCAGACCGTACTTCTCCACCACCTTGTCGCGGAACTCGAGCACCTCGTCCAGGTTGTGCCCGGTGTCGACGTGCAGCAGCGCGAACGGCAGCGGCGCGGGCCAGAAGGCCTTGAGCGCCAGATGCAGCAGCACGGTCGAGTCCTTGCCGCCGGAGAACAGGATCACCGGCCGCTCGAATTCGCCCGCGACCTCACGGAAGATGTGGATCGCCTCGGATTCCAGCGCCGCGAGGGTGTCGAACTCGGTCAGGCCGAGGTCGCGTTCGGTGGTGTTGGTACTCACAGGCTCACTCCCGGTGGTGGTGATGGTCATGCTGTGTCCTATCTGCATGCCCACGGCGCCCTTCGCGGTGACGCAGGCTTCCGCCTCCGGGCGCTGACGTGGTCATGACTGGTGCAATCCGCATTCGGTCTTGGCGAGGCCGGCCCAGCGTCCGCTGCGCGGATCGGACCCCGGCTCGGGCTTACGCGTGCACGGCGCGCAGCCGATGGACGGATAACCCTCCTCCACCAGGGGATTGACGAGAATGCCGTTGGCCTCGATGTAGGCCTGCATCTCGTCGTCGGACCACGGCGCGATCGGGTTGATCTTCACCAGTCCGAAGGCTTCGTCGAACGAGATCAGCGGTGCGTTGGCGCGGGTCGGCGCCTCGACGCGGCGGATACCGGTGACCCAGGCGTTGTAGCCGGCGAGGGACTTCTTCAGCGGAACGACCTTACGCAACCGGCAGCATTCGGCGGCGTCGCGGGCGAACAGATCCTTGCCGAGCAGCTGATCCTGTTCGGTGACGCTGTGTTCGGGGCGCACGTTGATCACGTTCACGCCGTACACGGCCTCGACCGCGTCGCGGGTGCCGAGGGTCTCGGCGAAGTGGTAGCCGGTGTCGAGGAACAGCACGTCGACACCGGGCCGGGTCTGCGCGGCCAGGTGCACCAGCACGCCGTCCTGCATGTTGGAGGCGACGATGTAGCCGTTTCCGAATGTGCGGTCGGTCCAGGCGATCAGGTCGGCGGCCGAGGCCTCGGTACCGAGCTCGGCCGCGCCTTGCTCGGCGATGGACCGCAGCTCGTCCTCGGACAGCTTCGCGGCGAGATTCGTTGTCACAGTTGAGATCCCCTCATCCACTAGCGGAGGTCGGCCTCGTCGGCGCGCACGGCCCACACCGCGAACCGCTCACCGGCTTCCCGGTTCTTGACGAAGTTGCGGACGACGCGGTCGATGTAGTCACCGAGCTCGACGCTGGTCACCTTGTGCTGACGCAGCTTGCGGCCGAATCCGGAGTCCAGGCCGAGGCTGCCACCCAGGTGAACCTGGAAACCCTCGACCTGATTCCCGTTGCCGTCGTCGACGAGCTGACCCTTGAAGCCGATGTCGGCGATCTGGGACCGGCCGCAGGAATTCGGGCAGCCGTTGATGTTGATGGTGATCGGCACGTCGAGTTCGGCGTTGATGTCGGCCAGGCGCTGCTCGAGTTCCGGCGCGAGCACCTGCGAGCGCTTGCGGGTCTCGACGAAGGACAGCTTGCAGAACTCGATGCCCGAGCAGGCGAGCAGGTTGCGCCGCCAGATCGACGGGCGGGCCTGCAGACCCAGCGGCTCGAGCTCGTCGATCAGCGCGTCGACCTGGTCGTCGGCGATGTCGAGGATGATCAGCTTCTGGTACGGGGTGAAGCGGATGCGGTCCGAGCCGTACTTCTCGGCGGCGTCGGCGACCTTGCTCAGGATGGTGCCCGAGACCCGACCGGCGATGGGGGAGAAGCCGACGGCGTTGAGTCCGTTGCGCAGCTTCTGCACGCCGACGTGGTCGATCGGCTTGGCGGGCTGCTCCGGGGCCGGACCGTCGATCAGCTTGCGCCCGAGGTACTCGTCCTCGAGCACCTGACGGAACTTCTCGATGCCCCAGTCCTTGATGAGGAACTTCAGACGGGCCTTGGTGCGCAGGCGGCGGTAGCCGTAGTCGCGGAACAGCGAGACCACGGCCTCCCACACGTCGGGCACCTCGTCGAGCGGCACCCACGCGCCGACCCGCTTGGCCAGCATCGGGTTGGTCGACAGGCCGCCGCCGACCCACAGGTCGAGGCCGGGGCCGTGCTCGGGGTGGTTCACGCCGACGAAGGCGACGTCGTTGATCTCGTGGACCACGTCCTGCTGGCCCGAGATCGCCGTCTTGAACTTGCGGGGAAGGTTGGAGTACTCCTTCTTCCCGATATAGCGCTCGACGATCTCGTCGATGGCCCAGGTCGGGTCGATGATCTCGTCGAGCGACTCACCGGCCAGCGGCGAACCGAGGACGACGCGGGGGCAGTCACCGCAGGCCTCGGTGGTGTGCAGGCCGACCGACTCGAGCCGTCGCCAGATCTCGGGGACGTTCTCGACCTCGATCCAGTGGTACTGGACGTTCTCGCGGTCCGACAGGTCGGCGGTGTCGCGGCCGAACTCGGTGGAGATGCCGCCGATGGTGCGCAGCTGGGCGACATTGAGCGCGCCGGCATCGCAGCGCACCCGCATCATGAAGTACTTGGCTTCGAGGATGTCGATGTTGTCGTCGTCGGTCCAGGTGCCGTCGTAGCCCTCTTCGCGCTGGGTGTAGAGACCCCACCAGCGGAAGCGGCCACGCAGATCGGCCTTGTCGATCGAGTCGAAGCCGCCCTTGGCGTAGATGTTCTCGATGCGCGCGCGCACGTTGAGCGGGTTGTCGTCCTTCTTGGACTGCTCGTTCGGGTTCAGCGGCTCGCGGTAGCCGAGGGCCCACTGGCCTTCGGAGCGGCGGCGCACGGGCTTGCCGGTGCGCTCGCGCGGCGCGACGGGGGCTTCGCTGCGCGGCCGATCGGGCCGGACGCGGCGTTCGGCCGCCGGGCGCTCGGGGCGGGCCGGCGACGACTGTTCGGTCGAAGCGGCGTCGGTGCTCGACGTCATGTGGGGTCGCTCCTGCGGGGTGGGTGGTACATCCGTGCTGAAGGCGCGAGGGGCTGGCTCGCGTCAGGTGGTCAGCGGGCCGATGAAAGTCGATGGCACCGGGGGATACCCGGGCGTGGACGCCGCTGCGCTACCGGGGGAAACCGGGCCGACAACAGGCGCTGCAGACGCGCTGGAAGTCGACGTGGCGCCGGGCCACGAGTCGTACTCCAGTTGCGTGCATGGGCCTATTGTGCCATGTCAGCCGGGTCGTTCCGACCGCAAGGAGATATTTCCCGCACTTTTGAGGGAAATTCCCTGGACGGTCGTCCCGTTCTGTGACGGGGGTCATAGTTCACCCGCCGGAAGCGACCCGTGATTCGTCGTGGACCCTGGATGTGCGGTGCGGCACAGCGCGTTGACCTGGAGTCTCGTTGAGGTTGCAGAGTGGTCGCATGAGCAACGATGCCACCGTGACGGGGCAGACCCCCGTCGATCTGGAGGCCGAACTCGCGGCCGTCACCGCCGTCGTCGAGTCCATCGCCCACGCGCAGGCCAACGAACTGATCGACGAGTTCACCGCCGTCTTCCGGGCGGACGCGATCTGGACCACCGGACACGGCAAGCGGCTGTACGGCAGGCCCGCCATCGCCGAGTTCACCGCCCAGGTGCTGCCCGGCGCCACCACCCACGGCAAGGCCACCTACGAGATCGAGCATGTGCTGTTCCTGCGGCCCGACGTCGCCGCCGTCAAGATCCGGCAGCGCTACTTCACCCTCGACGGGGAGTTGTCGGGGCAGGGCACGCCCCTGTACGTCATGACCAAGGAGGACGGTGCCTGGGTGCTCACCGCCAACCAGAACACCCCCGTGGTGGCCGACTGATCGTCGACCGGTGCCGAGCGCGGGCCCTGCGTGCCGGGTCCGAGGGGAGCCCGGCAGACTGGAGGGGTGACTATCAGCGCTGCTTCCGGGGCTCCCGGCGTGACACCGGCCGATGCCGATCGGCCGGTGCTGCGCGATTTCGGGGGCGGCGCGTTCGGGGTCTACGTGCACGTGCCGTTCTGTGCGACACGCTGCGGTTACTGCGACTTCAACACCTACACCGCGGGGGAGCTGGGCACCTCCGCGTCGCCGCAGTCGTGGCTCGAGGCGCTGCGCGGTGAGCTCGCGACCGCGGCGACCGAGTTCGCCGCGCTGCCGAGCGCGACGCCGCCGGTGTCGACGATCTTCGTCGGTGGTGGCACCCCCTCGTTGCTCGGCGGCGACGGACTGGCCGCGGTCCTGGACGCGGTGCGCGCGAACTTCACCCTGGCCGCCGACGCCGAGGTGACCACCGAATCCAACCCGGAGTCCACCTCGCCGGAGTTCTTCGAGCGCATCCGGGCCGCCGGCTACACCCGGGTGTCGCTGGGAATGCAGTCCGCCGCCCAGCACGTGCTGAAGATCCTGGACCGCACCCACACCCCCGGCCGCGCGGTCGCGGCGGCGAAGGAAGCCAGGGCTGCCGGGTTCGACCACGTCAACCTCGACCTCATCTACGGCACGCCCGGCGAGACCGACGCAGATCTGGACGCGAGCCTCGACGCCGTGCTGGCCGCCGGGGTCGACCACGTCTCCGCCTACTCCCTGATCGTCGAGGACGGCACCGCCTTGGCGCGCAAGGTCCGCCGCGGCGAACTGCCCGCCCCCGACGAGGACGTGCTGGCCACCCGGTACGAACGCATCGAGGCCCGCCTCGCCGACGCGGGCCTGTCCTGGTACGAGGTCTCCAACTGGGCCGCCGACGACGATGCCCGCTGCCGGCACAACCTCGGCTACTGGGACGGCGGCGACTGGCTCGGCGCCGGCCCCGGCGCGCACAGCCATGTGGGCGGCGTCCGCTGGTGGAACATCAAGCACCCCGCCCGCTACGCCGACCGCGTCGCGCTCGGCGGCCTGCCCGCCGCGGGCTGGGAAGCGCTCACCGAGGACGAGCGCTACACCGAACACCTCATGCTCACCGTCCGCCTCCGGACCGGCCTGCCGCTGGCCACTCTCGCGCCCACGGCCCGGACCGCGCTGGACCGCATCCTCGCCGACGGCCTCGCCGAGATCACCGGCGAGCACCTCGTCCTCACCGACCGCGGCCGTCTGCTCGCCGACGGCGTGGTCCGCGACCTGCTCGACTGAGCCGCCGAAATTCGGTGTCGGTCCCGCCGTCGCCGTGACACGATGCGCGGCGTGTCTTCCTCGCGGAATGAGCTGGTGCGCTGGCAGTTCGACCTGACCTGGTCGCTGCTCGAGTTCCATCTCGACCGGCTGTCGGCGGCGGACTTCCGCTGGGAGCCGACCGAACTGTGCTGGACGCTGCGGCCGGACGACACCGGCGGATGGGTCGCGGACTGGGCCGACACCGAACCCGACCCGATCCCGGTCCCGACGATCGCGTGGCTGAGCTGGCACATCGGTTGGTGGTGGAGCGTGGCCACCGACCATCTGGCCGGCCGACCACCGCGGCAGCGGACCGACATCGGGTGGCCCGGACCGGGAGCGCCGACGATCGCCTGGCTGCGTCGGCTGCGCACGGACTGGATCGCGATCCTCGACGCGCTCGACGACACCGACCTGGACGCGCCCTCGGCCTACCCGTGGCCGGCCGATGCCGGGCTGACGAACGCTCATCTGGTCTCCTGGGTCGATGCGGAACTGATGAAGAACGTGGCCGAGATCGGTCAGCTGCGACTGCTGCGGGCGGCCCGGACACAGGTCGCTTGACACCGATTCGTGACCGGAATTCCGGGGCTTTCGGGTGGCGCGGACGCCATCGAGGATCGCCCGGTCAGCGTGATGAGCGGACGTGATGCACACCTCACCGGAGGGCCCGCGCACCGGGGTCCGCAAGCGCGAGGTTCGGTGGGTTCGGGGCCGAAGATAACGATTGGGGGCGTAGGCTTCGACTCGATCCTAGGGAGCTATATGTCCACCGAACGGCACATCACCCTCGTCCACGAGCAGAGCGAATTCGCTGAGGCGCGCTCTGCGGAGAAGGCGGAGAACGCGCGGCAGTGCGCGGTCGCCGCCCGCACGGTCGCGTCGCATTCCAACGACGCGGAAGATTGCGTATCGCTGCTGGCGATGCTCGGCCTGGATGCCCTCGCGGGCAAGCAGGTGGGCGCCGCTTCCACCGCCGCCGCCCGGAGCTGAATCGGATCGGACCGCCCCCTCTGGGCGGTCCGAGCCGGCGGCCGACCGGATCGGCCGCACAGACTCGATGCCTTCGGCTCACTGACATGGTCAGACCCGAGCCGAGGCCGCGTGCTGCGCGTCCGGCCCGCCGCCGTCCGCGCCACCGATCACGCCCCCGACCACCGTCGGCCGCCTGTCGCCGAGGAGTGCGTCGGTATTCGCCTGCGTGATCAGGTATTCCGGCACCGCGCGCTCCGTCTCACCGGTCGGTGGCAGCCCGGGCCCCAATGGTCCGGCGTAGTACCACCGATCGAGTCCACGGGTCGGCGCCGGGACAGTCGGCGGATTCGCGCCGATGACCGGACCCACCGCCCCGGGCACGCTCCGTCCGGCTTCCGGACGACCGCAGGCGCCGTTGTCCACAGGACCGATGCCTGCCCCCGCCCCACTGCGCCCTCCCGGATGGAGGAAGGTGCCATCGTGTGCCGGCCGATAGTGAGTGCCGGCCGCCGGGCGATCTCCCACCGCGGTCGCCGGCATCGACGATCCAGCCCTGCTGTCGCTGAGGTCGAGGGCGGCGCGGCCGAGCGAAGTCGCCGATCCCTCGATACCCGGGAGCGCGGGCACTGAAGAAGCCACTCCCGGACCACCCGGTTGCGAAAACCCCGGACCGCCGGGCGCCCCCGAGAACGCGGTACTCACGCCCGCACTCGACGACGACACCACGGTGGACCCCGCCACCGACTCCACGTCCGGACCCAGGTCGCCGCCCGATCCGAACGCACCCCGATCCTCGACCTCCGAGCCCGGATCACGCCACCCTGCCAGCTCCGAGCCAGGGCCACCCCACCCCGGCGTCTCCGTGTCAGAGCCACGCCAGTCCGCCGCCGAGTCGGTGACCGTCGACCTTCCGATCGTCGAGCCGCTGTCATCCGCCGTGCCATCGCTCGTCGCCCTATCGTCCGCCGCGCCGATGCCCGGTGACGAGACCTGAACCGGCCGGTCCGCTGTGGTCGCTGAGGAACTCGTCCCACCACTCGCCGACACGGAATCCTCGCCTTCCACCGAGCCCTGGTGGTCGTTACCCGTCGCTGATGGGTGGTTGCCTGCTGTCGGCTGTGCGCGGGCGGTTCCCGTCGCCGGCGGGTCGCTGCGCGTCGGAAGCGCGTGGTCGCCACTCATCGTCGGCGGGTGGTTGCCTCCCGTCGGCAGCGCGTTCTCGCGGTTCGAACTCCCGACGATCACCCACTGTCGGCCGGCATATGTGTCGGAAACGCACCGTCGAATCGGCATGGGCAGCACCGGAATCCTGCCGTCGATAGCACCGAACGGCACCACATATCGCTCCCGCATCGCGATCCTCGCGTTCTCCTCCGCGGACGCTGCCGCACGATGTGCGGTTGCCGCGTCCATCGGTGACATCGGATGCGCGGCGGCCCCGCTCATCGGCGACATGGCTGCCTCACCCATCGGTGGCAGCATCGGAGACTCGCCCCCGACGCTCATCGAGGAGATCGAGGTTCCCGCGCCGTCCACGACCAGCTCGGGGATCGCGTACTTCGTGGCGACGATCGCCTCGGCCGCGGCCCGGACCAGGCCCGGAAGCTCCAGCAGTGCCGGCGTCAACTCCCGCGCCTGCGTCACATACGCGCGCACGGCCGCTGCGGCCGCCTCGGCCGCCACTCCCGCCCATGCCGTCGCGAACGAGCCGTGCACGGCTCGTTCGAAGGCGTCCAACCCCTCGGCCCACCGTGCCGCGATCCGTTCGAACCGATCCGCCTGCGTGACCGCGTCGGTCACCTCGCGCGAGGTGAACGCCGCCACGATCTGCGCGTGACGCCAATTCCAGGCGTTCTCACCGCCGTCGGGAATCGTGCGCGGCTCGTGCTCGGTCATGGCAGTCGCTGCCGGAAAGTTGGTTGTCCCGCATCGGTTTCGGCCGCGCCGACCTGTCCGGCCCAGTCGTCGTCGGTGCGTATCAGCTCGTCCCGCGCGGACCGGCACGCGGACCGGAGTTCGGCGACGATGTCGGCATGAGCCGCCAGCACCGCGGCGATGCTGTTCGCGTCGCCGTCGGCCTTGGCGCGCAGCCGGGCCACGACGGTGGCCGCGGAGATCAACCTCGCGTCGTCCTCACCCAGACCCCATCGCGTCCGCGCGCCGATCTCCCCGGCCAGCGCGATGAGCTGGCCGATCACGCGCAAGAACTCCGCACACCCCCGATCGAATCCGGCGAACTCCGCCGGATTCAGCGGCACCCCCGTGGCGCCGTCGCTGCCGTTCCGCTGCATCACAAAGCCCCTCCCCGCCCGCCGTGGACACCTGAAAAACGCTGGTAAACAGCTGAATCAGTGCCGAACGTACGCCGCAGTCGACGGCGGTACCAGACCCAGCGCGCCACCTGTGGACAAACCGCGGCCTGTGCACAACTCCGCTCCGGCACGACCATGTGAGCGGGCGATCCGGGACTGGACAATTAGACTGGACAACGAGACGCTGCGAGCGTCCGCGTGGGAGTCTGTGCGTCGAACACAGCGGTACACGCGGGCCGATGACGTACCCGGCACGAGCGAGGAGGTGGGGTCGATGGCGTCGAGCACCGAGGATCGGCGATTCGAGGTCCTGCGAGCGATCGTCGCGGACTACGTCGCCACCAAGGAACCGATCGGCTCCAAGTCGCTCGTGGAACGGCACCACCTGGGTGTTTCCAGTGCCACGATCCGCAACGACATGGCCGTGCTGGAGGCCGAGGGGTACATCACCCAGCCGCACACCAGCTCGGGCCGCATTCCCACCGACAAGGGGTATCGCGAGTTCGTCGACCGGATCGCCGAGGTGAAGCCCCTCTCGGGCGCCGAGCGGCGCGCGATCATGGAGTTCCTCGAATCCGGCGTCGATCTCGACGACGTCCTGCGTCGCGGCGTGCGCCTGCTGGCCCAGCTCACCCGTCAAGTGGCGGTCGTGCAGTACCCCACGGTGTCGGCGTCGATCGTTCGGCACATCGAGGTCGTCGCGCTCAATCCGGCGCGCCTGCTGCTGGTGGTGATCACCGATACCGGCCGGGTCGATCAGCGCATCGTCGACCTCGGCGCGGTCATCTCCGACGACGATCTCGCCGCCGTGCGCGGCCTGCTCGGTGGCGCCATGGACGGCAAGCTGCTGTCTGTGGCCAGCGCCTCGGTGGCCGGCCTGCCGGAGCGAGCGCCCGCCAAGATCAAAGACGTGCTCGTCCGGGTCTCCACGGTGCTGGTGGAGACCCTGGTGGAGCATCCCGAGGAACGGCTGGTCCTCGGTGGCACGGCCAACCTCACCCGCAATGTCGCCGATTTCGGTTTCCCCGGCTCGCTGCGGACCGTGCTGGAAGCACTCGAGGAACAGGTCATCGTGCTGAAGCTGCTGGCCGCGGCGCAGCAGCCGGGCCAGGTCATGGTGCAGATCGGCGAGGAGACCCAGGTCGAGCAGATGCGCGGCACCTCGGTGGTGTCCACCGGCTACGGCGCGGCGGGCGCGGTGCTCGGCGGCATGGGTGTGCTCGGCCCGACCCGCATGGATTATCCGGGGACGATGGCCTCGGTGGCGACCGTCGCCCGCTACATCGGCGAGGTACTGGCCGAAAGGTGACGAGGGCCGGAATCGGCCCGAACCGCAACTGTTAAGGTCGGTACTTCGGCCGGTAAAGTTGAGTGGATTCGACTAAGGATGCGCCCGGCGCTCGGCTGGACCACAGCGACCAAGGACTAGAGAACTCACAGTGGCACGGGATTACTACGGACTGCTCGGCGTCGGCAAGAACGCCACCGACCAGGAGCTCAAGCGCGCCTACCGCAAACTGGCCCGCGAACTGCACCCCGACGTGAACCCGGACGAGGCCGCCCAGGCCAAGTTCAAGGAAGTTTCGACCGCCTACGAGGTACTGACCGACCCGGAGAAGCGCCGGATCGTCGACCTCGGTGGTGACCCGCTCGAAAGTGGCGGCGGCGGAGCCGGTTTCAACGGCGCGGGCTTCGGCGGTCTGGGTGACGTCTTCGAAGCGTTCTTCGGCGGCATGAGTGGCCAGGGTGGTGGCGCGCGCAAGCCGCGCGGCCGCGTCCAGCCCGGCGCCGACTCACTGATCCGCACCCGGCTGAGCCTGGCCGAATGCGCGGTCGGCGTCACCAAGCATCTGACCGTCGACACCGCCATCCTCTGCGACATCTGTCAGGGCGCGGGCACCAACGGCAACTCCAAGCCGGTGCGCTGTGAGACCTGTGACGGTGCCGGTGAGGTGCAGTCGGTGCAGCGGTCCTTCCTGGGCCAGGTGCTCACCTCGCGTCCCTGCCCGACCTGCCGCGGCGCGGGCGAGACCATCCCCGATCCCTGCCACAAGTGTGGTGGTGACGGCCGTGTCCGCGCGCGTCGCGAGATCGCCGCGCCGATCCCGGCCGGTGTCGCCAACGGCATGCGCGTGCGCCTTGCCGCGCAGGGCGAGGTCGGCCCCGGTGGCGGCCACGCCGGCGACCTCTACGTCGAGGTCGTCGAGCAGCCGCACGACACCTTCGTCCGTGACGGCGACGACCTGCACTGCACCGTTCGGGTCCCGATGGTGGACGCGATCCTGGGCACCACGGTCGTCGTGGACACCATCCTCGACGGCCCGACCGAGCTCACCATCGCGGCCGGCACCCAGCCCGGCGAGATCATCCAGCTGCGCGCCCACGGCATGCCCCGGCTGCGTTCGGGCGCCCGTGGCGACCTGCTCGCGCACCTCGACATCGTCGTGCCGACCAAGCTGGACGGCAAGCAGACCGATCTGCTGCGCAAGTTCAAGGGCCTGCGTGACAAGGATCGCGCCGAGGTGATGTCGTCGCAGTCCGAGCACAACAGCGGCCTGTTCGCCCGGCTGCGCGCCTCCTTCAGCGGACGCTGAGGCCGTGGCCGCGACGGTCTTCTACCTCGACGAGGTGCCCGAGCCGGGTGTCGTCGCCGTTCTGGACGGTCCGGAGGGCAGGCACGCGGCGACCGTGCGCCGGATCAAGGTCGGCGAGCCGATCACCCTGTCCGACGGACGCGGTGTGCTGGCCGAATCGGAAGTTGTCGCGGCCCAGAAGGACCGGCTCGAACTCGCGGTGCACCACCGGCGGATCGCTCCGCCGGTGACCCCGCGGGTGACCGTGGTGCAGGCGCTGCCCAAGTCGGATCGGTCGGAGCTGGCCGTCGAGTTGATGACCGAGGCCGGCGCCGACGTCATCGTGCCGTGGCAGGCGGCGAGGTGCGTCTCGAACTGGGAAGCCAAGGCCGCCAAGGGTGTCGAGAAGTGGCGCGCCGCGGCCAAGTCCGCCGCGCGGCAATCCCGGCGGGCCTACATTCCCGAGGTCGCCGACCTGCACCGCACTCGCGACCTGGTGGAACTGGTGCGCAGGGCCAAGGCCGAGGGCGCGATCGTCGCCGCCCTGCACGAATCCGGCGCGGGCAAGTTCACCGAGCTGCCGCTGGCCGCGGCGCGCGAGGTCGTCCTGATCGTGGGTCCCGAGGGCGGCCTCGACGACGCCGAACTGGCCGCCCTGGCCGAGGCGGGCGCCGACCCCGTGTTGCTCGGCCCGACCGTGCTGCGCACTTCCACGGCAGCCGCGGTGGCGCTGGGAGCACTCGGCGCGCTTACCCCGCGCTGGTAGATCACGGCCCCCCGTCCGCCGCCTTCCGCTCGTGACCTGCGATCACCGGTCGATCGCGGTTCGGCCGATCCCGCCGTTATATCGCTGGGCGGTGTCGGTGCCGCGCGTTAAACTGAGCTCATCGAACACACAGTCGAGACCGGAAGCAGGCCATAGCCACTTTTGAAGAACTCAGGCGAGATCGGCGACCCCACCAACCCCGTATCAGGCATCGGCGCAGGCGGAAACAACGCGGGTCCCGCAGCGCGAACAGTGCGTTCCAGCATCGAACTCGCGCCGGAGTCTGTTTTCCCGTTCCTCGGCTCGGCCGACCAGAATCTCCGTCAGCTGGAGAAGCTTCTCCCGGCCGACATCCACGTCCGCGGCAACACTGTCACCATCACCGGTAAGGCGGGCGATGTGGCGCTGGCCGAGCGCGTCATCGAGCAGCTCGTGGCGCTGACCGGCCGCAATCGGGTGATCACCCCCGAAGCGGTCCGGCACACCGTCTCGATGCTCACCGAAGGCGTGTCCGAATCGCCCGCCGAGGTGCTGAGCCTGGACATCCTGTCGCGCCGCGGCAAGACCATCCGGCCCAAGACGCTGAACCAGAAGCGCTACGTCGACGCGATCGACGCCAACACGATCGTGTTCGGCATCGGTCCCGCCGGTACCGGCAAGACCTACCTGGCGATGGCCAAGGCGGTGCAGGCCCTGCAGTCCAAGCAGGTCACCCGCATCATCCTGACCAGGCCCGCGGTCGAAGCCGGCGAGCGGCTGGGCTTCCTGCCCGGCACCCTCAACGACAAGATCGACCCGTATCTGCGGCCGCTCTACGACGCGCTGCACGACATGATGGACCCGGAAGCGATCCCCAAGCTGCTCGCCTCCGGCGTCATCGAGGTCGCGCCGCTGGCCTATATGCGTGGCCGCAGCCTCAACGACTCGTTCATCATCCTCGACGAGGCGCAGAACACCACGGCCGAGCAGATGAAGATGTTCCTGACCCGTCTCGGCTTCGGTTCGAAGATGGTCGTCACCGGTGACATCTCGCAGGTCGACCTGCCCAACGGGCAGCGCTCGGGTCTGCGCGCGGCGGCGGAGATCCTCGTCGACATCGACGACATCCATTTCTCGGAGCTCACCAGCGCCGATGTGGTGCGGCACCGGCTGGTCTCCGACATCGTCGACGCCTACGACCGGTTCGAGTCCGACACCCGCGCGGTGCCCGGCCCGCACTACCCGGGCAACCGGGCGCAGCGGCGCGCCGCCGGGCGTGCGAACCGGGGGTAACTCACGCCACGCTGGCCCGATGCCGCTCCCGGCGGCGTCGGGTCGGCACCGTACCCTGAACAGGTGAGCATCGAGATCGCCAACGAATCGGGCATGGACGTCCCCGAAGAAGACCTGGTCAGCGTCGCACGTTTCGTCATCGGCCGGATGGACGTGCATCCCGCCGCCGAGCTGTCGATGGTGCTCGTCGATCTCGACACCATGGCCGACCTGCACGTGCGCTGGATGGACCTGCCCGGCCCGACCGACGTGATGTCGTTCCCGATGGACGAGCTGGAGCCGGGCGGTCGTCCCGACAGCCCCGAGCCCGGCCCGTCGATGCTCGGTGACATCGTGCTCTGTCCCGAGTTCGCGATGGGGCAGGCGCAGAAGGCCGGCCATTCCCTTGATCACGAGCTGGCACTGCTCACCGTGCACGGCGTGCTCCACCTGCTCGGCTACGACCACGCCGAGCCGGAGGAGGAGAAGGAGATGTTCGCGCTGCAGGCACAGCTGCTCGAGGAGTGGTACGTGAGCCTGCGCGAGGAACAGCGACGCGCCGAACTGGCCGAGCGGGATGCCCAACTCCTCGGCAAGGCAGGTTTCACCGCACCGGGTGACGCACTGGGACCCGCGTGACCTCACTGACCCAGATCCTGCTGGCGATCCTGCTGATCGGGCTCGGCGGGGTATTCGCCGGGGTGGACTCGGCGTTGAACACGGTCTCGCGCGCCCGGCTCGACGACATGGTCCGCGAGGAACGGCCCGGCGCCGCGCGGCTGCGCAAGATCGTCGACGACCGCCCCCGGTACGTCAATCTCATGGTGCTGCTGCGCATTCTGTGCGAGATCACCGCCACCGTCCTGCTCGCCGCCGCGACCCTCGAGCTGTGGAGCGCGGGCACGGCACTGCTGGTGGCCGCCGCGGTCATGGTCGTCGTCTCCTACGTGGTGATCGGCGTCGGTCCGCGAACGCTGGGCCGCCAGCACGCCTATTCGATCGCGCTCGGCGCCGCGGTGCCGCTACAGATCATCGGCGCGCTGCTCGGCCCGGTGAGCAGAGTGCTGATTCTGCTCGGCAACGCGATCACCCCGGGTAAGGGATTTCGCAACGGCCCCTTCGCTTCCGAGATCGAGCTGCGCGAAGTCGTCGACATGGCCCGCGAGCGCGGCGTGGTCGCCGACGACGAACGCCGGATGATCCAGTCGGTGTTCGAGCTCGGTGACACCGCCGCCCGCGCGGTGATGGTGCCGCGCACCGAGATGGTGTGGATCGAGGCCGACAAGACCGCGGCCCAGGCGATGTCGCTGGCGGTGCGGTCCGGGCACTCCCGGATCCCGGTGGTCGGCGAGAACGTCGATGACGTGCTCGGCGTGGTGTACCTGAAAGACCTTGTCCCGTACGCCGATCGCAGCCGCAAGGTGACCGTGCGCGAGGTCATGCGCCCCGCGGTGTTCATTCCCGACTCCAAGCCGCTCGACGATCTGCTCGACGAGATGCAGCGCCGCCGCAACCACATGGCGCTGCTGATCGACGAGTACGGCGGCATCGCGGGCCTGGTGACCATCGAGGACGTGCTCGAGGAGATCGTCGGCGAGATCGCCGACGAGTACGACACCGACGAGACCCCGCCGGTGGAGGACCTGGGCGACGGCCGCTATCGGGTGTCGGCGCGGTTGTCGGTGGAGGACCTGGGCGAGCTGTACGGCCTCGACATCGAGGACGAGGACGTCGACACCGTGGGTGGGCTGCTGGCCCACGAGCTGGGGCGCGTCCCGCTGCCCGGGTCGAAGGTGACCGTCTACGGGCTGGTCCTGCGCGGTGAGGGCGGCGCCGACGCGCGCGGGCGGATGCGGGTGAACACCGTGCTGGTGCGCCGCGAGGCCGACAAGGACAAGAAGACCGACAAGTCCCGCAAGGGCAAGACCAACGGCACCGAGCAGACCACCAACGGCACCGCGCCGACGGAGGTCACCGTGCCCGACGACAACGGAGAGACCGATGAGTGAACTGGACGCCGAAGACAACAAGCTGCTGGTGCTGGCCCGGGGCGCGCTGGGCCGCACCGGCGGTGCGAGCGGTGCCGCCATCCGCGACACCGATGGTCGTACCTACGCCGCGGGCGCGGTGGCGCTGACCGCGCTGCGCCTGACCGCGTTGCAGGCCGCGGTGGCCGCCGCGATCTCCAGCGGTGCGGAGGGTTTCGAGGCGGCGGTCGTCGTCGGCGGTGACGCCGAGGACGCGGGCATCGCCGCGGTGCGCGAGGTCTCCCCGTCGGCCGCGGTGATCCGCACCGATCGCGCCGGCGCCGTGCTGAGCGAGGTGCACGGTGGCTGAGAAGGAATTCCGTTCCGGCTTCGTCTGTTTCGTCGGCCGTCCGAACACCGGCAAGTCGACGCTGACCAACGCCCTGGTCGGCACCAAGATCGCGATCACCTCCTCGCGCCCGCAGACCACCCGGCACACCATCCGCGGCATCGTGCACCGCGACCACGCCCAGCTGATCCTGGTCGACACCCCCGGCCTGCACCGTCCGCGGACCCTGCTCGGCCAACGCCTCAACGATCTCGTGCGCGACACCTACTCCGAGGTCGACGTCATCGCCCTGTGCATCCCGGCCGATGAGAAGATCGGCCCCGGTGACCGCTGGATCGTCGAGCAGATCAAGATGATGGCGCCCAAGACCACCGTGCTCGGTGTGGTCACCAAGATCGACAAGGTGGGTCGCGATCAGGTCGCCCATCAGCTGATGGCCGTCTCGAAACTGCTCGGTCCCGAGGCCGAGGTGGTTCCGGTGTCGGCGGTCAAGGGCGAACAGGTCGAGGTGCTCGTCGATGTCATCGCCTCGAAGATGCCCGAGGGCCCGGCGTTCTACCCCGACGGCGAGATCACCGACGAGTCCGAGGAAACCCTCATGGCCGAGCTGATCCGCGAGGCCGCGCTCGAGGGCGTGCGCGACGAGTTGCCGCACTCGCTGGCCGTGGTGATCGAGGAGATCCAGCCCTACGAGGCCAACGAGGACATGCTCGAGGTGCATGCCCTGCTGTATGTCGAACGGCCGAGCCAGAAGGCGATCATCATCGGCAAGAACGGTTCCCGCCTCAAGGAGGTCGGCACCAACGCCCGCAAGCAGATCGAGCACATCCTGGGTACCCGGATCTACCTGAACCTGCACGTGAAGGTGGCCAAGGACTGGCAGCGCGATCCGAAACAGCTGGGGAAGCTGGGCTTTTGACCGTTTGAGCGTCGGCGGTACGGGGTATCGTTCGGCGAATACGCCGACAGTGCCCGGCGTGCTCGCTGATCGCCCGGGGAGGCCGTCGAAGTGCCCGATGCCAATGATGTCGGCAAGCTGCTGGAGTTGCTGCGGGCGCTGGAAATCCCCGACACCAAGCCGCGAGTGCTGCGCACGCTGCTGCGCGGACGCCGCACGCTGCCCCGGCCGATCGTCGAACTGGTCGGGGTACAGGGGCATTCCGCGCTGGTCGCCGACCTCTACAGCTGGCTGGGCGAATCGGGGGGCAGGCGGGCGACGCCGCGCGCCAAGATCGATCTGCACGCGCCGGACCTGCCGCGCACCGCGCTCACGCCCGATCTCAGCGCGGTCAGCTCGCACGACGATCAGGAGATCGCCGGGCATTGTCTGCCGATCATCCAGCAGCTCGTCGCGGGCTTCGCCGCCGACGACACCGCGATGGGCGCAATCAAGTTCCCGCGCTACCGCACCGCCGATTGGCTGACCCGCCAACGGGTCACCAGCGACGAGTCCGAGGCGCCCGACGAATTGCGGCGCCGCCTGCCGAAACTGCTGCGCAGCGGATCGCCGACGAGCCGCTCCGACACCGCCGAAGGCGTCGCGGGCGACACGATCTCGCGGGTGGTGTTCGGGGTGCTCGCGCTGTGGCCGGTCCTGCGGCTGTGGCTGTGGGTGTCCGGGCGCATTCCCGGGATGTCGAAGGTGACCAGGTGGTTCCTGCACCAGCGCTATCTCGCACCCGAATTGTCCGGCAGCTTCCTGGGTTTCGCGTCCCGCCTGACCGCCTCGCACCGGGTCGACGAGAACGAGGAGCAGGTCGCCAAGCTGCTCATCCACGCGTTCCTCGAGGATCTGCGCGACGCGTATCGGCGCCGGATCTGGCGGCCGTCGAGCTGGCGGCGCACCGCCTACCCGGTCGCGCTGCTCGGCGGGCTCGCCGAGGGTAGCGACGGCGCGCGCATCCTCACCTGGATCAACGAGATCAGGAACGAGACCGGCCATTTCGATCCGCTGGTGCTCGTCGCCTTCCGCGACGAGGGCCCGAATCGGGAGGTCGGTGAACTCGGCGACATCGGCGAGCTGCGCACCCTGCGCACCCTGGAGAGTCTGGCCGATCAGCCGTCGTCGCAACCGCCGGACCCGCTGCAGAGCTGGGTGCGCGAGATCGACAACCGGCGCACCCACCGGCAGGCCGACGCCTGGTTCCTGCCGCTGCGCGCGCTGCTGCCCGCCGACACCCCGCCGCGGATCAGCGACCCGCGCTTCCGCGGTCTCGCGCTGCCGCCCGCACCGCCGATGGCGGCGCGCAGCTGGTTCGTCGGCCTGTGCGTGCTCATCCCGATCGCGCTGGCCATCGCCGCCGCGCTGGTCTACTTCCCGCCGCTGCGTGGCGCGCCGTGCTCGCAGTGGCCATGGACCGGCGGGGTCTCGGTGAGCCTGCGCGACGGTGAGTGCGTGGGCTACAGCGACAACACCGCGCAGCTCTTCGCCGACGATCCCGAGCTGACGGCGATGCAGCGCGAGGTGTTCCGGCTCAACGAAGCGGCCGTGCAGGCCCGCGAGAGCAACCCCAACCGGCCGCTGGTCTCGCTGGTGTACTTCGCCGGTCTCAGCTATGCCGACACCAACGTGCGCTACCCGCACGCCCAGGTCGAGGAGCTGGCCGGGCTCGCGGTGCAGCAGCGCCGCGCCCTGCTGGCCTCCGACGAGTCCGAACCGTTGTTGCGTGTCGTCATCGCCAACGGTGGCTCCGACATGCGCCAGGCGACCTGGGTGGTCGAGCACGCGCTGCGCGGTCTGGTGGCCGACGATCCCAGCGTGCTCGGCGTGGTCGGTATCGATCGCAGTACCGACGAGACCCGCGCGGCGATCGCCCGGCTCGGTGAACTGGGCGTGCCCGCGGTCGCGACGACGCTGTCCGCCGACGGGCTCGACCAGGCCTCGCCCCTGTATTTCCAAGCGGCGCCGAGCAATACCGTGCAGGCCCGGCTGGTCGCCGACTACGTCCAGGGCGCGCGCGAGGCGAACGGCACCGCCCGCTACGACAAGGTGACGATCTACCACCCGGAAGCGGCCGACGACCTGTACGTGACCACACTGGTCGCCGATCTGCAGGCCGAGCTCAGCACCCGCGGTGTCGCCCAGCAGAGTCTGAGCTGGCGCGAACAGCAACAGCTCTACCGCTTCCCCGCACCGTGTGAGACCGAGGGTGCCGACCGGCGCACCCTGCTGTTCTTCGCGGGCCGCAACGACGATTTCCCCACCTTCGCCAAAGCGGTCAGTCGCGGCTGTCTGAGCGGCGCGGGTCCGGCGATCCTCGGCAACGACGCGGTCACCCGGCTGATCACCGACCCCAAGGCCACCGCCGCGCTGCCCGCCAACCTGACGGTGCGCTATGTGGCCAAGGCCGCGCCGGTGATGCTCGGCGGCGCCGACTGTGTCAGCGGCGTGGGCAAACTCGGCAATCAGCCGGTGCCCTTCGAACACGAGCAGCTGTGCGTCGAACTGGCCGGACTCATCGAGGACCTGCGCGGCTACCCGGAACTGGCCGACTACCGCCCGACATGGGCGGGTGACCGCACCGGTCTCGCGTTCGACGTGAGCGGCCTGTTCCTGCAGGCCGTGCGCGCCAGCCGGGGTGTGCTCGCCGACCTGCCGCCGAACCGCACCGCCATCGCGGTGCAGTTGCGCGAGAGCGACTATCGCGGCGTCACCGGCACCCTGGGCTTCTCGACGCGGCGCGTCGCGGACGGCTCGTCGATCGCGGTACTGGTCACCACGGCGGTCGGCGGGCCCGGTCCGCAACGCTGCCTGATGATGTTCCCGCGCCAGAGCGGTCAGGACGGCTGCCCGGCGGGGACCAAGAGCGATCTCGAGAGCTGGGCTGAACCGGGGCGCTAGTGCGGTAATGCCGGAATTCCCGGACCGCGCCGCCGGATTCGTGCTGTTATAGTCGCTCGAACATGACCTCCGGGTGGGGACCGGCTTCAGCGGCGACCGATTCGGAAACGCTGCCGGAAGGGTCCCGGTAGTGCTGTGACCGTGGGAGACCGGGGCGGGTGAGTATCGCAGAGGGCGCGGAGTTCGCCGGGTATCTGATCGAACGGCGATTGGGCGCCGGTGGCATGGGCACCGTCTACCTGGCCCGCCATCCGCGGCTGCCCCGACACGACGCGCTCAAGATCCTCGCCGACGACCACGCCGCCGACCCCGAGTTCCGCGCCAGGTTCCTGCGCGAGGCCGAACTCGCCGCCACGCTGACCCATCCGAACCTCGTCGCCGTGCGCGATCGCGGGGAGACCGACGGCAAACTCTGGATCGCCACCCAGTACGTCGCCGGTTCCGACGCCGCCGAACTCGTCCGCACCGCCCCGACGGGTCTCGATCCGGAGCGGGCGGTGCGCATCATCGGCGAGGCGGCGCGCGGACTCGACGCGGTGCACCGGGCCGGACTCGTGCATCGCGACGTGAAACCGGCCAACATCCTGGTGGCCGAGGAGCCGGGGCATGCCGACCGGGTGCTGGTCACCGACTTCGGGATCGCGCGCCGCGCCGAGGACACCGCGACGCTGTCCGCGGGCGGCGGACTCACCGCGACCCTGTCCTATGTCGCGCCCGAGCAACTGAGCGGTGACCGGGTCGACCTGCGCGCCGACGTCTACGCCCTCGGCTGCTCCCTGTTCCAATTGCTGGTCGGTACAGTGCCGTTCGTCCGGCAGACGCCCGCGGCCATCATGTACGCGCATCTGCACGAGCCACCGCCGCGACCGTCGTCGATCCGGCCGGAGCTGCCTGCCGAGTGCGACGCCGTGATCGCGAAGGCGATGGCGAAGGACCCGGCGCAGCGGTTCGCCTCCTGCGGCGAGCTGGCCGCGGCCGCTCGCGCCGCGATGGACGGGCGGGTGCTGCCGCCGGCCGGGGCGGACCCGGCGTCGTCGACGGCCATCTCCGCTCCCGATCAACCGATTCCCGTCGCCACCGCTGGTGCCCCGGTGCGGGCGCAGCCGTCGGTGCAGGACGCCCCGGCCCAGGAGCGGTCCGGTCCGTCCTTGCCCGCCGGTTCGGGCTTCGGCGGTTCCTGGCCGCCCGCCCCAATGCCCGCGGCCGACCCGTTCACCGCGGCGCTGCTGCGCCGCCGGACGCCGCTGGGCAGGCTGATCCGCCGTCGCTCCGTCCAGGTGGCGGCCGCGGTGGTCGTCGTCCTCGGCCTCGCGACGGCGGTATTGCTCACCTCCGGCCCCGACGGTTCGGCATCGCGGACGGCCGTGACCACCTCACCGCCCCCGCTGCCACCGGCGACCGCGTGGGGTGCCTACAGCTTCGTGGCCGATACTTTCCCCGACCTGCTGCCCGCCTTCCCCTTCGGCGCCGGCTACCAGGAGCTGACCGGCTGCTACATGTTCGACGAGAAGTTCGACTTCGTGCCGACCGACAAGGCGGGACCGATCGCGCGGATGAGTTGCAGCGGAAATCGTGATCCCGCCGTCGCGATCACGGTCGTCTGCAATACCGACCGCTCCCGGATGCTGGTGCAGCCCAGCACCGATCAGGTCGAGGGCAACGAGGAGTGGCGTCGCCCCTCGGGCAGCGGAAACCTGCACTGGGGCAGCAATATCGGACTGGACAAGACCGTGACCGGATTCCTGCACGTCTACTTCGACGAACCGGCGCGCTCGTTCTGCCGGATCGATGTCAACGGCGGCGACAACGGCGCCGAACTGCGCGAGAAGTGGTGGACCGATGCGCCGCTGTGATCCCCGCGCGGCACTGCGGGCGGCCGCCCTGGTCGCCGCCCTCGCACTGACCGGCTGCACGGTGACGGGTACGCCCGAACCGGACCGGGTCGACCTGTCGACGCTGGATTACGGTACCTACCAGCATGTTCCGCTGGAGGCGCCGAACGGCGACGACTACTCAGGCCGGGTGATCGAGTCGGTGCGGATCGGCGAGGTGATGATCAATCCGGCCAGGGCCGACGCCGCCCTGTCCCTGCCCGCCGAATCCAAGCCCACGGTGCCGCTGCCGACCCCGGCCAAGGTGTCCGGTGTGCTGTCGGAGCAGGCCCGCGCCGTGCTCGACAAGTACGGCATGATCGCCGGATTCCAGGTCGCCGGTACCGATTCGACCCGCGCCAGGGGATTGTCGCTGCTGGCGCTGCGCATGACGGATTCCACCGCCGCCACCAAGGCCGCCGCCGATCTGGATGCCGCCGACGCGGCGGTCAGCCCCGACAATGTCGCCGTCACCATCCCGAACTACGCTGCCGCGCGCGCTCATTGGCGACCGACCGTGGCGAGCATGGCCGCCACCGTCGCGCGCGGCTCCTTCGTGGTGAGCGTGTTGGTCACGCACCCGACGCCGGATGCCGCGGCGTTGATAGGGCTCATCGGCAAGGCCTTCGACGCGCAACTGCCCGAACTCGATCGATTCGTCGCCACGCCGGTCGACCAGCTCGCGAGCTTGCCGCTCGACGGCGAGAAGATGCTGACCCGGTTGGTCCCCGAGAAGCTGGGGCGCTGGTCGCGGCCCGCGGTGCTGCTCATCGATCGGGAACAGATCGCCGGAGGTAAGACGCTGCTGCATGCCAGCGGTGTCGTGTACGGCCCGAACGTGAGCTACCTGAACGGCACCAGGCAGCAGCGATCCTCGGCCGACGCGTTCGCGATGATCGGCTTCGACGGGCTGATGCGGTATCCCGACGCGGTGGAGGCTCGCCGCGCCTTCGATCGCGGGACCCGATCATTGGCCGCCGACGGATTGCGGACCGTCACCGGTCCGGCCGGCCTGGCCGACATCCAGTGCCTCGACGACGACACCGGCCAGCCGGCCGTCCGCTACGCCTGCCGCGTGCTGCACGGCCGCTACGTCGCCACCGTGTTCGCGCCGCAGGAGCGGCAGGTCAAGCAGAAGGCAGCGGCTCAGTACAGCCTGCTGGTGCGCGCCGGATGACCGCACGGCTGCGGCCCGGCTCGGTCTTCGCCGGCTACGTGATCGAGCGGGTCCTCGGCAGCGGCGGGATGGGCACCGTCTACGCCGCGCGCCATCCGCGGCTGCCGCGGCTGGACGCGATCAAGGTGCTGAGCGAAGCGCACAGCGGCGCACCGGAATTCCGGGCGAGGTTCATCCGGGAGGCCGAGCTCGCGGCCCGCATCGATCATCCGAATGTGGTCGCCGTGCACGATCGCGGCCTCGTCGACGGCGCGCTGTGGATCGCGATGCAGTACGTCGCGGGGACCGACGCCGCAGCGGTGCTGCGCGCCGGTGTGCCCCGCCCGGAGCACGCGCTGCACATCGTCACCGAGGCGGCCGCCGGGCTGGACGCGGCGCACCGGGCCGGGCTGCTGCACCGCGATGTGAAACCGGCCAATCTGATGCTGGAAAGGCGGCCCGGGGAACCGGACCGGGTCCTCGTCGCGGACTTCGGCATCGCCAAATCCGGCACCGACAGCACCGCGCTCACCGAGACCGGCGCCTTCCTGGCCACCCTGGCGTACGCGGCGCCGGAACTGATCCGGCTCGACGCCGTGGATCATCGTGCCGATCTGTATTCGCTGGGCTGCACGCTGTTCGAACTGCTCACCGGCCGCACGCCGTTTCCGCGCGATACCGTCGCCGCGGTGATCAACGCGCACCTGACCGAGCCACCGCCCCGGCCGACCCAGGTGAACCCGGGGCTGCCGCCGGCGATCGATGCGGTGATCGCCCGGGCCATGGCGAAGAATCCCGACGACCGGTACTCCAGCTGCGGCGCGCTGGCCGCCGCCGCGGCCGCCGCGTTGGGCGCGCCGGTGGCGCCGACGGCGCGCGTC
>NZ_LPNR01000078.1 GCF_019266065.1 Nocardia sp. MH4 | reverse complement strand
CAGGCGTTCGGCGGTGTCGTCGTCGATGGCCCGCAGACCGGCCCGACTCGCGATGGCGCGCACCGCCGCGGTGTCGAGGCCACCCAGTTCGAGGCGGCGGCCGGTCACCGCCGCCAGCGCGGCGGCCGAGGCGCGCACGCCCGCGTCGGCCTCGTCACCGCGCGCGGTGACCAGGACCAGGACCGGGCGATGCGCCAGCCACGCCACCAGTTGGCGCAGGATCTGCAGGGTGGCGCTGTCGGCGCGATGGACGTCCTCGAGGATCACCAGCACGGG
The DNA here is from genome assembly GCF_019266065.1 of Nocardia sp. MH4. Classification (GTDB taxonomy): domain Bacteria; phylum Actinomycetota; class Actinomycetes; order Mycobacteriales; family Mycobacteriaceae; genus Nocardia; species Nocardia canadensis. The sequence continues at coordinate 44,862 of NZ_LPNR01000078.1, read as the reverse complement.
CCCGTCGACCAGTCGCTGCGCGCAGGCCCGCGCCACCGCCCGCGCGATGCCGAACGGACCGGCTTCCCGCTCCGCCTCCGCGCCGAGCCCTTCGAGCAGATGCGTCCAGGCCCACGCCGCGGGCGCACCGTCGACCTCCGGACACGCGGCCCCGGCGACGGTCCACCCGTCCCCGGCCAGCACCTGGGCCAGGGCCTCACTCTGCGTCGTCTTCCCCGCTCCCGCTTCCCCTTCCAGCCACACCACCCGGGCCCGCCCGTGCGCCACCACCTCGGCCGCCTCGGCGCGCAGCGCCGCCCGTTCGGCGTCGTAGCCGACCGCGTCCGCGCTGAACCGCGCTCGCGGGGCGGGCCGATCCGGACCACCGCCGGCCCCGGCGGCCTTCGCCGCACCCACTCCCCCGACACCCGCGCTCACCGGGGTCGCCGAGGTCGCCGAGGTCGCCGAGGCATCGTCGCCGACAGGTCGCGCCGGGTGTCCGACGCGGTGGTCGGTGAGCGGCTCCGCCTCCGCGAAGGTCACCGGCGGCCCACCGTCGGCAGACCGCACGGCTTCGGTCGAACCGATCGCCGAGCCTCTCGACTCCCCACCACCGGCGGGCTGAGCTTGTCCAGCCGACGAATCCACCAGACCCGGCCGCGCAGGTCCAGCCGACGGTTTCACCGGACCCGGCCGCGCTTGTCGAGCCAACGGTTGCACCGGATCGGTCTGGGCTGGTCCAGCCGATGATTGCACCGAGTCGGCAGGGTGTACCGCGCCGGTCGATCCCGGTACCGAGTCGGCAGAGTGCACCGCGCCGGTCGATCCCCGCGCCCAGTCGGCCGGGCGTACCGCGCCGGTCGATCCCCGCACCGGCTCGGCTAGGTGCGTCGCCCCGGTCGATCCCCGCACCGGCTCGACGAAGTGCACCGCCCCGGTCGATTGCTGCATCGGCTCGGCGGGGTGCGCCGCAGCGGTCGAGTGGGTCGGTGGCAGGTCCAGTTCCGGGGCGTGGGTGAGGATGGCGGTTTCGAGGGCGGCGAGGGCCGGGCCGGGGCGGACGCCGTACTCGGTGTCCAGGTAGTCGCGGACCCGGCGGAGGGTGGCCAGGGCGTCGAGCTGGCGGCCCAGGCGGTAGTGGGTCAGTGCCAGGAGGCGGGCGGCGTTCTCGCGGTCGGGGTGATCGGTGACGTGGGGGTGCAGCAAGGCCAGGGCCTCGTCGGACCGGCCGAGCGCCAGGGCCGCTTCGGCCCGGCGTTCGACGGCGACGCGGCGGAGTTCGTGCAGGCGGGTGGCTTCCGGGACGACCCAGTGGGCCGTCGCGAAGGGAGCGTAGGGCTCACCGTGCCAGCACGCCAGGGCCGCGCCGAGCGCCGCGTAGCGCTGCGCCGGATCGGTGCGATCGCCGTCGGCGAGCAGGCGTTCGAAGTGCCACGCGTCGACCGCGGACCGGTCGAGCCGCAGTGCGTAGCCGGGGGCCTCGGAGATCAGCACGATGGCCGGGGCGCGGGGCGGGCGATCGGGTTCGAGGGCGCGGCGCAGGTAGGAGATGTGGGCCTGGAGGGCACCCAGGGCCTTCGGCGGCGGGTCGCCCGCCCACAGGTCGTCGATCAGGCGATCGGTCGAGACCACCTCGCCGCCGGCGAGCACCAGACGGGCCAGGAGCGCGCGCTGACGCGGTCCACCCAGATCGGCGGGCCGCCCACCCACCTCGACCCGCAACGGGCCGAGCACTTCGATGCGTACGGCGGGCGTGCCGCCGTACGGTCCTTCGTCTTCGATGCGGTCAATCTACCTGGCGATACGCACCCCCGCGAGGCCGATCGCCACACCCTGGGCGACGGTTCCGGGGATGATCCACCAGCCCTCCGCGCCGGGCAGCACCCCGGGCAGCATCGCCGCGACCGTCATCGACAGCGTGCCCAGGATGATCAGCACGCCGGACCAGCGGCCGAACACGGCGGCGGGCCGGATCAGCGCGTACACCGCGAGCAGCACGAACCCGAGCAGCAACGCCAGCGACAGCGGCGCGAGCACCGCGGCCGAGGCGTCGGCGATCTCGGTTGCGGCGTGGTGGTCGAGATGGGTGCTGACGAACACCTCGTGATAGGCCCCGATCGGGATCACCACCGCCAGCCCGGCGAACAGCAACCCGTGCGCGAGGGTGAGCATCTTGCCCGCCCGCTCGTCACCCGGCCTGCGGATGGCCCGGATCAGCGCGGGCAGCCCGACCGCCACCAGCACCGCGCCGACGGCGAAGGTGAGATGCGCGGCCGCCCAGGTGGCCGCCTGCTCGGAGGACTCGGCGTGTTCCAGCGGATGCATGAGGTTGCCCGCCGCCAACAGGGCCGCGCCCACGGCCAGGACCACTGCCCTGCCCCGATCCCGACTCCCCGGCGGGACGGAGCTCGACGTGCGGTCGGCGGAATGCGCTAGCGCGGTGTTGTTCGCCTCATCGGCGGTCTCGATAGTCATGCACAGAGCGTGACCGCGGCCGATTGGCGCCCACTTGCGAACGAATTGCGATCGCCTGGCCCGCGCGCCGCCGCCCGGCACACACGCGGGCCCCGCCTGCCGAAACGGCGTGCGGGGCCCGGTGCTCCGAACTCAGACCGCGACCGGCACCCGGGTGGCGTGCTCGTCGCCTTCGATCAGGTTCTCCGGCTTGTCCCTGATCATCACCGCGATCACCACGGCGGCGGCGAGGAAGAACCCGGCGCCGACGTAGAACGCGACGTCGTAGCTGTAGATCGAGGCGCGTTCGACGAGGTGGTCGATGGTCGGGTTGTCGGTCGCGTAGTTCTTCGCGGCCTGCACCGACAGCGTCGTCAGCAGGGCGGTGCCGACCGCGCCGCCGACCTGCTGAGCCGCGTTGAGCAGCGCGCTGGCCACACCGGAGTCCGCGGCGTCGACCTGATGCAGCGCGACGGCCTGCATCCCGACGAACAGCGGGCCCATGCCGAGCGCGATCAGCAACTGCGCGGGCAGCACGCTCAGCGCGTAACCGTCGCCGTAGCCGAGCTGGGCCAGCCACAGCAGGCCGACGGTGCCGAGCAGCGCGCCGACGACCATCAGCGGACGCGGGCCGAGCTTGGGCATCAGCGCGCTGGTGACTCCGGCCGAGACCGCGATGCCCACCGGGAACGGCAGGAACGCGACGCCCGCTTTCAGCGGCGAGTAGCCGAGGGTGTTCTGGTAGTAGAAGCTCAGGAACAGGAACATCGCGAACATGGCGATCGGGATCAGCAACGCGGCCAGCAGCGCGCCGCCCCGGTTGATCTCGCCCGGAATGCGCAGCGGCAGAAGCGGATTCGACGAGCGCGCCTCGATGACGACGAAGGCGATCAGCAGCGCGAAGCCCACCCCGAGCAGGCCGAGCGTGCTCCCGGCCAGCCAGCCGTCCTCGGCGGCCCGGCTGAATCCGTACACGATCGCCACCAGGCCCGCCGTCACCGTGACGGCGCCGGGCAGGTCGTAGCCGCCCAGGCGCGGCGCGGGCACATCGCGCACGATGACCGCCAGCGCGCCGAGCAGCGCGACGATCGCGACCGGGGTGTTCATCAGCAGCGTCCAGCGCCACGACACGTACTCGGTGAGCGCGCCGCCCACGATCAGCCCGAACGCGACGCCACCGGCCGAGATGCCGGCGAATACCGCGAACGCGCGGGCCCGCTCCTTCACGTCGGTGAACGTCACCGACAGCAGCGACAGCGCCGAGGGCGCGAGCAGCGCGGCGAACGCGCCCTGCAAGCCGCGCCCGAGGAACAGCTGCAAGCCGTCCTGGGCGAGTCCGGCCAGGGCCGATGCGGCGGCGAAGCCGACCAGGCCGATCAGGAAGATCCGCCTGCGGCCGAGGTAGTCGGCCATCCGGCCGCCGAGCAGCAGCAGGCCGCCGAAGATCAGCGTGTAGGCGGTGAGCGCCCACTGTTTGTCGCCCTCGCTGATGCCGAGGTCTTTCTGGGCGAACGGGAGCGCGATCGTCACGACGGTGGCGTCGAGGATCACCATCAACTGCGCGGAGGCGAGCACGGCGAGCGCCCACCAGCGTGTCGAACTCTGTTGTATCTCAGTAGGTTTCGCATCTATTTCGGTGCCGGTCACTGCGGACTCCTAGTCACTCGAAGGCTCGCGCTCAATCCTGACACCGCGAGACAATTGGCGTCAAGAGAAAAATGTCTGACTGCGACATTTGACGTGCGAGGACAGACGGATCGGGTGGGGCGGTAATCTGGAGGAATGCTGGACTCGACCACTCCGATCAGCGCGGACCGGACGACCGAACCCGCAGCCCCTACCGGGCCCGATCGCGCGCCGACCGGCCTGCGCGAACGCAAGAAGCTGCAGACCAAGGCGGCGATCGTGGAGATCGGGCTGAACCTGTGCGACTCACAGGGCTTCGACGCGACCACCGTCGAGCAGATCGCCGCGGGCGCCGACGTCTCCCCTCGCACGGTGAACCGGTACTTCCCGATGAAGGAAGACATCGTGCTCGCCCCGATCGACGACTTCGGGCTCGCCGTCGCCGTCGCGCTGGGCGAGCAACCGCGCACCGACAACGAGCTACAGGCGCTGTGTGGCGCCTACCTGCAGGTCATCGACACCGAGGCCGATGCCGACGGCGTGCGGTTCCTGCGTCAGTTCCTGCAGATGCAGCGGATCATGCGCGCCAGCCAGGCCGTGAACGCGCGGGCGCTCGAGTACGCCGAGAAGAAGAACATCGCGGTCTGCGCGCGACTGGCCGAGCGGATGTCGACGACCCCGGACGACTTCTCGGTCCGGCTGGTGGCAGGCACCTGGCAGATGCTGTGCCACCTCTCGCTCGTCTCGGTCGAGGACGCGTTGCTCAGCTCGACCCCCGAGGCCGCCGCGCTGGTCACCCGCGACGCCGTTCTGCGCGCCTACCACGAGCTTCGGCGCATCTGCGGCGCCCAGCCGGACCCCGACACGCCAGCGGTCGGCACACCGGCGGCGGAGTGATCCACGGCATGAAACCGGGGGAAGTTTCCGCGCGGGCGCAATCGCCGGTTAACATGTCGGCAAGGTCATGAGTACCAGTGCCAAGCCCCGGCTCGCTGGTCGGCAACCCTCCAGCTGCGGTGGGGTGCTCCGGGTGATGACCGGGCTCCCGAAGGCCGGGAGCAAGCGCGCATCGCAGGAGGCCCCCATGTGTTGTTGTCCGTCGATCCAACCCATCTGACGCGAAACACCGGCGAACAACCCTGGAGCTTTTCATGACCGACTCTGCCCTGCCCGAGAACTGGTCCTTCGAGACCAAGCAGATCCACGCGGGCCAGTCCCCCGACGCGGCCACCAACGCGCGGGCGCTGCCGATCTACCAGACCACCTCCTACACCTTCCGCGACACCGATCACGCCGCCGCGCTGTTCGGTCTCGCCGAGCCGGGCAACATCTACACCCGGATCATGAACCCCACCCAGGACGCCGTCGAGCAGCGCGTCGCCGCGCTCGAGGGTGGCGTCGCGGCGCTGCTGCTGGCCTCGGGCCAGGCCGCCGAGACCTTCGCGATCCTGAACCTGGCCAACGCGGGCGACCACATCGTGTCCAGCCCGCACCTCTACGGCGGCACGTACAACCTGTTCCACTACTCGCTGCCCAAGCTCGGCATCGAGGTCTCCTTCGTCGAGGATCCCGACGACCTGGCGCAGTGGCAGGCCGCCATCCGGCCCAACACCAAGGCGTTCTACGGCGAGACCATCGCCAATCCGAGCAGTGCCGTGTTCGACATCCCCGGCATCGCCGAGATCGCGCACAAGGCGGGCATCCCGCTGATCGTCGACAACACCGTCGCGACCCCGTACCTGATCCAGCCGCTGGCCCACGGCGCCGACATCGTCGTGCACTCGGCGACGAAGTACCTCGGCGGGCACGGTGCGGCGGTGGCCGGCGTGATCGTCGACGGCGGCACCTTCGACTGGACCGTGCGCGATGCCGACGGCAACGCCCGCTTCCCCGGCTTCACCGAGCCCGACCCCAGCTACCACGGCGCGGTCTTCGCCGACCTGGGCGCGCCCGCCTTCGCGCTCAAGGCGCGCGTGCAGCTGCTGCGCGACCTGGGCGCGGCGGTGTCGCCGTTCAACGCGTTCCTCATCGCCCAGGGCATCGAGACGCTGAGCCTGCGGGTCGAGCGGCACGTCGCCAACGCCGAGGCCGTGGCGAAGTTCGTCGCCGAGCAGCCGGGCGTCGAGGCCGTGCACTACGCCGGTCTCGAGTCCTCGCCGTGGTACGCGCGGGCCAAGCAGCTGGCCCCCAAGGGCGCGGGCGCGATCGTCGCGTTCGAGCTGCGCGGCGGCGTCGACGCGGGCAAGAAGTTCGTGGACGCGCTCAGCCTCCACAGCCATGTCGCTAACATCGGTGATGTGCGTTCTCTCGTGATCCACCCGGCGTCGACCACGCACTCGCAGTTGACGCCCGAGGAGCAGCTGGCCTCCGGCGTGACCCCGGGGCTGGTCCGGCTCGCCGTGGGCATCGAGGGCATCGACGACATCCTGGCGGATCTGCGCGCCGGTTTCGCGGCGGCGAACACGTGACTGTGAGCACCGAATCGCCGATCGCCCGTCCCGCAACCGGTGTGGCCCTGCTGCCACCGCCGGACGGGCGACTCGGCGTGGTCGCCATCGGGGACGTCGCGCTGGAGAACGGCGCCGTGGTCCCCGATGTGCGGCTGGCGGTGCAGCGCTGGGGCGAGCTCTCGCCCGCACTCGACAATGTGGTGCTCGTCGAACACGCCCTGACCGGTGACTCCCACGTCATCGCCAGCGCCGACAATGCCCAGCCCGGCTGGTGGGAGGGCATGGTCGGCCCCGGCGCGCCGATCGACACCGACGAGTGGTGTGTCATCGCGACGAACGTGCTCGGCGGCTGCAAGGGCAGCACCGGGCCGTCCTCGCTCGCGCCCGACGGCGCGCCGTGGGGTTCGCGGTTTCCCGACCTGACCATCCGCGACCAGGTCACCGCCGAGGCGCAGCTGCTCGATCTGTTCGGGATCGAGCGGCTGGCCGCCGTCGTCGGTGGATCGATGGGTGGCATGCGGGTACTGGAGTGGATCGTCGGACAGCCGGGGCGGTCGGCGGCCGCGCTGGTGCTGGCCGTCGGCGCCCGTGCCACCGCCGACCAGATCGGCACCCAGACCACCCAGATGGCCGTGATCACGGCCGACCCCGACTGGCAGGGCGGCGATTACCACGGCACCGGCCGCGCGCCGATGACCGGCATGGGCCTGGCCCGGCGCATCGCGCACCTGACCTACCGCACCGAAGGCGAGCTCGACCACCGCTTCACCAATCGTCCCCAGGGCGACGAGGATCCGTGGACGGGCGGGCGCTACGCGGTGCAGAGCTACCTCGAGCACCAGGCCGAGAAGCTGTGTCAGCGCTTCGATCCGGCCACCTATGTGCTGCTCAGCGAGGCCATGAACCGCCACGACATCGGTCGCGGCCGGGGCGGGATCGCCGCGGCGCTGGCCGCGACGACGGTGCCGGTCGTGGTGGGCGGCGTCGATTCCGATCGGCTCTACCCCCTGCACACCCAGGCCGAGCTGGCCGAGGGGCTGCCGGGCTGCGCCGGACTCGAGATCGTGCACTCGCGCGACGGGCACGACGGCTTCCTCACCGAGGCCGCCGCGGTGTCCAAGCTGCTCACCGAAACCATGCGGCTGGCCCGCGAGAACCGCTGACGGCCGGGCCTTTTCAGTCCCGTGTCGTCCCGGCCAGCAGGGTCATGATCGAGCGCACATAGGCCTGCAGCCGTTCGCGCGGATACTCCTCGGGTTCGCTGACCGCGAGCCTGCCGAGCATCTCGGCGACCGTGAGGGTCGAGTTCGCGAGCAGTGCCGCGTCCATCGCCGCCCAGCGCGGTGACATCGCGATGCCCACGCGGACAAGGGCTTCCGCGCGGGCCAGGATCTCCGCCCTGGCCGCCGTCAACGCCGCGCGATACTCGTCCGGCGCGCTCGCCGGGGTCGCCAGGATCAGCCGCCAGCGGGTCGGATTCGCCAGTGCCACACCGACGAACGCCTCGACGGTCGCCGAGGCGGCGGCGAGCGGCTCGGTGTCGACCAGGCTCTCCGGCAGTGTGTCGGCGATCTGCTCCAGACCGCGTTCACGTTCGCGTTCCAGCAGCGCTTCGACGAGGTCGGCACGGGTCTTGAACACGGTGTAGAGCACCGGCTTGCCGACGCCGGCCTCCTGCGCGACGGCCTCCATGCTCAGTTCGTGCAGTTCCCTGCGCTCGAGCACGGTGAACGCGGCGTCGAGGAGCTGGGCGCGGCGTTCGTCCGGTGGCAGGCGCGGGGCATAGCGGCGCCGCGGTGGTCGGTCCTGCGTCGCGGTCACGCGCTCCTCCTGTCGTCGCCTGGACGATACCCCGGTACCGGGCTCCCGGCACCAATCCTACGCAACCGTTGTATTCGTTTCGAGCGATTGCTACGGTGGTGTTGTATTCATTTGCGAGGGCTTCCTCGGCAACTGCAAAGGAGCAGGTGCAATGACATTCGATGCGTCGACTCTGCGTCGCGACGACTACGGCTTCTTCGGCCCGGACTCCCCCACCTGGAAGGTGTGGGCGGCACCGACCGCGCTGATCGGGTTCCAGCGCGCGGTCACGCTCGAGCACTTCGACCCCTTCCTCACCGCCGCGGTGGCCGATTCGCACGGGATCTACGACAATCCCGCCACCCGCCTGGACCACACGCTGTCCTACTTCCTGCTGGTCGCGCTCGGCGACGGCCGCACCGCCATCCAGGCCGCCGAGCACCTGATGAAGGTGCACGCGCCGATGACCGGCATCGAACCGATCAGCGGCAAGCGCTACAGCGCCAACAGCCCCGACTCCCAGCTGTGGATCCACGTCACCGGTTGGCATTCGGTCCTCAAGGCCTACGAGATGTTCGGCCCCGGCCCGCTGAGTCCGGCCGAAGAGGACCGATACTGGGCCGAGTGCGTGATCGCCGCCGAACTCCAGACCTGCAAGCCCGCGGATGTGCCGCGCAATCGTGACGAGGTGCGCGCCTACTTCGCGCGGGTCCGGCCGCAATTGTGCGTCAGCGAGCGGGCCGTGCGGGCCATGCACTTCCTGCTGTGGCCGTCGGCGAGCAAGGGCATGACGTTCGCCGTCGGTGGCCGCGTGCTGTCGCTGGCGACGATCGCGACGCTACCCACCTGGATGCGCGAGCTCGGCCGGTTCGATCGGCCGGGCATCGTCGACGCGTCGGCGCGGCTCCCGTGGAAGGCGCTCGTGTGGGCCACCGCGCGCCGCGACAACCGCGGACTGATCCTGGCCAGCCCGTTCGTCGCGAAGACGACCGGACAGATCCTGGCCGCGCACGCCGCCGCCGCCCCGCCGCGCACCCGGTCGACGATCAGCCCCGCCGAAGCCCGTGAGCGCTACGGCAACACCGGCACCCGCAGCCTGTGGGAACAGCGGGTCGTCGAGTCCGCCTGATCGCGTCGACCGATCATGGCGCCGTCGCGTGCCTGGCCTTCTCGATGCGATTGATGTTCGTCTCGACCCATTCCCGCAGTGCCGCGATCGGCTCGCGCAGGCTGTGGCCGAGATCGGTGAGCGTGTACTCGACTCGCGGCGGCACCGTGGGATACACCGTGCGCGCGACGAATCCGTCGTGCTCGAGCTGACGCAGGGTCTGGGTGAGCATCTTCTGGGAGATGCCGTCGATGCGTCTGCGCAGATCGGTGTAGCGCAGGGTGCCCTCGGCGAGGGCGTCCACGATCAGCACCGTCCACTTGCCTGCGATGTGGTCGAGGACCTCGCGGGTGGGACATTTGGCCGAGTAGACGTCGGCGGGCAGGCCGGTGGCCTCGTGAATCGTGCGCACCTCACCGAGTCTAACGCACAAAAAGGTGCCTACTTCCCAATGGAGAGTGACTCTTCGATAGTAGGAATCATGAACACACAGACACTTTCGGTCACCGAGGCCATCCGCACCCGTCGCACCGTCCGCCACTACCGGCCCGAGCCGCTCGATCCCGCACTGCTCGACGAACTGCTCGAGCTGGCCGTGCAGGCGCCGAGCGCCTGGAACATGCAGGACCGCTCGATCGTCGTCGTCACCAGCGAAGCGGGCCGCAAGGCGCTCTCGGCGGCGGCGTTCGGTCAGCCGCAGCCGCTGGAGGCGCCCGCGGTGCTGGTGTTCGTCGCCGATCCGACGGCCTGGACCGGTGCCAACGCCGATATCGCCGAGCAGGCGACGCGCAACGGGGCGTGGAACGAGCAGTTCCTGGCGAAGTTCGACTCGCGCGCCGACTATCACTCGATGCGCGAGCGCGGGCTGCTGCGCGAGAACGCCGTGAAGAACGCGATGATCGCGGCCACCTACGTGATGCTCGCCGCGACCGGGCTCGGACTCGACTCCGCGCCGATGAACGGTTGGGACGAAGCGCTGGTCAAGCAGGCGATCGGCATCGACGCCGACGCCGAGACCGCGATCGCGGTCATGGTCGCCGTCGGCTACGGCGCGGGCACGCCGCCGCACCCCGGCCGCAGGCCGCGGGAGCGCGCGGTGTTCACCGAGCGCTATCTCAGCTGACGCCCAGGGTGTTGATGGTGGCGGCGAGGAAGACGATGGCGCTGCCGAGCGCGGTCAGGGTGGCCACGTCGAACGGACGGCTGCGGACGGCGAGCAGGCCGACCTGCACCGTCGGCAGGCACAGCCGGAAGGCGGCGGCCACCAGGGCCGCGCTGCCGAAGATGATCGCGCCGCGCCGCCACCGATCCCAGGCGACGAACACGATCGCGACCAGGATCAGCGCGCTCACCACGGTCATCGGCAGGTGACTGCGCAGGTACTGCTCCCCCGCGCTCAACCGCACGACCCGATGCTTCCCGGTCGTCTCCGCCTTGTTCACGGCCCCGATTGTTCCAGACGCGGCCGCGCGGCGGGCGGCCCGCGCCCGATCGGTGGGGCGAACCGGGCGCGCGAGCCCGGCATGACAGAGTGATGCGCTGTGCTGCACCTGATCTTTCACAACCCCGTGATCCCGCCCAACACCGGCAACGCGATCCGGCTGGCCGCGGGGACCGGTTGCGCGCTGCATCTGATCGAGCCGCTCGGCTTCGACCTCTCGGAGTCGAAACTGCGCCGGGCCGGGCTGGACTATCACGACCTCGCGGTGGTGACGGTGCATCCCGACCTGGCCACGGCGTGGGCGGCCATCGCGCCGGACCGGGTGTTCGCGTTCACCACCCAGGCGACCACCCGCTTCACCGAGGTCGCCTACCGCGACAACGACGCCCTGCTGTTCGGCACCGAACCGACCGGCCTGCCCGCCGAGGTCCTCACCGACCCGCACATCACCGACCAGGTCCGCATCCCGATGCTGCCCGGCCGCCGCTCGATGAACCTGTCCAACGCCGCGGCGGTCGCGGTCTACGAGGCCTGGCGCCAACTCGGCTTCCCCGGCGCCGTATAGCAGTCGCTCGAGCGCGACACGAGCGAGGGAGCCGATCGCGAATCGATCCTGAGCGCGCTGGACGACGCCCGTGGCGAGTGAGGAGTACGTGCTCGACGCCTCGGCCGCCTCGACCGCGTTGCTGCGCAAGGACGCCGTCGGGACCGCCGTCGGACGGCTGATCGAGGCCAGCACCTGCCACGCGCCACATCTCATCGATGCCGAAGTCGGTACTGTGCTGCGCCGCCATGAGCGCAAGGGCCTGATCGACCCCGATACCGCCACGATCGGCCTGCGCATGCTGGCGACGATGGTCGATCGGCGCTATGCCAACCAGGGATGGCTCAGCGAGCAGGACTGGCTGCTCCGTCACACGATCACCTTCTACGACGGCCTCTATGCCGCGCTGGCGGCACGACTCGATGTTCCACCGCTCACCAGCGACGCGCGGCTCAGCAGAACACCCGGATTGCCGTGCCGGGTCGAAGTCATCGACTGAGCTCCGGCGTCAGTCGTCGATGTCGAAACGCTTGAAGCGGGAGGTGGCGCCGCCGGTCAAGCGCACCGCCGATTTGGCGACGCCGAAGTGGTCGGCGAGGAGTTCGATAGCGGCCTTGTTGGCCTTGCCCTCGACGGCCGGGGCGCGGACGTAGAGGGTGAGGGTGCCGTCGTCGGCGACTTCGACCAGTGGGCCTTTACGGCTGTTCGGTTTGATCGTCGCCCGTACGGTCGGCATCGGTCGGTTCCTCCTCGGGTGTCTGCGCGGCCGCAGGGGTTTTCGCGACGGGCGGCGCGGGGCGGCGACGGCGCAGCGCGGTCCGCAGCACCAGCCAGATCACCCCGCCGAGGACGGCGAGGAAGCCGAGCCACGGCACCGCCTTGCCCGCGAAGACGACGGCGTCGTGGAGCCAGTCGATCAGCGAGTTCCACCCGGCGACGATGCCGTCCCAGAAGTTGTCCGGATCGCCGGGGGCGTCCTTGTCGTCGGCGGTGAAGGTGAGGGTGAGCGTGGACAGCGCGACCTGGTCGTCGAGGGAACGCTTCTGCGCGGTGAGACTGTCGAGTTCGCCCTGCCTGCTGGCCAGCGCCTCCTCGGCAGCGATCAGGTCGGCGGTGTTGGTCGCGCCCGCCATGAGCGCGCGCAACCGGTCGACCGAGGCGCGCAGGGCGCTGATCCGGGCGTCGAGGTCCTGCCACTGCATGGTGACGTCGTCGCGATTGGTGCTCACCCTGGTGACGGTGCCGACCCCGTCGAGCCCGGTGATGAAGGCATCGGTCTTGTCCGCGGGCACCCGCACGCTGAGCACGGCGCGCGGCGCGCGGTCGTCGGTACCCGGCTGTTCGGTGCGGCTGTCGATCCGCCCACCGAGCACACGCACCTGCTCGGTGACCTGCGCCGCCGCGCCGATCGGATCACCCGAGGTGACATCGACCGACCCGGTGATCACCTCTTTGCGGTCCGAATCCGGTGGCGCCGGACTCTCTTTCGCCGGCGCCCCCTCCCGATACCCCGGCGCCACCGCCGCGGCGGGGCCCGAGATCGTCGGCGAGGACGCGTGATCGGCCGGACTCTCGCTCACGTCGTTCCCACACCCGGCCAGCAATACCAGCCCGAGCACCCCGACCATCACCACCGCAAGCTTGCGCATGATCGCAGCGTAATGCGCGAGCGGCCCGAGCGGGCCCACCCGCGGATCTACACGTCGGCGGGCAGGACGCGGAACGCGTCGGCGAGGTCGAGCCGAAGGCCCTCGTACTCGGCCCGGATGAGCTGGGCCGCGGCGAGATCGCGGTGCACGAGCTGGTCCAGCTCGGCGAGATCACCGCAGTCGCAGGTCAGTGAGTTCGGTGGGCGTAGCGGTCGAGTTCGGCGAGGCGGTCGTCGAGGCGGGGGTGGGTGGCGAGCAGGGTGGGGACCTCGGTGAGGTAGGCGGAGCCGGGAAACGTCGAACGGTCGTACACGAGTCGCAGGACGTGGCGGAAGTCGTCGAGGTAGCCGAGGTCGACGACAACGCGGTCGGCCAGGAATTCGAGGCGCTGCGACAGCCGGGGCCGGATCAGCGGCTGGAGAGCGGCCAGAGCCAGGGCGAGTGCGGAACCCCAGGGGCCGAGCAGCAGTGCGAGTGCCGCGAAGAGCAGGCAGGCGGCGGTGCCGTAGGCCAGGACGGCCGGGGCCGCGAGCAGCGTGGTCGCGGCGGCCACACCGAGAGCGGAATAGCGCAGGGCGGCGATCACGCGGTTCGAGAATCGCAACAGGCGCGGGTGCAACGGAACCATCAACCGGTCCGCCGGCGCGAAAACAGCGCGTACCAGCCACTCGAATGGCCACCGATACCACCGGATCACCGACCGCCAGGTGGCGGTGCCCTGCAGGCGATGCCCGAGTTCGTGGGCGATCAGCGCTTCGAGCTGCCGCTCGGTGAAAGCCTCGACGGCAGCGCGGGTGACACTGACATAGCCGCTGGCGTTGACGGCTCCGTTGACGGCCTCGGAACGCATGACCCACACCGTGGTCGTGGCGGCGGGCACACCGGCGGCCTCGGCGACCCGCGCCCACGCGCGGTTCACCCGGTCGTGTTCGTCCGGCAGGTCCCGTTCCGACGACAGCGCCATCGCCCCCAGCAGGAGCCGGCGCCAGCCCAGCATCACCGGGCCCGACGCCACCCACAGCACGGCGACCAGCACCGCGACCCAGTTCGCCGACAGCGCCGCGATTCCCACCAGCAGCCAACCGCTCAGCACGATCGATGGCAGCGACGCCAGCAGATCCACCACGGCCCAGTGGTAGCCCTGCCGGTAGGTCACCGACAGTGCGTTCAGTTCGGAGTGCGACATGCGGCCCCCACGATTCGATGCTCCACTTCCTTGATACCGCAGCGATTCCCGGATGTCCGGCATCGATTCGGCAGTGGTTCAACGGAAGTCGCGGGAGCGGGCGGCGATGGTGAGGTCGAGGTGTTCGAGGTGGTCGGCCAGGACACTGGCCGCGCCCTCGGCGTTCTGGACGCGGCCGCGGATCAGCAGTGCGGTCGCGTTCTGGGCCAGCCGGCGGTAGCGGGCCCACAGACCCACCGAGCAGACGACATTGACCATGCCGGTCTCATCTTCCAGGTTGAGGAAGGTGACGCCCGCCGCGGTGGCTGGACGCTGCCGGTGGGTGACCGCGCCCGCGACCAGGATGCGGGTGCCGTCTTCGACGAGCAACAGGTCGGCGGCCGGGACGACACCGAGCGAGTTCAGGTGCGCGCGCAGGAATTCGGTGGGATAGCTGCCGGGCGAGATGCCGCTGGACCAGACGTCGGCGGCGGCGAGTTCGAGTGCGCTCATGCCGGGCAGGGACGGGGCGACGGTCGCCGGTCCGGTACCGGGCAGCAGGTGCGGACGCTCGCCCGCCGCGGCACCCGCGGCCCACAGCGCGGCCCGGCGCACGCTGCTGCCGCGCCCGGTAACCGGGCGTTCGTCCGCCCGATCGGCCGACTCCGCCGGTACACGCACCGTCGCACCCGCTCGATCCACCGGCGTGACATCGTCGACCGCGCGCGCGGCGGCTCGACTCGTCCCGGTCGCGGCACCGCGAAGTCGCTGCTCGCCGGACCCGGGCACCGCATCGACCAGGCGGTCCAGCGCCCCCGCGGTGGCCAGTGACTCCGCCTGGGCGACAGTCAGTTCCACGCGTCCGGTGAGGTCGAGCATCGACGTGAACGGGCCCGCCTCGGTGCGCTCGGCGACGATCCGCTCGGCGAGATCGGTGCCGATGTGGCGGACGCCGGACAGGCCGAGCCGGATCTCGGTGCCCACGTTCTCCAGGGTGGCCTCGGCCAGGCTGGCGTTGATGTCGGGCCCGTGCACCAGCACACCGTGGCGGCGGGCGTCGGCGACCAGCGACTGCGGGGAGTAGAAGCCCATCGGCTGGGCGCGCAGCAGTCCGGCGCAGAACGCGGCCGGATGATGCAGCTTGAACCAGGACGAATAGAACACGATCGAGGCGAAGCTCTGCGAATGACTCTCCGGGAAGCCGAAATTGGCGAAGGCGTAGAGCTTCTCGTAGATCCGGTCGGCGACGGCGCCGGTGATGCCGTGCAGGTCGCGCATGCCCTGGTAGAGACGGTCCTTGAGCCGTTCCATCTTCTCCGGTGAGCGCTTGGAGCCCATCGCGCGGCGCAGCTGGTCGGCTTCGGCGGGGGTGAACCCGGCGACGTCGACCGCCATCTGCATCAGCTGCTCCTGGAACAGCGGGACGCCCAGCGTGCGTTCGAGCGAATTCTCCAGCGCCGGATGGTCGTAGACGACCTTCTCCAGCTTGTTGCGCCTGCGGATGTACGGGTGCACCGACCCGCCCTGGATGGGACCGGGCCGGATCAGCGCCACCTCCACCACCAGGTCGTAGAAGGTGCGCGGCTTCAGCCGGGGCAGCGTCGCCATCTGCGCGCGCGACTCCACCTGGAACACCCCGATCGAGTCGGCGCGCTGCAACATCTCGTAGACGGCGGGTTCGGCGAGATCGAGCGCGTGCAGTTCGACCTTCTCGCCCTTGTGCTCACGCACCAGGTCGATCATGTAGTGCAGCGCCGAGAGCATGCCGAGGCCGAGCAGGTCGAACTTCACCAGGCCGACGGCGGCGCAGTCGTCCTTGTCCCACTGCAAGACGCTGCGCCCCGCCATCCGCGCCCACTCCACCGGGCACACGTCGGCGATCGGCCGATCGCAGATCACCATGCCGCCGGAGTGGATGCCCAGATGCCGGGGCAGGCCGTCGAGCTCGCCGGCGAGCTCGAGCACCGGTGCCGGGATATCGGTGCCCTGCTCCGCCGACACCCCCGACCAGCGGCTCACCTGTTTGCTCCAGGCGTCCTGCTGCCCCGGCGAGAAGCCCAGCGCCCGTGCGGCATCGCGCACCGAGGACTTGCCGCGATAGGTGATGACGTTGGCCACCTGGGCGGCGTAGTCGCGGCCGTACTTGGCGTAGACGTGCTGGATGGCCTCCTCGCGCCGATCGGACTCGATGTCGACGTCGATGTCGGGCGGGCCGTCGCGTTCGGTGGACAGGAAGCGTTCGAACAGCAGCTCGTTGCGCACCGGGTCGACATTGGTGATGCCGATGGCGTAGCAGACCGCGGAGTTGGCGGCCGAGCCCCGGCCCTGGCACAGGATGTCGCTGCGCTTGCAGAAGTCGACGATGTCGTGCACCACCAGGAAGTACCCGGGGAAGGTCATCTTCTTGATCACCGCGAGCTCGTGCTCGATCTGCGCGTACGCCTTCGGATTCCGCTCCGGCGGACCATAGCGCTCGGCCGCGCCGCGATAGCTCAGCTCGCGCAGCCACGAATCCTCGTCGTGCCCGGCGGGGACCTCGAACGGCGGCAGTTTCGGGGCGATCAGGCGCAGGTCGAAGGCGCACTCGCGCGCCAGTTCCGCCGCGTTGGCCACCGCGTGCGGGTACTCGGCGAACAGCGCGGCCATCTCCGCGCCGGAGCGCAGATGCGCGCCGCCGGTGGACGGGAGCCAGCCCGCCATCGCGTCCAGGCTGCTCCTGGACCGGATCGCGGCCAGCGCCATGGCTCGGCGACGCTGGGCGGGCGAGGCGAAGTGCGCGCCGGTGGACGCCAGGACCGGCAGTCCGAGGCGGTCGGCGAGCGCGACCAGGTACTCGTTGCGCTCGTCGTCGGTGGCGATGCCGTGGTGGGTGAGTTCGACGCTCACCCGGTCGGCGCCGAAACGTTCGATCAGCTCACGCAGCGCCGCGTCGGCTTTCGGCAGCCGGGTGTCGCCCGCGCGCAGGTCCTGTTCCATGGCCAGACGCAGATGCCCCTTCCGGCACCCGGTCAGAATGTGCCAGTGACCCGCAGCGGCGGCGGTGAGCGTGTCGAGGTCGTAGCGCAGGACGCCCTTCTCCCCGGCTGCCATGTGCGCCGCCGACATCTGCCGCGACAGCAGGCGATACCCTTCCTGCCCGCGCGCCAGCACCAGCAGGTGCGGCCCGTTCGGGTCGGGAGTCCCCGTGCGCGGCAGCGCGTCCGGGGCGTCGGCGTGGCCGCCGACCGCACCCCGGGGATCACCGATCGGCCGCAGCCCGCCCCGGGGAACAGAACGGCGCCTGACCGCATCCCCTCGGCCAGGCGCCGCCTCCGCATCGGTTCCCAGTGACAGTTCGGCACCGAAAACCGTTGGCATTCCCCATTCTCTGGCCGCCTCGGCGAACCGGACGGTCCCGTAGAACCCGTTGTGATCGGTGAGCGCGAGCGCCTCGAGCCCCAGGCGCACCGCCTCCTCCACCAGTTCCTCCGGCTGACTCGCGCCGTCGAGGAAGCTGTAGGCGGAATGGGCGTGCAGCTCGGCGAAGGGCACCGTCGACACGGTGGGCCTGGCGATCGAGTTCGCCTCGTACGCACCGCGTTTGCGCGACCAGGCCGGGCTGTCACCGCCGTCGCCGGGATGCATCTCCTCGGCCGGACGGCGGGACGGCCTGCCCGACAGCACCCGTTCCAGTTCCGACCAGGTCGGCGGACCGTTGCTCCAGCCCACGCGCCCACTCCTCTCACGGCCCCCGCATCACCCGCACCTCCCACTCGATCGCGGTTGCCCGACCCCTCAACTCGCGGGCAAACGCTCCATCGATTGCGACTCCAGCGCGGCCTCCACATGCCCCAGACCCGACCGGATCACCGCGCCGTAGGCATCGTTGGCGAGCACGTCCAGGTGCCCGCGCGCGATGGTCAGCTGCATCCGCGCCATGTCGAAATCACCGACGCGACGGTGACTGTCGGCCAGATTCAGATACAGCGAGGGCAAGAATCCGCGCAGTCCCTCGTCCAGCGGAACGCCCGGCCCGAACACCGCGGCCAGCGCCCGCTGATCCCAGAGCAGCGCGCCCTCCGGCAACTCCTGCACATCCGCCAGGTGATGCGCGATCACGCAGCGATGCAACGGGTCGCCGCCTTCCCCTACCTCGTCCCAGAGCCTGGTCAGCGCCGCGCGCGCCGCCTCCGGGTCGCCACCGCCGAGCCGCACCGCGGCATAGATATCCGCCATCCGATCGTCCGCCATGTGGCCCAGTATCGCACATACGTTCGAATGTTGGCGAGAGGTGTTCGAACATATTTTCGAGTTTTTCGCCAGACCTGGTCCCGGAACTTACTTTGGAGTAAGTTCGAGGGAACGAGCTGCAAAGGAGCAGTGATGTCACAGGTTTCTCCCGGTACACAGGGCCGTCGCGGTCGGCGGCGGCACGATCTGACCGGCAGTCATGTCGTGATCACGGGCGCGTCGTCCGGGATCGGGCGCGCCGCCGCGCTGGCGGTCGCCGACAAGGGCGCCGTGGTCTTCCTCCTCGCCCGCCGCGGCGACGAACTGGGCGCCGTGGTCGCCGAGATCGTCGACGCGGGCGGCCGAGCCCACGGCTATCAGTGCGACGTCACCGACGCCGAGTCCGTCGAGTCGACCGTCGAGGCGATCCTCGACCAGCACGGCCACGTCGACATGCTGGTGAACAACGCGGGCCGGTCCATCCGCCGCGCCATCCACCGGTCCACCGATCGCCTGCACGACTTCGAGCGCACCATGGCGGTCAACTACTTCGGCGCGCTGCGGATGACGCTGGCGCTGCTGCCGCAGATGCGCGAACGCGGCTTCGGTCACATCGTCAACATCTCCAGCGCCGGCGTGCAGGTCGCCACCCCGCGCTTCTCCGCCTACCTCGCCAGCAAGGCGGCGCTGGACAAGTTCACCGAGGTCGCCGCCGTCGAAACCCTGGCCGACGGCGTCACTTTCACCACCATCCACATGCCGCTGGTGCGCACCCCGATGATCGCGCCGAGTGGCGACCAGGGCCCCTCCGAATCACCGGAGTGGGCCGCCGCCACCATCGTCCGCGCCCTCACCGAGCGCCCCAAGCGCATCGACGTCCCGCTCGGCACCTTCGCCGAGTACGGCGCGCTGCTCACCCCCAAGCTGCGCGACCGCATCCTGCACCGCTACTACCGCGCCCTGCCGGACTCCCCCGCCGCCAAGGGCGAATCGGTCGACCCCGCCGAACCGGCCGTCGAACCGACGGCGCCGCGAACGGAGCCGAAACCGAAGTCGGCGGCGCGCAAGGCCACCGGCAGCGCCCTGCGACGCGCCGCGCGCTGGGTGCCGGGTACCCATTGGTGAGTCGCGCGAAAGCTACTGTGTAGCAGCTGAATTCGCCCGATTTCCCGAGTTCGTGGCGACGCGGTCGGCGTAGCCTGGAGCCATGGCGGCGAATCACTCGGGCCCTGCGACGGTCGAGACCATCGGTAACGATTTCTACGACGATCCGCACTCCTACTATCGCCGATGGCGGGAGCGCGGGATCGTGCATCGGGTGCGGTTTCCGGACAACATCGTCCGGTGGGTGGTCCTCGACTACGCGGTGGGCCGGGCCCTGCTGGCGGATTCACGGCTGCACAAGGGCATCGCGGAACTCGCGGCGACCATGGCGAGCCGGACGGGGACACTGGTCGACAGCCGGGCGCTGGTGCTGTCCGATCACATGCTCAACACCGACGAGCCGGGGCACACCCGGCTGCGCAAACTGGTGAACAAGGCCTTCACCACCCGGCAGGTGGCGGTGCTGCGACCGCGCATCCAGGAGATCACCGACGCGCTGCTCGACGGATTCGCCGCCGAGGACGAGGTAGACCTGATGGCCGCCTTCGCCACTCCGCTTCCGGTGGCGGTGATCTGCGAGCTGCTGGGCGTGCCGTTCGCGGACCGCGACCGTTTCCAGGCCTGGACCCGACTGCTCGTCGGCGTGCACCGGCTCACCCAGGACGGCGCCACCGCCGCGATCGAGATGCACACCTACCTGTCGGACCTGGTGCGCGCCAAGCAGGAGCGGCCCGCCGACGATCTGCTCTCGCGGCTGGTGCTCGCCGACGACGACGGCGACCGCCTCACCGACCAGGAGCTGGTGGCGATGGCGTTCCTGCTGCTCGTCGCCGGACACGAGACCACGGTCAATCTGATCGGCAACGGCACCCTCGCGCTCCTGCGCGCGCCCGAACAGTGGCGGGCGCTGCTCGACGATCCCGCCGGCGTGCCCGCGGCGGTCGAGGAGTTCCTGCGCTTCGACGGCCCGGTGAACATGTCCACCGAGCGCGTCACGGCCGAGCCGATCACGGTGGGCGACATCGAGATTCCCGCGGGCGAGTTCGTCCACGTCGCGCTCGTCGCGGCCAACCGTGACCCGCACCGGTTCCCCGACCCCGACGATCTCCGGGTCGACGGCGCGGCGAACGGCCACCTCGCCTTCGGCCACGGCATCCATTTCTGTGTCGGCGCGCCGCTGGCCCGGCTGGAGGCCGAGATCGCCTTCACCGCGCTGCTTTCCCGTTTCCCCGCCCTGACGCTCGCCCCCGACGCCCACGATCCGCGGTATCAGACGAGCACCCTCATCCGCGGACTGACCGAACTACCGGTGCGCCTGCACTGACAGTTCCTCCACCGCGGCGGTTTCCAGGTAGGTGGCCGGTTTCGGCGCGCCGCCACAGCTGGCCTTGCGGGGCGGAGCGGGGACCGTGCGGGCGGTGACGCGCCAGCGGCGGCCGTCGCGATGGGTGACGACGGCGGCGCCGGCCAGGGTCGGGTCGGCGGTGTGGCTCGAATCGGGCTCGACGACCAGGGCGTCGGCGGGCAGGGCCGGGAACCGCTCGCGGACAGCGACTTCGGCGAGCTGGCCGATCGGGTCGTAGCAGCTGCGGCCGCGCAGGCCGGTGAGCGAGACGGCGCCGGTGTCGGCGGCGGCGAGCATGGCCTCGGCGGCGTCGGCGTCGACGCGGCCGTAGGTGAGACCGGACGGGAGCAGGACGACGGCGGGGGCGAAGCGGTGGCCGCCGGTGTGCGAGGCCTCCCAGACGCGGTCGGGATGGGCGGCGCCCAGGGTGGCGGCGATCGGGCGGCCGAGCCGGGCGCAGCACTGGTCGCGTTTGCCGTGCGCGCACACCAGGACCAGCGGCTCGTCCACGCGCGCACCGATTCCCGGCGGTGGGCCGTCGACCAGATGCAGGTCGATGTCGAGGAGCTGACGCAGGTCGGTGATCTCGAACCGCTCGCACCAGGAACCCTCGGGGCGCGAGCTGACCAGCAGCACGGTGCGGGTGCCGGTGAACTCGTTGCGGCCGGGACGGCGGATGAGGGTCGGGCGGACCTTCGCGGCGGTGGTGCGGGCGGCCAGTTCGGCGGTGATCTCCGGGCCGAGCACCTCGTCACCGATCACGTCGTGGCCCCAGGCACCGGGATGCTCGATGCACAGCCAGCCGGTGACATGCGCCGCGGTGCCGAGCAGGGACAGCTCCGTCGCGGCCACCGAGCACGACATGCTCTCGAACGGGTTCATGACGGCTCCTTCCACGACCGATGTCCGGCCGATCCGGAACAGGCGTCGTTTCACTGTAGAACCGGCGCCGGAGCCAGCGGTAAGGGCACCCTGTGTTCGGTCATTCGTAGACGCCCTCGGCGTGCCAGGCGGCGGCGTCGTAGACGAGCAGCACGGCCCTGATCTCGGTGGGTTCGGCGTCGAGCTGGACCTGGGCGCGGGCGGCCGGACCCGCCTGCTCGGCGGCGGCCCACCAGCGCTCGTCCACCGGCCACGGGCCCGCCCAGCCGAGCAGTGCCCACTGCCTGCGACCCCAGTGCAGGCGGGCCGGGTCGGCGGTGAACAGGCCGCGGTCGGTGACCTCGACGGCGGTGCCGTCGGCGGCGGTCAGGTGCACGATGGGCCGGTGCAGGAGCAGCAGTGTCGGCGCGGGCTCGGGGAGCCGGCCGGGCCAGGGCTGAGACGGGTCGGTGGCCGGGGTGAGCTCGTCGCCGAGGGCGATCATGGTGATCCGCTCGGCGGGACCGCGCCCGCCGCTGAGCACGCCGACGCGCACCGCTTCGCCGCCGAGCAGGCCCTGCACCCGGACCAGCGCGCGGCGGGCCCGTTCGGTCTCCTCGCCCTCCCCGCCCCACAGGCCGAGTTGCAGCGCGCCCGCCGCGACCACCTCGACCGGTTCCAGGCGCAGCGCGACGATCGGCGCGGTCGGGCGATCGCGATGGGTGAGCCAGCCGTCGAGCTGCCAGCGGATGCGGTCGGCGGTGTCGAGCGGGGTGAGCGGGCGCGCGCAGCGCCAGATCCGCGAGAGTTCCTCCCCCGCCTCGGTGCGCGCGGTGACGGCCAGCCGGGTGCAGGCGACACCCGCGGCGGTGAGGGCGGTGTGCAACCGGGTCGCGAGGGTGCGGCCGGCGAAAGCGGCGGCGTCGACCCGGTCGATCGGCGGATCGCAGTCGAGGTCGACGCTCAGCTCCGGCGGTGGCCTGCGCGCGGAGGGCGCCCGCTCCGGCAGGGCGCGGGCGAGGCGGTGGGCCAGCACCGCGTCGGCGCCGAAGCGGGAGGCGACGTCGGCGGGGGCGAGCCGGGCGAAGTCGCCGACCCGGCGTAATCCCAAGCGGTGCAACAGGTCGACCAGATCGGCGCGTTCCGGCGGGGCCAGCGCGGATTCGGCCGCCAGCTCGGCCACCGGGAGCGGCGCCAGATAGCGGGCGCCGCCGCCGACCGGGACGAACGCGGCGCGGCGGGCCGCGAGCACCGCGGTCGACAGGGCGTCGGCGATGCCGATCTGGGCCTCGGCGCCCGCCACCGCCACGGCGTCGATCAGCTGGACCGCCGCCGCTTCCTCGGAACCGAAAAACCTGGTGACGCCCCGCGCGCCGAGCACCAGCAGGCCAGGGCGCAGCACTTCGACACCGGGCACCGTCGCGTCGACCGCGCAGGCGATCGGTTCGAACAGCCGGGCGTCCCGGTCCGGATCGGCCTGGGCGACCACCAGATCGGGGCAGCGCGACTGCGCCTCCCTGCGGGTCACGCCCTCGCGCACACCCTCGGCCCTGGCGATCGCCGACGCCGACACCACCCGGTTCCCGTGCAGCACCGCCACCGGACGATCCGCGGGCACCCCCGCCGCCGCGGCCGCCGCCACCGCGGGCCAGTCCGGACACAGCAACGCCAGCACGCGCTCGGCCCGCGTCATCGGCTGTCCCCGACGCGACGACCGTCGGCGGCCGGATGTCCACCGCTGGTCAGCGTTCGCCACCGGCGGGGGAACCGCCCCGGCCGACCGCCGGGACGCGGCTCCGGCGCGGAACCACCGGTCGAGGCCGATGACAGCCTCGGCGCCGTCGCCACTGTCGTCGCGGGCTCGGGGCACACCGTGATCGGTCGAGCCGCCGTGCGGCGGCCCGGGCTCGGCGGGGCCGTCGGGCAGGCGATCGGCGCCTGACCGGATGGCCGCCGCCGGCCGGTCACGACACGGCCTCCCGCAGGTCGGCCGCCGCGCGGGTCTCCGCTTCGCGGGCGAGCCATTCGGTGCGACCGGCCTTGGCGCACAGGTCTATCCGGCCGTGCCGGGGTGGGCCCGCCTTGGCGCTGACGCGCACGTCCAGGCAGACCGAACGCAGGCGGCCGCGGCCCGGGCCGAGACCGCGATAGCCGGTGACGCGGGTGTCCAGGCGCAGCGACGGATTGGTCCAGGTACCGCCCGCGACGACCAGGGTGGCGCCGCGGTTGCGGGCGCGGGCGGCGAGGACCCGGCAGCGGGCGGGTGGGACGGCGACGCCGTCGAGCCCGAGGACGACCAGATCGAGGCCGTCGAGCAGGACGGCGGCCACCTCGCCCGGATCGGGGCCGGGATCGGGGATCACGGCCAGCCGGGACAGCTGCGCGCCCATCTCGGCGGCGGCCAGCAAACCCAGCCGGGGCAGGCCGACCACCGCGGCGTGGCCACCGGCTCCGGTCACCGCGGCGAGCAGACCGGACAGCAACGAGTGCGCGCCGGTATAGGCGACCACGGCACCCTTGGGCAGGCCACCCTCGGGCAACAGTTCGGCGAGCGGCGCGGGCACCGGCAACAGATCGCGACGTAATGGCTGTTCACGGGGGATGTGCCCGGTGGCGGACTCGCCTCGGCCCGGTACCGCGGCCATCCGCCTGCGCAGTTCGTCGAGCGTGCGCGCCCGGGCCGCCACCTCGGGCGACAACGCATCCGAACCCATCAACACCACCTACTTCCACGATGGACCCGCGAGCGGAGAACCGCCCGGCACCGGAACGGCAGCACCGTTTCAGCTATCGATCGTATTCGAATATACGTTCGATCGCGACCAGGGTGACACCCACCCCCGCCCCGTGTCCACAGCGGGCCCCCTTATACCCGCGCGTCGTGATACCGGCCAGTCATCGGCATATTCGACTACCCTCGCACCCGTGACCGAACGTGC
This sequence comes from Nocardia sp. MH4, assembly GCF_019266065.1. Taxonomy (GTDB): domain Bacteria; phylum Actinomycetota; class Actinomycetes; order Mycobacteriales; family Mycobacteriaceae; genus Nocardia; species Nocardia canadensis. Next base: position 20,188 of record NZ_LPNR01000078.1, on the reverse strand, counting down.
TCGTCCCCATATCGGCCCCGACTACCTCGTCGCGGGTCGCTACCGCCTGCAGTCGAAATTGGGCGGCGGTGGCATGGGCGCGGTCTGGCTCGCGACGGACCGGTTGCTGAACCGTGAGGTCGCGATCAAGCAGGTGCTCTCCACGGCGGGATTGAGCGAGGCCGAGGCCGAGCGCATCCGCAGCAGCATCGTGCACGAGGGCCGGGTGGCGGCCAAGCTGTCGCACGAGCACGCGATCGCCGTCTACGACGTGGTGATCGAGGCGGGCGAACCCTGGCTCGTCATGGAGTACTTACCCTCGCGCAGCGTGGCCAAGGCGCTCACGCTGTTCGACACGCTGCCCGCGGTCGAGGTCGCCCAGATCGGCGCGCAGGTGGCCGACGCGCTCGCCGCCGCGCACGCCGCAGGCATCGTGCACCGCGACATCAAGCCGGGCAACATCCTCGTCGCCGATCGCGGTCCCGATCTCGGCAAGGCCAAGCTCAGCGACTTCGGCATCTCGCGCGGCGCGGGCGACACCCACGGCGACGACCCGGAAGGCACCATCACCGGCACCCCCGCCTACCTGCCGCCCGAGGTCGCCCGCGGCGCCCAGCCCACCGAGGCCAGCGACGTGTTCTCCCTCGGCGCCACGCTCTACACCGCGCTGGAGGGCCAGCCGCCGTTCGGTTTCGACGACGACGAGAACGATGTCGTCACCCGGGCCGCGATGGGCCGGATCATCCCGCCCAGCCGCAGCGGCATCCTGACCCAGCCGCTGCTGCACATGCTCGAACCGGCCCCGCAGCGCCGCCCGACGATGGCCCAGGCGCGCGACGAGATCCTCACCGCCGCCTTCGGCCCCGGCACCGCCGCCTACATCCTCGGCGTGCCGCTGCGCACCGAGGACGGCACCATCCCGTCCTGGGCCGCCCGCAACTCCGCCAGCGGCCTGCGCAGCCCGCATTCCGCCCCGCTGCCGCGCCCGCAGCGCGCCCCGCTGGCCGCCGCCCAGGCACCGGCCCAGCGCAGCGGCAGCTTCGTCGACAACCTGCCCAACGGGGCGCCGCTGGCCATCGGCGCCGGCGTGCTGATCGGCCTGGTCATCCTGATCGCGATCATCATCGCGGTGATGTGATCACTCGATCCGGCGGCGATGGGCCCATCGGGTCAGCGCGTTGCGATTGGACTGCTGGGTCTTGCGCAGCACGTTGGAGGCGTGGGTTTCCACCGTCTTCACCGAGATGAACAGGGTCTCGGCGATCTCGCGGTAGGTGTAGCCACGGGCCAGCAGGCGCAGGACCTCGAGCTCGCGCGGAGTGAGCGAGTCCAGCTCGGGATCGAGCGGCGGCTCGGGCACCGGCGATCGGCCCGTGAACGAGTCGAGGACGAAACCGGCCAGCCGCGGACTGAACACGGCGTCACCCCCGGCGACGCGGCGGATGCCGTCGGCCAGTTCGGCGCCGGAGATCGTCTTGGTGACATACCCGCGCGCGCCCGCCCTGATCACCGCGATCACGTCCTCGGCGGCATCGGACACGCTCAGCGCCAGGCACACCGGGCCGTCGGCGATCCCGGTCAGCACCGCGACACCGCCACCGTCGGGCATGTGCACGTCCAGCAGCACCACATCCGGTTTGGCCGCGTCGATCCCCGCGACCGCCTCGGCCACCGCGCCCGCCTCGCCGACGACCTCCATGTCGGTCTCGCGGCTCAGTTCGGCGCGCACGCCGGACCGGAACACCGCGTGATCGTCGACCAGGAACACCCGAACACTCACTGACAGCTCACTCTCATCCCACCGGCGATCGACTTGTTCTCATCGGTACCACACGACCGTGAATGTCGGTTCGGACCGAGGCATCGGGCCCACGAATATCGCTCGGGGGCAGCCGTTGCGGATCGCTCATGCCTCGGGCGGGAGCGGCGCGTCGGCCGGGGCGGCGTCGGCGGCCGGGTCCGAGGTGCCGGAGTCCGAGCGCGGCATCACGATGCGCACCTCGGTGCCGCGACCGATGGTCGAGTCGATGACGGCGGTGCCGCCGCGGCGTTCGACGCGGGCGCAGATCGACTTCGCGACACCGCGCCGGTCGGCGGGCACGGCCGAGGTGTCGAAACCGGCGCCGCGGTCGCGGACGAAGATGCTCACCTGATGCGGTTCGGTCTCGGCGAACAGGTCGATCTCGGGGACGCCCGCGTGCTTGGCCGCGTTGACCAGCGCTTCCCGGCTCGCGCCGAGCAGCGCGGTGAAGTGTTCCTTCGGCAGGCCCGCGCCGGTGTCACCGGGGTCCATCGCCACATCGCCGACGGTCACCGGGGTGACCTTCACCCCGTGCTGGTCCTCCACCTCACCGGCGATGGTGCGCAGCGCGGCGGCCAGGCTGGACTGGGCGGGGGCGGTGTCGTCGAACAGCCACTTGCGCAGTTCGCGTTCCTGGCTGCGGGCCAGGCGCAGGACCTCCTGCGGGTCCTCGGCCTGCCGCTGGATCAGCGCGAGGGTCTGCAGCACCGAATCGTGCAGGTGCGAGGCGATCTCCTCGCGCTCCTCGTTGCGGATGCGGGCGCCGCGCTCGGCGTTGAGCGCGCGGACCATGCGCAGCCACAGCGGCACCGTCAGCAGGCCCGCGCCGACCAGCGTGACCGCGACCGCGATCAACGCCGATCCGAGCGAACTCAGGTCGATCCTGGCCAGCACCACCACGCCGAGGCCGACCACGATCAGCGTCGCCCCGGCCACGATCCGCGACCAGGTGACCACCGACGGCCGCGCGGGCAGCCCGAACAGCGCGCGAGGTCCGGGCGCGGCGACGTCGTACTCGCGCCAGACCAGCGCGGCACCGACCGCGACCACCACGATCGGGGCGATCACCTTCGCGGCGGTGCCCTGGAACAGCCAACCCACGGTGACCGCGAGACCGAGGCCGAGCAGGGCCAGGCCGATCGCCTGCCTGCGCTCGTCGCCGGTCGGTTTGGCCGCGTCGTTGCCGCCCGGGGTGAAGATCCACAGCAGCCCGTAGGCCACCAGGCCCGCGCCGACCAGGGCCGACAGCAGCACGAACGCCATCCGCACCTTGAACACGTCGACGCCGAGATGATCGGCCAGCCCACCGGCGACGCCACCGACCACCCGGCCACCGGTCCGGCGGACCAGTCGCGGGGTCTCCGGCAGCGGCGGGCCGACGGGCTCGGGGCCCGGCGTCGGCAGCACGCCCGGCCGGTAGCCCCGCGGCACGCCGTACCCCGACGGCGTCGGGTACCCGGCCGGGTAGTAGCCGGGCGCGGGGCGAAACTGCGGCTGCGGGACGTAGGGGTGCGGTGTGCCGTAGACGGCCTGGCCGTTGCCGAGCGCCCGTGCGACGAAGCGCTGCGGGCCCTTCGGGTGCCGGTGTCCGCCCGGGTTCATCGCGGCGCCGGGGCCACCGGGATAGCGGGGTGCGCGGTTCGGCGGCGGGGTGGCGTTGTTCCCCGGTGCGGTGCCGTACCCGCGCGGGGCGACGGGCCCCTGGGCGGCGGCGCGGGCGGGAACAGACGGATCCATCCTTCGATACTGGCACGCTCGCGCGGCCCCCGGCATCGGGAATCTCCCTGATCTTGCCGCTTTCCGCGCCGCCCGGTACGCGTAGGCTGACCAGGTGAAGCAACTGTGAAGCGCCTGACCGTCGGCCTTGTCGCGACCTCCCGCAAGGAAAACGAACACCGGCTGGCGATCCACCCGGCCCATCTGGACCGGATCGATCCGGGATTGCGCGGTCAGATCTTCCTCGAACACGGCTACGGTGACCGGTTCGGCTATCCCGACGAACTCCTCGCGCCCCTGGTCGCGGGCTTTCGCACCCGCGCGGAACTGTTCGCCGAATGCGACGTGCTGCTGCTGGCCAAGCCGCTGGCCGAAGACCTCGAACAGATGCGGCCCGGCACCATCGTGTGGGGATGGCCGCACTGCGTGCAGGACCGGCGGATCACCCAGCTGGCCGTGGACCGCGCGCTGACCCTGATCGCCTGGGAGGCGATGAACCACTGGACCACGGCGGGCAACTTCAGCGTCCACGTCTTCCACAAGAACAACGAACTGGCCGGCTACTGCTCGGTCATGCACGCCCTGCAACTGCGCGGCATCACCGGCGACTACGGGCGTCGCAAGCGGGCGGCGGTGATCAGCTTCGGCGCGACAGCGCGCGGCGCGGTCCGCGCGCTCTCGGCACTCGGCATCAGCGATGTGACGGTGCTGACCCAGCGCAGCGTGTCGGCGGTGGCCTCGCCGTTCGCCTCGGTGCGCATGCAGCACTTCCAGCGCGACCCGGCCGACCCGAGCCGCACGCTCGCGCTGAAGGCGCCCGAGCCGGGGCCGCTGGCCGAAGTGCTGGCCACCTACGACGTGATCGTCAACTGCATGTTCCAGGACACCGAGGAACCGCTGATGTTCGTCACCGAGGACGATCTCGAGCTGTTCGCCCGCGGCACCCTGTTCATCGACGTCTCCTGCGACGAGGGTATGGGCTTCTCCTGGGCGCGCCCGACGACCTTCGCCGACCCGATGTTCACCCTCGGCGCCGATCTGCACCACTACGGGGTCGACCACAGTCCCTCGTTTCTCTGGGATTCGGCCACCTGGGAGAACTCCGAGGCACTGCTCGAGTACGTCCCGATCGTGCTGGCCGGCCCCGACGCCTGGGAGGGCAGCGAGACCATCCGGCGCGCCGTCGAGATCCGCGACGGCCGCGTCCAGAACCCCCGCATCCTGTCCTTCCAGGGCCGTGCCGCCGGGTACCCGTACGCGGTGATCTGACCCGGTTCCGGGCTGTTCGGGGCGGATTCCTGTCCGGACCGGACAACCGGACACAGCACTCTCACCTGCGATTATCGGCTTCAGAGCGGGTCCGTTGCCAGCGTCGGCACCGGACGAATTCCTACCTTGATGACGGGCCGGAAACAGCGGCCCACACACAGGGGAGGAACGTTGAACATCATCACCACCGTGCTGGGCGCCGCCACCATCGCGCTGACCACCGTCGGAATCGCTCCCGTCGCCTCGGCGACACCGATGGCCCCGCACGAGACGACCTATCACGGACCCGCGGGCTTCGAGCTGACCCTCGGCCACACCGAGCAGTCCTACCGGCAGGTGCCCGCGCTCAACGCCATGCCGACCAACCGGGAGGTGTTCCTCGACAACACCGCGTACGTGACGGCGCCCCCGGGGGCGAGCGGCACGCTCGAGTCCGGCTACCTCGTCGCCTGCGCGGTGGACGTGACGCTGTCGGTGGGACTGGACGGCGGGATCTCGGTGAGCGCGGGGGCCACCATCGGGTTCGGCTCGTCGGGACCGGACGCGTCGGCCGATATCGGTCCGTCGATCTCGGCGGGGCTCGATCTGAGCCTGTCGCTGGCGCCCGGCGAGATCAAGAAGATCGATGTGGGGAGCATGCCGCTGGGCACGGGCACCACCTACCTGGTGAACCGTGACTTCCATCTGATGGTCGGCAACTGCGGCGGGCCGCTCAACATCTACTCCTGGGCGACGGTCACCGCGACCACGCCGCAGGTGAGCGCGACCAACTCGGTCTTCGGCGACACCATGTTCCTCTGACCGCATCGGGACCCGGCGGCGCGCCGGGTCCCGATGCGCCAAATATCATTCTCCTCGGTCGTTTTCACCGAACGGGGGGTTCTTTGACCATCGAGGATCAGGAGAGTTCTTCGCCACGTGCGCTTTTCGCGCAGCGGTTCGCCGAACTCTATGCCGCAGCGGGCAATCCGACGCTGCGCCGTGTCGCCTCAGCCACGGAGCGGCGCATGCGCAACACCCAGACCGGCACGCCGTCGGCACAGCGGATCAGTGACTGGAAAGCCGGGCGCAACGTACCCGCCCGCTTCGAATCGCTGCTGCCGGTGATCCTGACACTGGTCGAGCTGACCGAAAAAGCCCAGCATCAACTGCCGCGCAGGCTCGCCGACCCGCACGAATGGCGGCGCCTGTGGCAGGAATCGGTGACCTGGACGGCGACGGCGAGCGAGGGCGACACCTGCCCCTACCCTGGCCTGCGGGCCTTCCGGGCCGAGGAGCGCGCGCTGTTCTTCGGACGTGAACAGGCCACCACCGCGTTCGTCGACCTGGTCCGCGCCACCACCGGCATCGTGGTGTTGATCGGCGCCTCGGGCGCGGGCAAGTCCTCGCTGCTGGCCGCGGGCCTGCGCCCGGCCCTCGACCTGCCGTCGGCCACCATGACACCGGGCACGGCACCGACCGCCGGGCTGGCCGCCGCGCTCGGCCCCGACCTCCGGGTGCTCGTCGTCGACCAGTTCGAGGAACTGTTCACCCTCTGCCCGGACGAGGCCGAGCGCTCGGCGTTCCTGACCGCGCTCGCCGAGCTGACCAGCCGCCCGCGTGATCCACTCACCGTGGTCCTGGCGCTGCGGGCCGACTTCTACGAGCGCTGCCTGCACCATCCGATCCTGCGGGACAGCCTGCAGCACAACGACTATCTGCTCGGTCCGATGTCGCTGGACGAGGTCTCGCGCGCGATCACCGGGCCGGCGGCCGCAGCCGGTCTCACCCTCGAACAGGGCCTGGAAGAGCTGGTGCTGACCGAGCTGCGCGGGCTCGGCGCGCACGCCGACACCGACGGCTACGACCCCGGTGCCCTGCCGCTGCTCTCACATGTGATGGCCGCGACCTGGCAGCAGCGCGAGGGCCGCAAACTCACCGTCGCCGGGTATCGCACGGCGGGCGCGGTGGCGGGGTCGGTCGCCGAGACCGCCGAATCGGCGTGGAGCGAACTCACCCCGGCCCAGCAGGACGCCGCCCAGGAACTGCTGGGCTCGCTGGTCACCGTCGGCCAGGACACGCGTGATACCCGCCGCGTCGTCGGCCGGACCGAACTGCTCGCCCGGGGCGCCGATCCCACCGCCGCGGGGCAGGCGCTGGACGTGCTCGCCGCGAGCAGGCTGCTCGCCCTGGACGCGGACTCGGTGCAGTTCTCCCACGAGATCGTGCTGACCGCCTGGCCCCGGCTGCGCGGGTGGATCGACACCGATCGGGTCGGACACCTGGTCCGCCAGCGCCTCGAGACCGACGCCACCGAATGGGAGGCGGCCGCCCGCGATCCCGCGCTGCTCTATCGCGGCACCCGGCTCGACAGCGCGAACGAGCACGCCCGTGGCACCGCGACCAGCCCGCGGGCCCGCGCCTTCCTCGACGCCTCCGGGCGATCGGCCCGGTTCGGCCGGCGCCGACGGGCCGGTGCCGCCGCCGTGGTGCTCGCGCTGCTGGCTACCGGTGTCGTCGCCTGGGACCGCGGCAAGCTCGCCGACCAGCGCACCGCGGACCGCGACTACACCGAGCTGGTCGCCGCCGCCCAGCGGAGCAGGACCAGCGATCCGTCGCTGTCGGCGCAGCTGTCGCTGGCCGCGTTCCGGATGCGCCCCGACCCGGCGAGCAGGACCCAGCTGCTCAACAGCCAGGAACTGCCGCTCGCGACCACGATTCCCGCCCATGACCAGCAGATCGACACCCTGGTCGCCCGCCCGGCGGACGGGCTGCTGGTCTCCATCGATCTCGCCCGCCATGCCCGCTTCTGGGACACCACCGACGCGCGGCGACCGCGACGAATCGCATCCGATTTCGCCGTCCCCATCGATGTGCTGGCCTTCGTCCCCGGCGGCACCGGCGCGGTCACCAACGGGCCGTCCGGCGTGCAGTGGTGGGACTTCGCACGGCCGGAGGCACCGCGGCTGCTCCAGACCCTCACCCCCGGTCGGCGGCAGTCGATGGCGGTCAGCCCGCGCGGCACCCACCTCGTCGAGTCGGACGCGACGACGGTGACGTTCTGGTCCCTCGGGGAGCGGCCTGGTCCCGTACGCCGCATCGAGCTGCCCGGTGACGGCTCCGCGCACGTGCAATCGGTCGTCGAGTTCAGTCCCGACGGCGCCCTGCTCGCGATCGGCAGACTCGTCTTCGACACCGGGGCGCCCGATGTGGTGCAGCTGTGGGATGTCCGCGATCCGGTGACGGCACGGCCGGTCGGCGCCCCCATCGTCATCCCGGGCAGCGATCATTTTCGCGACCTCGCGTTCAGCCCGGACGCCACGATGCTCGCCGTCGGCACCTACGGATCGGCCGAGGCCGCGGGCCCGCAATCGAGCCGGGTGGAACTCTGGCAGGTCACCGACCCCGATCGCCCACGTCGCTACGGCTCGCCCTTCCGGGTCGACAACGACGTCCTGCACTCGATCGCCTTCACCGGGCACGGCACCGGGCTCGCGACCAGCTCCGCCGAAGCGGGCCGGTTGTGGAACATCATCGATCCGGCCCAACCGGAGCCGGCCGGACCCGCGCTGGCGGTGAGTCCCGGCCCCTGCCTGCAGGCCGTCGCCTCGGTCTGTGACAGCGGCCCGCGCTCGCTCATCGAGCTGCCCGGCACGTCGACGCTGGCCGGCGCGGGCAACGACGGATCGCTGCGCCTGTGGACGATGCCCCGATCGATGGTCACGACGGCACCGCATTCGTCGTTCACGCCCGTGTTCGATCAGGCGGGCGACCGGATGGCCGTGCTGTCCGCCAGCGGGTCCCTCGTGGTCTGGGACACCAGCGATCCCCGACGCCCGGTCCGGGTGACCACGATCGCCGGTGCGCCCGGCCGGTCGGACCCGGCGCTGAGTTCCGACGGACGCACGCTCTCGGTCCACGACCGATACGGCGCCCAGCGACTCGTGTTCGCCCTCGACGATCCAGCGGCCCCGCGCCCGCTGGCACCGTGGCCCGCCGACGACACCACGGAATCGATCGTCGAGGGCGACCGGATGATGGTGATCCACGGCTCCACGCTCCAGCTGTGGGACGTCACCGATCGGGCCGCACCGGTGCGCCGGGGAGCACCGCTCACCGCGACACACGGGCAGTTCTCCTCGGGCCGCTTCGCCGCCGACGGCGACCGGCTCGAGACCATGTCCTACGACCCCGGCGACAGCGCGCAGCCGTACCTGCGCCAGATCTGGAGCCTGGCCGACCCGGACCATCCACGACTGATCGGCACCGTGGACGCCCACGCCACGACCACCTTCCAGCCGTCCCAGCTGCTGCCCGACAACCGCACGATGATCGTGACGGAGTTCGACAACTTCCGGCTGTGGGCGGTCGCGGAGCCCGGATCGATCGCGCCGCTCACCGACCCTATCCGCACCGAGATGTCCCCGATCATCTCGCTGTCCACCGCGATCGGCGGCGACAGTCTGGCCCTGTCCAGCGATGACGGGACCACCGTGCTGTGGTCCATCGAGGACCCGCGCGCACCCCACAAGGGCGTCGGCCCGATCGGGCCCGCCGACGGACGCAATCGCCGGGTGGTCGTGCATCCCGACGGCGAACAGCTGGTCGTGATCACCGACAACGGCCAGCTCGGCGTCTGGGAGCTGGACCCCGAGCAGGTCGCCGCCCGGATCTGCGCGGCCACCGGCGACGCGCTCACCGAACCCGTCTGGCACCGTCAGGTCCCGAACGTCTCCTACCGCCCACCCTGCGCCTGACCGGGGAACCCGGGCAAACCTCAGGGTTCACCCCGATGTGCGAAAGGACTGGTCGAGCACACCATGGAGGACATGAGCAGAACGAGCTTCGGTGACCAGATCCAGCAGATGTGGCATACGCGGCCCGTCCGGCTGCCGCGGCAGGGGCCGATCGCCGGCGTCGCGGCCGGGTTCGGGCTCCGCTACGGCGTCGATCCGGTGCTGCTGCGGGTGGCGTTCGTGGTCTCGACGATCTTCGGTGGCGCGGGCATCGTGCTGTATCTGCTCGCGTGGCTGGTGCTCAGCTCCGCGGGGAACGAGGCGTCGGCGGCCGAGGCGCTGACCGATCACGCGCGCGGCACGCACTCGCAGACCAAGACGATCGTGTTGATCGTCGCGCTGGCGATCGCGGTATCGACCATGGGTCCGGTGGGGCTCGGAATGGGCGGCTCCGGGGTGGTCAGCATGGGACTCATGCTGGCGGGTTGGTGGATGCTCTACATCCGGCACCCCGAACTGCCCAGCGGTTTCGACACCGTCCGCGCCGAATCACTCGGCACCGCGGGCTACCCGGCCGCGGGCTACCCGACCGGCGTGCCGGTCCGCGGGTACCCGTACGTCCCCGATGTGCCACCGACCGGGATGTACACGCCCTACACCAAGCTGCCGGACGCCTACGTCCCCGATCCGGCCACAACCGTGCCGCCTCGCGCGCAAACCCGCACCGACGCAGCCGAATCCACGCCCCTGCTCCGGGTCGACACCACCGAGACGATCGTCCTGCACAAGGACCTCGCACCGGCCACCGCCGAACCCGGCCCCACCGACGTCGCGCACGCGTCGGATTCGGCGGACGTAGTCGACGTGGTCGCGACGAGCGAATCCGCCGCGGCCGCAGCGGTAGACGACACGACGAACCCACCCGCCGACATGGACACCGCCACCTCGACGCCCGCCAGCACGGCCGAGCCCGACGCAGCGGAAGCCACCCCGCATGCCGCATCGACCGATCTCGTCCGCGCCGTGGACGATTCGAGCGATCCCACGACGACCATCGATCTCGACAAGCGCGACGCCGGATCGGCCGAGGTGGCGACACCCGCGCCGATCCAGGACCTCGGGCTCGCCGCGACCGCCGTCCTCCGCACGGACCTCCCCTCGCCCACACCGGGTTTCCCGCGCAGCGGCGCGCAGGTGCCCAGCGGCATCGATCCGCTCGGCATCGCGCCGCTGGCCTGGGAGCTCCCCGAGGCGGCACCGCGCTACGCCGTGGCGGTGCCGCCCCCGCCGCCGAAGAAGCCGCGGTCGCGGCTCACCCCGGTCACCATCGGCCTGGCGATCCTGGCGGCGGCGTTCGCCGGTGCGGCCGCGGCCTCGGGCGTCGAATGGATGACCCCGGCGCGGATCGCGGCCGTCGCGCTCGCGGTCGTCGGGCTCGGGCTGATCGCGGGCGCGTTCCTGCGGCGCGGCTACGGACTGCTGGTACTGACCGCCCCGCTGGCCGGGTTCGTCCTGCTGGCCTCGCTGATCGGGCCGATCGACTTCGAAAACGGCGGCGCCATCGGCGATCGCGTCTGGGCGCCCACCTCGGTGTCGGAACTCCAGCCCCGCTACGCCCTCGACATCGGTTCGGGCACTCTGGATCTGCGGGGCCTGAACCTCACCGAATCGCGCAGCGTCGAAGTGGCGGTGAACATCGGTGACGCGAAAGTGCACCTGCCCGAAGGGATGACAGTGAACACGACATGTGACATCCGGGTGGCCGACGCGACCTGCGTCGAAGGGCTGAGCGGCCCGAAAACACCGGGCGCCCCGGTCCTGGACCTGCACATCAAGATGCACCTGGGTGACGTGGAGGTGACCCGTGGCTGACCCGACCGGCACCGAACCCCGCCGACCGGCGTTCTCCCTGCTCTGCACCGGGCTGATCGCCCTGGCCCTGAGCGTCTGGGCGCTGCTCGGCGCACCGACCCCCGACAGCGGCGGCATCCTGCCGATCGGCTGGGGCGTGGTGATCGCGGCGATCGTCATCGGCCTGATGCTGACGATCTCCCCGCGCGGCAAACGACACTGACGAAAGCTCACCGAACACCGAGATACGACAATGGCCCGTCACCGTGACGGGCCATTGTCGTCGGAGGACACACGGCAATGGACGATTCCCGATCCGATCGGCAGCCCACTCCGCTGGCGAAGGCGCTGCCGCCGACCACCCATCGGCCGCCCGGCGGCTTCCTCCTCGGCAGGCTGCTGCTCACCCAGGTGGCGCCGCCACGGCGACCGGCCTAGCGCCCTACTCCCATTCGATGGTGCCCGGCGGCTTGCTCGTCACATCGAGCACCACGCGGTTGACGTCGGACACCTCATTGGTGATGCGCGTGGAGATGCGCTCGAGCACGTCGTAGGGCAGGCGGGTCCAGTCCGCGGTCATCGCGTCCTCGCTCGACACCGGGCGCAACACGATCGGGTGACCGTAGGTGCGGCCGTCGCCCTGCACACCGACCGAGCGCACGTCGGCCAGCAGCACGACCGGGCACTGCCAGATCTGCTTGTCCAGGCCCGCGGCGGTGAGTTCCTCGCGGGCGATGGCGTCGGCCTGGCGGAGCAGGTCGAGCCGATCGGCGGTCACCTCGCCGACGATGCGGATGGCCAGACCGGGGCCCGGGAAGGGCTGGCGGGCAACGATTTCCTCGGGCAGGCCCAGCTCGCGGCCGACCGCCCGGACCTCGTCCTTGAACAGCAGGCGCAGCGGCTCGACCAGGTCGAACTCGAGGTCGTCGGGCAGGCCGCCGACATTGTGGTGGCTCTTGATGTTCGCGGTGCCGGTGCCGCCGCCGGATTCGACGACGTCCGGGTACAGGGTGCCCTGCACCAGGAACTCGACCTTCGGCGCGGTCCCCGCGGCCGCGCCCTCCTCGAGCACGATGCCCGAGACCGCGTCCTCGAACGAGCGGATGAACTCGCGGCCGATGATCTTACGCTTCTCCTCCGGGTCGGAGACGCCCTTCAGCTCGCCCAGGAACTTGTCCACCGCGTCGACGGTCACCAGCTTGGCGCCGGTCGCCGCGACGAAGTCCTGCTGCACCTGCTCGCGCTCGCCGGCCCGCAGCAGACCGTGGTCGACGAACACGCAGGTGAGGCGGTCACCGATCGCGCGCTGCACCAGCGCGGCGGCGACGGCGGAATCGACACCGCCGGACAGACCGCAGATGGCGTGGCCGTCGCCGATCTGCGCGCGCACGTCCTCGATCAGGGCCTCGGCGATGTTGGCCGGGGTCCACTGCGCGGGGATACCAGCCAGCTCGTGCAGGAAGCGGCTCAGCACCTGCTGCCCGTGCGGCGAGTGCAGCACCTCCGGGTGGTACTGGACGCCGGCCAGGCGGCGGGCGCGATCCTCGAAGGCGGCGACCGGGGCGCCCGCGGTGGTGCCGGTGACCTCGAAGCCCTCGGGGGCGTCGGTCACGGCGTCACCGTGGCTCATCCAGACCGGCTGGATGGTCGGCAGGCCGCCGTGCAGCACGCCACCGTCGATGTTGAGCTCGGTGCGGCCGTACTCGCGGGTGCCGGTGTGGGCCACCGTGCCGCCCAGGGCCTGCGCCATCGCCTGGAAGCCGTAGCAGATGCCGAACACCGGCACGTTCAGGTCGAACAGCCGGGCGTCGAGCTGGGGCGCGCCCTCGGCGTACACACTGGACGGGCCACCGGACAGGATGACGGCCAGCGGCTGCTTCTCGGCGATCTCCTCCACCGTCATGGTGTGTGGAATCACCTCGGAGAACACGCGCGACTCGCGCACCCGGCGGGCGATCAGCTGGGCGTACTGTGCGCCGAAGTCGACGACGAGGACCGGTCTCTGAGTTTCTGCCACCGGGACAGTTTAGTGACGCCGCACGAGGGCCGAGCAGCGGGCATCGGTGCGCGCACACGCGTTGGGAGAACATTGCGCAATCCCCGGTCGGGCTGGCTATCCTCGTGCTCGTGCCATTCGCCCGCGCGATCGATGCCGACATCTACTACGAGGACAGCGGTGGCACGGGGCCGGTGGTGTTGCTCGCCCACGAATTCTTCATGGACCGCACCATGTTCGCCGCGCAGCAGGCCGTGCTGGCACCCGAATTCCGGATCGTGGCCTGGGACGCGCGCGGACACGGCCGCACCAAGGATCAGCGGTTGCCGTTCACGTACTGGACCGCCGCGCGCGACGCGCTGACGGTCCTCGACGACATCGGCGCCGAGCGCGCCGTGGTCGGCGGCACCGCGCAAGGGGGATTCACGGCGTTGCGGACCGCGCTGGTGGCGCCGGAGCGGGTCGCCGCGCTCATCCTCATCAGCACCGAGGCGCACGGGCCGACCAGGGAGCAGTCCACCGCGACCCAGCGCTTCCTCGACGAGTGGCACGACAAGGGCTCGCGCGAGGAAGCGGCGGGCCGCCTGGCCGACTGGCTGATCGGCGACGACGATCGGCATCGCGACGTGTGGACCAAACGCTGGGTCAGCGACGCGCACAACGGCCTCGACGCCGCCGTCGGCTGCCTGCTCGGACGCGACTCCGTGCTGGACCGGCTGCGCGAGATCACCTGCCCCGCACTGATCATCCACGCCACCCACAGCGGCATCGCGGGCACGCGCGCCCGCACGCTGGCCGACGGGCTCACCGCCTCCACCTTCATGGAGATCGATGGCGCCCGGCTGGCCGTCACGATGACCCACCCAGAACCGGTCAACGCGGCGATCGCACGGTTCCTGCGGGAAAGGGTCGCCCTGACCCCCGTGCGCTAGCGGACGCTGAGCCCGACCTTCTGGAATTCCTTGAGGTCGGAGTAGCCGGCCTTGGCCATCGAGCGGCGCAGGCCACCGACCAGGTTCAGCGAGCCGAACGGGTCGTCGGAGGGGCCGTAGAGCACGCGCTCGAGGTTCGGGCGGGTCACCGTGCCGTCGGCGCCGTCGAGCCAAGACTCGTCGACCGGCAGGAACGAGCCGCGCGGCACCGAGGGGTGCGCGGTCGCCGAGGGCCAGTACCAGCCCCGCCCGGGCGCCTCGGCCGACACCGACAGCGGCACACCGAGCATCACGGCGTCGGCGCCACAGGCGATCGCCTTGGCGAGCTGGCCGGAGGTGGCGACGTCACCGTCGGCGATGACGTGCACGTAGCGGCCGCCGGTCTCGTCGAGGTAGTCGCGGCGGGCCGCGGCGGCGTCGGCGATCGCGGTCGCCATCGGCACGCCGATGCCGAGCACCTCGCCGGTGGTGGTGGCGCCCGGGTAGGAGCCGTAGCCGACGATGACGCCCGCGGCGCCGGTGCGCATCAGGTGCAGCGCGGTGCGGTGGTCGCTCACGCCACCGGCCACGACCGGCACGTCCAGCTCGGCGATGAAGGTCTTCAGGTTCAGCGGCTCACCGTCGCCCACATGCTCGGCGGAGATGATGGTGCCCTGCACCACCAGCAGGTCGACCCCGGCCTGCACCAGCGCCGGGGTCAGCGCCCGCGCGTTCTGCGGGCTGACCCGCACCGCGGTCGTCACGCCCGCGGCGCGCACCTGCGCGACCGCGGCCGCGAGCAGATCGGGCTGCATGGGCGCGGCGTGTAATTCCTGCAGCAGGGAGATCGCGCGTTCGTAACCCCCCTTGTCGACGAGATCGATCAGCTGATCGACCTTGTCCTGGACGTCGGCGTGCCGGGCCCACAGGCCCTCACCGTTGATCACCCCGAGGCCGCCGAGGCGACCCAGCTCGATCGCGAACTCCGGGGAGACCAGCGCGTCGGTCGGGTGCGAGAGCACCGGGATCTCGAAACGGTAGGCGTCGAGCTGCCAGGCCAGCGAGACCTGCTTGGACGAGCGCGTCCGCCGCGAGGGGACGATGTCGACGTCGTCGAGCTCGTAGGTCCGCCGCGCGACCCTGCCCATTCCGATTTCCACCATGTCACGCACAGTCACGCTCTGCTTTCTGAGCGCTGGCGCGCTCGAGTTCGCGGCCCCCTGGGGGCCGCCGGTCGGTCACCGCGGCTTGCTCCTGCGTCGCCTACGCCGCGGCGCCTGACCGGCGGCCCGGCCGCGAACCGGCCACTGCGTGGCCGCCGCTCCTCGAGGTCGCGGGTGCGGGGAACGTTGGTGTTGGAAGGCCGACAACATCTCGACGCCAGCCTTCGCTGTTGGTCAGCGGACCGCAAGCCCCTGCCAGGTGCGAGTTGCCCACGTGTTTGTGCGCCGGAGGTCGGCCCTCCGGCGCACAAACGCAGCTATTGTACTCAGCCACGCCCGGTGTAGTTCGGGGCCTCGACCGTCATGGTGATGTCGTGCGGGTGGCTCTCCTTGAGGCCCGCCGCGGTGATCTGCACGAACTGCGCGTTCTGCAGGTGCTCGATATTCTGCGAACCGGTGTAGCCCATGGCCGCGCGCAGGCCGCCGACGAGCTGGTGGATCACCTGGTTGACCGGGCCACGGAACGGCACGCGTCCCTCGATGCCCTCGGGGACCAGCTTGTCCTCGGCGAGCACGTCGTCCTGGAAGTAGCGGTCCTTGGAGTACGACTTGGCCTGGCCGCGTCCCTGCATGGCGCCGAGCGAACCCATGCCGCGGTAGCTCTTGAACTGCTTGCCGTTGACCAGGATCAGGTCACCGGGGGCCTCGGCGGTGCCCGCGAGCAGCGAGCCGAGCATCACGGTGGAGGCGCCGGCCGCGATGGCCTTGGCGACGTCACCGGAGTACTGCACGCCACCGTCGGCGATGACCGGCACACCGGCGGCCTTGCACGCGGCGACGGCCTCGAGGATCGCGGTGATCTGCGGGGCGCCGACACCGGCGACCACGCGGGTGGTGCAGATCGAGCCGGGACCGACACCCACCTTGACAGCGTCGACGCCCGCCTCGACGAGCGCCGCGGCGCCCGCGCGGGTGGCGACATTGCCGCCGACGATCTGGATCCGGTCGCCCACCTCGGCCTTGACCTTGGCGACCATCTGCAGCACCTGCGACTGGTGACCGTGAGCGGTGTCGACGATCAGCACGTCGACCCCGGCGTCGCCCAGCGTCATCGCGCGCGACCAAGAGTCCTCGCCGACACCGATCGCGGCGCCGACCAGCAGCCTGCCGTCGCGGTCCTTGGTGGCGTTGGGGTACTGATCGGTCTTGACGAAGTCCTTGACCGTGATCAGGCCGCGCAGGCGGCCGTTGCCGTCGACGATCGGCAGCTTCTCGATCTTGTGGCGGCGCAGCAGACCCAGCGCGGCCTCGGCGGTGACGCCCTCCTGGGCGGTGATCAGCGGCGCCTTGGTCATCACCTCGTCGACGCGACGATCCTGATCGACCTCGAAACGCATGTCACGGTTGGTGATGATGCCCACCAGCGCGCCGGTCTCGTCCACCACGGGCAGACCCGAGATGCGGAACCGGGCGCACATGGCGTCGACCTCGGCGAGGGTGTCGGTGGGACGACAGGTGACCGGGTCGGTCACCATGCCCGCCTCCGACCGCTTCACCGTCTCCACCTGGGCGGCCTGATCGGCGGCCGAGAGGTTGCGGTGCAGCACGCCCATACCACCGGCACGCGCCATCGCGATGGCCATGCGGGCCTCGGTGACGGTGTCCATGGCCGAACTCACCAGCGGGGTGCGCAGGGTGATCTCCCTGGTGAGCCTGCTGGAGGTCTCGACGGAACTGGGGATGAGATCCGAGGCGGCAGGCAGCAACAGCACGTCGTCGAACGTGAGGCCGAGCATGGCGATCTTGGTCGGATCGTCGCCACCCGTAGGAGGGCGCACCGCGATTCGTTCGCCCGACACGGGATTACTCATTCGGATCGACCCCTCCTGGTCGTCGGTAGCAACCGACGCCGATAGATGCAGCGCGACGGTGCTGAGCGGAAATGATTGATGGTCGGTGAGAACAAGCTCGCCGACGCCTGCATTCCATGGTATCCGGCGGGCGAACACGCCTGTGAAGTGAGCCCCGCGGCAAACTTGCCCGGTGCATCGCTGGCGCAGACCACCAAGTACTGCGTACCGTGGGGATGTGCGTGACCATCTACCACCTGGCCTGCCGCCGGATCCCTTCGCCGGAGACCCCTCCGACCCGTCTGCCGCGCTCGATGCGATCGAGCCCGGTGAGCCGCTGGATCCTCATGAGCGCCTCGCGGTCGAGGAAGATCTCGCCGACCTCGCCGTCTACGAAGCCCTGCTGGCCCATCGCGGCATCCGCGGGCTCGTCGTCAGCTGCGAGGATTGTCGGCAAGATCACTACCACGACTGGGACATGCTGCGGGCGAACCTGCTCCAGCTACTCGTCGACGGCACCGTCCGTCCGCACGAGCCCGCCTACGACCCGACGCCCGAGGCGTACGTCACCTGGGACTACTGCCGCGGCTACGCGGACGCCTCGATGAACGAGGCGTTCCACGGCGACGGCTTCGACGGCTTCGACAGCTGAGCCGTCCGCTGGGCGCCGCTCCCCCGCTCCGGTCACGCGTGCGCGGGGGACGGTTGCCGCACGGCATCGACAGACACCAACGACGAAGGCCCCGAACCTGAGGTTCGGGGCCTTCGTCGTCAGAACGCGACGATCAGGGTGACGGCACCGCGGGCGGTGCGGGCAGGATCGTCATGGCCGGCGGCGTCTGCAGGGTCGGTGGCACCGTGGGTGGCACCGGAGCGGACGTCGGGACCACCGTCGGCACGGTGACCGGCGGTGGTTCGGCGATGGTTGTCTGCGGGGTGGTCGGGTCGACCGTCACCGGGGGTGGTGTGGTCGGCACGGTGGTCACCGGCGGCACCGTGGGTTCGACGGTGACCGGCGGAACGAGCGGCTTGGTCTCCGAACCCGGACCCGGCGTCTGCAGGATCACCGGCGGCTCCGAGGACGGGTCGGCGGTACCACCGGGACCGGTCGGCGCCACCGGAGCGGTGCTGCCCGGGTTGGGGGTCGGCGAGGCCGGCGACGGTGAGGTGGGCTTGGTCTGTCCGGGTGAGGTCGGCGCCGACGGCGCCAGCTGGGCGGCGATCTCCGGCGCGCGCTTGGCCAGCTCGTCACGCAGCAGGTTCCAGCGGGCGACCAGATCCTCCCGCTTGCCCGGGTCGTTGACCTGGCTCGCGGTGGCCGAAGCCTGTTCCAGCCGGGCCCGCGCCTGCTCCGGATTACCGGCGTCGAGCAGGTTCTGCGCGGCGACGAGATCGTCGTCGGCACGTGCCACGACGGTCGACTGCGCCTGCTCGCTGAACACGACCTCCTTGACGCGCCACAGCGGATCGCCGGGTGCCGCGCTGTAGGAGAACGCTGTGATGCCGCCGAAGACCACGGCCAGTGCCGCGGCCGCGCCGAGAATGGGTCGTACCAGCCGTAGACGTCCGCGCGAGGAAGCTCCGACTCGAACCTGCCGCGCGCCGATCTCCTGATTGACCGCCGCGAACACGGTGTCCAGATCAGGACCCGCGGGCATCGGCTCGGCCAGCAGGTCAGCTCGCCAATCCGCGAGCAACGACGCCAGCTGGAACTCCTCGGGGCTGTCGGTACGCACCGGTCCGTCGCTCGCGATCGCGTCGATCAGCGCATCATCGCTGCGCACCGCCGCGATGTCGACCGGACCGGAATCACCGGCATCCTCGGCGGCGTAGGGACCGCTGTCGTGCGACCCACGCCAAACCTTCCGGTCGCCTCGACCGCGCTCGCCATCCCTAGCCATACATTTCACCTGCCCTCGCCACTTGTGACTTCAGTTTCGCGAGTGCCCTGTGCTGGGCTACTCGTATCGCCCCCGCCGTGCTGCCCACGGCGACTGCGGTTTCCTCTGCTGACAGACCCATGACCAAGCGCAGGATCAGGATTTCCCGATGTTTCTCGGGGAGTGTTGCCAGCAGAGTGTTCATCTGCCTGCTCGTCTCCGAGTCGAGAGCTCGCTGCTCCGGTCCCTGGTCGGTGGATATGACATCTGGTACTTCGGCCATCGCCTCCGCCTTGTTACGGGCGGCGTTGCGATGGGCGTCGGCGACCTTGTGCGAAGCGATGCCGTAAACGAAGGCCATGAAGGGCCGACCCTGATCCTGATAGCGGGGCAGGGCGGTCATCACAGCCAAACAGACCTCTTGCGCAACATCATCCGCGGAGAGCTGCCCGCGCTCCGCGGCCCCGATCCTGGCCCGGCAGTAGCGGACTACCAGCGGACGGATCAGTTCCAGTACCTGAGCTAAAGCAGTCCTGTCGCCCTGCGCAGCCGCAGCGACGGCGAGGTCCAACTCTTCGCCCATATGCGTCATCGTCAGAGATTTTCCTGGCGTTACGAGTGGCGCGGTCCAATGTGACCGAGCTTCCACCGAAGGGGCGGAACGGGACTAACAATAGCGACCCGTTGATCACCCGCTAGCGGGCCTGGCCCCTTCTATGAGACCTCTCAGGAAGATCACCGGGGAGGGGTCACCAGGACGGCGCCGTGAAATCCCCACCCCATGCGCGGATTCGGGCCGCATGATCTGCGGCTTCGGCTGCGGCGGCCCGCGACTCGGCCTCCGCGCACACCCCGGCACGCAGCAGCGCCGTGGCCCAGCGCAGGGGCAACAGGCCGTGTTCGCGGCACTCGTCGTCGACCGCGCGGGCCCGTCGCGCCGACCCGTCCAGGTCGCCCGTGGCGGCGGTCGCGGCGGCGACCAGCAGCGCCGATTTCACCCGGTGCCGCACCGAGGGCAGGGCGGCGGCGAGCGCCACCGCGGTCTCGGCGTCGCGCA
>NZ_LPNR01000077.1 GCF_019266065.1 Nocardia sp. MH4 | reverse complement strand
GGATCCGCAGTACCCCGGCGCCGGTCGCGGCGCTCGCGCCACGCGGGCGGGGCAGGCGCACACTCGGGCCGGGCAAGCCCATCCCGTTCGGTGTCGCGCTCGGTCCCGCGCTGCTCGTCGGCGCGTGGGTGCTCGGGTCGGCCAGCGGCGCGCTGGACCCGGACACGCTGCCCGCGCCGTGGACGGTCGCGCAGACCGCCGGTGACCTGATCGCCGACGGGCGCCTGCAATCGAACCTGCTGACCTCGCTGCGACGCGCCGCGATCGGGCTCGGGCTCGGTGTGGTGATCGGCGTCGTCCTGGCGCTGGTGGCGGGTCTGAGCCGGATCGGCGAGGCGATCGTCGACGGGCCGGTCCAGATCAAACGCGCGATCCCGACGCTGGCGCTGATCCCGCTGTTCATCGTGTGGTTCGGCATCGGCGAGGAGATGAAGCTGATCGTCATCACGACCAGCGTGCTGATCCCGGTCTACATCAACACCCACGCGTATCTGCGCAGCGTGGACGCCCGGTACGTGGAGCTCGCCGAGACCGTCGGGCTGTCGCGGTGGGGTTTCCTGCGGCGGATCGCGCTACCGGGGTCGCTGCCGGGCTTCTTCCTCGGACTGCGGCTGGCGGTGACCATCTCCTGGCTGGCGCTGGTCGTGGTCGAACAGGTCAACGCGACCAGCGGCATCGGCTATCTGATGACGCAGGCACGCACCTACGGACAGATCGACGTCATCGTCGTCGGTCTGGTGATCTACGGACTCCTCGGGCTCTTCGGCGACCTCGCCGTGCGGGCGGCGGAACGGAAGGCGCTGGCATGGCGACAGACACTGGGCGACTGATCGACGAGGGCCGGAGCGTGGTGCGCACCCGCGCGCTCACCCGTGGCTTCGGCGAGCGGATCGTGCTGGACGGCATCGACGTCGAGATCCGGCGCGGTGAGTTCGTGGCGCTGCTCGGCCGCAGCGGCTCGGGCAAGAGCACGCTGCTGCGGGCGCTGGCCGAACTCGATGCCGACGTCCCCGGCTCCGGTGAGCTCACGGTGCCGACCCAGCGCGCCGTGGTGTTCCAGGACTCGCGGCTGCTGCCGTGGGCGCGGGTGCTCGACAACGTGGTGCTCGGGCTCACCGGGCGCGACGCCGCCGCGCGTGGCCGCGCCGCGCTGGCCGAGGTCGGCCTGGCCGGGCGCGAGAAGGCGTGGCCACGGGAGCTTTCCGGTGGCGAGCAGCAGCGGGTGGCGCTGGCCAGGTCGCTGGTGCGCGAGCCCGAACTGCTGCTGGCCGACGAACCGTTCGGCGCATTGGACGCGCTCACCCGGATCCGGATGCACGCGCTGCTGCAAGCACTGTGCGAGCGGCACCGGCCCGCCGTGCTGCTGGTGACCCACGACGTGGACGAGGCCGTGCTGCTCGCCGACCGTGTGCTGGTCCTGGACGAGGGCCGGATCGCGATCGACCAGCGCATCGATACGCCGCGCCCGCGCAGGCACGCGCACCCGGAGTTCATCCGGCTGCGTGAGGTCCTGCTGGCCGGGCTCGGCGTCGACACCGCCGAATTCGAGGAAGTGAAGCAAGCGTCATGAGTGCACCACGGCAACTGAGTCTCAACGCGTTCATCTACCCGTCGGGCCACCACGAGGCGGCCTGGCGGCATCCCGACAGCAGGCCCGACCGGATCTACGACGTCACCTACTACCAGGAGATCGGGCGTACCGCCGAGGCGGCGAAGCTGGACGCGGTGTTCTTCGCCGACGGGCCCGCGCTGCGCACCGACGTGCGCCACAATGCCGCGCCGGGCCTGGAGCCGATCACCCTGCTCACCGCGATCGCCGCGGCGACAACACATCTGGGCCTGATCGCGACCGCGTCGACCACCTACTACGAGCCCTACAACCTGGCACGGCTGTTCTCCTCGCTCGACCACATCTCCGGTGGCCGGGCGGGCTGGAACATCGTCACCACCGGCACCGATCTGGCCGCGGCGAACTTCGGCCTCGATCGGCATCCCGATCACGCCGAACGCTATGCCCGTGCCAGGGAATTCGTCGACGCGGTGGTCGCGCTGTGGGACAGCTGGGAGGACGACGCGATCCTGCTCGACCGTGCGGCCGGCCTCTACGCCGACCCGGACAAGATCCATCCGATCGACTTCGTCGGTGAACATCTTCGTGTGCGTGGGCCGTTCAACGCCGCGCGCACACCGCAGGGGCATCCGGTGCTGGTGCAGGCGGGCGCGTCGAACGAGGGCAGGGCCTTCGCGGGCAAGTACGCCGAGGCCATCTTCACCGCGCATCAACGGCTGTCGGACGCGCAGGCCTTCTACGCCGACATCAAGGCCAAGGCCGCGGAGTTCGGGCGCGACGCGAGCGAGGTGAAGATCCTGCCGGGGATCAGCCCGTTCATCGCCGATACCGAGGCCGCCGCGCTGCGGTTGGAGCGGGAGTTCAACGAGCTGACCGTGCCCGAATACGGGATCAAGCAGCTGGAGTCCATCACCGGGACCTCGCTGCGCTCCCTCGCGCTCGACGAGCCGGTGCCGGTCGAGACCTTCGCCGGGGCCGGTGATGTCACCGACAACGCGCGCAGCCGGTTGCAGGTGGTGGCGGGCATCGTCGAGCGGGAACGGCCGACCCTGCGCGGGCTGCTGCACCGGCTGGCGGGCGCCCGGGGACACCGGGTGTTCGCGGGGACGCCGGAGCAGGTCGCGGACACGATCGAGGAGTGGTTCACCCAGGGCGCGGCCGACGGTTTCAACGTGATGCCGCCCTACTACCCGGGTGGGCTGGAGGTGTTCACCGAGACGGTGGTGCCGATCCTGCAGGAGCGCGGGCTGTTCCGCACCGAATACACGGGCACCACGCTGCGCGATCACTTCGGGCTCGCCCGTCCGCGCGGCCGGGTCGCGGTGGAACCCGTCAGCGTCGGATGAACCAGCTGGACGACGAAAGCTGTTGTACCGCAGGTCTATCGCAGGGGCCACGGGCCAATGCCGGCGACCGCCGACCCGGCGGTGGTGGGAACGTGGTGCCCGTCCCGTCCGATCCGTCGGGCGCGACCGGGGTTCGGGTGGGTGCGCGCTGTCGCCCGCTGGATCGGTTCGGCAGCCGCGATGCCGGACGTGCGCAGGTGGCCTCGGGTCGTGATCGTCGGCCTCGGCCGGCCGGGTTCCGGTGAGCGCCGGGGTCGTCGGCGGCGTCGACTCGGTGCGGCTGCGGTCGCTGGTGTGGCCGGTGTTCGCGCCGATGGCGCTGTACGGCGTCGGAGCCGGGGCCGCCGCGCCGATGTACGCGTTGCGGGCGTTGGACCTCGGGGCGTCGGCGGGTGCGGCGGGACTGATCGTCGCGCTGAGCGGGCTCGGGATGGTACTGACGGATCTGCCCGCGGGGCGGATCGTCGCGCGGATCGGGGAGCGGGCGGCGATCGGCGTGGGCAGTGTGCTCGGCACGGTCGGGGTGCTGGCGGCGATCCTCGCGCCGAATCTCGGGGTGCTGGCGGTGGGTCTGCTGCTCAACGGGGCGGCGGGTGCGGTCTGGGGGCTGGCGCGGCAGACCTATCTGGTCACGGTGGTGTCGCCCGATCAGCGCGGGCGGGCCATGTCGACGCTGGCGGGCGCGCATCGGCTCGGGTTCTTCTGCGGGCCGTTCCTCGGCGCGGCGCTGGTGCACGGGTTCGGTCCGGTGGGCGCGCTGTGGCTGCAGCTGGTCACCACGCTACTGGCCAGTGCGGCGATGGTGACCATCCGCTCCGCCGATCTCGACGACGTGGCCGCGCTGCGGCCGCTGCACACGGTGGTCTCCGAAAACCGCAGGGCGCTGAGCACTCTCGGGCTCGCCTCGGTGGCGGTCGGCGCGGCTCGGGCGTCCCGCACGGCATTGCTGCCGCTGTGGGCCGCGCATCTCGGTATCGATGCCGCGACCACCAGTCTGCTGTTCGGGCTGGCGGGTGCGGTCGACGTGCTCATGTCCTATCCGGCCGGGGTCTGGCTGGATCGGGCGGGCAGCCGGGTCACCGGCATCGCCTGCGGCGTCTGTTTCGCGGCGGGCTACGCGGCACTGCCGTTCACCCACTCGGCGCTCACCATGGGCGCCGCGACCATGCTGCTCGGCCTGGCCAACGGCCTGAGCAACGGCCTGATCATGACCGTCGGCGCCTTCGCCGCGCCGGAGGACCGCCGCGCGGAATTCCTCGGTGCGTGGCGATTGACCCACGATGTGGGGATGTTCGCGGGTCCGGTCTCGGTCGGCCTGGTCGGCGCGGCCGCGGGTCTGGCGTCGGCCGGTGCGCTGCTCGCGATCGGCGTCGGGTTGGGCACCGTCGCGATCTACCGCTGGTTCCCTGGGCGCGTGCGGCCACGGCTGGTCAGCGACGAGTGATACTGCGGCTCAGGGTGGTTCGGGCCGTGGGTGCGGGTGATCGCGGAGGAGTGCGACGGCTCCCTGTTGTTTTCGGTCCACTGTGGATGCGGGGTCCGTGGGGAGCGGCCTACTGCCCGGCAGATGCGGCGAGGCACCTGCCGGGCGGAGGTGCCCGGGTGTAGCGGTCTACTTCCCGGCGGGATCGCGGCCGGTGAGGCCGAGGATGCGGTCGAGGAGGGGAGCGTCGGCGGCGACGGGGATCTCGGGGCCGTAGATGCCCATCGCGCGCCCCTGGTCGGCGGTCGCGGCGGTCTCGTCGAGGACGTAGTCGAGCAGGTCGTCGTCCCACTCGACGGTCGTACCGAGGGCGCGGGCGAGATCCCAGCCGTGGACGATCAGTTCGCCGACGACGATGCCGCCGACCAGCGACGCGGGCAGTTCCGTCGGCCCGCCCAGGCGGGTGGTGCCCTGCCACGCCGCAGGGTCGCGCCAGGCGGCGGCCAGCTCGCCGAGCTGGGTCTCGAGGGCGGTGGACCAGTCGTCGGCGGTCAGATCGACCTCGGTTTCGGCGGCCGCGGGCGGAGCGACCGCCGCCTTGCTCGCCGCGCCGACCAGGGACGGACCCCAGAACAGCAGATGGTTCAGCAGGGCGCGGACATCGAATTCGGCGCAGGGCGTGGGGGCGGTGAGCTGGTCCGGCGTGAGGGTGCGCAGGAGCTTCGACAGTGGTTCGGCGGCGCGGGCGACGCGTTCGGTTTCGGACATGCACCGAGGTAACCATCGTCGACAGCGCGCTGTCTTGAACAAACGCGACATACACTCGCCGCGTGGAGCGCGATCCGCGGGAACTCGGGGGCGCCTGGCGTGCGGCGCAACAGCACACGTTCGCCGACCCGTCGGGGGAGCCCGCGCGCTATGTCGCCCGGTATTGGTCGGTGACCTGGGAGTACGAGCGGCCGTATCGGCAGTTGGTGGTGCCGCTGCCGAACGTCCACCTGAGCTTGCGGGACGGGCGGGCCGAGGTGCACGGGCCGTCGTCGTCGCACGTGTACCGCGAGTTGTCGGGGGCCGGTTCGGTATTCGGTGTCGCGTTCCGGCCCGGCATGTTCCGCCCGTTCCTCGGCGGCCCGGTGGCCGAGCTACGAGATCGGACAGTCGATGCCGCAACGGTTTTCGGCCGTGAGTTGCCGGTCGCGGCCGATGTCGACTCGGTGGAACGCTTTCTCGTCGAGCGCCTGCCCGCCCCCGATCCGCAGGCCGAGCTCGCCGCGCGGGTGGTCGATGCGATCGCCGGGGACATCGAGGTGACCAGGGTGGAGGCGATCGCGGACCGGTTCGGGCTGAGCGTGCGCGGGCTCCAGCGGATGTTCGCCGAGTACGTCGGACTCGGCCCGAAATGGGTGGTGCGCCGCTATCGCTTGCACGAGATCACCGAGCGCCTCGCCGGCGGGGTCGTGATCGACTGGGCCGCGACCGCCGCGGACCTGGGCTACGCCGACCAGGCGCACCTCAGTAGGGACTTCCGCCGGATCTTCGGCGAACCGCCGACCCGCTACGCGCAACGGTACGAACCGCGCCGAGACGGTCCCTAGCGGACGCGCGTGCCCAGGATGGTGCGCACGCCCGCGATGAACAACTGCAGGCCGAAGTCGAAGCGCGCGGTCGGGTCGGGGGTGTCGTGCAGCGGTGAGGCGTCGTCGGCGAGCGCGCCGACGGAATCCATCTGCATCCGCGACTGCTCGTCCACGGTCTGGCCGAGCACGTAGTAGAGCAGGGTGTAGGCCGTGAGTTCGGCTTCCTCCCTGGTCATTCCGCCCCGGATGACGATGCCGGCCAGACGTTCGCGGGCCTTGCTGGTGGTCAGGCGCGAGGCGTAGGTGGCCGAGACCAGTTCGGCGCCGTCGCGGTAGGCGAGCAGACAGTCGCGCAGACGGTGGGCGAGTTCGGTGAGTTGCTCGGGCCATTCGACGGCGGTGATCGGCTCGTCCATCGGCGCCAGGATCCGGTCGGCGACCGCGCCGAGCAGCGACTGCTTGTCCTTCACGTGCCAGTACAGCGCGCCCGGCTGGACCTGCAGCGATCCGGCCAGCCGGCGCATCGTCAGGTCGCCGAGACCGTACTGGTCCAGAATCGCGACGGCGGCATCGACCACATCCGTCTTCCGCAGTTGCACGCGTGTCCTTCCCCAGAGATTCACCGACCCGAGTGTCGTGTCTCACTCGCACCCGCTACCCTAGCCTGAACACCGTTCAAGTTGCACGGCCACGCCGGGTGGATCACACCCGCGCTCGTGCACGCACCCGTCGAAGGGACATCACGTCGTGACACAGGCACCCGTCCAGACCGACATTCTGGCCATCGCCCGTGAGCAGGTGCTCGAGCGCGGCGAAGGCCTCACCGAGGCGCAGACCGTCGAGGTGCTGCGCCTGGGCGACGACCGCCTGGAAGCGCTGCTCGAGCTCGCCCACGAGGTGCGGATGAAGTGGTGCGGGCCCGAGGTCGAGGTCGAGGGCATCATCAGCCTCAAGACCGGCGGCTGCCCGGAGGACTGCCATTTCTGCTCGCAGTCGGGCCTGTTCCAGTCGCCGGTGCGCGCGGCCTGGCTCGACATCCCCAGCCTGGTCGAGGCGGCCAAGCAGACCGCCAAGACCGGCGCTACCGAGTTCTGCATCGTCGCCGCCGTCCGCGGCCCGGACGAGCGCCTGATGGCCCAGGTCGCCGCGGGCGTCGAGGCCATCCGCAACGAGGTCGACATCCAGGTCGCCTGCTCGCTGGGCATGCTGAACCAGGAGCAGGTCGACCAGCTCGCCGCGATGGGCGTGCACCGCTACAACCACAACCTCGAGACCGCCAAGTCGCACTTCCCGAAGGTGGTCACCACGCACACCTACGAGGAGCGCTGGGACACCCTGCGCATGGTGCGCGAGGCAGGCATGGAGGTCTGCTGCGGTGGCATCCTCGGCATGGGTGAGACCATCGAGCAGCGCGCCGAGTTCGCCGCGCAGCTGGCCTCGCTCGAGCCCGACGAGGTGCCGCTGAACTTCCTCAACCCGCGCCCCGGCACCCCCTTCGGTGACCTGGAGGTGCTGCCCGCGGCCGACGCGCTGCGCGCCATCGCCGCGTTCCGCCTGGCGCTGCCGCGCACGATCCTGCGTTTCGCCGGTGGCCGCGAGATCACCCTCGGTGACCTGGGCGCCAAGCAGGGCATGCTCGGCGGCATCAACGCCGTCATCGTCGGCAACTACCTCACCACCCTCGGCCGTCCCGCCGAGTCGGATCTCGATCTGCTGGGTGAGCTCAAGATGCCGATCAAGGCGCTCAACGAAACCCTCTGAGACGCGGGCGCAGTAGGGTGACAGACATGGACGAGCGCTACAACCCGTTCACCGGCAAGCGGATCGTGCCGGGGCTCGACGACGCGATGCCCGCGGCCGCCGCGCTCGGGCTCGAGCCGCCGCGGTTCTGCGAGCACTGCGGTCGGCGGATGATCGTGCAGGTGAGCCCGGACGGCTGGTGGGCCAAGTGCTCCCGGCACGGGGTCATCGAATCGGCGCAGCTGGAACGCCGGTAGTGGTCGCCGAGGTCGGCGCCGCGCCGCGTCCGGAGGTCCTGCGCCGTGAGGTGATCGGCGTCGGTGTCGTCGCGGTCGTCGTGCTCGTGGCGAGCGCGGCGGCCGGGGTGGCGTGGGGTCTGCTCGCGCCGACCGAACGGCTGCGGGTGACCCAGCCCGGCCGCGCCGCCGTCCTCACCGGCGAGAGCCTGCACCTGTTCGACGCGGTCGGGATGTTCCTGTGCCTGGGCGCGGTGGTCGCGATGCTGACCACGATCGCCGCGTGGCGGGTGCGCAGCGTGCGCGGTCCCGCGCTGGTCGTCGGGATTCTGCTCGCCTCGGGACTCGGTGCGGCGGTGATGATGTGGCTCGGCGAGGCGGTCGCCGAAGGCAGGCATCCGCGTCCGCACGATCCCGCGGTCGGGCAGATCGTCGCGTTGCCCGCGGAAGTCGGCACCGACCTCGCGCTGCTGGTGCAGCCCTTCCTGGCCGCGCTCGTGCTGCTGTTCCTCGCCGCGCTGCACCCGCGCACCGATCTCGGTTCGGGCTCGGCGGGCCTGCTCGGTGACCTGCGACCGGTCGAATTCGACGACTATCCGGTGGCAGGCCAGGCCGAGGAATATCGCCCCAGCGGCGATTTCGATTCGAGTCCGCAACCGCGCGTCTGAGCGCTTCCCCCGACCCCGCGCGGCGCTACCATCGCCGATATCGGCAGGTGGACGGCTCGGGAGGAGTGGGTCGTGGGTTTCATCGGAGGCGGCCCGGTCGTCGAAGAGCTGGACGCGAAATTCTGGCGGCTCATCGAACCGCTCACATATCAGGGTGCGACGCAGACCTTCACGGTCCCGGCCGGATTCCGCACCGACTTCGCCTCCGTGCCACGGTCGCTGGTCTGGCTGATCCCGCGCTACGGCGCCTACACCCGGGCCGCGATCCTGCACGACTATCTGTGCC
Organism: Nocardia sp. MH4; assembly: GCF_019266065.1. GTDB lineage: Bacteria > Actinomycetota > Actinomycetes > Mycobacteriales > Mycobacteriaceae > Nocardia > Nocardia canadensis. The sequence continues at coordinate 35,405 of NZ_LPNR01000077.1, read as the reverse complement.
GCACCGAGACGGTCAGCCGCGCCGACGCCGACGGCATCTTCCGGCGCTGCCTGCACGAGTTCGCGGTCTCGACGCCGCGGCGCTGGATGATGTGGGCCGCAGTGCGTCTGGGCAGCCGCCTGCGCGGCGCGACACCCGGTGACTTCGCGCGCTGGCTCGTGGTCGCGCTGCCGTCGGTGGTGTTCCTGACGGTGCCGGTACTCGTGGTGACGCTGGCGCTGTGGCTGTTCTGGGTGGTCGAGCTGGCCTTCTGGGCGGTCGGCCGACTCGGCAGGCGGACATCCGCGCCGCCGCCGACCCCGCAGATGAAGACGGCCTGACCGAACTTCACCCAGAACGGGCGATGTGCGCGGCCCGCGACCTCCCTAGCGTCGGTCCCTGGAGGACTGGGCGACACCGCGCGAAGTCTTCTCCGGCTGTGTTCACCAGACCGAGGGAGTGTCGATGTCCGAGCCGAGTACGAGCGCCGCGGCGCCGCCGTCCTGGATGATCCCCCGCGGGCTGATCGTGCTGTTGTCGCTGGCCGCGGGCGTGGTCGTGGTCGGGGGCCTGAAAGTCTTCTCCGGCATCGTCGGCCCGGTCTTCCTGGCACTCATGCTCACCATCGCGGTGCAGCCGTTGCAGGGGTGGGCGCAGCGCCGTGGCTGGTCCACCTGGGTGGGGATGGTTCTCGCCCTGGTCGCGGTGGTGGGAATTCTGCTCGGGATCGGTCTGGCGCTGGCGGTCTCGGCCTGGCAGCTGGCCTCGCTGCTCCCGGAATACGGCGACAAGCTGAACTCGCTGCTCGACAACGTCCGCGGGCTGCTCACGGACCTGGGCATCAGCTCCGACCAGATCCACAAGGTGCTCGACGGCGTCGATGTCGGCAAGGTCGCCGAGCTGGTCGAGTCGCTGCTCGGCGGTGTGCTCGGCGTGTTCTCGAATCTGTTCTTCGTCCTGGCCCTGCTGCTGTTCATGGCCGTCGACGGGATGACCATGGACAAGCGGATGCTCGTGGTGCGCGAGCAGCGGCCCGCGATCGCGAGCGCCCTGCTGTCCTTCGCCGAGGGCACCCGCAAGTATCTCGTCGTATCCACCGTGTTCGGCGCGATCGTGGCGGTGATCGACGGTGGCGCACTGTGGTTGATGGGCGTGCCGCTGCCGATCCTGTGGGCGCTGCTGTCGTTCATCACCAACTACATCCCGAACATCGGCTTCGTCATCGGTGTCATCCCGCCCGCGCTGCTGGCGCTGCTCGACAGTGGGCCGGTGCTGATGATCTGGGTGATCGTGGTCTACTCGGTGATCAACTTCGTCATCCAGTCGATCATCCAGCCCAAGTTCGTCGGCGACGCCGTCGGTTTGGGCGTGACCATCACCTTCCTGTCGCTGGTGTTCTGGGCGTGGGTGATCGGCGCGCTCGGTGCGCTGCTCGCCATTCCACTGACGCTGCTGGTCAAGGCGCTGCTGCTCGATATCGATCCGTCGACCCGGTGGGCCGATGTCCTGATCGGCGCGCCGTTGCCGAAACCGGTCCCGGAAGAAGCCGAGTCGGAGCAGGAACAGGAGCCGGAAGCGAAGCGGCCGTGACGACGACGATGGTGGCGGCTCCGCCGCGTCCGGTGACACAGGGCGTCGCCGCCGGGATCACCATGCTGGCCGTCGCGCTGCTGCTCGTCGCGAGCATCCTGGAGATCCTGCGCGGCATCGCGTGTCTGGCCGGCGGCGAGATTTTCGACACCACAAGGCCGTACACGTTCGAACTGGACCTCAGCACCTGGGGGTGGCTGCATCTGCTGGTCGGGGTGTGCGGGGTCGCGATCGCCCTCGGCATGATCCTGGGCGCGCGGTGGGCGCTGGTGGTGGCGGCCGTGCTGGCCGGGGTGTCGATCATCGCGAATTTCGCGTCGCTGCTGTACTACCCGTGGTGGTCGGTGGTGGTGATCCTGCTCGATCTGGCCGTCGTCTGGGCGGTGTCCACCTGGGAACCCGAGCGCTACTGAGCCGATCGGGATTCCGCAGCCTCGACAGACCGGAGCCGCCATGTCCGCGCCAGCCAGCACGACCGCCGGTCCGGCGATCGGGACGGCGGGTAGGCGGCGCGCGGGGGTGGGCTCGGCGTCCGTCGTCGTCGGTCGGCTGGCGGGGTGGGCGGTGGTCGTCTTCGCGACCGCGCTTGCCTTCCGGCGGAGCTGGCGCGAGCTCGGTGTGCCCGTCGACAGCGGTTACGTGGGGTTCAGCGCGGCGCTGCTCGGTGTGATCGGCCTGGCCGCGCTCGGTCTCGCGCTGCGGCCCGCACCGCAGGCGCCCCGGGATCGAGTCTCCGACCTGGTGCTCGGGTCGGCGGGTCTGATCACCGCCGCGGGCCTGCTGGGTCTGTTCACGGTGCGGCTGGACGAGCAGTACGGTCCGCTGCGCCTGGATCTGCTGGCAGCCTGGGTGTTCGGGATCAGCGCGATCGTGGTGGTGCTCGGGGTGCGGCTCGTCGTCCGGTTCTGGCCGGTGTGGGCGATGTCGCTGGCGTTGCTGCCACCGGTGTACGGGACCGGGTCGGCGCTGCTCGGTGGAGACCGAATCGCCGTGGGCGGGGTGCTGGTGATGCTCGCCTCGTGCGCGGTGGGGATCGTGGTCCGCGATGTCGTCGCGGTGGCCGCCACCGTGCTGATCGGCGTGGTGGCGGTGGTCGCGGTCGATCGGTGGCTTCCACTGTTCAGCTGCCAGGTCGTGCCGCTCGTCGTGGGCGTGACGGTTGTGCTCGCGGCCCGCGGGTCGTCGTTCGGGCGGTCGAGCTCGTTCGCCACGGCCATCTCGGGGGCGGGTGCGTGGCCAGGTCGATCGGCGTCGGCGGTCGTCCGTGGCGGCGGAGCGTGCGTCGCACGATCCGCCGACGGCCTGGAAGGTGATGCGCGGTGCTGTGGTGCGCGGTCGGTACCGGGTGTCGATCTCGGACGCCACCTCCGTGGCGAGCGTCGGCTCGGGCGGCACGGTCACCGGCAGCCGGTGCGACTCGGGATGTGCGGCGCCGGTGTGGTGGTGGCCGTCGCCGTGGCTCTGGCGTGGATCCCGCTACCCGGTGCCAAGACCGCCGAGTTCACCACGGTCGCGGGTGTCGTCGCGGGCGAGCGGGTCACCGCGCCCGGCTGGAACGTGGTCGATCATCACGAATACCCGTGGATACCGGACTATTTCGGTCCGGCAAGCTCCGGCACCCGGCAATTGCTCGAGGCCGACGAGGTCGATCTCGGCTGGGACTCCGCCGGAGACAAGCGCCGGGTGGCGGTCGACGTGATCAGCGCCGCGAGCGGCGAGAGCATCGGCAGATACCCGGAATTCGCGCTCTATCGGCTGGCCGAGCCCCGGTTCGGTCCGGCGTCCTACTTCGATCTCGGCAACGGCATCGTCGGACGCATGCGCACCGTCGTCGACGATCGCCCGGCCCTGCGCTGGACCTGGTTGAGCTGGGACTGGCAGGGCGCGGGTGGCGCGGAACGGGTGACCTTGATCGCCTCGACCGACCACCTGCCCACCGCGGTGTTCCCGGAACCGGACGGCTCGCTCGGCACCTCCGCGAGCACGATCCTGCGGCAGATGGCGCGCGGACGGCCGGTCGACGGCGGACCCGCCGTGCTCACGGACACCGACCTGCTGCTCACGCTGGCGCACCTCGTCGTCGCGGTCCGCACGGGCGCACTGTGACCGTGCGGAAAACCGGTGGCGTCCACGGTGCCGCGTCACCTACCGTCGACCGGTCGATATCTGCTCCGGGGGAGGACCTGGCCGTGCGCGCCACCGAGAACACCAGCACCGAACAACCCGCCGAGCGGCCCGATCTGGCCGCCTGGCGACGTCGGCACGCGCTGCGCAGCTCGTCGGCCGCCACCGCCGTGCCCAGCGGCCGCACCTACCGGCGCTCCGCGAAGCACCGAGATCGCCGGTATGACAGCTGAACGGGCGCGGCCGACGACTGGGTCCGGCTCAACCGGGCGCACTGGGACGAGCGCGCCCCGCTCCACACCCGCTCGGACCTCTACGACGTCGAGGGCTTCGTCGCGGGCCGGGAACACCTGCGCGACTTCTCGGTACCCGCGGTCGAGGCCGCACGGGCGCTGGCCGGGCGAATCGGCGTCGCCGACGCCGAATTCGTGGTGGCGGAATCCCACCCGTTCGGGGACCTGCTCAGCCCCGACGACGGCCGCACCGTGATCGACGACTACTGCGACCCGGAGCCGGTCGTGGAACTCGTCCCGGGCAACTATGCCGCGCCGGACGCGGTGACCACCGCCGATGTCACCGTCGGCTGGCGGCACGGGCTCGGCGAGGTCGTCTCGGCCGTGGCCGCGGCCGGACTGCGCGTGGAGTTGCTGCGCGAGCACGAGGTCACCGTCTCCCGGCGTTTCGCAGTCCTCGAACCAGAGCGTCGCGGGTTCCGGTTTCCGGCGGGAACGCCGCGCGTGCCGCTGCTGTATTCGCTGCGCGCGGCCGAAGTCTGACCCGGACCGGACCCGCGGTCCGGGGTTCGTGCCCCGGCCCGCGGGTCGCGGTGCTCAGCTGTCGGCCGAGTACCGGCGGATCGCGATCGGCACCGCGAGGGCGAACAAGACCGCGATCCACAGGGCCGCCGCGGCGACCGGGTGCTGCATCGGCCAGGCGCTTCCGGCGGCGACGGGCAGGTCGGCGCCGAGCAGGTCCCGCAGCGCGGCCACGATGGCGCTCACCGGATTCCACTCCGCGATCGTGGCGATCACCGACGGCATGGTCGAGGTCGGCACGAACACGTTCGAGAACATGATCGTGCCGAAGATCAGCGGTGCCGTCTGCTGGAGCATCTGTTCGTCGCGGACCGCCGAGCCGAGCGCGATCCCCAGCCACGACAGCGCGCAGCGGAACGCGAGCAGCAGCGCGATCGCCACCGCGATCTCGCCGGGCGTGGCCGCCACCCGCCAGCCGAGCAGCGCGCCCGCACCGGACATCAGCGTCAGCGCCAGCACCCCGACCACCGTTTCGGCCAGCGCGAAGCCGGCCGGCGCGGCCGCCGAGGACACCGGCAGCGCGCGCAGCCGATCGGTGAACCCGCTGTGCAGATCGGCGTTCGCGGTGGACGCCGTCGAGGTCAGCCCCATCGCCGCCACCAGGACCAGCACGCCCGGCACCAGGTAGGCGCGGTAGGCGGTGGCGTCACCGCCACCGGACAGCGCTCCGCCGAAGACGAAGCCGAACAGCACCATCATGCCCAGCGGGGCGGCCAGGGTGATCGCGAACAGGCCGGGGGAGTTGCGGTAGTTCGTCAGGACGCGTTCGAACAGCACCGCCGCCGCGGTGACCGCGGAGACCGAACGAGTCTCGGTGGCGCTCATGCCCGCACCTGCGCCGAGCCGGCGGTCGCGACCCGATCGCGGCCGGTGAGCGCGAGGAACGCGTCGTCGAGCGTCGTCGCGCGGGCGCCGATATCGCGCACGGCGATGTCGGCGGCGTCGAGCGCGCGCAGAACCGGGAGCAGGCCGGGGGCCTCGCCGGGGAAGGTGAACGAGACCTCCAGCGGCGAATTACGTTGTGTAGGTGGCGGATCCGAGGGTGTGCCGCCGAATCTCGACAGCACCGCGGCGACCTCGTCGTAGCGGTCCGGATCGTCGACGATCAGGTCCACTCCGGCGGGTACGGCGGTGAGGATCTCCGCCGGCGTGCCCGCCGCGACGACCCGGCCCGCCTTCAGGATGGTGATCGCGTCGGCCAGGCGTTGTGCCTCGTCGAGATACTGGGTGGTCAGCAGGACAGTGGTGCCCTCGGCGACGAAATCGCGCACATACCGGTAGATCTCGTTGCGGCTGTGTGGGTCCAGCGCGGTGGTCGGCTCGTCCAGGAACAGCACGGCGGGACGCACGATCATGCCCGCGACGATGTCGAGCCTGCGTCGCATCCCGCCGGAGTAGGTGCGGACCACCCGGTCGGCCGCCACGGCAAGGTCGAAGCGGTCCAGCAGCTCCTTCGCGTGCCTGCGGGCAGCCGCCGCGCGAAAGCCGTTGAGCCGGGCCAGCATCACCAGATTCTGCCGCCCGGTCAGCCGCGGGTCGACGGCGTGGAACTGGCCGACCAGACCCAGTTGCCGCCTGGCGTCGTCGGCCTGGCGCACGGTGTCGAACCCGCCGATCGCGGCCCGGCCCGAGGTGGGGCGCAGCAGCGTCGCCAGCATGCGCACGGTGGTGGTCTTACCCGAGCCGTTCGGGCCGAGCAGGGCGTGCACCTGGCCGGCCCGCACCCGCAGGTCCACCCCGTCCACCACGGTGTTGTCGCCATAGGTCCTGGTCAGTGCAGTGGCTTCGATGGCATGCACGGCAATCTCCCTTCATTGGGAACAGTGTTCGCAATTGCAGGATACGCATCTGCTAACGCTGTTCGCAACTGGCGATCTGCGGCATGCTGGCAGGTATGACGCACACCGGAACCTCGTTGTGGTCGCGCGGCGCGGCGCCCCGGCCGGGACCGCGCCCGGCGTACACCCTCGATCAGCTCGCCGGCGCCTGCGTGCGGCGGGCCGACGCGGGTGGTCTGCGCGCGGTCTCGATGCGCGGCGTGGCCGACGAACTCGGTACGGCGGCCGCCTCGCTGTACCGGTATGTCGACGGCAAGGACGACCTGATCGCGTTGATGGTCGACCGGGTGGCGGGGGAGTATCGGTACCCGGACCCGACCGGCGATGTGCGCGCCGACGTCCTCGCGCTGGCCGAGCAGTCGCGCGCCCTGCACCGACGGCATCCGTGGCTGGTGGAGGCGAATCCGTCGAGCATGGGCCCGAATTCGGTGCGCTATCTGGACCGCATGGCGGGCACGCTGGCCCAGGCCGGACTCGACGCGGGCGCGGTCATGATGGGTGTCGCGATGCTGTCGGGCTGGGGCGCGAACTTCGCCGCGCGGGAGCGCGCGGGCCTGTCGACCGGCGATCCGGCCGGCGCGCTGACGGCCTCGACCGGCGACCCGGCGCGCGACTACCCCCATCTGACGGCGCTGTTCGGTGGCGCACCCGCCGGGGCGAGCGCGCCGGTCGACAACGACGCGCTGTTCGCCGCGGGCATCGACGCCCTGTTGTTCGGCATCCTGCCGCGCGGCTGAGCCGTCGCGCGACGAGCGAAGTCGTGCCCGAGCGCGGCCGCGCTCGGGCGTCAGCCGGCGGGTATCACTGCGCGCGGCGCAGGATCACCAGTGGCAATGGCTTGTCGACCTTGGCCTGGTACTCGGCCAGCAGTGGATTCTCGGCCAGGGCCCAGGCCGCGAACTCGTCGTAGCGCTCGCCGGTGAGCACGTCGGCCGTCGCCGCGAAGCGTTCGCCGCCGAGCTCGATCGTTACCCGCGCATCGGCTTTGGCGTTGTGATACCACGCCGGGTACCGGTCTTCGATGAACGAACTGACGTACAGCACGTCTCCCCGGTAGAGGGCTCCGAGCGGGACGACGTGCGGCTTGCCGCTCTTGGCGCCGGTCGTCGTCAACAGCAGCAGGGTCGCGCCCTGGTAGTCGCCGCCGACCCGCCCGTCGTTCTCCCGGAACTCGCGGATGACGTCGTCGTTCCAGCCGGCCATCTCATCCGGGTCGAATTCCCGGTTCCACGGCGCGTCCGGATCGTCGTAGGAGGTGATCTGTGGCTTCGCGGTGTCTTCGCCCATGCTCGGTAGTGTGACAGCGGCCACCGACAGGTTCGGCGGGGTGAGCGCTCAGCTCGGGGGACGCAGGGCGGCGAATTCGTCGGTGACGCGCAGGCCGGAGTCGGTGAAGCGGTAGAGCGCGGCGGGGCGACCGCCCGCGCGGCCGGAGGGCGCGGTGTCGCCGGTGGGGGTGATCACTCTGCGGCGGGAGAGGACGCGCTGGAGGTTGGTCGTGTCGACATCGTAACCCAGTGCCGCGCAATAGATTTCGCGCAGGGTCGACATGGTGAAGGTGTCGGGGGCGAGCGCGTAGGCGATATTGGTGTAGGAGAGCTTGGCGGCCAGGCGGGTGCGCGCGTGGTCGACGACGGTGCGGTGGTCGAACGACATATCCGGCAGCGCCGAGACCGGGTGCCAGGTGGTGTCGGCCGGGAGGGCGGGCTCGGTGGTCAGCGGCACCAGGCCGAGGTAGGCCGAGGCGATGCGGCGCGGGGCCGGGACGCGATCGGGCGCGCTGAACACCGAGAGCTGCTCCAGATGGGCCAGCTCGCGTACGTCGACCTTCTCGGCCAGCTGGCGCCGGGCCGAGGCGTCGAGGTCCTCGTCGTCGCGCAGTCGGCCGCCGGGCAGCGACCAGGTGCCCTTCTGTGGGTCGAGCGCTCGCTCCCACAGCAGAACCGCCAATTCCGGGTGCCTCGATCGACCACCGGCACTCCTACCTGCGGAAACGTCGGCGGGGAAGCGGCGAACCTGGAACACCGCGGTGAGCGATTCGTGGATGGTGTTACTATGGGGCACGTTTTCGATTCTAAGTCGAAAACCTGGTTAGGTGCGAATCGAGGCGATGGCGCCGTTCGCACGAGGAAGGGAGCCACCATGGCGACGACGACCGCACAGCCGACGCTGATGGGTTCGGTCTTCGACGGACCCACGGGGTACACGGGTGTCGAAGCGACGCCGGAGTGGGCGCGGGAGGTGCGGCGGCTGGCGCGTGAGCGCAACGCCACGATCCTCGCGCACAACTACCAGCTGCCCGAGATCCAGGACGTGGCCGACCACGTCGGCGACTCGCTGGCCCTGTCGCGGATCGCGGCCGAGGCCGAAGAGGACACCATCGTTTTCTGCGGCGTGCATTTCATGGCCGAGACCGCGAAGATCCTCAGCCCCGCCAAGACGGTCCTGATCCCGGACCAGCGCGCGGGCTGCTCGCTGGCCGACTCCATCTCCGCCGAGGAGCTGCGGGCCTGGAAGGCCGAGCACCCGGACGCGAAGGTGGTGTCCTACGTCAACACCACCGCCGAGGTGAAGGCGCTCACCGACATCTGCTGCACCTCGTCCAACGCCGTCGACGTGGTCGCCTCGATCGACCCCGATGTCGAGGTGCTGTTCCTGCCCGACCAGTTCCTGGGCGCACACGTCAAGCGCGAGACCGGCCGCGCCAACATGCACATCTGGGCGGGCGAGTGCCACGTGCACGCCGGCATCAACGGTGACGAGCTCACCGAGCAGGCGCGCACCCACCCCGACGCCGAGCTGTTCGTGCACCCGGAGTGCGGCTGCGCCACCTCGGCGCTGTACCTGGCGGGCGAGGGCGCGTTCCCGGCCGAGCGGGTGCACATCCTGTCCACCGGCGGCATGATCGACGCGGCCAAGGCCTCGACGTCGAACCAGGTGCTGGTGGCGACCGAGGTCGGCATGCTGCACCAGCTGCGCAAGGCGGCGCCCGGGATCGACTTCCAGGCCGTCAACGATCGCGCTTCCTGCAAGTACATGAAGATGATCACCCCGGCCGCGCTGCTGCGCTGCCTGGTCGAGGGCGCCGACGAGGTGCACGTCGACCTGGCGATGGCCGAGGCCGGTCGCGCCTCGGTGCAGCGGATGATCGCGATCGGCAACCCCGGCGGTGGGGAGTGACCGCGCCGTTCGCCGCGCGGTCGAACCGGTAGCGACCATGACGGCGACGGTTCCGGTCTCCTGGGAGGCCGAGGTCGACCTGGTGGTCATCGGTGGTGGCGTCGCGGGACTCACCGCGGCCCGCACGGCATCGCTGCGCGGGCTGCGGGTGCTCATCCTCAGCAAGGGCGGTCCCACCGACACCTCGACGCAGTACGCGCAGGGCGGCATCGCGGTCGTCGCGCCGCAGGGCGATTCGGTCGACTCGCACGTGCGCGACACGGTCGAGGCCGGTGCCGGGCTGTGCGAGGTCGAGGCCGTGCGCTCGATCGTCGCGGGCGGGCAGGCGGCCGTGGCCGCGCTGACCGACCTCGGCGCGGTGTTCGATCTCGGCCGCGACGGCCAGATCTCGCGCACCCGCGAGGGCGGGCACAGCACCCGAAGGATCATCCACGCCGGTGGTGACGCCACCGGCGCCGAGGTACAGCGCGCGCTCAACGCGGCCGGACTGCCGGTGCTCTTCGGCGCCGCCGCGCTGCGGGTGCTGACCGGTCCCGAGGGTGTGCGCGGCGTTGTCGCGATGTCGGACAACGGTTTCGGTGTCGTCCGTACTCCCGCGGTGCTGCTGGCGACCGGCGGGCTCGGCCAGCTCTACGCCTCGAGCACCAACCCGCCCGGCGCGACCGGCGACGGTGTGGCGCTGGCTCTGTGGGCCGGGGCCGCGGTGGCCGATCTCGAGTTCGTGCAGTTCCATCCGACGGTGCTCTACACCCCGGGCGGGGTGGGCCGTCGGCCGTTGATCAGCGAGGCCGTGCGCGGGGAAGGCGCGATTCTCGTCGACGCGGAGGGCGAATCGGTGACGGCGGGGGTACATCCGCGCGGTGATCTGGCCCCACGCGATGTGGTGTCGCGGGCCATCGCGGAGCGGATGCGGGCGACGGGTACCGATCACGTGTTCCTCGACGCGCGCCACATCGCCGGCTTCGCCGCGCGGTTCCCGACGATCACCGCGTCCTGCCTGGCCGCCGGGATCGATCCCGCGGCGCAACTGATCCCGGTCGCGCCCGGCGCGCACTACCAGTGCGGCGGGGTGCTGACCGATACCGAGGGGCGCACCGAGGTGCCCGGACTCTACGCCGCGGGCGAGGTCGCCAGGACCGGGCTGCACGGGGCGAATCGGCTGGCCTCCAACAGCCTGCTCGAAGGGCTGGTCGTGGGCGAGCGCGCCGGTGCGGCGGCGGTCGAACGGCGCGGTGCGCGCACCGATGTCGAGGAGATCCCGGCGTGGACGGTGGACTTCGCGGAGCGGGCGGTCGTGCAGCAGGCGATGACCGAGCACGCGTCCGTCGTGCGGGACGGTGCCGGGCTCGGCATCGCGCTCGCGCGGATCGACGCCGCCCGGTCGGTGGTGTCCCCGCTCGATGCCGCCGCGCCGCGGGCGGTCCAGCCGCTGGATGGGACCGGCTCCGGCGAGGGAGTTTTCGACGCCGCGCGCACGTTGCGCCGCATCGAGGACGCCGCGCTGACGCTGACCGCCCGTGCGCTGCTGATCGCGGCCGCCGACCGGGCCGAGAGCCGGGGCTGCCACACCCGCTCGGAGTATCCGGGTCCGGTCGAGGATCAGCGGCACAGCACCGCGGTTCGCCTCGGCGCGGACGGGGCGCTCGGACTGTCCACCGTCGCGGTCGATGCCGTCGCGGTGTCGATCGGTGCGCGGTGAACGACCACCCGCAGGCGTGCGCATCGGTGCGCGGCGAACGCCGGGCCCCGTCACCGACCGGTGCACGCCGCGCGGCGGTGATCATCGACGGCGTGGTCTCGATCGAGACGGCCCGGTGCTCGGCGGACCGGTCCGCACCGCGCCGAGGTGCGCCCGGCTGACAGTACGCGGCATCAGGTGCCGCACAAGCAATTCCGGCGGGCCGGTGAGGATCTCCGCTGGATCGAACGGGCGCATGCCGCGCCCGAGAACAGGAGTGCAGTGATGGCTCTGGATGCCGCCCTGGATCGTGCGGAACTGCTGACGCTGATCCGTACCGCCCTCGACGAGGACCTGCGCTACGGACCCGACGTCACCACCGTCGCGACCGTGCCCGCCGACGCGGTGAGCAAGGCGTCGGTGGTCTCGCGCCAGCACGGCACCGTCGCGGGCCTCGACGTCGGGCTGCTGGTGCTCGACGAGGTGATCGGCGCGGGCGACTACACCGTCACCGACCGCGTCGCCGACGGCACCAGGGTGGAGCCGGGTACCTCGGTGCTGAGCATCGAGGCGCCGACGCGGGGCTTGCTCACCGCCGAGCGGACCATGCTGAACCTGGTGTGTCACCTGTCCGGCATCGCGACCGCCACCGCGGCGTGGGTCGACGAGGTCGAGGGCACCGACTGCAAGATCCGCGACAGCCGCAAGACGCTGCCCGGGCTGCGGGCGCTGCAGAAGTACGCGGTGCGCGTCGGCGGCGGCGTCAACCACCGGATGGGGCTGGGCGACGCGGCGCTGATCAAGGACAACCACGTCGTCGCCGCGGGCTCGGTCGTCAACGCTTTGCGTGCCGTGCGCGAGCTGGCCCCCGAGATCGCCTGCGAGGTGGAGGTCGACAGCCTCGAGCAGCTCGACGCGGTGCTGGCCGAGAACGTCGAGCTGGTCCTGCTCGACAACTTCCCGCTCTGGCAGACCCAGGCCGCCGTGCAGCGTCGCAACACCGCCGCGCCGAACACCAAGCTCGAGTCCTCGGGTGGTCTGTCGCTCGAGCAGGCCGCCGACTACGCCCGCACCGGGGTCGACTACCTGGCCATCGGCGCCCTGACCCACTCGGTTCGCGTCCTGGACCTCGGGCTGGACATGTGAGGCGATCGCGGGCCTGACGTCCGCAGCGCGGGACCAACGGCAGGCAGTTCTGTTCCCGGTGGGGGCGTACGGTCGTCGACGGCGATCAAGGGGCGCGATAGCCCAGCGGTGCTCTAGCGTGGGGGCGTGGAGTTCTCGCAGGGGTGGGACAGCCTCGCCGTCCTGGTCGACGGCCGCTGGGTCGAACGCCGCCCGCGCCGACCGGAGGTCGCCGACCAGCTCCGGCGCGAGACCCGGTTGCTGCCGTGGCTGGCACCGCGACTGCCGTTACCGGTGCCGGTCCCCGCTGTCGTGACGGAGTCGCCGCTGGTCGTGCGTCATGCGCTCGTCCCCGGCCGGGCGGTCGAATCGCTTACTGCCGAACACGGTCTCGCGATCGGCGCATTTCTTCGCGCCCTGCACGACAGCCCCGGCCCCGAGGCGGTGCGGCACGGGTTGCCCTCGGCGACCGAGACCGGCGACGACCGGGAGGCGACGCTACGGCGGTTCCGGGCCGAGGTCGTGCCGATGCTGCCTGCCGCTCGCCGGGCTCGGGCACAGACGATTCTCGATGCCGCGCGGGATCTTCCCGCGGACACGATCGTCCACGGTGATCTGGGACCCGAACACATCCTCGTCGAGGGTGACCACGTCAGCGGTGTGATCGACTTCGGCGACACCCACCTCGGCGACGCCGCGAACGACCTGGCATGGCCCCTGTACGGCGCACCGGCCGCCTTCGCCGCCGCCGTCGCCACGGCCTACGGCCGCACCGACTCCCTGCGCCGCCGCGCTCTGCTCTGGCACCAGCTCGGACCGTGGCACGAAGTGACCTACGGCGCCGATATCGACGACGCCGAGACGGTCCGCAGCGGCCTGGCCGGAGTCCTCGACCGCCTGGATCTCACCGCCGACTGACTTCGGCGCAGGCTGCCGGTCTTCAGCTGATCCTCGTGCTGCGCTCGGTGGCCGCGTGCCACCACCGGGGCGGATGTGTGCGCGTCCCCCAACGTGGTGTGGTCCCCGGATCGGGCAGCCGCGAGCCGCGCCGGTGGCTAAGCCGTCAGTTCGCGCTGGAGCGGGGTGCGGAAGCGGGGGATGGCGCGGATGTCGCCGAACCAGGCGGTGGTGCGGTCGGTTTCGGCGTCGATGAGTTTCCTGGTGTCGCTGCCGACGTCCTCGAGCAGGTGGGTGACCACCTCGCCGTCGGGGCGCTGGGCCCAGCCGCCGACGATGCGGCCGTCGGCCCAGATGGTGGGGCCGATATTGCCGTTGCGGTCGAAGAGGGCGGGGGCGTGGGGGCCGAGGAACCAGTCGCGGGACTGCCAGCCCATGGGGGTGGGGTCCAGGGCGGGGAGCAGGGCGGCCCATGGTTCGGGGGTCGGGACCGGAGCCAGGTCGTCGGCCAGGACGATGCCGGTGGTGCCGTCGTCGAGGTCGACGTGGGCGATGTCGAGCTCGGCGAGGGTTGTGCGGACCTCGCCGAGGGTCCAGCCGGTCCACCACTTCAGGTCGGTCACCGGGGCGGGGCCGAACACGCGCAACCACCGGCGCACCAGCTCGACCCGCGCCTCGGCGGCGGGGATCGGGGAAAGGTCTGGGGGGAGCCAGGTTTCGGCGGGAGCCCAGGTGTACTGACTGCTGGTCCAGCTGCCGTTGGGGCGGCCGCGCACGATCCGGCCCTCGGCGCCGAGCACCACCAGCACCCAGGTGGTGATGCTGGTCGGCTTCGAATACGACTTGCCCGGCGCGGTATCGATCTGGGTGCGCAGCCGGGGGACGTCCTTGCTCAGCTGGGCGCCGGTGGCCGCGCCGCGGGCGAGCAGGGCGGCGTGCGTCTCGGCCTCGACATCGGAGAGCCATTCCTGCACATCGCCGTCCACGACACCCGCCTGCTCGAGGTAGCGGCCGTAGGCCTTGCGCTGCTTGATCGCCAGCGCGTCGCAACACGAGGACTGCAGCACCGGGACCAACTCGGTCGGGGCGACGAACATGGTGCGGCGCATGGCGAGCAGGCGCACCAGGGTGCGCTCGTCGTAGAGCGCGCGCTCCACGTGGGCCGGGGTGAGGTCGACGCCGCGCGCGCCGACCGACAGATAGACCGTAGCCGGATCGGTGGCGTGCAGGACCACCATCGAACGCGCGATCTCGGTCGGCTCGGTCGAGCGGGTCGACGGCGCGAGCCGATGCCTGGTCGCCAGGCGGGCCCGGCGTTGCGCGGTATCGATCGAAGGCATGCGCGGATCCTAGGCGGACCCACCGACATCCCCGCGTCACCGCCTGCCGAGTGTGCCGTCCCGGTCGCTGCTCGTCGGTGGATCGTGCTGTGACACAACGCCGAAGGCAACGGGGTTCTGTCACTTTTGTACAGAATTCCCGGTCGCCGTTTTCGCCGCCGGGCGCCTGCCGGTGTTGTTATCGTCGCGCTCATGAGCGCAGCGCCACCGGTCGTGACCTCGGCCGAACTCGGCGTCGACGACCAGGAACGACCGGCCCGCACCCTCACCGGTTTCCCGGCCCGGCTGGTCGGCGTGGTGGCGTTCGCGCTGGCGGCGCTGGCGTTGTGGCAGGTGTTCCGGCCGCTGCCGCAGGGCAGCCAGTACTACCTGGTCGTGTTCCTGGCGATCGCGCTGCCGCTGGTCTTCCTGAGCTACCGCTCCGGCTGGGGCAGGCTCGACAGGGCCGACGCGCCCGCGCCGCTGGACTGGGTGCTGGCCGCGGTCACCCTGGTCGTGTGCCTGTATCCGGTGCTGCCGTTCACCCTCGGCGCGGGCGGCGGCGGATACGACGCCTTCCTGGACCGGCAGGGCATGCTGGCCCCGGTCGACGTCGTGTTCGGCGCGGTGCTGCTCGTGCTGATCCTGGAAGCCTGCCGCCGCACCACGGGGTGGATCCTGCCGCTGGTCTGCCTGGTGTTCCTCGCCTACGGCTACTACGGCGGCCTGCTGCCGCAGAGCTGGGCGATCGCGCACGCGGGGCTCGACGTCGACCAGATCGTCGACGCGCTGTACAACTCCGGCAGCGGCTTCTACGGCACCCCGCTGGACGTGGCCGCCAGCTACATCGTGTTGTTCACCCTCTACGGCGCCGTCCTCGAATTCTCCGGTGCCGCGAGGTTCTTCGTCGATCTGTCGGTCTCGCTGTTCCGGCGCTCGCACAGTGCGGCGGGGCGCACGGCGGTGGTGTCGGGGTTCCTGCTCGGCACCGTCTCCGGGTCGGGCACCGCGACCGCGGTGAGTACCGGCGCGGTCACCTGGCCGATCCTGCGCCGGGCCGGCTACCGGCCCGAACAGGCGGGCGGCATGTTGGCCGCGGCGGGCGTCGGCGCGATCCTGTCCCCGCCGACACTGGGCGTGGCGGCCTTCATCGTCGCCGAATACCTCGACGTGTCGTATGTGACGGTGCTCGGCTGGGCGCTGATCCCGACACTGCTCTACTACCTCGGCATCCTGCTGTCGGTCGAGATCGACGCCCGCCGCATCCACGCCGAGGGGCGCGCGCCCGCCGACCTGGCCGACGGCCCGCTGCCGAGGCCGTGGTGGAAGCTGCTGGGGCGCTTCGGGTATCACTTCTCCTCGCTGATCGTGATCGTGGTGCTGTTGCTGGCCGGGATGAGCGCGACCCGCGCGGTCGTCTACGCCACGGTGCTGGCGCTGATCCTGGCCGTGCCCGACCGGATTCTGCGCGCGCGGTCGGTCGCCGCCGCGGAATCCCCGGCCGACGCGCCGGGGCGGGAGTGGTCGGCGCGCGATGCCGGGCAGTTCACGCTCGCGGCCCTGCGCACCCTGTCGCTGGGCATGTGCTCGGCGCTGCCCGTGGTCGCGGTATGCGCGGCGGCGGGCGTGATCACGGCAATGACCACCAAGACCGGTCTCGGCGCGCAACTGGCGTCGCTGCTGGTCCGCGCCGGATCGGTGCTCTCCGACGATCCCGCCGTCGTACTGGCGACCACCGCGGTGCTGGCGGCGATCGCGTTGTCGCTGCTGGGGCTGGCGGTGCCGGTGACGGCCTCGTTCGTCATCGGCTGGGTGATCATCGGACCCGCGCTGCTCGACCTGGACGTCGCCGCGCCCGCGGCCGCGATGTTCGTCTTCTACTTCTCGGTGCTCTCGGAGGTGACGCCGCCGACCGCGCTGGCCGCCGTCGGCGCGGCCGCGGTCACCGGCGCGAAGACGATGCCGACCATGTGGGCGGCCCTGCGCTACGCGCTGCCGGCTTTTCTGGTGCCGCTGATGTTCGTGCTCACCGACGCCGGCCAGCACCTGCTCGGGCGCGGCGCCCTGCTCGACGTGCTGTGGGTGAGCGCGGCCGCCTGCGTCGGCGTCGCGGCGCTGGCGGCGGCCACCGGCGGCTGGTTGTTCGGCATCGGCGCGATCGGACCGGTGCCGCGCGGACTGGCCGCGGCGGCGGGCCTGATCCTGCTCTACCCGAATCCGACCGCGACCGTGCTCGGTCTCGCGGTCCTGCTCGTCGCCGTGCTCGCCGGCGTCGTCGACCGGCGGCGACGCCGAACAGCCACGGCCACACCGTGATCCGTGGACATCAGCAGGCGGCGACGTGGCCGTCGACGAGAGGGGACCTCATGCTCAGAACAATGGTCGCCGTGGCGGCGGTGTCCGCCGCGGCCGCGCTGCTCACCGGATGCGGTGGACGCCAGGACACCCCGACCACCGACGCCGGCGGCGCGGTGACCTGTGACGTGCGGCAGGACACCAGGATCGGCATCGCGACCGGCAATGCCACCGGCGTGTACTTCGCGCTGGGCAACGCCTACGCCGAGCAGATCTCGGCCGCCACCGACGGCAAGGTCAAGGCCACCGCCGCCGAGACGGGCGCCTCGGTGCAGAACATCCAGCAGGTCGTCGGCGGCACCTACCAGGTCGGGTTCTCGCTGGCCGACTCCGCGGCCGACGCGGTGGCGGGCAAGGGCAGCTTCGCCAGCGCGCAGCCGGTGCGCGCGCTGGCACGGCTCTACGACAACTACACCCAGGTCATCGTGCGCTCCGAGGCCGGGATCAACTCCCTGGCCGACCTGCGCGGCAAGCGCGTCTCCACCGGGTCGCCGAAATCCGGCACCGAGGTCATCGCGCAGCGCGTCCTGCAGGCGGCGGGCCTCGACCCCGACAGCGACATCGCCGCCCAACGACTGGACCTCACCAAGACCGTCGACGGGCTCAAAGACGGCTCGATCGACGCGATGTTCTGGTCCGGCGGCCTGCCGACGCCCGGCATCACCGACCTGTTCACCACCGCCAAGGACAAGGTCCGGTTCCTCGACATCACCGGGGTGCTGCCGAAGCTGAAGGAGATCAACCCGGTCTACGAGACCGCGCCGATCCCCGCGGCCACCTACGGCCTGGCCGCCGATGTGCCGACCATCGTGGTGCCCAACCTGCTCGTCGTCCGCGACGACCTCGACGCGAACCTGGCCTGTGTGCTCACCGAGACGCTGCTGGAACGCAAACCGCAACTGGAACAGGCGAATCCGGCCGCCAAGGGCATCAACGCCGAGACCGCGAGCAAGACCGCGCCGGTGCAGCTGCACCGCGGAGCGGAGGAAGCGCTGCGCTGAGTCGCGATGCTGTGCTGAGCTGCCGCGCGCTGAGCTGGCTGTGGTGCTCAGCTGTCGCGGTGCGCTAGCCGCCCCCTATGGTCGCGTGTCGCGACGTGTGCGGTGGGTCCGGCGCACTGCGACAGCGGACAATCACGGCATGAGGCAGTGGGGCCGGGTCGTCGCGGCGGTGGTGGTGCTGGTGGGTGGTGTGCTCGTCGGTGGGCCGGGCGCGGTCGCGCAGCCGGTGTGCGCGCCGGGGGTGAGCGTGGTCCCGGTGCGTATCACCGTCGACGGCGAGCGGGCCACCGGGCGGGTGTACGAGCCGTATCGCTGTGCGCCGGGCGATATCTCGGACGATCAGCTGGTGGTGGCGGTGCACGGGCACGGCGGCTCCTCGGCCGACTTCGCGCCGTACCTGACCTCGCTGGCGCTCGTCGGCGGCTCGCCGATCCTGCTGATGGACCTGCGCAGCGCCGAGGGACCGTGGCGGGCCGGGGAGTGGAATCTGTGGGCGGGCTGGCACGACGTGGTCGAAGCGACCCGGTGGTACCGCGATGCGCACCCGGCCGTGGCGACCACGGTGCTGTGGGGCTGGAGCCAGGGCGGCATCACCAGCGGCCTGGCTGTCGCACACGGTCCCGCCGGACTGTTCGACTACTGGGTCGACAACTACGGTCCCGCCGACGATTTCACGATGTGGGCCGACGGCGCGGCGGTGGATCCCGCGCTGCCTCGTCAGATCGAACGCGACGCCGGCGGCTGCACCCCGATCGGCTGCCCGCTCGCCTACGCCGAGCGCTCACCCGCGCTGCTCGCCGACCGGATGAGCATGCGCCGGGCCTTCCTGATCCACGGCACCGCCGATGCCATCGTGCCGTTCCGCACCAGTGTGGAGCTGCGGGACGCGCTGGCGGCGGCGGGCAAGCCGTACTCGTTCTACACCGTCGTCAGCGGGCGCGACCTGTCCGGCGCCGTCGTGCCGGGCAACCACGACATCGGACCCGCGTTCTTCGAGGGCGGGTGCGTGGTGCTGCGCCTGCTCGCGGGCACCGAACCGCTCGCGCCCGCCGTCGGCGACTACGTCGTGGATGTGGGGGCGGGCGTGGTCACCGCGCCCGCGCCGCCCGTCGGCGCGAAATGCGCCGCCTGACCCGCGTCGACGGGCGCGGCGGAACACCGATCCGGCACGGTGCGTTGTCCGGGGGGAGTTGTCGAGGCGAAAGAGGAGCACGGTGACCGAACCGACGCAGCGGGCCGACCGCTGGCAGGGCGAAGAGCTGGATCTGGACGCTTACCTGGCGCGCATCGGCTACGACGGGCCACGGACCCCGACCGTGCGGACCCTGCACGCGCTGGTCGCCGCGCACACCACGGCCGTGCCGTTCGAGAACCTCGAGATCATCCTCGGGCGCGGCATCCCGCTGGACCTGGCCACCCTCCAGGACAAGCTCGTGACCCGGCGCCGCGGCGGCTACTGCTACGAGAACGTCACCCTCTTCGCCGCCGCGCTGGAGCGGCTCGGCTTCGGCGTCACCGGGCTCAGCGGCCGGGTGACCATGGGTTCGCTCGACTCCGGCGCGATCCGGCCCGCCACCCACGCCCTGATCCGGGTCACCACCGCCGACGACGCGCGAGTGTGGATCTGCGACGTCGGCTTCGGCGCCGGGCCGCTCGCGCCGTTCGAACTGACCGACGAGCACGGCGAATTCACGCTGGGCCGGTGGCGCTTCCGGCTCGAACGCCGCACCGGCGAACTGGGCGCCGACCTGTGGGTGCTGCACCAGTTCGCCCGGGACGGCTGGCAGGACCGCTACGCGTTCACCCTGGACCCGCAGTACCGGATCGACTACGCCGTCGGCAACCATTTCGTGTCGACCTCGCCACGCTCGCCGTTCACCACCCGGCCGTTCGTGCAGCGCTTCCGGCCCGACGTGCACCACGTCCTCGACGACCTGACGCTGACCACCGAATACCCCGACGGCACCTGGTCCGCGCGCGACCTCGACCCCACCGACCTGCCGAAAGTCCTCACCGAGGTGTTCGACATCGACCTCGACGACACCGACGCCGCGGTCCTGGTGACCGCGCCCTGGCGCGTCGACTGACCCCTCACATCGACGGCCCCGCGCACGGCTCGGCGGTTTGCTTCCACGGTGTCGCTACGGCAAATTGATGGTTACTTGCCGGGAAACACACCCCCGCGCTGTGGGGTAGGGAAACGAATCTGTGGGGTCGTTGGTGCCGAAGGTGCAATCCGCGTTGCCGGTTCAGCCGGAGGCGACAATCCAGTCCGGACCGCTCGCCGGTCCGGCGGTCCGGCGTCGGGATCTGGACGGGTTGCGCGGTCTGGCGATCGCGCTGGTCGTGGCGTTCCACGTGTGGGCGGGCCGGGTGTCCGGCGGCGTCGACGTGTTCCTGGTGTTGTCGGGATTCTTCTTCACCGGCGCGGTCGTCCGCGGCGTCGAACGGCGCGGTGGGGTGGCCGCGGGCGCGACCGCGCGCCGGACCGCGCGCAGGCTGATGCCCTCGCTGGTCGTCGTCCTGGCGGCGATCGCGGTCGCCACCGTGGCGCTGCGGCCCTACACCCAGCTGGGCGAGACCGCGGCGCAGACGCTGGCCTCGATGTTCTACGTGCAGAACTGGTATCTGGCCACGGCCGAACTCGACTATCTCGCGCCCGACCCCTCGGTCAGCCCGCTGCAGCATCTGTGGTCGATGTCGGTGCAGGGCCAGTTCTATCTGGCGATCCTCGCCGTCCTCGCGGGGTGGGCGTGGCTGCGCCGTCGCGGCGCGGCCGGTCGCCCGACGCTGCTGGTCGCGCTGGCCGGGCTGGGCCTGCTCTCGTTCTGGTACGCCGCATTCGGCACCGCGCAGCACCAGGCGTGGACCTACTACGACAGCATCGCGCGGGTCTGGGAGCTGCTGGCGGGCGCCGCGCTCGCCGTCGCCGCGCCCGCCCTGCGGGTGCCGCGCGCGCTGCGTGGTCTCGCGGCCGCGGCGGGCCTGCTGATGGTGCTGTCGTGCGGCCCGATGTTCGACGGCGCCAACCAGTTTCCCGGCGTCGCGGCGCTGTGGCCGGTGGCCGCGGCCTGCCTGGTGATCGCCTCCGGCTTCGGCGCCGCGACGGTGACCGCGTGGCCGAACCGGCTGCTGGCCGGGCGCGTGTGCACCGAACTCGGGGCGCTGGCCTATCCGCTGTACCTGTGGCACTGGCCGATCCTGATCTTCTATCTGGCCGAGACCGGCCGCGCGCACGCCGGGCTCGTCGACGGGCTGGTGGTGATCGGCATCTCGCTGGTGCTGGCCGCCCTCACGACCCGGCTGATCGAGACGCCGCTGCGGCTGCCGCCCACCGGGCAGACGAGCGCGGCGGGCGGGCACCGCCTGACCGGCCCGCTGGTCACCGCGCTCGCCGTCACCGTGCTGGTCTCGGCGGTGGGCTGGCAGGTCGTGCTGCGGGCCAACCCGGCGGTGCCCCCGCAAGCGCTGGACTCCACGCGGTACCCGGGGGCGGCCGCGCTGCTCTCCGGTATCGAGTACTCGCCGGAACCGATGCGCCCCACGGTGTTCGAAGGCCAGGCCGACACCCCGCCGCCGACGACCGACGGCTGCATCACCCCCAACCGTGAGGTCCGCACCTGCGTCTACGGCGACCCCGACGCGGCCCGGTCGATCGCGGTCGTCGGCGGATCGCACTCCGAGCACTGGATTCCCGCGCTGGAACTGCTCGGCGCCGAACACGGCATCCGGGTGATCTCCTATCTCAAGGAGGGCTGTCCGGTCACCCTGGCCGACCAGCCGTCCTATGCCGAATGGCCGTTTCCCGAGTGCCACGAGTGGTCGCAGGAGGTGCTCGACCGGCTGACCGCGGAGCCGCCGGACTGGGTACTGACGCTGTCCACGCGCTACCGCAAGGACGGCCTCGGCGACGAAGTGCCCGGCGAATACCTCGAGGTGTGGTCGGCCCTGCAGGATCGCGGCCTGAATGTGCTTGCGCTGCGCGACACTCCGCGCCTGCGCCGCGACGGCGTGCTCTACCGCGCCACCGACTGCCTGGCCCACCGCGGCGATCCGGACAGCTGCGGGCTCGATCGCGCCGCCGCTCTCGATGCCCGCGACCCGGCCGAGGAACCGGCCGCCGGCTACCCGAACGTCTACCTGCTCGACCTCTCCGATGCCGTCTGCCGACCGCAACGCTGTCGTGTGGTCGAGGGCAATGTGCTCATCTATCGCGACGAACACCACCTCACGGCCAGTTACGCGCGCTCGCTGGCACCCGAACTCGGCCGCCAGATCGGCGCGATCACCGGTTGGTGGTAGCGCGAGGTTCCTACGCGCACCGCGAATCCGGCTACCCTCGGTCGCGTGCGCCTCTCCCGCAAGACACCGGTCCTGCTCCTCGCGCTCGCCCTGATGCCCGTCGCGTGCTCGTCCGGACCGGACCAGCCGCAGACCGTCGCCGAGTCCTTCGCCGCCGCGCTGAGCAGCGGTGACGCGGCCGCCGCGGCGGCGCTCACCGATGCGCCCGAGCAGGCCCGCGCGACGCTGACCACCCTGTTCGACAACCTCGGCAAGACCGATTCGGTCCGCGTCTCGGCCACCGACGACACCACCTTCACCCTCGAATCGACGTGGAAATTCGGCCCCGAGGGCCGCGACGAGTGGACTTACACCAGCACGGGCGCCGCCACCGACGCCGACGGCTGGAAGATCACCTGGAACCCCACCACGGTCGCGCCCGGCCTGGAGCTCGGCCCGCTCAGCTACAGCCCCGTCTACCCGAAACCCGCGCGGGTGCTCGACGCCTCGGGCGGTGAGCTGATGACCGAGCAGGTGGTGACGCTGGTGAACGTCGCCCCGGACGCCGACCTGCCCGCGGTCGCCGCGCTGCTCGCGCCGCAGGGCGTCACCGAGGCCACGCTGCGGGCGGATCTGGCCGCGGCGCAAGGCAAACCGGTGGTCGCGGTCGCGCTGCGCGCGGCCGACATCGCCCCGGTGCAGCAGGCGCTGACCGGGGTACGCGGGGTGACGCTCGCGCCGCAGACCCGGCTGCTCACCGTCGACAAGAGCCTGGCCGGACCCACCACCGCCGGGCTGGCCGAACTGTGGCAGCAGCAGGCCGACAGCTCGGCGGGCTGGGCCGTGCGCGCGCAGACCGCCGAGGGCACCCAGCGCATCGCCGGCCCCGACGCCACCCCGACCGCCGACATCGCCACCACCGTCGACATCGACCTGCAGAACGCCGCCGAAGCCGCGCTGACCCCGATCGAGCAGCCCGCCGCGATCGTCGCGCTGCGCCCGTCGACGGGGGAGGTGCTCGCCGTCGCGCAGAACGCGCCCGCCGACGCCCAGGGCCCGATCGCGCTCACCGGCCTCTACCCGCCGGGGTCGACCTTCAAGACCGTCACCGTCTCGGCCGCGCTGCAGGCGGGCGGGGTCACCGTCGACACGGTGCTGCCCTGCCCCGGCCGCGCGACCATCGAGGGCCGCACGATTCCCAACGACAACGGCTTCGATCTCGGACAGGTGCCGCTGCACACCGCCTTCGCCCGCTCCTGCAACACCACGATGGCCGAGTTGGGCGTGCGACTACCCGCCGACGGGCTCACCGCGGCGGCCGCGCAGCTGGGGTTGGGCGTGGATTATGTGACACCCGGGTTGACGACTGTCACCGGGAAGGTTCCGCCCGCGCAGAATCCGGCCCAGCAGGTCGAGTCGAGCATCGGCCAGGGCAGCGTCACCGCCTCGCCGTTCGGGATGGCGCTCGTCGCCGCCTCGCTCGCGCACGGTTCCGCGCCCGCGCCCGCCATCGTGCGGGGGCGTCCCGGCACCGCCGACCGCGCCTCCGCGCCGGTGCCCGCGAACGTGACGTCGCAGATAGAGACCATGATGAGCGAGACGGTGACCGCGGGCACCGCCACCGCGCTGCGCGATATCCCGGGGCTGCTCGGCAAGACCGGCACCGCGGAATATCTCGACGACAAGCACGCGCACGGCTGGTTCGTCGGCATCGACGGCGATCTCGCGTTCGCTGTCTTCGTGGCCGACGCGGGCAGCTCGGGCCCCGCCGTCGAAGCGGCCGGACGGATGCTGAGAGCCAAACGATGATCTATGTCACGCTCTGTGGGCGAGCAATACCCACGCTGCCGCACGCGGTCCACACCGGGCCAGCTACACTCGTCGACGGACCATATCCATGGTCAATACGCGGGATGTCACAATTTCGAGAAGGTTCGGAGTAGGCGCCATCGATACCGGTCAGAAGATCGCGGAGCATTACCGCCTGGTCGAGCGTATTGGTAGCGGCGGCACAGGCGTTGTATGGCGCGCTGTCGACGAACGCCTCCAACGCTCCGTGGCTGTGAAGCAGATCCACATCAAGCCCAGCCTGCCCGAGGGTGAGCGGGATGTCCTGCGTCAGCGTGCGATTCGGGAAGCCCGCAACGCGGCACGCTTCCAGCATCCCAATGCCATCGTGGTCTTCGACATCACCGAGCACAACGGTGATCCGTGCCTGGTGATGGAGTACCTCAAGTCCGTCAGCCTGGCTGCCGAATTAGGGCAGAAGGGTCCGCTGCCGCTGACCGAGGTCGCCCGCATCGGCGAACAGGTGGCGTCCTCGCTGATCGCCGCCCACCAGGCGGGCCTGGTGCACCGGGACGTGAAACCGGGCAATATCCTGCTCGGCGACCACGGTGAGGTGAAGATCACCGACTTCGGCATCTCCCGCGCCGCCGGTGACGTCACCCTCACCGAGACCGGTCTCATCTGCGGTACCGCCGCCTACCTGGCGCCCGAGGTCGCGCGCGGCTCCGATCCGACGCCGGCCGCCGACGTGTTCGCGCTCGGCGCCACCCTGTTCCACGCGCTCGAGGGCGAGCCGCCCTACGGTGCCAACGCCAACCCGCTCGCGGTGCTCTACGCCGCGGCCAACGGCCAGGTGCGCGAGCCGCGCAACGCGGGCCCGGCGACCGACTTCCTGCTCGACCTGCTCAGCCCGGACCCGCTGGACCGGCCGACGATGACCGAGGCCCGCGACGCGCTGGCCGCGTTCGCCGACGCCGACGCGGTGCCCGCCGGGTTCGTTCCCGCCAGCGAGGCCTACGGCCGCCGCAATTCCGCGGCCGCGACCCAGGTCATCCGGCAGTCCGGCAACCGGACCTCGCACGCCGGGGCGTCCACCGCGACCACCCGGCAGATCCGGTCGAATCCGCGTCCGCCCGCGCGCCACGACACGGCCGCGCACCCGCCGACCGCGGCGCAGCCCGCGCCGCTGCCGCGCAAGCAGGCGGGCAAGGGCCGTGCGGTGCTGATCGGTTCCGGTGTCGGCGCGGTGGTCGCCGCGATCGCCGTCGCGGTCAGCGCCATGAACAGCTCGGACTCGAATTCCCCGCAGGTGCAGGCGAATCCGTCGACCTCGGTGCAGGCCTCGGCCGGTCCGGCGTCGAGCAGCGCGGCTCCGGTCGCGCTCGGACAGACCGCCAACGTCGGCACTGTCGACATCGGCTCGGCCGGCCTGCTGGTGGAGAACTTCTTCAGCAATCCGGCCGGTTCCTGGTCGCTGCTGACCCCGGCCGCGCAGAAGGTCTACGGCAGTGAGACCGCGTTCCGGGAGTACTGGAACGACCGCACCGTCGACACCTTCGCCAGCATCACCGCGGTCAAGGGCAACAACGCCGACGGCTCGACCGACATGCGCCTGGCCAGCATCACCATCAACGGCCAGACCAAGGCGATGGTCATGCGCGTGGTCAACTCCGGCGGCAGTCTGCGCATCGACGGCGACACCCGCTGACATCGGCGCGGTTCGCCCCGCGAACGACGAAGTGAGCACGGACCCGGCGGGGGTGACCCCGCCGGGTCCGTCGTCTTCGGCGGGATCTGCCGGAAATGCGGTGGCGGGCGACCGATAGGCTGGTACCTGACCTGAGCCCAGCACAGACAGGACTGCACCCCGATATGACTCCCCGCATCGAGCTCGCCCGCGTCGATCTGCGCGGTCGTACTCCTTCCGCTGCCGAGCTGCGCACCGCGCTGCCGCGCGGAGGAGTCGACGTGGACTCGGTGCTGCATCATGTGCGGCCGGTCGTCGAGGACATCCGCGACCGGGGCGCCGAGGCCGCGCTGGACTACAGCGAGAAGTTCGACGGTGTGCGCCCGGACGTGGTGCGCGTGCCCGTCGCGAAACTGGCCGAGGCGCTCGCGGAGCTGGATCCGGCCGTGCGGGCCGCGCTCGAGGTCGCGATCGAGCGGACCAGGAAGGTGCACGCCGATCAGCGCCGCACCGACACCGTCACCGAGGTGGTGCCCGGCGGCACCGTCACCGAGAAGTGGGTGCCGGTCGAGCGGGTCGGGCTGTACGTGCCCGGCGGCAATGCCGTCTACCCCTCCTCGGTCGTGATGAACGTCGTCCCGGCGCAGGCCGCGGGCGTGGAGTCGCTGGTGGTGGCCTCGCCGCCGCAGGCCCAGTTCGGCGGTCTGCCGCACCCGACGATCCTGGCGGCCGCCGCGCTACTCGGCGTCGACGAGGTGTGGGCGGTCGGCGGCGCGCAGGCCGTGGCGCTGCTGTCCTACGGCGGCACCGACACCGACGGCGCCGCACTGGCGCCGGTCGACCTGATCACCGGGCCCGGCAACATCTACGTCACCGCCGCCAAGCGGCTGTGCCGCGGCCTGGTCGGCATCGATGCCGAGGCGGGCCCCACCGAGATCGCGGTCCTGGCCGACGCCACCGCCGACCCGGTGCACGTGGCCGCCGACCTGATCAGCCAGGCCGAGCACGATGTGCTGGCCGCCAGCGTGCTGGTCACCGACTCGGTGGCACTGGCCGACGCGGTCGACGCCGCCCTCAACGCCCAGCTCACCGTCGTCAAGCACGACGCCCGCGTGCGGGAAGCACTGAGCGGCAAGCAGTCCGGGATCGTCCTCGTCGACGACATCACCCAGGGCCTGCGCGTCGTCGACGCCTACGCGGCCGAGCACCTCGAGATCCAGACCGCCGACGCCGCCGCCGTCGCCGCGCGGGTGCGCAGCGCCGGCGCGATCTTCGTCGGGCCGTGGGCGCCGGTCAGCCTGGGCGACTACTGCGCGGGCTCCAATCACGTGCTGCCCACCGCGGGCTGCGCGCGGCACTCCTCGGGACTGAGCGTGCAGACCTTCCTGCGTGGCATCCACATCGTGGAGTACACCGAGGCGGCGCTGAAGGACGTCGCCGGGCACGTCGTCGCCCTGGCCAACGCCGAGGATCTGCCCGCGCACGGGCAGGCCGTGCAGGCGCGTTTCGAGGCCCTGTCGTGAGCACTCCGACCGTGCCCGGCGCCTCGGCGACCCTGGATCAGCTGCCGCTGCGCGACAACCTGCGCGGCAAATCGCCTTACGGCGCACCGCAATTGACCGTGCCGGTGCAGCTCAACACCAACGAGAACCCGCATCCGCCGAGCACGGCGCTGATCGACGACGTCGCCGAATCGGTGCGCGCCGCCGCCGCCGACCTGCACCGGTACCCGGACCGCGACGCCGTCGCCCTGCGCGCCGACCTCGCCGCCTACCTGACCCGCCAGACCGGCGTCCCCGTCGACGCCGCGAACGTGTGGGCGGCGAACGGCTCCAACGAGATCCTGCAGCAGCTGCTGCAAGCCTTCGGCGGACCCGGCCGCAGCGCACTGGGTTTCGTGCCCTCCTATTCGATGCACCCGATCATTTCCGAGGGCATCGACACCGAGTGGATCGAGGCCAAGCGCAGCGGCGACTTCTCCCTCGACATCGACTACGCCGTCGCCCAGATCGCCGAACGCCGACCCGACGTGGTGTTCGTGACCAGCCCGAACAACCCGACCGGGCACAGCATCCCGATCGACGAGCTCGAGCGGATCCTCGACGCGGCGCCCGGCATCGTCGTCGTGGACGAGGCGTACGGCGAATTCTCGGCGGCGCCGAGCGCGATCACGCTGATCGACCGGTTCCCGACCAAGCTGGTGGTCACCCGCACCATGAGCAAGGCCTTCGCCTTCGCGGGTGGTCGCCTGGGCTACCTGGCCGCCTCGCCCGCCGTGATCGACGCGATCCTGCTGGTCCGGCTGCCGTACCACCTGTCGGTGGTCACCCAGGCCGCCGCCCGCGCGGCCCTGCGCCACGCCGACGAAACCCTCGGCAGCGTGGCGGAATTGGCCGCCCAGCGCGACCGGGTCGCCGCCGCGCTGACCGCGCAGGGTTTCGCGGTGATCCCCAGCGACGCCAACTTCATCCTGTTCGGCCGGTTCACCGACGCCGCGCGCGCCTGGCAGCACTACCTCGACGCCGGGGTGCTCATCCGCGACGTCGGCATCCCCGGCTACCTGCGCGCGACCGTCGGTCTCGCCGCGGAGAACGACGAGTTCCTGCGGGTGAGCGCCGACATCGCGGCCACCGACCTGACCCACTGAACGCTGGAGGCAACGAGATGAGCAGAACAGCGCGGGTGGAGCGCGTCACCAAGGAATCGTCGATCCTGGTGGAACTGAACCTCGACGGCACCGGGCAGACCGAGATCTCCACCGGTGTCCCTTTCTACGACCACATGCTGACCGCGCTGGGCCAGCACGGCGGGTTCGACCTCGTGGTGCGGGCCGAGGGCGACATCGAGATCGAGGCGCACCACACGGTCGAGGACACCGCGATCGTGTTCGGCCAGGCGCTGGGCAAGGCCCTGGGCGACAAGAAGGGCATCCGCCGCTTCGGCGACGCATTCATCCCGATGGACGAGACCCTCGCGCATGCCGCCGTCGACGTGTCGGGGCGGCCGTACTGTGTGTTCACCGGCGAGCCGGAACACCTGGTGCACACCATCATTCCCAGCGCGGGGCCCGGCGCGTCGTATTCGACGGTGCTCAACAAGCACGTCTTCGAGTCGATCGCGCAGAACGCGCGGATCGCGCTGCACGTGCGGGTGCTCTACGGCCGCGACCAGCACCACATCACCGAGGCCGAGTTCAAGGCTGTCGCCAGGGCACTGCGGGCCGCCGTCGAGATCGACCCGCGGGTGAGCGGCGTCCCGTCCACGAAAGGCGTGCTGTGAGTGCGAAGGTCGTCCTGCTCGATTACGGCTCCGGCAATCTGCACTCCGCCGAGCGCGCGCTGGTGCGCGCGGGCGCGCAGGTGGAAGTAACGGCCGATCCGCAGGCCGCGCTGGCCGCCGACGGGCTGGTCGTCCCCGGGGTCGGCGCGTACGCGGCGTGCATGGCCGGGCTGCGCGGGGTGCGCGGTGAGCGCATCATCGGCCAGCGGCTGGCCGGTGGCCGTCCGGTACTCGGGATCTGTGTGGGGATGCAGATCCTGTTCGATCGCGGCGTGGAGTTCGGCGTGGAGACCGAGGGTTGTGGCGAATGGCCGGGCACGGTCGCTCGCCTCGACGCGCCGGTCCTGCCGCACATGGGCTGGAACACGGTGAAGGCCCCCGCCGACAGCACCCTGTTCGCTGGGCTCGACGCCGACACCCGCTTCTACTTCGTCCATTCCTACGCGGCCCAGCAGTGGGAACTGCCGGAGAACGAGCACATCGCGCCCCCGAAGCTGACCTGGGCCGAACACGGCGTTCCGTTCCTGGCCGCCGTCGAGAACGGCGCCCTCTCGGCCACCCAGTTCCATCCGGAGAAGTCCGGCGACGCGGGCGCCCAGCTGCTGCGCAACTGGCTCGGGTCGCTGTAGTCGGAGGTCGACGCCCCTTGGAACCATACACACTGGGGTCGGTGTGTATGGTCGTTGGATGACCGCAGTACCGCCGCGCCCGAAACACCTCGACTCCCCGCGTCTGCCCACGATCTTCAAGATCATGGGCAAGACCCAGGTGTGGGTCTACCGACGCACCGGTGGTCGGATCGGCGGGAAATGGCGGGTCGGCGCGGGGTTCCGCAAGCCGGTCCCGACATTGCTGCTCGACCACCGCGGCCGCAAGTCCGGCGTCGAGTACACCACGCCGCTGCTCTACCTCCTCGACGGCGCCGACGTCATCGTCGTCGCCTCCCAGGGCGGACTGCCCAAACACCCGCAGTGGTACCACAATCTGCGCGCCACCCCCGACACCCACGTCCAGATCGGCCGGGACCGTCGCCCGGTCCGCGCCAGAACCGCCGACCCGCGGGAACGCGCCCGGCTGTGGCCCCTGCTCGTCGACGCCTACGCCGACTTCGAGCACTACCAGGCCTGGACCGACCGCGAAATCCCCGTCGTCGTCCTCGAGCCGCGCGAGCCCACCCGCTGAACGGGCGGGTGGGCCGCCGGTCCGCCGCCGATCAGGCGGTGGCGGCGTGGACCGCGGCGAGATGGCCGAAGACGATCGCGGGACCGATGGTCGCCCCGGGGCCTGCGTAGGTGTGTCCCATGACCGGCGCACTGGTGTTGCCCGCGGCGTAGAGGCCGTCGATGGTGGTGCCGTCGGTGCGCAGGACGCGGCCGTGCGTGTCGGTGCGCAGGCCGCCCTTGGTGCCGAGATCGCCGGGGACGAGCCGGGCGGCGTAGTAGGGGCCGGTGTCGAGGGCGCCGAGGTTGGGGTTCGGGCGTTGGCGGGGGTCGCCGTAGTAGCGGTCGTAGGCGCTGGTGCCGCGGCCGAATTCCGCGTCGACGCCGGTGCGAGCGAAGTGGTTGAACCGGGTGATCGTGGCGGACAGGCTCGCGGCCGGTACCCCGATCTTGTCCGCGAGTGCGCCGACGGTGTCTGCGCGCGTGAGGATGCCGGCATCGAACCAGCGCCGGGGCAGCGGCGCGCGCGGGGGAAGGCCGGCGAAGAGATAGCGGTTGCGGTAGCGCTGGTCGAAGATCAGCCACGCGGGCAGATTCTCGGCCGCGCCCTCGCCGCGGCCGTGCCGGCCGCCGTACATGCGATGGGTGGCTTCGACATAGGGCAGGGATTCGTTCATGAACCGCTCCGCGCGGTCGTTGACGATGAGACTGCCGGGAAGATTGCGTTCGGAGACGCAGAAGAACGGCGTGCGCGGTAGCGGGATCGACGGGCCCCACCAGGCGTCGTCCATGAAGGCGGTGGCCGCGCCGATCGTCTGACCGGCGCGGATGCCGTCCCCGGTGTTGGCGGCCGCGCCCACGGTCCAGTCGGTGCCGATGGGCTCGCGCTGGTATCGCGCGCGCATCGTGGCGTTGTGCTCGAAACCGCCGCAGGCCAGAATCACCCCGCGCCGCGCGCTGATCACCCGCTCGGCGCCGTCGCGGCGGACGACGGCCCCGACGACGCGGTCATCGGCCACGGCCAGTTCGACCAGGGCGGTATCCAGCAACAGCGGCACTCCGGCGTCACGCATCCCCAGGCGCAGCATCGCGCTCAGTGCCTGGCCACGGGCGAGAAGATGCCGCCCGCGCAGCGCGCCGCCGAGCCAGCGAGCCCCGATCCTGGCCGCCCGCAACGGGCTGCGCGGATTGCGCAGCCCCAGATGGATCTGCCGGAAGTCGGCCTGGGTCAGCACGACATTGCGGGGGGCCCGCAGATAGTCGGGCTCCATGGTGGCCAGCTCGTCACCGAGACCGCGTGCGTCGAAAGGCTTCGGTTCGACCGATCGGCCACGGGCTCGACCGCCGGGTGCTTCGGGGTAGTAGTCGCTGTAGCCGGGAACCCAGCGCATCGCCAAGGGCGCGTGGCGGGCCAGGAATTCGAAGGCCGCGGGCCCGCGATCGAGGTAGGTGTCGATCATCTCCGGTGCGACGTCCGTCCCGATGATGTCGGCGAGGTAGGCGCGGGCGTCGTCGATGTCGTCGGGCGAGGACCGTCGGCCCAGCGCCGCGTTGCCCGGAATCCATACCCCGCCGCCGGAGCGGGCTGTCGAACCGCCCCAGCGGCTCGCCTTCTCGACCATCACGACCGTCAGGCCGTGGTGGGCCGCGGTGATCGCGGCGGCCATGCCCGCCGCGCCCGATCCGACGACCACGACATCCACCGTCTCGGGAATCACGCTGTCCTGCTGCATTGTTGCCTCTTCTGTCCGATACGGCGGGGGTCAGCGCGGGGTTCGCCAGCGGTCGTCGAGCACCGCGGCCACCGCCGCTTCGACACAGACCGGTAGCGAGGCCGAGGGGTTGTGCGCGCTACGCAACCACTGGAGATAGCCGAACTCGGCGGCCGCGAGCATCAGGTGCACCAGCAGCCCGGGGCGGCTGTCGGTGACCGGGTCGGTGTCCATCCGCTGCGCGGCCAGCTCGACCAGTCGCGCCCGATGATCCGGCGGGATCAGCGCGACACGGTCGAGCAGATGCGGCGCGGTGGCGAAGGCGGCGCGCCACTGCTCCAGCTCCTCGGTGCCCAACGCGGTCGAGCGGTCCAGGATCGCTCGGGCCAGTGCGGTATCCGCCGGTTCCGCCTCGGGGCGGCCCTCGAGCAGGGCGGCGATCCCGGCGCCTCCCTCCCGCACCGGGTCGAGCAGCAGATCCTCTTTGCTGCGCACGTGCCGGAAATAGGTACTCGGCGAGATCCCCGCCGCCGCCGCGATCTGCTCGGTGGTCACCTCGTCGAATCCGGACCGCGCGAACAACGCGAACGCCGCGTGCTGGATCTCGGCCCGCACCTGCCGCCGCTGCCTCTCCCGCAAGGACACCCCACACCTCCGTGCTCGCCTGACTGTTCCGTCTGCCGAAAGTATCTAGCTAATTGACAGAGACTGTCAAGTAGATTGTTGGTGTCGATCGAGCGCGTGGGCTAGAAATCGCCTTCGCCGCCGGAGTCCGGGCGGCCCGGGGTCTCGGCGACCGCGTCATCCGGTGAACGGCACCAGGCCGGCCGTGCAGGTGGTGCCCGGTTCCGGGAGTCGCAGCTCGATGAGATAGCGCCGGGTGAGGTCGGTGACGCAGTCGCCGGCCGGTTCGTGGCCGTAGCCGTCGGTCACCACGACCAACCGCGCCTCGCCCATGGCTTCGGCGGCGTGCTGGGCGGCGGTGAGCGGGGTGGCCGGGTCGAAACGGTTGTTGAACAGCAGCGGGGGAACGGCGGCTCGTTGGGTCCACGGGCCGGTGTAGCGCTGGGGGTAGCCGTCGGCGGGGGCGGGCCAGGTGGCGCACGGCTGCCGGAGGTAGAGCCAGAACGGGCCGTAGACCGGCGCGCTGTCGGCGGATTCGGCGGCGAATTCGGGCCAGCGCTGCGGTTGCCGGGGAAAAGAATTGTCGGCGCAGGAGATGGCGACGAAGGAATCCAGGAAGTCGCCCGTCGATCCGATCGCGCTCAGGACCTGGTGCACCACAGCGGGATTCCCGGCGGGGCCGCGCTCGAACTCGGCCAGCAGCGCTGCCAGCGCGGGCCAGCCCTGGGCCGCGTCGTACAGCAGCATGGCGTGGGCTGCGACGACCTCGCTGTAGGACACCGACACGGTCGTCGGTCCCTGACCGACCTGCAGGCCCGTCGTCTTCGCCCGGTCGAGCAGGGCGGTATCGCGGGCGCGCAGCTCGGCCGCCGACGACGCGCCCGCGGCGAAGGCGCAGCGTTGCGGCCCGCCCGCCGCGCACAGGCGCAGGAATTCGCCGAGCACCTCCTCGGTGCCGAGCGCGGTCGCCTCGATGCCGGCGCGGGTGTCGGTGGTGTAGGAGACGGGGTCGAGGATCGAGGAGAGTTGCAGGGCGCGAACACGGTCGGCGAACAGGGCGCCGTAGACAGTGCCCAGGTAGCTGGCGTAGGAACCGCCCTGGTAGGTCAGGCGCTGGTCGCCGACCGCGCGGCGGAGAAGATCGAGGTCGCGGGCGGCGTCCACGGTGGTCAGGTGAGCGATCAGCGCGCCGTCGTGGCGCAGGCACCCTTGCGCGAGTCGCCGGCTCGCGTCCTCGGTGGCGCTCTGCTGCAAGGCGTCGACCGGCGGCAGGGCCAGGGTGCGCCAGAACTCTCGCTGCGCACCGGAATCCGGGAAGCAGCGCACCGCGGAACTGCGTCCCACCCCGCGCTGGTCGAAGGTGACGACATCGAATCGACTGCTCAGCTCGCCGGGGAACAGCTGACCTTTCGCCGCCCACTCCAGGCCCGAGCCGCCGGGTCCGCCCGCCGCGGTGAACAGGGTGCCGATGCGGTGCGCCGGGTCGCGCGCGGGCTGGCGCACCACCGCGAGTTCCAGGTGCTGTCCCGTGCGATCGGCGTAGTCCAGCGGCACCGCCACCCGGGCGCACTCGCTGCCCCGCAGCGGTTCCTCCGCGCACGGCGACCAGTCGATCCTGGGTGTCGGCACGGCATCGGCCTGCGCCACCAGCTCGGCGACCGTGGCGGCCGAGTGGTTCGGCCGCTCGGCGGCGACGCAGCCGCCGAGGACAGGCGCCAGCGCGATCAGGACACCGCAGACGATCGATTTCGGAGTGACCATACCGATCATCTTCACGAGATGGCGGGCGCGCTGTCGTCACCCGTTCGACGGAGGCGAAACCCTGATACCGCCCCGGTCGATCAGGGTCGGTGGTCGCCCAGCCGGGCGCGGTCGGCGGCCTCGGTGCCCGCGTCCCAGCCCTCGGCGCTGCGGATGGTGATGCCGCGGGCGCGGGTGGTGGGGAAATAGGTGGTGAAGGCTTGTTCGACGCGCAGGTCGTGGGAGGCCAGCAGCGGAAGCAAGGTGGTGGGGTCGGGAGACGCGGCGACGGTGGTGGCCGCGGCGGTGGTGAGGCGGTCGCCGATGCGGGTGGCGTAGGCGGTGAGGAAGGCCTTGCGATAGGCGCGCGAACGGGAGTCGGCCGCGGCCGACGGGGTGTCGATCATGGCCCGGGTGGCCTGCACGAGCAGGGAGGTCGACAGCAGTTCCACGGCGTCGAGGTCGGGGTCCTCGCCGACGACGGTGACGAAGTCCCAGTCGGCGACGAAGATCGCCCGGCACCGGTTGGCCCGGGCCACCAGGTCGATGAGCAGGGCCTTGGCCTCGGTGTAAGGGGTGTCGAGCCAGAGGCGGCGCGCGCCGGGGAGGTCGCTGTCGACGGTGGGAGTCTCCAGCAGCACACGGTCGATCGCGTACTTGGTCATCAGTTCCTGGGCCTTGGCCGAGAGGGTTTCGGCCTCCTCGGGGAAGGCGGTGGACTCGGCCTTGGCGAGCAGGCCGCGAACCCGGCCGAGCGCCTTGGCGTCCACGTCGTGCTGCGCGGCCCGGTGCCGGCGCGCGGTGCCGGGCAGCGGCCGGATCGGCTCGAGTTTCGGCAGGCGCAGCAGGAGCCCGAGCGCTGCGACGACGGTGGTCACCGCTTCGGCGCCGGTGAGCAGCGCGCGGTCGGCCCAGGCGGTCAGGTGCGGTGGGGTCCACCAGACGGTGGCTCCGAGTTCGTCGAGTTGGGCCTGCCAGATCTCGTCCACGGTGTCGTCGGCGAACCGGGCGCGGTGATCGGCCATCAGATCGGTCAGATAGCCGACCGCGAATTCGTCGAGGCGACGGCGCGCGGCCTGGTGCACGTCCCCCGGCAGCCAGCCGAAGTCGAAGGCGTGGGCGATGATGCGGCGACCCGCCGACTCGACACCCGCCGCCACCTCCGGGCGCACCGGACCCGTGCCGGCCAGCTGCGCGACGAACCGCCGCACCCCGGCGGCGTCGCCCTGGGCC
>NZ_LPNR01000076.1 GCF_019266065.1 Nocardia sp. MH4 | reverse complement strand
GGCCCCGCGTCGCTGTCCTGCGCCGCGCCGGGGGTCGCGCGGCCGTGGTGCTGAGCTCCGGCGGCGGGCCGGGTTCCGGCGCCGTCGGCGCCGTCGTGCTGTCCGTCGGCGTCGGGGGCCGGCCGGGCGTCGGTGGCGCCGTGCTGGTGCGGCCACGCGGGGTCGTGCGAATCATGGTGTCCGGCAGCGTGTTCGGCCCACTCCGGCGGCAGGACCGGCTCCACGGGGACACCGGCGAGCGCCTCGCGCAGCACCGTCACCATCGAGGTGCCGTGCTCGGCGAGGGCGGCGACCACGTCGTGGTGTTCGCCGCGCACCAGCGCCGCGGCCGCGCAGACCGGGCACCAGGCGCAGCCGCCGAGATCGGCTTGCCCGTCGGCGGCGGTGCGGCGCAGCACCGGTTCGACTCTGGCCAGCAGCACTTCGGCCAGCAGCCGCAGCTCCTCGGTGAACTCGGCGAAGCCGTCGGGGTGGTGGCCGCGGCGGTCGGACTGGGCGTCACTACTCATCTGCGGTGGCCTTCGTGTAGTTCGGATCGGCGGGCCAGACCTGCGGATCGGGCCGGAAGCGGACCACCAGATGACCGTCGTCGAGCTCGGCGCCCGCCACCGTGCAGCGTTGCAGCACCGGCGCGAGCCGTACGCGCGTGCGCACCCCGTCGGCTCCCACGATCAGATCGTCCTCCACTCGGCCCAGCCGCAAGGTGCCGGGATCGACTACCGGCAGCCGCATCCGCATCGCGTACACGGAGTCGACACCGGAGCCCGACTCCCATCGAACCATCGGTTCGCCCGATCGCGCGCTCTGAGCGTGCGGGCCGGGCAGCGTGTCGACCGCGTAGGAGAACGCCGAGAGCGAACTCAGACCCGCCGGCTCGGCGCCCGCGTGCTGGGCGATCAGGATCGGGACATCGGTGATCTGCTCGTGCAGCCGCGCCACCACCTCGAGCTGCTCGGCGCGACGGTTGAGATACCAGTGCACGGCCGGATGGGCGTTCTCGCCGGGCGGCGGCACCTGCGGCAGCACCTTGTTCACCACGACGGCGTCCAGCCGCAGACCGAGCAGCGCGGCCGCCGAACGCACGCGCCGGGACTCGGCGACGGCCACCTGCTCGGGACCGGTGATCAGCCGGGCGCTGGTGCGGGTGCGGTCGGCGAGCAGGTCGCGAACCCCGGTGACCGCGGCGACGATCCGTTCGACCGTGGCCGCCAGCACCGCTTTGCGCAGATCGGGGCCGATCGCGCTCATCGTGCGTTCGTGGCGCGGCCAGAGCCGTTCCAGATAGGTGAGCAGGGTGTCCGGCGCGGTGACCAGGCGCAGCATGTCGGCCGAGGGCGGGCAGTCGACGACGATGACGTCCCAGTCGTCCTCCTCGGTGTACTGGGCGATCTCCACCAGCATCAGCAGTTCCTGCACGCCGGGCAGACCGGTCAGCTCGGCCGGGTCGATCGCGGTCAAGTCCACGCCGTGATCGTGGCCGCCGCCCTTGGCCAGCATCCGCACCACATCGCGGAACCGGTCCTCGAGCAGGGCGAGGGAATCGATCTCGATCACCTCGAGCCCGGGCGCGACCCTGGCCACCCCGGCGACGGTGCCCGGATCGTGCGGGAAACGGAAGCCGAGCGCGTCGCCGAGCGAATGCGCCTGGTCGAGCGAGGCGATCAGCACCCGCTGTCCGGCGCGGGCGTGGGCCATGGCCGTCGCGCAGGCCAGCGTCGTCTTGCCGACACCGCCCTTGCCGACGAACAGTTCGACGCGGGTACCGCCCGGGGCGCTCAGCCCTCGACCCGCTTCTTCAGTTCCTTCAAGGCCGTATCGGTGATCACCTTCTCGGCCTTCCGCTTGAACATGCCGATCATCGGGATGTTCAAGTCGACGGTCAGCTCGTAGACCACCTCGGTGCTGCCGTCGGGCCGTTCGCGCAGTTCGTAGCTGCCGTCCTGGGCCTTCTGCAGGTCACCGCTGAGCAGCCGCCAGCTCACCGCGTGGCCGTCGGCGCGCCAGGTGTAGGCCAGCACGTAGGTGTCCTTGACGACGCCGGCGTCGAGCACGAACCGGGCGGTCGCCGCCCGCCCGGCGGCGTCGGTGTCGAGCACCTCGACCGACTGCGCGGCCGCGACCCATTCCGGATAGGACTCCAGGTCCGCGATGACGGCCATCACCTGCTGCGACGGCGCCTCGATGACGATCGATCTCTGGGTCCGGTCGGCCATGGCGGACAACGGTTCCTTTCGTGCGGGACGAGCAGTCGGTGCCGGTGGCGTCAGGACGCCGCGGCGACCGCGGGCGCGACGCCGGCGGGTCGGCCTGCCTCGAGTCGAGCCTTCAATTCGAACGACATGTGCTTGCCCGCCACCCGGCGGGCCCGATTCGCCGCGGCCAGCGCGCGCGGGGTCAGCGGCTTGGCGGCGGTGGGCTCGGCGTGCAGGAAGTAGTGCAGGATCGCGCCCTCGGGGACGGCCTCCAGCCACACTTCCATGGTCCCGTCCAGCGGGCCCGCCACCGTCCAGCGGATGCCCTTGTCGCCGCGATCCTCCCGCACGTCGAGACGGAGATCGGGCCACCAGCGACGCCAGTTGTTCGTGGCGCTCAGCACGTCGGCGATCGCGGCGGGCGGCGCCGCGAGAAAGGTCTGATCTGCGACCTGGATACTGCTCACCTCGCTGAGCGTAGTGGACGCCACACCGGACGCGGCCGGGGTGTCACCGCAGCAGCTCCCGCAGCCGGGCGCCCTGACGGCCCCAATGCCAGTTCTGTTCCACCCACGCGCGCCCGGCGGCGCCCATGGCGGCCGCCTTGTCGCGGTCGGTGAGCAGTTCGACCAGGGCGTCGCTGATCTGCTCGGCGGAGCGGCCGTGCACGACCAGCCCGGTCTCGCCCTCCCGCACGGTCTCGGGCGCGCCGCCGGAACTGCCCGCCACCACCGGCACCCCGGTGGCCGAGGCCTCCAGGTAGACGATGCCGAGGCCTTCGACATCCAGGCCCGCGCCGCGGGTGCGGCACGGCATCGCGAACACGTCGGCGATGGTGTGGTGGGCGGCGAGCTCGCCCGAGGGCACCCGACCGGTGAACACCACGGAGTCGGAGACCCCGAGCGCCTCGGCCAGCCCCCGCAGCCGGATCTCGTAGGGGCCACCGCCCGCGATCACCAGGACCGCCCCGTCGACGCGTTCACGGATCTCGCTCATCGCCACGATCAGCATGTCCTGGCCCTTGCGCGGGACCAGGCGCGACAGACACAGCACCGTCGGCCGGTCACCGAGGCCGTAGCGAGCGCGCAGTTCGGCGCGCGCGCCCGGGTCGGGCCGGAACTCGGCCGGATCGACGCCCGGCGGCAGGTACTCGAGCGCGGCGCGCGGACCGAACGCCGAGGCGAACCGGCCCCGGGTGTACTTGCTGACATAGGTGACGACGTCGGTGTTCTCGCCGATCGAGCGCAGCACCTGCCGCGCGCCCGGCAGCATCGACCAGCCCACCTCGTGGCCGTGGGTGCTGGCCAGGATGCGCTCGGCACCCGCGCGGCGCAGCATCGGCGCCATCGCCGCCAGCGGCGCGGCCGCGCCGAACCACACGGTGTCGCAGTCGTGTTCGCGCAGCAGCTTGCCCGCGCGCTTGATCACCCCCGGCGTCGGCAGCATGAGGGTCGTCGGATGGCGAACGACGCGGAACTTCTGCGCGGCGTCGAACTTCTCGTGGCTGTCACCACGCCAGCGCGGCGCGTAGACGACCAGGTCGTCGGGCGGCAGCTGCTCGGCCAGCGCGTGCAGATAGGACTGGATGCCGCCCGGCCGAGGCGGGAAATCGTTGGTAACCAGCAGAGTTCGGGCCATAAGTGAACAACCTAATAGGTGAGTGTCACGGAGTGACTCGATGAGGGGTGGTGGTCGGGCGACGGGTGGGCGAGTGTCACGGAGTGACTCGATGAGGGGTGGTCAGACGGCGCGGCCCCGTAACCAGGCGCGCCAGCCGTCGAGCAGGTCGGTGCGCGAGGTGCCGAGTACGGCGGCGAAGGCGGCGTCCTGGGCCGCGGCGGACTGCGGGCCGGTCGCGAGCCGCTTGTACAGCGTGGTGAGGGCGGCCGGGCCGTAGCGGTCGGCGAGGAAGGCGCAGGCACTCCAGGCCGATTCGTAGGCGTAGGGGGCGTCGGTGCCGGTGAAGTCGGCGTCACCGATCAGATCGGTGGGCAGGGCGCCCGCGCGCAGCCGGGTGGTCAGCGTGGGGGCGATCTGGGAGAAGGTGCTGGCACTCGTGCGCTGGGCGACGTACTCGGCGTAGCCCTCGACCAGCCACAGCGGCGCGCCGTCGGCGGTGGCCGCCCTGGTCGCGATGTGGGTCAGTTCGTGGCGCAGCAGCGTCGCCATGCCCTCGTCGCCGACGCGGCGGCGGGCGTCGGGATTGAACACGATCCGCTGATCGGTCGGCCGGGTGCCGGGCGCGTAGGAGCCGGTGAGCGACACCGCGGCCACATCGGCACCGGTCGAGGCGCCCGCCGCCCTGGTGAGCGCGGTGAACTCGGTGGGCGTGCCCGCGACGACGATCACCGGTGCGCGATTCCAGTCGGTGCCCCAGGCGGTGCTCACGTCGGCGATCGCCGGGGCGAGTTCCTGCTCGAGGACGTCGACGTCGGTGCGGTGGCCGGAGTGGGCGACCACGAGCGCGTCGGCCTCGTCGCCCGCGGCGACCCGGCGCACCAGGATCGGCCCGAACGGCTGCAGCTCGCGGCGGACCGGGGTCAGCCGGGGGTCGTCGATGCCCTCGGTGGTGTCGAGTACCTCGGCCTCGTCGGTGGCCAGCTGTAGCGGACCGGCGTTGCGCGGCACCAGGATCAGTGCGACGCACGCCCCGGTCAACAGCGTGACCGAGGCGAGCGTGAGCGCGAATTCGAGGCGGCCGTTGGCCGAGAACCAGGATCGTAGGCCGGAGGTACGGCGGGACGGATCGGTCACCGCCGGCTCAGTATCGCCGGGCCGAGTGGAAGGGGGTGGTGTTGATCGGCGCGACGGCCACCGGGACACCGAAGGTGGAGGCGTGCACCATCATGCCGTTGCCCGCGTAGATCCCGACGTGGGAGATCTCGGGATAGAACAGCACGACGTCGCCGGGCTGCAGGTCGTCCTTGGCCACCGGGGTGCCGAAGTTCGCCTGCTGGGAGCTGGTGCGCGGGACGTTCTTGCCCACCTGCTTGAAGGCCCACTGCACGAGCCCGGAGCAGTCGAACTGGTCGGGACCGGTGGCGCCCCAGACATACGGGTCGCCGATGCGGGTCAAGGCGGCGGCCAGCGCGCTGGTGCCGCTGCCGGGGACCAGGCCCTGCAGCAGGGAGTCGCGGTCGAAGCCGGGCGGGAAGGGGGAACCGGCCAGGGTCGACTTGTCCTTGGCCGAGAGCGCGCCCCAGGCCTCGACGACCTGGGTGGTGGCCAGGCTGAGATCGTGGCGCTTGCGGTCGACGTCGGCGCGCACGGCCTCGGCGGCCGCGGTCGCGGCGCGGGCGGTGTCGGCGGCCGCGCGGGTCACCGATTCGGCGGCGGTGGCCGCGTCGGCGGCCTTCTTGAACTGGCGCACGCTGTCGGCGGTCTGCTGCGCGAGCACGTCCAGCGTGGACATCTTGTCCAGCAGCTGCTGCGGTGAATTGCTCGACAGCACCGCGAACATGCGATCGGTGCGGGCGCCGGTGTAGGTGGCGATCGCGGTGCGATCGATCATCGGCTGGAACTTGCGGACCTCGGCGCGGGCGGCGTCGGCGACGGCGGTGCTGGCGGCCAGCTTGTCGTCGGCCTCGCGCTGCACGGCCCATTTGGCGTCGAGATCGGACTGCGCGTCGAGCGAGGCCTGGTTGAGCACCTCGGCCTGCCGGGAGAGGTCGATCATCCGGGCGATGGCGTCACCGGCGGTGGTCGGCAGGGCGATCGGGTCGGCGAGGGCGGGGCCAGCGGCGTAGGTGGCGCACACCAGGATCGCGGCGGACATGGCTCCGGCGATGCCCCGCGCAACGCGTGGGTTCCGGTGGTGGTCAGTCACAGTGCGCCGTGCCCCGTTCTCTCGATGTCCGCCGATGCGGCGCCTTACCCGAACCGGATCCTCTCGTCCGGCGAGAAGGTCTCGATCAGGTTACGGAACCGCGTATGCCCGTGTCCAGTAGGCCACGGAGGGGTCACGGTGCGCCCTTCCCCGCGAACGACGCACCGTACCCGTCGATCAGAAGCGGCGAGCGCCCGCGAACGGCATCGAGGAGATCGGCGCCAGTTGGACCGGGGTGCCCGAGGTCGAGGCGTGCACGACGTTGCCGTCGCCCGCGTACAGACCCGAGTGGCCGCCGCCGTAGAACGAGACGAGGTCGCCGGGCTGCAGGCTGTCGAGGGAGACCGGGGTGCCTGCGCCGAGCTGGGCGCCGCTGGTGCGCGGCAGCTCCATGCCGGCCTGCCGGTAGGCCCACTGGACCAGGCCCGAGCAGTCGAAGGCGTCCGGGCCTGCGGCGCCGTAGACGTAGGGGGAGCCGACCTTGCTCAGCGCGGCATCGAGGGCGATGTCGGCGGCGGTGGCGCGCGGCGCGGTGAAGGCCTGCGGGACCGAGGGGGTCTCGATGCCGGGGATGCCCTGCGGCAGCGGGATCTCGTTGGGCACCTCGAAGGTGCCGATACCGGGGACAGTGACCGGCGTCGCCGACGCGGGAGCGGCCGGCAGGAGGAACGCGCCGATGGTGGCAGCGCCGACGGCTCCGGCGGCAACGGCTCGCTGCGCCTGACGCTTGACGGTGTTGGTCGCCATGATGCGGGTACTTCCAATCTGCCCCACGACGCCGGGTCCGTATGACGCGGCGGGCTTCATCCCGTTGAACCGTTCGTGGCCGTGGGGACTCCGTGAGGTCTCGAAAAGGTTACGAAGACATCACGGTGGTTTGTAAAGTCGGACATCGGTCCGAAAGGTAATTCGGGAGATCAGCCCGAACTTTGTGTGCGAGCTGCGTCACACCAATCACGAAACGATAACGCCAGGTCGACTTCGGGCGGCTTCCGGACTGCCGCCCGGCGCGTCGTGGACGGCTTGTTCACGGCCTATTGGTCTACCCCTAGGGGTGAACCCCCAGGTCGCCTCCGCGCGTCGACCCTCGAACCGGTCGGTCGACCAAGCGTGCCCGCGGGCGGCGCGCCGCCCGCTCCGGCGGCCGCCGATCGGTAATCGGTCTTACCCGATGAAATTCGGCCCGGTCATGTGATGTTCGGCAAACTGTGAGCCCGGTCTCATTCGAGTCTGATCAAGGTCATTTTGTTCGCATCGGAACGAAAGTCTCGCGGCGAATGGCCGGGCGCGGGCTTCTCGGCGGCGCCCGGCGAACCGGTTCCCGTGCGGCGCGCGAGGCCCGGCGCGGAACCGGGTTCGGCGACGGCGAGCGTGTCGTACCCCCGTCCTACGCTGCTCGCCGTGCCCGATCCCGTTCCGCTCCCGGCCGCCGCGCGTCAGCTGGCGTTCGACGAACTCGACACACCGCTCTACGACACCACCTTCGTCGTCGTCGACCTGGAAACGACCGGGACCAGCCCGGACGGGGACTCCATCACCGAGATCGGGGCGGTGAAGGTGCGCGGGGGAGAAGTGCTGGGGGAGTTCGCGACTCTGGTGAATCCGGGATTCGCGATCCCGCCCGCGATCGTGCAGATCACCGGGATCACCACGGCGATGGTGTACGAGGCGCCGCGGATCGAGGCGGTGCTGCCGGGTTTCCTCGAGTTCGCCGCCGGCGCGGTCCTGGTGGCGCACAACGCCCGTTTCGACACCGCCTTCCTCAAGGCCGCCGCCGCCCGGCAGGACATCGCCTGGCCGAATCCGCAGGTGCTGTGCACGGTCAAGCTCGCCCGGCGGGTGCTGACCCGCGACGAGGCGCCCTCGGCCCGGCTCGGCGTGCTCGCCCAGATCCTGGGCGCCTCGACCACCCCGACGCATCGCGCCCTCGACGACGCCCGCGCTACCGTCGACGTGCTGCACGCCCTGATCGGCCGGGTCGGCAACCAGGGCGTACACAGCCTGACCGAGCTGCTCGACTATCTGCCCGGGGTGACCGGAACCCAGCGCGCCAAGCGCGCTTTCGCCGGTGATCTGCCGACCGCGCCCGGTGTCTACCTGTTCCGTGGGCCGTCCGACGAAGTCCTCTATATAGGGACGGCTGTCAACCTGCGCCGCCGTGTCCGCACCTACTTCACCGGTTCGGAGACCCGCGGCCGGATGAAAGAGATGGTGGCCCTGGCGATCCGGGTCGACCATGTGGTGTGCGCGCACGGTCTGGAAGCGGGGGTGCGGGAGTTGCGCCTGCTGGCCGCGCACGCGCCGCCCTACAACCGCCGCT
The DNA here is from genome assembly GCF_019266065.1 of Nocardia sp. MH4. Taxonomy (GTDB): domain Bacteria; phylum Actinomycetota; class Actinomycetes; order Mycobacteriales; family Mycobacteriaceae; genus Nocardia; species Nocardia canadensis. The sequence goes on along the minus strand of NZ_LPNR01000076.1, from coordinate 35,693 downwards.
CGAAATTCCCCCGGCGCGGCTGGTGGCTCACCCTCAGCGACGAAGCCTTCCCCCGGCTCACCGCGGTGCGCACACCCACGCGAACCGCGTTGGGGCCGTTCGGTTCCCGCGCCGATGCCGTCGACGTGGCGGCGACGATCGCCGAGTTCGCCGGCCTGCGGACCTGCGCCACCCGGCTCACCCGCGCGGCGCGACACACCTGCCCGCCCGCCGTCGTCGGCGGCTGCCCGGCCGCACACCCCGAGGTCGACCTGGACGCCACCGGCTACGCCCCGGCCGTGGACGCGGTGCGCGACCTGCTCGCCGGTCGCTCGGACGCGCTGCTGCGCGCCATGCTCGACCGCATCGAAACCCACTCCACCGCTGAGCATTTCGAGGCCGCCGCCCGCCTGCGCGACCGCGCCGCCGCCGTCGTCACCATGCTGTACCGCACCCAGCGCCTCGCCGCGCTGGCCCGGCTCGCGGAACTGATCGTCGCCCTGCCCGACGGCGCGGGTGGCTGGGAGTTCTCGGTGATCCGCTACGGCCGCCTCGCCGCCGCGGGCACCGCCCGGCGCGGCACCCCGCCCATGGCGGTCGTCGACCAGATCGTCGCGGCCGCCGAGACCGTCCTCCCGGACCTGGGCGACGCGGCGACCACCGGCCGCATCCGTCCGGCCACCGCCGCGCCCGGCATGGACGCCCCGCCCGCCCACGATGCCCTGTTCGCCTGCGCGACCCCGCCCGACGACGACATTCCCCCGTTGCGCGGCGCCCCTCCCGAGGAGGTCGGCGTCATCGCCCGCTGGCTGGCCAAGCCCGGCGCCCGCATCGTCCGCACCAGCGAGGGCTATCGCGAACCCCTGCACGGCGCGGCCCGCTGGAAAGGCTGGGCCCAGCTGGCCCGCACCGCCGCCACCACGGTCGGCCCGGGGGAGCAGTACCTGGCCGAACGGTGACCGCGGGTCCGGAGGATCATGGAAGCGCCTGTCACGCCCCGGTGACGGCGGGAGAGAGGGCGAAGGCGCGAATGTTCGTGAAGGTGTGCGGTCTGACCACCGAGGAGCAGATCGACTGGGCCGTCGAGCTCGGCTACTCCGCGATCGGCGTCATGGCCACGCCCAAGAGCAAGCGGTACCGCACGCCCGCGCAGGCCCGTGCCCTCGCCGACTACGCGCGCGGCCGGATCACCACCTTCGTCGTGGCCCTGGCGGCCGCCGAGGTCACCGAGGTGGCCGACGCCTTCGACGTCGTCCAGCTCTATCAGTGGGCCGACCTGCCCAACCTCGCGTTCTGTTCGTCCACGCCGCCCGCGCCCGAGCAGACCAGCGAGTACTTCTTCTACGACGCCAGCGCGGGCTCCGGGATCTTCGAGGAGTTCCCGGACTGGGTGCGCGCGCTGCCCGGCAAGGTGGTGCTGGCCGGCGGGCTCGATGCCGGCAATGTCGCCGAGACCATCGCCCGGCACCGCCCGTACGGCGTCGACGTGTCCAGTTCGGTGGAATCGGCGCCCGGGGTGAAGAGCCTGGAGCTGATGCGCCGGTTCAAAGCGGCCACCGAGCGGCCCGAAGTTCTAGGCTGATCCCATGATTACCGCGATCGTGCTGATCCAGGCCGAGAACTCTCGTATCCCCGAGACCGCGCAGGCTCTCGCCGACACCGCCGGAGTCGCCGAGGTGTACTCCTGCGCCGGTGACGTCGATCTGATCGCGATCGTGCGGGTGCGCGATCACGAGCGCATCGCCGAGGTCGTCACCAGCGGCATCGACAAGGTCCCCGGCGTAGTGCGCACCACCACCCACATCGCCTTCAAGTCGTACTCGAGCGCCGACGTGGAAGCCGGATTCTCGCTGGGGGAGTGAGGCTTTCGCGCGCTCAGGACTCGTCGAGGACCTGGGTGAGCTCGGCCCAGCTCTGCAACAGCTTCGCCGCCGCGCCGCTGTCCACCGCGGCGGCGGCGCGCTCGAGCCCGCCGGTCAGGGCGGCGTCCAGATCCAGGTCGACGTCGCCCGCGCCGCGCGAGAGGTCGTAGGCGACGATCGCGGCCGCCGAGTTGAGCAGCACCGCGTCGCGCACCGCGCCCGGCGCGCCGGCAAACATCTCGCGCGCGATCCCCGCGTTGGCCACGGCGTCACCGCCGCGCAGCGCGTCCAGGTCCACCCGAGGGATGCCGAGGCGGGTCGGATCGAGCACGGTCTGCCGGATCCGCCCGCCGCTGACCACCCACACGTCGGTGACGTCGGAGGTCGTGATCTCGTCGAGTCCGTCGCGTCCGCGCACCACCAGCGCACTCGCGCCACGCTCGGCGAACACCCCGGCGATGACCGGCGCCAGGTCGGCGAAGGCGCAGCCGATCAGGCCTGCGCGCGGCTGCGCGGGGTTGGTGAGCGGGCCGAGCACGTTGAACACGGTCGGGATGCCGATCTCCTTGCGCGCCGGACCGGCGAAACGCAGCCCCGAGTGGAACAGCGGCGCGAAACAGAAGCCGATCCCGGCCTCGCGCACCGACCGCGCCACCGACTCCGGGCCCAGCGCCAGCTTCACGCCCAGCGCCTCGAGCACGTCGGCGCCGCCCGCCTTGGACGACGCGGCCCGGTTGCCGTGCTTGACCACCGGCACCCCGGCGGCCGCCACGACCACCGAGGACATGGTGGAGATGTTGACCGACCCGGAGCGGTCACCGCCGGTGCCGACGATGTCGACCGCGTCGCCGTCGACGTGCACCAGGCGGGCGTGCCCGAGCATGCCGGCGACCATCCCCGCCAGCTCGGTGGGGGTGGGGCCCTTGATCTTCATGGCGACGCCGAAGGCCGCGATCTGGGCGGCGGTGGCGTTGTCGGTGAAGATCTCGTCGATCACCCAGGTGGTGTCGTCCGCGGCCAGGTCGCCGCCGTCGGCGAGGGTTCCGAGCACCTGGGGCCAGCTGCGCACGCTCATCTGCTCCGCATCTCCGTTCGACATCGCCATCGCGCAACTCTGATCGGGCGCGGCGGGGTAGCGCAAGCCTATTGCGCCGTTGGCTGAGTTTACGGCGCGGGACGCGGCGGTTGCAGCGCGTCCCAGCCGTCGGCGACGCCGTCGTGGCGTTGCGCGAGCCCGGCCATCCGCGATCGCTCCTGCGAACAGGTCAGCGGATCGAGGCGCTGCACCCGCTGCAACACGACCGGCACCAGCTCGCCCGCGGTGGTGTCCACGGCCTCGGCCCGCGCGTAGCCGTCGTAACCGGCGATCTCGGCGGCCTCGTCGATCCGGTCCGCGGGCAGGCGCAGGTGGTGGCGCAGGACCGAGTCGGCGTCCCGGTCGAGCTCGGTGGCCCGGTCCAGCGCCGCCGAGCAGGCTTCGGCGTCGTCGAAACTCGCCGCGACCACGACGAGATCGGTCCGCGCGGGGTCGAGCGACTCGCCCTGCCCGCCGAACAACCGCCGCCACATCCGCACCACGACCATCGCCGCCTCCTCGTCTCAGGTTATCCACATCCAACGCTGTCACAATGGGTCGTCACGTGATCGTCGCCAACACGCCGACGGAGGTCGTAGACCCCCTCTGTGCGTGGGTTTTCCGACTCCCGCGACAAACTTTCGTACCCGGGTACAGCTGTCGTACTACGAAGAGTCATACTTACCCCGTGACGACCGCAGTAGGCACCCCAGGATCGGCCATTACTCAGCGTGTGCATTCGCTGAACCGGCCCAACATGGTCAGCGTCGGAACCATCATCTGGCTGTCGAGCGAGCTGATGTTCTTCGCCGGCCTCTTCGCCATGTACTTCGTTGCGCGCGCGCAGGCGCACGGCAACTGGCCCCCGGAGCCGACCGAGCTGAACATGAAGCTCGCCGTTCCGGTGACGGCCGTGCTGGTCGCATCGTCGTTCACATGCCAGATGGGTGTGTTCGCCGCGGAGAAGGGCGACGTGTTCGGCCTCCGTCGCTGGTACATGATCACCCTGCTGATGGGCGCGTTCTTCGTCGCCGGCCAGGGCTACGAGTACTACCACCTGGTGGAGGAGGGGACCTCGATCTCCGGCAGCTCGTACGGCTCGGTCTTCTACATCACCACCGGCTTCCACGGTCTGCACGTGATCGGCGGTCTGATCGCGTTCGTGTTCCTGCTGATCCGCACCACGCTGAGCAAGTTCACGCCCGCCCAGGCCACCGCCGCCATCGTGGTGTCCTACTACTGGCACTTCGTCGACATCGTCTGGATCGGGCTGTTCGCCACGATCTACTTCGTCCGCTAGCGCGCGGGCGCACAGCATTTGCACAAGTCGGTTCCGTCTACTCCAAAGGGACACAGATGAGTTCATCTCCCCCGTCGGCCCCCGAGCCCGCCGGCCCTGACCACGGTCAGGCCACCAAGGCGCGTAAGCAGCGTCGCGTTCGCCGTCGTATCGCGGGTGGCCTCGCGTTGCTGGTTGGTCTGGTCGGAGCCGGCTTCCTCGCCGCGGCACTCACCCCCGCGCCTCAGGTCGCCACCGCGCACGAGGACCAGTCCGCGCTGATCCGCGAGGGCAAGCAGCTCTACGAGACCTCGTGCATCACCTGCCACGGCGCGAACCTGCAGGGTGTCGAGGATCGTGGCCCCAGCCTGATCGGCGTCGGCGAAGCCGCCGTCTACTTCCAGGTGTCCTCCGGCCGCATGCCGATGGTGCGCAACGAGGCCCAGGCCATGCGCAAGCCCGAGAAGTTCGACGCGCATCAGACCGACGCGCTCGGCGCGTTCGTCGCCGCCAACGGCGGTGGCCCCTCGGTGATCCGCGACGCCAACGGTGAGATCGCGCAGGAATCGCTGCGTGGCGACGACATCGCCCGCGGCTCGGAGCTGTTCCGCATGAACTGCGCCTCCTGCCACAACTTCACCGCCCGTGGTGGCGCGCTGTCCGGCGGCAAGTTCGCCCCGCCGCTGGCCGAGGCCAACGAGCAGCAGATCTACGACGCCATGCTCACCGGCCCGCAGAACATGCCGAAGTTCTCCGACCGGCAGCTGACGCCGGAGGAGAAGCGCGACATCGTCGCCTACGTCAAGAACGCCGCGGAAGAGAAGTCGCCCGGCGGCTGGGACCTCGGCGGTTTCGGCCCGGCGACCGAGGGTCTGGCGATCTGGGTTATCGGCATCACCGCCGTGGTGGGTGCCGCGATGTGGATCGGATCTCGCACATGAGTGGACAGGAGCACAACGACATGGGTCGGGAACCGACCGAAGCCGAACTGGACGCGATGACGCGTGACGAGCTGGTCGAGCTCGGTACCGCGCGCGACGGCGTCGACGTCGCGTACCGCGGCGAGCGCTGGCCGGTCCCCGGCACGCGCGCGGAGAAGCGCGCCGAGCGCGCGGTCACGTTCTGGTTCGCCATCTCCGGCCTGGCCGCCGCCGCGCTGATCGGTGTCTTCCTGTTCTGGCCGTGGGAGTGGAAGGGCAACGGCGACGAAGGCCATGCCGCCTACTCGCTGTTCACCCCGCTGGTCGGTCTGACCTTCGGCATCTCGGTGCTGGTCATCGGCATCGCGGTGGTGCTGATCCGCAAGCGGTTCATCCCCGCCGAGATCTCGATCCAGCAGCGCCACGACGGCCCGTCCGACGAGGTCGAGCGCCGCACCCTGGCGGCCGAGCTGCAGGACGCGCTCGACACCTCCACCCTGGGTCGCCGCAAGATGATGCTCGGTACCGCGGGCGCCGGCGTCGGCGTGCTGGGTATCGGCGCGCTGCTGGTGTTCGTCGGCGGCATGGTGAAGAACCCGTGGGCCAAGCGCGACAAGTCGCCGCTGTGGGTCTCGGGCTGGACCCCGGACTTCCCGGGCGAGACTGTCTACATCCGCCGCGACACCGGTCGCCCGCAGGATGTCGTGCTGGTGCGTCCGGAGGACCTGGACGCGGGCGCCATGGAGACCGTCTTCCCGTGGAAGGAGAAGTGGCGCGGCAACGAGCACGAGACGCTGCAGTCGCTGCGCGGCATCCGCAACGCGGTCATGCTGATCCGTCTGCGCACCGCGGACGCGGAGAAGGCCATCAAGCGCAAGGGCCAGGAGAGCTTCAACTACGGCGACTACTTCGCCTACTCGAAGATCTGCACCCACCTCGGCTGCCCCACCTCGCTGTTCGAGCAGCAGACCAACCGCATCCTGTGCCCCTGCCACCAGTCGCAGTTCTCGGCGACCGAGTGGGGTAAGCCGGTCTTCGGTCCGGCCGCCCGCGCGCTCCCGCAGCTGCCGATCACCGTCAACTCCGAGGGCTTCCTGGTCGCCAACGGCGACTTCATCGAGCCGCTCGGCCCGGCCTTCTGGGAGCGTCGTTCATGAGCACTCTGGTGGCGAACCAAGCCAACGAGATGGACGAGCGGTATCGCGCCGCCGCGTTCATGAAGCGGTCGATCAACAAGGTCTTCCCGACCCACTGGTCGTTCCTGCTCGGTGAGATCGCGCTGTACGCGTTCATCATCCTGCTGCTGTCGGGTATCTACCTGACGCTGTACTTCGACCCGTCGATGGCGCACGTGACCTACGACGGCGCCTACCAGCCGCTGCGCGGCGTCGGCATGTCGCGGGCGTACGAGACCGCGCTGAACATCTCCTTCGAGGTGCGCGGCGGTCTGTTCGTCCGGCAGATCCACCACTGGGCGGCCCTGCTGTTCGCGGCGTCGATCATCATCCACCTGTTCCGCATCTTCTTCACCGGCGCGTTCCGCAAGCCGCGTGAGGCGAACTGGGTGATCGGCTCGCTGCTGCTGATCCTGGCGATGTTCGAGGGCTTCTTCGGCTACTCGCTGCCCGACGACCTGCTCTCGGGTACCGGTCTGCGCGCCGCGTTCTCGGGTATCACCATCGGTGTCCCGGTCGTCGGTACCTGGCTGCACTGGCTGATGTTCGGCGGCGACTTCCCCGGCGACATCATCATCCCGCGCCTCTACATCGCGCACGTGCTGCTGCTGCCCGGCATCATCCTGGCGCTGATCGGCGCGCACGTCGCGCTGGTCTGGTACCAGAAGCACACCCAGTTCCCCGGCCCCGGCCGGACCGAGAACAACGTGGTCGGCGCGCGCATCGTGCCGGTGTTCGCCGCGGACCAGGGCGCGTTCTTCGCGTTCACCCTCGGCATCGTCGGCATCATGGGCGGCATCCTGCAGATCAACCCGATCTGGAACCTGGGTCCGTACAACCCGTCCCAGGTCTCGGCGGGCTCGCAGCCCGACTTCTACATGATGTGGACCGACGGCATGGCGCGTCTGATGCCGCCGTGGGAGCTCTACCTGGGTCGCTACACGATCCCGGCGGTGTTCTGGGTCGCCCTCGTCATGGGCCTGGTGTTCACGCTGCTGATCGCCTACCCGTGGATCGAGAAGCGCCTCACCGGCGACACCACCGCGCACCACAACCTGCTGCAGCGTCCGCGCGACGTGCCGGTGCGTACCGCCATCGGTGCCATGGCCATCGCGTTCTACGTGGTGCTCACGCTGTCGTGCGTCAACGACATCATCGCGCTGAAGTTCGACATCTCGCTGAACGCGACCACCTGGATCGGTCGTATCGGCGTGCTGCTGCTGCCGCCGCTGGCCTACTTCGTGGCCTACCGGTTCTGCATCGGCCTGCAGCGCAGTGACCGCGCGGTGCTCGAGCACGGCATCGAGACCGGTGTCATCAAGCGCCTGCCGCACGGTGAGTACATCGAGGTGCACCAGCCGCTGGGCCCGGTCGACGACCACGGCCACGCGATCCCGCTGGAGTACCAGGGCGCCCCGGTGCCCAAGAAGATGAACAAGCTGGGTTCGGCGGGCAAGCCGGGCACGGGTAGCTTCCTGCGCCCCGACCCGAAGGCGGAGTCCGACGCCTACTTCGAGAACGAGCACGTCGAGGAGCACAAGATGCTCACGGCCCTCGCCGAGGAGCAGGCCCGCGCCAACGGTGACGAGCCGCACGGTCACTGACCGCGCACCGACGCACACGAGGAAGGCCCCGAGTCGCTACGACTCGGGGCCTTCCTCGTCATCTCGGTCGCTACAGCCGTGGGGTGCGCCGGTAGGCCTCGATCGCCTCGAACTTGGCCAGGTTGTGGCGGGCATCGGCCAGCGCGTCGTGGGCGTCGTCGGGGATCGGCGGCAGTTCGGGGCTGCCGTGCGCGGCCCAGTGCTGGCGCAGCTCGTTGGTGTAGCGCGGCATGCCCTTGGGCAGCGCGGTCATATCGCCCCAGAGCTGGCACAGCGCGACGTGGTCGTAGGCCGAGACCCAGGCCCACAGCTCCGGCTGCACGCTCGGGCGGGGCAGGAAGAACTTGAACAGGTCGTCGCGGATCTGCGCCCTGGTGCGATACAGCGGCGATCCCGCCGGCGGCAACTTCGGCAGCACATGTTTGCGCACCCACGGACCGGCCCGTCCCGCGTCGAATTCGGTGGAGACCGCGTAGTACTCGCGACCGTCCTCGCAGACGACGCCGATCGAGATCAAATCGATCGTGGTGCCGTCCTCGATGAATTCGGAGTCGTAGAAATATCGCAGGGAGATCGCCTCTTCGTGCCGGTGGGCGGCCGTGACCGTCCGAGGAGGACGACGCGGTCCGTGACCCACGATGGGTCGGGAGAAACCCTATGTCGATGGTTCGGGGACGCGACGAACGGGTAGCCGGTACGCCGGATATTCGCCGGGCGGCGAAAGCCGTATTCTGATCTGGTGACCTGGACCGTCGACGTACCCATTGACCGCCTGCCGGAACTGCCGCCGCTGCCCGCCGAGCTGCGCCACCGGCTCGACGCCGCCCTGGCCCGGCCCGCGCTGCAGCAGCCGTCCTGGGACGCCGACGAGGCCGCGACGATGCGTACCGTGCTCGAGAGCGTGCCGCCGATCTGCCTGCCCGCCGAGGTGGAGGAGCTCAAGACCCAGCTCGCCGCCGTCGCGCGCGGCGAGGCGTTCCTCATGCAGGGCGGTGACTGCGCGGAGACCTTCGCCGACAACACCGAGCCGCACATCCGCGGCAACATCCGCACCCTGCTGCAGATGGCCGTCGTGCTCACCTACGGCGCGAGCCTGCCGGTGGTGAAGGTCGCGCGCATCGCCGGGCAGTACGCCAAGCCGCGCTCCTCGGACACCGACGCGCTCGGGCTCACCTCCTACCGCGGTGACATGGTCAACTCCCTGGTCGCCGACCAGCAGCTGCGCCGCCACGACCCCTCGCGCCTGGTCCGCGCCTACGCCAACGCCAGCGCCGCGATGAACCTGGTCCGCGCGCTGACCACCGCGGGCATGGCCGACCTGCACCAGGTGCACGACTGGAACCGCGACTTCGTCGCCCAGTCGCCCGCCGGCGCCCGCTACGAGGCGCTGGCCGAGGAGATCGACCGCGGCCTGCGCTTCATGACCGCCTGTCAGGTCAACGACCCGAGCCTGAAGTCGGCCCGCATCTACGCCTCGCACGAGGCGCTGGTGCTCGACTACGAGCGCGCGATGCTGCGGCTGAGCGAGTCCGAGACCGGCGAGCCGCTGCTCTACGACCTCTCGGCGCACTTCCTGTGGATCGGCGAGCGCACCCGTCAGCTCGACGGCGCGCACATCGCGCTGGCCGAGTTGCTGGCCAACCCGATCGGCCTGAAGATCGGGCCGACCACCACGCCCGATCAGGCCGTGGAGTACGTCGAGCGGCTCGACCCGCACAACGAGCCCGGTCGGCTCACCCTGGTCGCCCGCATGGGCAACGGCAAGGTGCGCGACGTGCTGCCGCCCATCATCGAGAAGGTGCAGGCCACCGGCCACCAGGTCATCTGGCAGTGCGACCCGATGCACGGCAACACCCACGAGTCCTCCACCGGCTTCAAGACCCGCCACTTCGACCGCATCGTCGACGAGGTGCAGGGCTTCTTCGAGGTGCACCACGCGCTGGGCACCCACCCCGGCGGCCTGCACATCGAGCTGACCGGCGAGAACGTCACCGAGTGCCTGGGCGGCGCGCAGGACATCTCCGACCTCGACCTCGAGGACCGCTACGAGACCGCGTGCGACCCGCGCCTGAACACCCAGCAGTCGCTGGAGCTGTCGTTCCTGGTCGCCGAGATGCTGCGCTAGTTCGGAGCGCTGGCGCGCTCGAACCGCCGCTGCGCGGCGATCCCTCCTCGAGGCCGGGATGTGCGGGGCCGGGAGTGCGGTGTGTGCCTGGGCGCGGTCAGCGGTGACCGCGCCCGGGCTTGTCCTTGTCCTTGTCGTCTTTGTCCGGGGCCGGATCTCTTCAAGGCAGGGCGGTGAGCGTCACGACGCTGCCCGCTTCCACGTTCGAGTTGAAGCCAGGGACCTGGCCGATCACCAGGGAACTGTCGGAGTCGGTGATGGACTTGACCTCGACTCGCAGGCCCAGCTGCTGGAGTTTGCTGCGGGCGTTGCCGACGGTCTGACCCATCACATTGGGCACCTTCACCGCGTTCGACACGATCAGCGTCACGCTGTCGCCGGACTGCAGGGTGGTGCCGACGGCGGGGTCGGTGCCGATCGCCTTGTCGCCCTCGATGCTCTTGTCGTATTGCACGCGGGTCTCGCGCACGGTCAGCCCGGCGGTGGTCAGGGCTCTGGCCGCCTCCTCGGCGGTCTTGCCGCGCACGTCCGGCACGTTGACCGGCTGCGAACCCTTGCTGCGGTACACCTTGACCTGGGCGCCCATCGGCAGGATGGTGCCCGGCGCCGGTTCCACTTTGGCCAGCGAGCCCTTCGGAGCGGTGCTCGGGGCCTCGCCGCTGTCGATCGGCTGCAGGCCCGCGTCGCGGATGGCCTGGTTGGTGGCGCTGATCTGGTCGCCCGGCGTGATGTCGGGCACGCGGGGCTTGCCGTTGGAGATCAGCACCGCGATGGTCGAGCTCTTGGTGACCCGCGACCCGGCCGACGGATCGGTGCCGACCACGCCGCCCACCGGGATGGTGTCGGAGGCCTTGTTGCGCAGGACCGTCTCGAAACCGGCCTCCTGCAGCACCGCCACGGCGCGTTCGGAGTCCATGCCCGCGATCGGCGGCACGGCCGTGTAGCGGCCCACGCCCAGCCACCAGCCGCCGATGCCGACCAGCAGGGTCAGCGCGGTGACGATCGCGGCCCAGACCACGCCGGTGCGGCGCGAGGGATTCTCGTTGGACGCGAACGGGTTGTGCTGTGGTGCGGGGGAGTGCGCGTGCTGGTAGTCGTCGGGGCGCGGGCGAGGCGCGGTGACCACCCTGGTGTGCTGTGGCTGGGCGTTCGGCATCGCGTGCGCGACAACGGGATTCGGGGTGACCGGGCGGTCTCCGGGGTGGTGTGCGTCGCCGGTGCGGTAGCTCTCGCTGAGGTGCTCGGCCGAATCGCGGGGCGCCGGAACCCGGTACGGCGGCAGATTCAGCTCCATGGCGATCATCTGCAGCTGCGCGGCCATCTCGTTGGCGTCGGCGTAGCGGCGCTCGGGATCGCGGGAGGTGGCCTTGGCGACCAGGGCGTCGAGTTCCGGCGGCACGCCGCCGATGAACTGGCTCGGCGGCGGCACGTCGTTCTCGACCCGCTGATACGCCACCGACAGCGAGTTGTCGCCGGTGAACGGCACCCGGCCGGTGAGCAGTTCGAAGATCAGGATGCCGAAGGAGTACACATCGCTGCGGGCGTCGGCGGTGCCGGTGGTGACCTGCTCGGGCGCCAGGTAGGCGGCGGTACCGAGGATGACGCTGGCCGAGGTGGTGTTGGCGGCGGCGACGGCGCGGACCAGGCCGAAGTCGGCGATCTTCACCTCGCCGGCGTCGGAGATCAGGACGTTCTCCGGCTTGATGTCGCGGTGCACGAGTCCGGCGTCGTGGGCGGTGCCGATGGCGCGCAGGACCGGCTCGGCGACGGCGCGCACCGCGTGCGGCGGCATCGGGCCGCGCTCGCGCAGCAGTTCGCGCAGCGTGCCGCCCTCGACCAGTTCCATGATCAGGAAGGGGTACTCGCCGTCGACGCCCTGGTCGTAGACGGCCACCAGCGAGGGGTGCTTCAGCTTGGCCACCGCGCGCGCCTCGAACTCGAAGCGGGTCAGGAACTGGGGGTCGCCGGCGAACTTCGGATCCATCACCTTGACCGCCACCGGGCGATCCAGCCGGGTGTCGGTGCCCCGGAACACCATCGACATCCCGCCGCGAGCGATCGGCGCATCGATGCGATAGCGCCCTTCCAGCATCTGGCCGATCAAGTGATGTCCTCCGGCTTTCACAAACTTCTCACCCCTCGCGACACTGCGACAAGCGACCAGGCCACCGTGTGCGGCCCCCACGATCGTAACCGGGTCATGATGGCATGCCAGCCGATGCACGCGAGGTCGCACGTACTACGGTTGTGCGAGTGAGTGCCTTCCCTTGCAGCGACGATGTGCTGCCCGACACCGAAACCGTCGTCTCGCTCCCCGAGGCCGCCGACATACTCGGTATCCCGGTCACCGCGGTGCACCAGTTGCTGCGTGACCACCAGCTCCTCGCGATCCGCCGCAACGGCGTCGCCGGCATTCCGTCCCGCTTCTTCGACGACAACGACGAGATCGTCCGGATGCTGCCCGGCCTCATCACCGTGATGCGCGACGGCAAGTACTCCGACGAGGACATCCTGCGCTGGATCTACACCGAGGACGACTCGCTGCCCGGCCGCCCCGTCGACGCCCTGCACGGCCCGCTGGCGCGCGAGGTCGTCCGCCGCGCCGCCGCCGAACCCTTCTGATCCCGCGCGTTCCTGCCGCCGCCCGCCGGCCCGGCCCATGGCGTGTCCGGTCGGCGGCCCGATAGCCGGCGTCCGTCGCTCCAGCCCTGATCCTCGTCAGCGGGCCTCGGTGCGCGTCTGTCGACCTGCGCCTGAGCCCGGTCGGCGGCGCGCCGGGTACGCGGCTCAGACCTGCGGCCCCGAGCAGACGCCCGTCGCTCAGGAAGCGCCGCGTCCGGTTGCCTGATCGTGTGCCCGCCGCCAGGCGGACGAGCGCAGCAGTCGCAGGCCGTTGAGGCCGACGAGGACCGTCGAACCCTCGTGCCCGAGCACGCCGAGCGGCAAGGGGAGATGACCGACCAGGTCCCAGACGACCAGGACGCCGAGGAAGCTCGCCGCGATGGCGAGGTTGGCCAGCACCACCCGGCGTGCGCGCCGCGACAGCGCGATGACGGCCGGGATGGCGGTCAGGTCGTCCCGGACGACGATGGCGTCCGCGGTCCGCACCGTCAGATCCGAGCCCGCGCCACCCATCGCGATCCCCACCTGCGCGGCGGCCAGGGCGGGCGCGTCGTTGATCCCGTCACCGACCATGGTCACCCGGTGGCCGCCCGCGGCCAGCTCCCGCACGGCCGTGACCTTGTCGTGCGGCAGCAGCCCGGCGCGCACCTCGCCGATCCCGAGCTGCCGGGCGAGCCGGTCCGCGGTGGCGGGGTTGTCGCCGGTCAGCAGAACCGGTGTGCTGCCGGTGGATTCGGCGAGCGCGGCCACCGCGCTCGCCGCCTCGGGGCGGACCTGATCGGTGAAGCCGAGCACCGCCACCGGTTCGTCCTCGCGCAGCACCACGACCGCCGTGCGGCCACGGGAGTGTACCGTCGCGACGATCTCCGCGGCGGCGATCGAGCGCGTCGGCCTGGCGCTGGACCCGTGCCGCACTCGTGCGGCGTCCGCGACCGAGCTGAGATCGCCGGTGAGCACGGTGGGCGAGCCGATGCGCAGGTGGTGGCCGTCGACCCGCCCCGACACGCCACGACCGGGTTGTGCGGCGAAGTCGTGGACGACAGGGAAATCCAGATCCCGCTGCCGGGCAGCGCGGACGGTCGCCGCGGCCAGCGGATGTTCGCTCGGGTGCTCGACCGCGGCGGCCAGGCGCAGGATCTGATCCTCGGAGACCGCACTGCCCGGCAGCGGGTGGATCTCCACGAGGTCCGGGATGCCGCGGGTGAGCGTGCCGGTCTTGTCGAAGGCGACCCGGGTGGTCGCGCCCAGCTGTTCCATCACCACCGCCGACTTCACCAGCACGCCGTGGCGGCCCGCGGTGGCGATCGCGGCCAGCAGCGGCGGCATCGTGGCCAGGACCACCGCGCAGGGGGAGGCGACGATCATGAACGTCATCGCGCGCAACAGGGAATCCCGCAGCGGCGCACCGTAGATCAGCGGAACGATGAAGACGGCCAGCGTCGCGACGACCATGCCGATCGAATAGCGCTGCTCGATCTTCTCGATGAACAGCTGGGTCCTGGCCTTGGTGCGACCCGCCTCCTCGACCAGCGCCGCGATCCGCGCGACCACCGAATCCTCGGCCCGGCGCTCGACCCGGACCCGCAGCGCGCCGGTGCCGTTGAGCGTCCCGGCGAACACCTCGTCGCCGGTGGCCTTGTCCACCGGCAGGGGTTCACCGGTGATGGTGGCCTGGTCGACCTCGCTCGCGCCGTCGACGACCCGGCCGTCGGCGGCGATCCGGTCGCCGGGACGGATCAGGATCACCTCGCCGATCGCGAGATCGACGGCGGCGACGGTCTGTTCACCGTCGTCGGTGAGCCGGGTCGCGGTGTCGGGGGCGAGGGTGAGCAGGCCGCGCACCGAGTCCTCGGTGCGCGTGGTCGCCAGCGCCTCGAGCGCACCCGAGGTCGCGAAGATGACGATGAGCAGCGCCCCGTCCACGACCTGGCCGATCGCCGCCGCCCCGAGTGCGGCCGCCACCATCAGCAGATCCACGTCGAGGGTCTTGTCCCGCAACGCTTTCAGACCCGCCAGACCCGGTTCCCAGCCGCCGGCGAGGTAGCAGGCCAGCAGCAGCGACCACCACAGCCAGGACGGTCCGCCGGTCAGCTTCGCGAGCAGACCGAGCGCGAACAGCGCGGTCGCCGTGGCGGCCCAGCGCATCTCGGGAATCGCGAACAGTCCGGTCCGCGTGGTCGAAGCGCGGGACGCGGTGACGGCGCGGGTCGGCGTGGCGGTGGACGAGACCACAGGGCACCTCCGAGGCGGGGAACGAGGACCCGAGAATAACAGATCATATGAAGAGATATTCATGTGTGCTGGTCCGCTACACTCCACGCCATGGGACACGGTGTGGAAGGCGGCCGTCCGGCGACGCGGCTGGACGCCGCGGCCGCCGCGCACGTGGCGACCACCCTGCAAGCGTTGGCCACCCCGAGCCGACTGCTGATCCTGTCCGAACTGCGCCAGGGGCCCCGACCGGTCACCGAACTCGCCGAGGCGGTGGGGATGGAGCAGTCCGCGGTGTCGCATCAGCTGCGGCTGCTGCGCAATCTGGGCCTGGTCACCGGCACCCGCGCCGGCCGCAGCATCGTCTACAGCCTCTACGACCAGCACGTCGCCCAGTTGCTCGACGAGGCTGTCTACCACAGCGAGCACCTGCGCCTGGGCCTGGCCGAACGCCCTGAGATCGCGGGCTGAACCGACGGCATCGGTCGGTGCCGGGGCTTGGCACGTCGGCGGACGGCCCGAGATCGCGGCAGTCCGATGATGTGACGCCGCGGGCCGCCCGGCCGCGTCAGCGCCGTACGGTGGCGAACCCCTTGGCGGCGACCAGGATTCGCCGACGGTTGGGCACCGTCGCCCTTCGCTGGAACACCTGGAAGTCGGCCCCCTCGATACGGTCGAGGATCTCGGCGTAGAGCGCCGCCGCCGTGCGGATCGCCGGCCGGACCCGGGGCTCGAGCAGCGCGATACCGGGCTCCGCGCGGCGGTAGACATCGCGATTGACGGCGATCAGATGTGCCAGCGCGCGGCGCAGCGGCTGATCGGTGCGCCCGGTGGCACGGCACGCGCGCAGGTGGGCTTCGTCGACGCCGAAGGCGGCCAGCTCCTCGGTGGGCAGGTAGATCCGGTCGCGGTCGAGGTCCTCACCGACATCGCGCAGGAAGTTGGTGAGCTGGAAGGCCTCGCCCAGCGCGGCGGCGGCCGGTTCGGCGTCGGCGACCGGGACGACCGTGCCGAGCACCGGCAGCAATTGCAGGCCGATGGCGGCGGCGGAACCACGCATGTACTCGCGCAACTCGGTCATGGTGGCGTAGCGGGTGCGGTGGCCGTCGGTGCCGGGCACGTCCATGCGCATGGCGTCGAGGAACGTCCAGAAGTGGGTGTGCGCGATGTCGTAGCGGGCGATGGTGTCGGCGGCGGCGGTCAGGATCTGCCGACGACGCGGGTCGCCGGTATCGATCACGCCCTGTTCGAGGGCGAGCCGGAATTGCCGTTCGACCAGATCGAGGTGCTGGGCCGGGCTCAGCTCCGAACCGGCGAGGTACGCGCCGTCGCGGGGGTCGAGGACCCGGGCCGGGTTGTCGGCGTGGTCGACGATGTCGTCCACCATGCGCGCGAAGGCGTAGAGCGCGTGCACGGCTCGGCGCCGCGGTGGTGTGAGCAGGGTGGTCGCCAGGTAGTACGTGCGACCGTGCTCGGCGGCGATGCGCCGACAACTCGCGTACGCGGCATCGAGCGGGATCACAGCGGCGTCGGCCGCCGGCCCGGTCAGGTCTTCCGGCGCGACCGCGCCCGGACCCCGATCGCTCATGCCCGGACGGTGGGCGCCGGTTCCCTGGTGACGGGCCGGGAACTGGCCGATCGCAGGTGCAGGGGATCGACGGTCCGCAGCGACACCGCGGCCACGACGGCGGCGAAGGTGGCCAGCGCGACGTGCCAGAAGTTGTACAGCCCGATCGACCCGTCCGGCTGGAACACCAGCATCAACCAGGTGCACAGCCCGACCAGCCACTGCAGGGTCACTGTCGACAGCGCGAAACCGGCGGCCAGCGCCAGCGGCCACGAGTAGTACCAGGGCAGCGCGGCGGGGGAGAGCAGCACGATCGCGACGAACGCGATCACGATGCCGAGGACGGCCTCCCGCTCGGAATGCCGGAACCGCCACCAGATGGCGACCAGCAACACCACCAGGGCGATCTTGCACAGTTCGCGGGTCACGCTGAGCACGGAGTCCAGGCGCAGCGGGGTCACCCAGGTGACCATGTGCGCCAGGATCGTTGGCAGCGAGAGCCAGTTGATGATCTTGTTGGAGCCCTGCAGCGCGGTGACCCAGCCGAACCCGACCCCCGCGATCACCGAGGCGGCGCCGAACACCAGCGCGAACACCCCGACACCGATACCGGCGATCTTGGCGAAGACGAACAGCGGATGCGGCATGTCCGCCGACGGGCGGGCCGCGTCGGGATGCTTCTGGTCTTCCGACACCTCGGGATCGGAGGCGCCCCGTTCGGCGGCCCGACGCTCCTTCTCGTGCAGGATCCAGATCCACACCAGGAACGGCAGCGCGACGCCCGCGGTGGCCTTGATGGCGACGCCGATCGCGACGACCACGATGCCGGCCACATGGTGGCGTTCGAGCACCAGCGCGATGCCCGCGCACATCAGCCCGACCATCAGCATCTCGTTGTGCACGCCGCCGATCAGGTGCACCAGCACCAGCGGATTGAGCACCGCCAGCCACAGCGCCACGGTCGGCTTCCCGCCCAGGTGCTTGGTCAGGTACGGCACCGCCCACATCATCAGCGCCAGGCCGGGCAGCATGACGACGCGCAGCGCGATGGTGCCCGCGATGACGTTGTCGCCGGTGAGCATGGTGAGCACCCGGCCGATGAGCAGGAACATCGGGCCGTAGGGCGCGGTGGTGGTGGTCCAGACCGGGCTCACGTTGTCCAGCAGCACACCGGGATTGGCGACGGGACCCACCTGATAGGGGTCGTAACCGTCGCGCAGCAGCGCGCCCTGGGCGAGGTAGGAGTAGGCGTCGCGACTGAACATCGGCGCCGCGAACAGCAGCGGCGTGATCCAGATGCCAACGATGGCCCGCAGCTCGTTCAGCGTGACGTGCCCGCCGTCCTTGCCGAGGGTGTTGCGGCCCAGCCGAACCCACGCCGTGATCATCAGCAGGACGCCGATCCAGATGACGATCGTCGATAGCGCGTAGCCGTGGCCGAACCGCAGCCAGGACAGGTGCAGTGCCTCGAGCAGCGGGTCGCGCTTGCGCACGGCGCCCGCGCCGAAACCGCCGAAGGTGATCATGACCGCGCCGAAGAACCCCATGACGGCCGCGTGGCCTTCGGGACTGCGGATGAAGTCACCCGCGGTCCGTAGCCGGGACCGGACGCCGGGATCGGTCCCGGTGGGCATGTGGCGCTGCGGCTCGAGGGTGCGCGTGGTGTCCATGGGGCCTACGGTCGTCTCAGGGGGCGGCATGTTCGGTCGGTCCCCCCGGATGGTCGGCGGTCGCAACCGCGAGCTGATAAGTCGGCCGTCAGTTTACGGCTTCACGTTGGAACACTAGCCCGGTGGTCGGTGGCGTTGCGCGTCCGGCTGCCGGTGATTCGTGCCGCGGCCAGCTTGCCCGACAGCAAGGTGGTGGGCACGCCCACCCCCGGAGTGGTGCCGCAACCTGCGAGAACGACGTTGTCCACGCCCCTTGGCAGATTGCGTGGCCGGAACGGACCCGTTTGGCGGAACAGGTGTGCCACCGAGAACGGTGTGCCGGCGATCATGCCCTGCGCCGCCCAGGTGACCGGAGTGTCGACGTGGTCGATCCGGAAGTGCTCGGCGATCCCGGTGTAGCCGCGCCGCTCCAGCTCCGCGAGCAGTTCGCGCAGATAGGCCGGGGCGAGGCGGTCCCAGTCCAGCGGCGCGGCGTCCAGATTGGGACACGGCGCGAGCAGCGAGAACGGTTCATGGCGGCCGTCGGCGCGCTCGACGTACAGACCGGCGTCGGTCAGTGCGGGCCGGGTCAGCAGCAGGGACGGATCGCTCATGACCCGTCCGCGGCCGCGGCGCGCGGCGATCTCGGTGAAGGTCGTGGCCCAGGCGGCCCCGAAATCGATGGTGTGATGGGCCTGCACCGGCCACCGCGCGGCGACCTCGGCGGGCACCGTGCCGTGGGCCACCACCGCCGACGGTGAGGCCCGCAGACCGCGCCGGTGGCGCAGGCCGAATCGGGGCAGTGCGCCGAGATCGGCGGTGAGGACGACGGCATCGCAGGCGACCCGGCGGCCGTCGGCGGTGCGAACCGCCTCGGCGCGGCGGCCTTTGCGCGTGCCGGCCGCATAGTCGATCCCGACGACCTCGGCCCCGAGGAGCAGGTTGCCGCCCGCCGCCGTGAACGCCTCGGCGAGCGCGGCGGTGATCGCGCGCATGCCGCCCTCGGGGAAGTAGACGCCCAGGCAGGTGTCCATGTTCGGGATCGCGCCGTAGAGCGCCAGCGCCTTGTCCGGCACCGTGCCCGCGTAGAGCGCCTGGAAGGTGAACAGCCGGGCCAGCCGCTCGTCGCGCAGGTAGGACCGCACCCGCGGTCCCAGCTTGCCGAAGCCGCCGAGGCGGGCGAGCGCCGTCAGCCCCGCCCGTGCTTCGCCGCTGCGCACCAGGTCCAGCGGCGAATCGAAGTTCGCGTCCATGAACTCGTCGTACTCGGCGTCGTAGATCCGCCCCAGCCAGGCGCGCAGCCGCCGGTAGTTGCGGGCCTCGGTCGGTCCGCAAGCTCGCTCGACCTCGGTGGCCATCGTCTCGGCGTCGTCGTAGACGCGGATGTCGGTGCCGTCGGCGTAGCGGGCGTGATAGGCGGGCGCGAGGCGGTGCACGCGCAGGCCGACGTCCGCGCGCGTCCGCCCGACCGCGGCCAGCGCCTCGTCGATCAGCTCCGGCAGCGTGAGCACGGTGGCCCCGTTGTCGATCTCGTAGTCGTCGAACCGGTAGCGCCCGACCCGGCCGCCCGGATGATCGGCCCGTTCGAGCACGGTCACCTCGCGGCCCGCGCCGCGCAGATGCAGCGCCGCGGCCAGCCCGGCCAAGCCCGCGCCGACCACGACGACATGGTTCGTCTGTCCCACCACGCTTCTCATGGCGGGCTCAGGCGGTTCGGCGGGTGGCGGCCAGCGCCATGTCGTGCAGTAATTGCTTGGCCTGCGCGGTCGCGCTGCTCGTCGCCACGGCGCGCAGGCCGGTGTCGGTGAGCTCGGTGATCCGGCGTTCCACCTCGTCGACCGCGCCGAGCTCGGTGAGCAGCGCGCGCAGCCGGTCCACGGCCGCATCGTCGAGATCGGTGCCGAGCCCGGTGCGGATCAGGGCCGCCGGTGCCGGCTCGGCGCGCCGCAGCGCCTCCGCGATGAGCACGGTGCGCTTGCCTTCGCGCAGGTCGTCGCCGGACGGCTTGCCGGTGACGGCGGGGTCGCCGAACACCCCGAGCAGGTCGTCGCGCAGCTGGAAGGCGATGCCGACGTCGGTGCCGTAGGTCCGCAGCGCCGCCACCAGGGCGTCGTCGGCTCCGGCCAGCGCGGCGCCCAGGTGCAAGGGGCGTTCGATCGTGTACGCGGCGGTCTTGTACCGGTTGATCCGCAGCGCGGCCTCCACCGATTCGTCGCCACCGGCCTCGCCGTTGATGTCGAGCAACTGCCCGCCCAGCACCTCGGTGCGCATCCGCGCCCAGACCGGCGCGAACCGGGCCAGCGCGGCGGGGGCGAGCCCGGCCTCGTGGACCAGGTCGTCGGCCCAGGCCAGGGCGAGATCGCCGATCAGGATGGCGACGGCGCGGCCGTACTCGGCGCCGTCACCGGGCCAGCCCGCCGCGCGGTGCCGGTCCTCGAACTCGATGTGCACGGTCGGGTAGCCGCGCCGGGTCTGCGAGGAGTCGATGATGTCGTCGTGTACCAGCGCGCACGCCTGCACCAGTTCCAGCGCCGAGCAGGCGGTGAGCACCGCGGCCGCGTCGGGTCCGGCCGGATCGCCGCCCGCGCCGAGCCAGCCGGTCCAGGCGAAGCCGGGCCGGGTGCGCTTGCCGCCCCGGATGACGAACTGTTCCAGCGCCTCGGCGGCGTCGACGAAGACCGGGCCGAGCGGCTCGACGATCTCGCGCCGGGACGCGAAGAAATCGGCCAGCACCTGCTCGACCGCGGCGACGAACGCGGGCGTGCCCGGCGTGAGCGTGACGAGATCGACCGAAGCCGGGGTGTCGGCGACGGACCGGGAAAGCGGGGTACCGATTCCGGCGGACAGGGTGGCCTCCAGGTGCGGAAGTGGGCGAGCGGATGGACGTCGATCGCACGCGGCGGCGCGATCACCGGCGTTCCGTCGCAGAATACGCGGGTGGCGCGGGGGTGTCGTCGGCGCACACGGCCGCTGCGACCGACCCCACACCCGGCGATTCGGCGGTGTCTGCCCCTCGCGCGGATCGCGTTCAGCGGACTTGACGAACGAGCGGCAGGTCCGTGCCCGATTTCGGCCGGTCGCGGCCGTCGATTCCCGGTCGGCGCCGCGGTGCCGGGGCGCACCACTACACTGAACCGGTGACATTCGACGATGGACGGGGACGTTCGACCCCTGATCGACCCGCCCGGAAGCAGTCGATCGTCTCGAACACCCCCTCGGTGGTGCAGAGCCTGCGTGCCCACTCGGGCAGCGGCGTGCCCTTCTCGGTGGAGTTCAATCCGCCCCGCGACGCGGCGGGCGAGGCCCGGCTGTGGCGCGCGGTCCGCGAGTTCGAGTGCATGCACCCGGCCTATGTGTCGATGACCTACGGCGCCGGCGGCTCCACCAAGGACCGCACCGTGCGGATCACCGGTGAGCTGGCCACCGAGACCACCCTGCTCCCGGTCGCCCACCTCACCGCCGTCGGTCACAGCATCGACGAGTTGCGCGCGCTGGTCGGCTCCTACGCCGATTCCGGCATCCGCAACCTGCTCGTCCTGCGCGGTGACCCGCCGGGCGATCCGCTCGGGGAGTGGCGCAAGCATCCCGAGGGCGTCGAGTACGCCGAGGAACTGGTGCGCATCGTGCGCGATCTGGGCGACTTCCACGTCGGTGTCGCCTCGTTCCCGCAGGGGCACCACCGCTCGCCCGACCTCGACCACGACACCCGCCAGCTCGCCGCGAAACTGCGTGCGGGCGCGGAGTATTCGATCACCCAGATGTTCTTCGACGTCGAGCACTACCTGCGGCTGCGGGACCGGGTGGTGGCCATGGACCCGATCGAGGGCGCCAAGCCGATCATTCCCGAGCTGATGCCGATCACCTCGCTGCGTACCGTGCAGCGCGCCGAGGAACTCTGCGGCCGTCCGCTGGAGCCGTCGGTGCTGGCCCGGCTGACCCGCGCCGCGGGCACCGGCCCCGAAGAGGACAAGGCGGCCGTGCGCGCCGAGGGCATCCAGATCGCCACCGAGATGGCTCAGCGCCTGATCGACGAGGGCGCCCCCTGCCTGCATTTCATCACCCTCAACTTCGCGAAGGCGACCAGCGAGGTGCTCACCAATCTCGGTTACGGCGTGACGGCGGCCCCGCTCAGCGCGTGAGCGCGAGCTCGGTCCACACGCGTTCCCAGTTCCTGGTCATCGCCGGATAGACGATCAGGTAGCGGAACGGTTTGATGAAGGCCATATAGGCGCGCCCGAACACCCCGTTCGGCTTCACCAGCACCGCCATCTGCAGGTGGTAGCCGGGCCCGTCGTCGTCGGGCACCCACCCCAGGTGCATCACCCCGTGCACGGTGCCGTTGGCGATCTCGGCCGCGTACTCGTCGTCGAGCGCGTACAGGCTGGTGAACGGGCTCCCCGCGTCGTCGGGTCGCGGCAGTTCCCGCAGGTCGGCGGGCAGCCGATCCCGCAACGACGCCACCCGCCGCCCGGCCCCCGCCGCCTCCCGATCCCACCCCAGCACCGCCCCCAGCTTCCACCGGATCTCGAACAACACCCCGCTCACCCCGGAAGACTCCGACGCCCGCGCCGTCCGCAACGCCGCGAGCAGCGCCGGAAAGTCCCCCGCCGCCCCACCCGGCGTCCGAAACCGCCACACGTCCTCGACCTCGAAATCCGGCGTGATCTCGTGGATACGCCACCCCCGCCCGGTATGCGCCACTGCCGGAACTCGCATGAGAAACCCCTCTCCGTACGGATGCGTATGGAGGGAGCGTACCCCTGATATACGCCTACGTATAGATCAGATCCGCGCGGCAGCGGCAATCGATCGATCTCCGCTGCGCCTGCGGGCTGCGAACACGCCCGCGTCCAAGCCGACTCGACTCCGGATATTCCGGACAGCAAACGGCGCGGCGCACCAGACTCGCCGAACGCTGTTGGCGCATCACGAAATTCGCGACCAGGGAGGCCGCGTCCTCCCCGGAACGGGCGGTCCTCTCAGCCATGGCGCACGGCAACGGCCCCCACTCCGACGAGGTCTTCACCGCTCTCCTCGTCGGCCTGACGAAGACCGATGACGAGCGTGCGCGGATGTACCATGACCTGGTCGATGAGGTGTTGTCCGAGGCGGCCAGCCGACGGTTGGAGGAATTGATGACGATGACCTACGAATACCAGGGCCGGATCGCCCGTAAGTATGTCGAGCAGGGCCGACAAGAAGGCCGCGAAGAGGGCCGTGAAGAGGGCCGTGAAGAAGCCACCGCGGCCAGCATCCTGACGGTCCTCGGTACCCGTCGACTCGCTGTCTCCGACGACCAGCGGGAACGTATCCAGGGTTGCCGAGACCTGAACCAGCTCGATGCTTGGCTGAGACGCGCGATCGACGCAGCGGAGACAGCGGATCTCTTCGACTGAACCCCGTAGACCTTTCCGAGCTCGGGTCGGCGGGTATGGGAAGCCGCGTGCGGCGGCCCGCTCCCGTGTTGTGGTGCAACGTATTTCGTGAATGGACGAGGGGCGGCGCCGCGGTGGTCGCGGCGCCGCCCCTCGCAGTTCAGGCGGCGCGGGCGGTGCGTAACCCCCAGGCGTCGGCCAGGAGGCGGTGGGATTCCAAGCGGTCGGTGTGGTGGTGGGTGATGGTGGTGATCAGGAGTTCGCTGGCGTCGGTGAGCTCGGCCAGGGCCCGGAGACGCTCGGTGACGGTGTCGGGGGTGCCGACGATCTGGGCGGCCAGGCGGTCCTCGACGAGGCGGAGCTGGTCGGGGGTGAGGGGGGCGGCGGTGTCGGGGTCGAGGTATTCGCAGGCGCCGGAACCGCTGCGGATGCTGTGCACCCAGTGGCCGTAGGTGCTCGCGTGGTGGCGGGCGGTGTCCTCGTCGGCGGCCACGACCACGTCGGCGGAGACGATCACGTGGGGTTCGGCGAGGGTGGCCGAGGGCCGGAACGCCGCCCGGTACGCCTCGACCGCGTCCAGCGCGGTGCCGGGGGCGACGTGGTAGGCGGCGGCGAACGGCAGGCCGAGGCGACCCGCCAGTTCCGCGCTCTCCCCGGCGGTGCTGCCGAACAGCCACAGCTCCACCTCGGCTCCCTCGCCGGGAACAGCGTGCAGCGCTACGTCATTGGAGCCGATATAGCTTCCCTCGAGCAGGGCCTGCACGTCGGCGACCTGCTCGGGGAAGTCCTGCGCCTGCGCGCCGGGCTGCTGCAAGGCCTCGAGCGAGGCGGCGAACTTGGACCGGTCGGTGATCCCGCGCGGATCGAACGGCGGTGGCACCACCACGCCGTCGCGGATCTCGGTGCGCCCGACGAGGGCGTCGAGCACCGGCCGCCCGCCCTTGGTGGTCGAGGTCTCGGCCCCGAACTGGCTGCGCCGATGTCCCGACCGGCCCAACCCCACATCCAGCCGGCCCGGCGCCACCGCGTCGACGGTGCCGAACGACTCGACGATCGAAGCCGAGGTGTGGTGGCCCACCTGTACCGCGCCGGTGCCGACCCGGATCCGGGAGGTCGCGGCCGCGACGAGCCCGAGCAGCGTCAGTGACGACGAACTGGCCACCGACACGAAGTGGTGCTCGGCCAGCCAATACCGGTGGTAACCCCACTGTTCGGCCCGCCGGGCCAGCTCGATGGTGTTGCGCACGGCCTGCGCGGCGGAGGACCCGGCGCTGATCGGCGAGAGGTCGAGGATCGACAGCGGAACGGTCACAGCGTCGGATCCTGTTCTCCCGCTTCGATCGCCACCCGCAGCCGGTTCTCGGCCGGCGCGACCGGGCACGTCGCGAAGTCGCTGAAGGCGCACGGCAGGTTGACCGCTCGGTTGAAGTCCAGCGTCACGGTCCCGTCGGCCTCGACCGCCCCGATCGCCAGCGACCGTGCCGCGGGGTAGGTGGTGACACCGCTGGTGGCGTCGGTGAACAGCACCTTCAGATCGGCGGGGGTGCCGAAGGCGACCAGGGTCTCGGTCGTGTCACCGATCCGGAATTCGATGGTGCCCGCGGCACTGTGGTGGTGTTCGAGTCCGTCGACGACCGCGCCGGTGGTGACGGTGCGCGCGCTGTCGAACGGGGTGAACCGCCCGGTGACGACCCAGCGCGGATCGGCCGGGTAGGCGGGCACGCCGGTGAACGCGGCCAGCGTCGGCGCGGCCGGGTCGTGCACCCGCACCGCGAACTGCCCGGAGCGCCGGATCACCTCGAAGACCCGCTCCTCGTTGAACACGCTCAGCCCGGGCGCGCCCTCGGCCGGGACCAAGATCTGCACGCCGCCGATCCGCTCGCCGTCGACGTCGAGCCGGTCGGCGGGCTGGGCGGTGATGAACACCTTCCCGTCGGTCACCCACCAGGTGCCCGGCAGGCCGTCGATGCGCTCGGGGCTGTCGGTGAGCCAGTGCAGTCCGGCGAGGCTGAGCCAGCCCAGCGGGTCGCGCAGGCCGTCCTCGCGGGCGTTGTGCCAGCGGTGCCAGTCGTCGGTGAACGTGGTTGCGGTGCTGGTGGTATCGACGGTGATCGTCATGACGCGCGTGCTCCTTCGGCGACGGTGTGGTGGTGGGGATGACGCAGACCGAGGTGGTCGCGCAGCGTGGTGCCGGTGTAGGCGGTGCGGAAACTGCCGCGTTCCTGCAATTCCGGCACCACCCGGTCGACGAACTCGTCGAGCCCGGCGGGGGTGAGGTGCGGGACGAGGATGAATCCGTCGGCGGCGTCGGACTGCACGTAGTGGTCGATCTGCTCGGCGACCTGGACCGGGGTGCCGATGAACTGCTGGCGCGTGGTGACCTCGATGATGAGCTCGCGGATGCTCAGGTTCGCGGCCTCGGCCTGCGCGCGCCACGCCTTCGCCACGGCCAGTGGATCTTTCGCGTGCCGCACCCGGCCGCGGGTGATCTCGGTCGTGGTGTCGGGCTCGATGTCGGGCAGCGGACCGTCGGGGTCGTAGCCGGACAGGTCGCGGCCCCAGACCTGTTCGAGGAAGGCGATGGCGGTCTGCGGGCTCACCTGCTGGTAACGGATGTGCCTGGCCCGCTCGTGCGCCTCGGCCTCGGTGTCGCCGAGCACGAACGTCGCCGCCGGGAACACCAGCAGTTCGTCGTGGGAGCGGCCGTATTTCGCCAGCCTGCCCTTGATGTCGGCGTAGAACGCCTGCCCCGCCTCGAGGGTGCCGTGCACGGTGAAGATGGCATCGGCGGCCTTGGCGCCGAATTCGCGGCCCTCGTCGGAATCGCCCGCCTGCAACAGCACCGGATGACCCTGCGGGCTCGGTGGCAGCACGAACGGCGCCTCGATGTCGAACTGGCTGCTGCGGACGGCCGTGGTGGGGACCTCGTGGGCGAAGACGCCGCGCTCCCGGTCGATCACGAGGGCGTCGGCGGGCCAGCTGTCCCACAGTGTCTTCGTCGCCTCGACCACCTCGGCGGCGCGGCGGTAGCGGTCGCTGTGGTCCAGATAGCCACCGCGGCGGAAGTTCTCGCCGGTGAACGCGTCGGAGGAGGTGACGACGTTCCAGGCGGCGCGGCCGCCGGAGAGGTGATCCAGCGAGGCGAACTGCTTGGCCAGCTCGAACGGCTCGTTGTAGGTGCTGTTGATGGTCCCGGCGAGGCCGAGCCTATCGGTGACCGCCGCGACGGCGTTGAGCACGGTCAAGGTGTCCGGCCTGCCCACCACGTCCAGATCGTGGATGCGCCCGCGGTGTTCGCGCAGCCGCAGCCCCTCGGCGAGGAAGAAGAAGTCGAACAGACCGCGTTCGGCGGTGCGCGCCAGGTGCTCGAACGAGGCGAAATCGACCTGCGACTTCGACGCCGGATCGGCCCACACGGTGGTGTTGTTGACGCCGGGGAAGTGCGCGGCGAGATGGACTTGCTTGCGTGGCTTCGCGTTCACAGTGCTGCTCCTTGCGTGGTCGCGGCGGCATAACGGCTGGCCGGGCGGGGGAGGCCGAGCTGTTCGCGCAGGGTGCCCGTCGCCCGTTCGGGGCGCGAGGTGAGCGCGGCGAGAGTGGCGGGCAGCGCCAGCGGTCGCAGCACCACACCGTCGGCGACGGCCGAACCGCCGATCTCGGCGAGCAGGTCGTCGAGTTCGCCCGCGGTGCCGACCTGGGTGAGCCCGGGATCGTCGATCGGCTGCCCCAGCCACTGATCCAGCTCGCGGACCTCAGCCCTGGCCCGCTCGGCCGAATCGGCCAGGTGCACGGTGAGATCGAGCAGCACCCGGACCGTGTCCGGATCGCGGCCCGCCGCGGCGAGGGCGGCGCGCAGCGAAACGCGGTGCGCGGCGGCGGTGGCCAGATCGGGGGCGCTGATCCGCACGAGATCGGCGCGGCGCACGGCGACGTCGACGGCCACGGCGTCGTCGGCGCGCACCGTCACGATCGGCTGACCCTGCGGCGAGCGCGGCGTGATGGACGGGCCCTTCACCGAGAAGTGGTCCCCGGCGAAATCGATGTAGTGCAGGCGATCCCGGTCGATGAACCGGCCGGTAGGCACGTCGCGGATCTCGGCGCCGTCCTCCCAGCTGTCCCACAGCCGGGTCACCACCTCGATCGCCTCGTCGGCCTCGTGCCACAGGTCGGTGCGATCTTGAACCGCCTTGCGGCCGAAAGCCTTCGCCTCCTGGGCCGTGGCGGACACGCCCACTTCCCAGCCGGCCCGGCCCAGGCTCGCGAAATCGAGCGCGGCGATCGCCTTGGACACGTGGAACGGCTCGGTGTGGGTGAGCGGCGCCTGCGGGATCAGCCCGATCCGGCGGGTCAGCGGGGCGACGCGGGCGGCGATCGCGACGGCGTCGAGTCGGCCGCGGGTCACCGCGGTGCCGCCGTCCTGCAGGCCGAACGCGTCGGGCAGGAATATCGCGTCGGCGCCGAGCTGTTCGGCGCGCGCCACCACCTCGGTCCAGTAGCCGGCGGTGAACAGATCCTCGGCACGCGAGTCCGCGCGTCGCCAGGACGCGGGATGCGTTCCGGTGCCCGCGGTCTCGATGCCAAGGAACAGCGTGCCTTCGCTCATCGGGTGGGGTCCTTTCCGTCGAGGGGGTCGATCCGGACGCTCGGTGTGGGAATCGCGGCGAGCAACTCGCGCGTGTAGTCGTGCTGCGGATCGGTGAACAGGGTGGCGGTGGGCCCGGTTTCGACGATGCGACCGTGGCGCAGCACCGCCACCCGGTCGCTGATCTGCCGGACCACGGCCAGATCGTGGGAGATGAACAGGTAGCCGAGCGCGAGCTCGGCTTGCAGCCCGTCGAGCAGGTCGAGGATTTGCGCCTGCACCGAGGCGTCCAGTGCCGAGACCGGCTCGTCGAGCACGAGTAGGTCGGGCCGCAGGGCCAGCGCGCGGGCGATGGCGACGCGCTGGCGCTGGCCGCCGGAGAGCTCGGCGGGCCTGCGCGCGGTGAACTCGGCGGGCAGCGCGACCTGGTCGAGCAGTTCGGTCACCCGGCGGGTTCGCGCGGCGCGGTCGCCGACGCCGTAGGCGTGCAGGGGTTCGGCGATGATGTCGCCGACCTGCCAGCGCGGATCCAGTGACGAGTACGGGTTCTGGTAGACCACCTGGAAGCGCCTGCGCAGCTCGCGCAGCCTGCGCCTGCGCGCCCTGGTGAGGTCGTGCCCGTCGAAGGTCACCGTGCCGCTGTCGGGTTCGGTCAATCGCAGCGCGATGCGCGCGGTGGTGGACTTGCCCGAACCGGATTCGCCCACCAGCGCGAGGGTCTCGCCCCGGTCGAGGGTGAACCCGACATCGTCGACCGCGGTCACCTCGGCCGCGTGGAACCGTTTGTGCAGGGCGCGCACCGACAGCAGCGGCGACTCGGCCCTGGCCCGCGGCGGTCGGAAGCCGGCGGGCGCGAGCGCGGGGGAGGCGGCGAGCAGCCGACGTGTGTAGGGATGCCGCGGATGGGTGAGCACCTGTGCCGCAGGACCGGATTCGACCACCTCGCCGCGTTCGAGCACGACCAGCCGATCGGCCCGCTCGGCGGCGACGGCCAGATCGTGGGTGATCAGCAGGACGGCCGTGCCGCGGGCCGCGATCCGTTCCGCCAGCCGATCCAGCACCTGGCGGGCCACCGTCGCGTCCAGGGCGCTGGTGGGCTCGTCGGCGATGATCAGCTCCGGTCCGCAGGCCAGCGCGATGGCGATCAGCACCCGCTGCCGCTGGCCACCGGACAATTCGTGGGGGAACTGCCGTGCCCGCAGCTCGGGTCGGTCCAGCCCGACTTCCGCGAGCAGGTCCAGCGCCTGCCACCGGGCGCCGCGCCGATCGGCGAGCCGGTGCACCAGCAGCGCCTCGGCCACCTGATCACCCACGCGCAGAACCGGATTCAGCGACAGTCCCGGATCCTGCGGCACCAGTCCGACCCGGGCGCCGCGCAGGCGCCGCAGGGCCTTCTCGTCGGTCGGGTCGACCTTCTCGCCGGCGAAGTCGATGCCGCCGGAGACGAAGCGCGCGGTATCGCCGAGCAGGCCGATCACCGCGTGCGCCAGCGTGGACTTGCCCGAGCCGGATTCCCCGACCAGCGCCACCACCTCCCCGCGCCCGACCTCGATCGAGGCGCCGCGCAGGGCGTCGACCCGGCCGGAGCTGGAGTGGTAGGCGATGCGCAGCTCGTCGACGCGCAGCAGCGGACCGGCCGGGAGCGCTGGAACTTCCGCGTGTGCGGCGGACGCTTCCGCCGCCGACGTCGGGTGTGTGGCCGCCGACTCGCTCATCGGGTCTCCGCCTTTCCCACGAACCGGCCGAGGCGCTGGGCCGACAGCACGACGGTGACGATGACCAGACCCGGCAGCGTCGTCAGCCACCACGCCGACGCGAGGAAGTTGCGGCCCTCCGAGATCAGCGAACCCCATTCGGGGGTGGGCGGTTTGGTGCCGTAGCCGAGGAAACTCAGCGACGACACCGCCAGCACCGCCATCCCGAATTCCACGGCGGCCAGCGCCAGCACGGGCTGGAACGAATTGGGCAGCACGTGCCGGGCGAGCACCGCGTACCAGCGCACGCCGGACGCGTGCGCCGCCTCGACATACGGCGCGTGCTGCACCCGCAGCACCTCCGAGCGCATCACCCTGGCGAAGTTGGCGATCAGCGAGATGCCGACGGCGAGCGCGACATTGCGGGTACCGAAGCCCAGCGCGGTCACCAGGGCCAGCGACAGCAGCAGCGCGGGGATCGAGAGCAGCACGTCGACGACCCGCATGATCGCGGTGTCGACGATCCCGCCCGCCGCGCCGGACAGCAGCCCGAGCAGCGAGCCGATCACCAGGGCGATCCCGACGGCGGTCAGGGTCGCGGTGAGCGAGAGCCCGGCGCCGTGCACCATCCGGGTGTAGAGGTCACGGCCGAGATTGTCGGTGCCGAACCAGTGCGCCGCGCTGGGCGCCTGGAACTTCTCGGCGGGCACGCCGGTCAGCGGGTCGCCGGAGGCGAACACCGACGGCGCCACCGCCCAGCCGACCGCGACGACGAGCACGACGCCCGAGAGCATCAGGCCCAGATGCCCGCGGACCCAGCGCGCCGCCGCGGCGGCACGGTGCGTCCGTACGTGGCTGTCGTCGGCCGCGTCGGGCCGCTCGGCGACCGTGCCACGGCGCACGAGGATGTCAACCATGGACGTTCCCTTCGGTCTCGATGGGCGGGGTGGGATCAGGCACTGTGCACCGCCTTCGCGGCGACATCGGCCTTGGTGTCCGGGAGCGCGGCGCGCGCGGTGGCCCGCCGCCTGCTCGCACCGGTGATGCGTGGATCGAGCAGCGGATAGAGCAGGTCGACGGTCAGATTCACCGCGACGAAGATCAGCGCGGACAGCAACACCACGCCCTGCACGACCGGGATGTCCTGGTTGAGCACGGCGGTCTGGGTCAGCCTGCCCACGCCCGCGCGGGCGAACACCGACTCCACCACCACCGAACCGGCGAGCATGGTGCCGACCAGCACACCCGCGATGGTGAACGCGGGCACGCTCGCCAGCCGCGCGACGTGGCGCCGCTGCACCCACCAGCGCGACGCGCCCTTGGCCAGCGCCACCTCGGTGAACGGCTGCCGCCAGGTCTGCTGCAATCCGGCCGCGAGCACCTGGGCGATCACCGCGCCGATCGGCAGGGCCAGGGTCAGCGCGGGCAGCAGGGTGCCGCGCAGCCCGGTCCCGCCGAACGCCGGGAACCAGTGCAGCCGGAAGGAGAACAGCTGCAACAGGATCAGGCCGGTCCAGAACGTCGGCACCGACACCCCCAGCGGCGGCAGCGCGTTGAGGGTGTTGCGCAGCCACGGGCGGCGGGTGTAGGTGGCGGCGAAGGCCAGCACCACCCCGCCGAGCGTGGCGAACAGCAGCGCCAGCGCGGCCAGCCCGAGCGTGGCGGGCAGCACGTCGAGCAGGGCCTCGGTGACCGGTTGGCCGGTGGTGATGGACCGGCCGAGATCGCCGGTCACCGCGTTGCCCAGCGCGGTCACGTACTGCTCCCACAGTGGCTTGTCCAGCCCGTAGCGCGCCTGCAGTTCCGCGATCGCCGCCTTGTCGACGGCGCTGCCGGGGCCGCCGCCGTCGGCGGCCATCGACACCGGGTCGGCGGGCAGCAGGTACAGCACGGCGAAGGAAATGGTGAACGCGGCCCACATCACCCAGATCGCCTGCAGCAGGCGCGAACCCACATAGCGGACCATGACTAGCGCCCGCTCAGCCAGGTATCGAAGAACTGCAGTCGGGCCGAGGCCTCGAACTTCAGATCCCGGGTGTTGGCGGCCGCGCCGATCGCCTGGGACAACTCGACGGTGGGCAGGTAGAGGCCGTTGTCGAGGATCAGCTGCTGCGCGGTCCCGAGCAGCGCGGCGCGGGCCGCGGGATCGTTGGTGGCCAGCTGCTTGTCGAGGGTCTCGTCCAGCGCCGGGATCGGGCCGCGCGCGTTGAGGTTGCGGCCGGTGAGCGAGAACCACGTGCGCAGGATGTCACCGTCGGCGCGGGTGGAGTTGCTGTAGAAGGAGTCGTAGTCCTTGGAGTTCATCTTGGCGGTGCTCTCCGGGCCCGAGACCAGATCGAGCGTCAGCTCGACGCCGACCTGCCGCAGCTGCTGCTGCACCAGCTCCAGGATCGCCTGGTTGCCCGCGAAGACCTGGCTGAAGGTCACCGAGAAGCTCAGGCGCTCACCGTTCTTCGCGCGGATACCGTCGGCACCGGGCACCCAGCCCGCCTGGTCGAGGATCGACTTCGCCTCGGCCGGGTCGTTGGGCAGCTTCGCCGACAGGTCCGTGTAGGCGGGGGTCGCCGAGGCCAGCGACGAGGTCGCGAACTTGAACTGCGGGCCGAGCACGGTGTCGACGAGCTGCTTGCGATCGAGCGCGGGCAGCAGCGCCTGGCGCACGGCTGGATCGCGCAGCGGGCCGCGATTGACGTTGAGCTGCAAGCCGAACGGCGTGCCTGGGTTGGAGGTGGACAGGATCCGGCCGTCGACGGCCTCGATCTGCGGCGCGTCCTGGGGCAGCGCGTCGCTGATCGCGTCGAGCTGGCCGGAGACGAGACTGCCGGTGCGCACGCCGGACTCGGGAACGACGGTGAATTCGATCCGGTCCAGGTAGGCCTCGCCCTGATGGCCGAAGACCGCCGAGCCCCAGTGGTATCCGGCCCGCTTGGCCAGGGTCACCGAGACGTCCTGCTTGTAGGCGGCGTAGGTGAACGGGCCGCTGCCGATGTTGTCGCCCGCGCAGCGGGCCTCGGCCGGCTTGGCATTGGTCGCCCGGCCCAGGATGCCGAGCTGCGGCGTCGAGGAGGCCTGCAGGAACTGGGCGTTGGGCTGGCTGAACTCGACCCGGGCGGTGAGCTTGTCGACCGCCGTCGTGCCGACGTAGTTGGTCAGGTAGCTCGCGCCCAGCGGCGCCTTCGCACCGCCCAGCTCGACGATCGCGTCGAAGGTGTCGCGCACCGAATCCGCGGTCAGCGCGGTGCCGTCGCTGAAGGTGACGCCGTCGGCGAGGGTGAAGGTGAACACCTTGGCGTCGGGGCTGACCTCCCAGCTCTTGGCCAGCCAGGGGGTGATCGCGCCGGTCTTGGGGTCCTGGTCGGTGAGCGAGTCGACGATCTGGCGGGTGACGTAGATGGTCTGGTTCGACCCGGCCTGGGCCGGATCCGAGCACGACGGGGCCTGGGACAACCCGTAGCGCAGGGTGCCGCCGGGCTGCGGCGGACCGGCCTGCCCACCCGCGCCGCCGGTGTCGCTGCCGCACGCGACCACGGAGGTGGCGACAGCCAGGACGCCGACGGCGGCGGCGAAACGATGACGAGGACCGATCACGGGGTGACTCCAGAGAATTCGCGGCCTGCGGCCAGGGGATGGCTGGGAATGCGGCGGCGCAGTTCGGGCGCCACCTCGGCCTGGTACAGCTCGAGGCTGCCCAGGTAGTCGGTGTCGGCGCGACCGTCGCGTTCGGCGGAGAGATGGATCACCTCGTGGCCGAGCTGCTCGTGGTAGCGGCCGACCTTGTCGATGACTTCCTGCGGGCTGCCGACCAGAGCGGAGCTGCGCGCGAGGAAGTCGTCGATGGTGTCGAACACCAGGGGCAGGCCCAGCTTTCGCGCCAGCGCGCGACGCGCCTCGAACAGCGGCGTGGAGACCGCTCTGGCCTGCTGGGAGGTGGCGGCGACGTGGAAGCCCGCGGTGCCCGCGCCGACGAGCGCGTCGGCGGGGTCGCGGCCGTAGTGGGCCCAGCGCTGCCGATAGTGGCGAACCAGTTCGGCAGACGGCTCGATGGGGTTGGTGACGTCGGCCGAGAACAGCGGATCACCGTGGCGCGCGGCCAGTTCCACCGACTCGCGGCTGGTCGCGCTGCCGTGCCAGATCCGGGCCTGCGCGGGGCCGTTGCCCTTGCCGATGATCAGCTCCAGCCGGCCATCCGCCAGGTTGTCCAGCGTCGCGTAGTCCTCGGACGCGCGCACCGGGTCGAGCAGGCTGAGCGTGGTCACCGCCCGGGTCACCAGCGTGAACAACAGAAACTTCATGCGACAGCAGACCTCGCCACTCTTGCTCCTCCATCGAACCTGGCGGAAGCACCCACACCCGGGAACGGGCGGGTTGCTGCGACGTCATGGAGCCAGGTCTCTCGGTCGCTCTGGATGGTTGTGACCGACCACAGGGGCCGGTACCGAATCAGCATGTGGCACTGCGGCGATACTTCACAACGGTAAGGATCAGCGTGAGCGCAGAGCTTGGAACCGGGGCGGCGCTGGTGCACACTGTCCGCGACGCGCCGACGAAACGACGCGCCTCACCTGCGCGGATTCCGCCGGATACGGGCGTAGCGTCGGATGTCTCCGCGTCGATGAGGAGTGCGTTGTGACCGTGCCGCGTCGTTTCACCGCCCTGACCACGCTGGCGGCCTGCGCCGCCGCGCTGCTGCTGGCCGCGCCCACCGCGGCGGCCGTGCCCGCGACGGTAACCAGGGATGCGCCCGCCGCCACCCCGACCGCCGGTCCCGGTGACCTGCTCGGCGCGTATCAGACCGTCGTCGACACCCTGAAAGCGCTGGGCATCCAACCGTTCCTGTACCCGACGGTCGCCGCGAACTGCGCGGGCGACGGCCTCGGGCTCGTGCCCGCCGTCGCGGGCGCGGTGCCCGGCCCGTGGCCCGCCAACGCCGTGCAGATCCCCGGTCTCGACCTCACCGCCGTGAAGTCGGGCCAGACGATGTTCACCTTCCTGCCCTACGGCCTGGCACCGGACACCGCGGCCACCGAGACCTCCGGCATGCAGGTGGCCTGGCTCAATATCAGCACCGGGCGCGGCGGGCTGGCCTCGATGGGCTCCATCGCCGACGTGGTGCGCGCGCTGGTCCCGCCCGAGGTCCCCGTCGAACTGCGCCCCATCGCCGAGACCGCGATCCGCGACTTCCTCTTCGCCGCCGTCCCGGTCGGCGGTGTGCGGGCCGTCCCGGTCGACACCGGCCACGGCACCGTCCTGGCCGCCGTCTTCGGCACCACCGACAACGCGGGCCGCTCCTGCTTCTTCTTCCCGACCGTCGGGATCACCGAGGTTCCCTGAGGGCTCAGCGGGGACTCGACGGACTCGCGCGCGCCGCCGCACTCGGCGGCAAGCGGGTGGTCTACGCGACCAACGGCTTCGACGGTGTTCCTGGCCGCCATGCTGGTGCTGGTCCTGGCCGATGGAACAGCGCGTGCGGCAGCCGCCTTAAGGTGGCCCCGCGGATCTGCTCTCTTCCTGCGTGGCGCCGGATCGCGTGGCGCCGGATCGCGTGGCGCCGGATCGCTTGGGGGTCGAGGATCTCGTGGCTGTGGCCGGATCTTCGTCGGGGCGGCAATCGCGATCTCGTCGACGGTATGTCGCGGCTGCGGCTGACCCGGACGACGAGCCGGGGGATGGGCGGCGAATTCTCGTTGCGGATCACCGATCGCTGAGCGCGGCCGGGCGCGTCAGGCGTGCTGGGCGCTCGCGGTCTCCGGCGCGACCAGTGGGCGCTGCTTCCAGCGCAGCGTGCCGGTGCGATGGCGGTAGTGCGACCGGGTCCACAGCGCCAAGTAGTGCGCCACGCCCAGCGGGTGGGCGAGCGCGGAGGTGAGGTCGGTGCGGGTCGGCCGCTGCCGGGTCTCGGTGGCGCGGGCGGCGAGGCGGCCCACCACGGCGGCGAGGTAGCCGAGCAGTCCGGCGCGGCGGACCCGGCCGCGTG
>NZ_LPNR01000075.1 GCF_019266065.1 Nocardia sp. MH4 | reverse complement strand
GGCACCGCCGCGCGCCGAGGCGCCGTGGGCCGGGGTCGAGCGGCCCGCGCCGCCGGTGGAGCTGCCGCCGTATCCTCCGCCGCCACCGGTCGCCGGCCCGATGTTCCCGCGCCCCGCGTATCCGCCCGCCGTGGGCTATCCGGGGTATGCCCGGCCCGCTTACGGCCCGCCCCAGCCGCTGACTCCGCGCTACGGCTATGTCGACAGCACGCCCATCTGGTCGATCCTCAGCTTCTGCTGCGTCGCCGCCTCGGTCCTGGGCGGACTGCTGCTGTGCGGGCTGCCCGTGCTGGTCACCGCGCCGACCGGGATCGTGCTCGGCGTCGTCGGCCACGCCAAGGGCGAGCAGATGGGCAAATGGGCGGCGATCGCCAACGGCGCCGTAGCCGCCCTCGCCGTTCTAGCGTTCGTGCTGTTCGTCGCGGCGATCGGCGGATCCTGACCCGCGGCGGGCGATACTGGTATCGGTAGCCGCAGGATCGCCTCGGGAGGTATCGATGAGCACGCCCCAGCAGCCGACACCGAACCCCGAGGAGTCCGCCGAATACCGGCCCCGGCACGCCGAGCCGGAAGCACCCGCGAAGACCGGGCCGTCGAACCCGGACGACACGTAAGGCAGGCCCCCGGTGTCGTACTCCCGCGAGACCGACGACGCGCCCGCCACGGGCGGGAGACCGACGGCAGACAGCCCGGTGGTCGCCCCGATGTGGTGACCGCGCTGCTTGCCGGAGTGGCCCTCCGGGTGTTCTTCTTCGATGCCGACCTGATCCCCGCACAGAACTGAGACGCACTCCCACCATGGACGCTTTCACTGGTTTTCCGCTGGCGGCCCTCGACTTCTACGAGGACCTGGAAGCCGACAACTCCAAGGCCTTCTGGACCGCGCACAAGCAGACCTACGACGAGGCGGTGCGCGCGCCGATGGCCGCGCTGACCGCTGAGCTGGAGGCGGAGTTCGGGCCCGCCAAGATCTTCCGGCCGTATCGCGACGTCCGGTTCTCCGCCGACAAGGTGCCCTACAAGAACCATCAGGGCGCCGTCGCGGCCACCGCGCCCGGCGTCGGCTGGTACGTGCAGATCGGCGCGGCGGGGCTGTTCGTGGCGGGCGGCTGCTACATGATGTCGCCCGCCGCCCTGGCCACGCTGCGCGCCACCATCGACGACGACGTGCGCGGCGCCGAACTGGAGTCGATCCTGGCCGACGCCACCGCGGCCGGCTTCACCATCGGCGGCGACCGCCTCAAGACCAAACCGAAGGGCTACTCCGCCGACCATCCCCGCATCGAGCTGCTGCGGCACAAGTCGCTGACCGCGCACCGCGAGTTCGGCGCGCCCGACTGGCTGAGCACCCCGGCGGCTGCCACCGAGATCCGGCGCGCGTGGACCGAGCTGCGGCCGCTGGTCGAATGGTTCACCGGCGTCCTCGAGGGCGTCGCTCACTGACCCGGCGGGCGTGGCACCGGTGACGGACGCCGACCGGAGGCCGATACTGGACCCATGAGCCGTGAACCGCTGGACATGGACATGGGCGACGACGATCAGGCCGACGACATCGTCGAATACGAGCGGTACGTCGAGGACCCGCCGCAGGACTACGTCATCCGCAATCACGAGGCCGACGCCGACGGTTTCCTCGGCATCACCGAGGAAACCGACGAGGAGTGGTCCGAGTCCGGCGCCGAACGCGAGGCCGTCGCCGAGGACGAACGCCCCGCCGAGGTCTCGGCGGTCCGGGTGGTCGGTGACGACGCCGTCGACGGCGACCTCTACGACGACGACGCGATCGACGGCGAGGAGAGCGTCGAACGCGACCTCGAGGGCGACGAGAACCTGACCGACGGCGAGTACCTCGCCGACGAACTCGATCTGTAACTCAGCGTCGTTCGGCCAGCACCAGGGCGAAACGGTTGTCCTGGTCGGTCCAGGTGCGCAGGGTGGCGAAACCGGCGGCGTCGAGTTCGGCGCGCAGGCCCTCGGGCCGGAACTTGGCCGAGATCTCGGTGCGCATCTGCTCACCGGCCGCGAAGTCGACGGTCAGGTGCAGGTCGGTGACGGTGGCCGTCATCGCCTCGGTGGCGCGCAGGCGCATCTCGATCCACTCGTTCTCGGCGTCCCACAGCGCGACGTGCTCGAACTTGTCCGGGGCGAAGTCGGCACCGAGGCGGTGGTTGAGCACGTGCAGCACATTGCGGTTGAACTCGGCGGTGACGCCCGCGGCGTCGTCGTAGGCCGGGACCAGGACCGCCGGGTCGATCACCAGACCCGCGCCGAGCAATAGCAGTTCCCCGGGTTCGAGGACGTCGTTGATGCCCGCCAGGAACTCGGTCCGTTCGGCGGGTACCAGGTTACCGATGGTGCCGCCGAGGAAAGCGATCATCCGGCGGCCGCCGCGCGGCAGGTTGTGCAAGGTGTCGGTGAAGTCGCTGACGACACCGTGCACGCTCAGCTGCGGGTACTCGGCCGCGATCTCGGCGGCGGCGCCACGCAGGGCCGATGCCGAGACATCCTGCGGGACATAGGTCTTCAGTGACCCTTCGGCGGTGAGCGCGTCCAGCAGCAGCCGGGTCTTGGCAGCCGAGCCGGATCCCAGCTCCACCAGGACCTCGGGACGGGCCGCCGCGGCGATCTCGCCGACGACGCGCGCCAGCAGGGCCCGCTCGGTGCGGGTCGGGTAGTACTCGGGCAGTTCGGTGATCCGCTCGAACAGCTCGCTGCCCCGGGCGTCGTAGAACCACTTGGGCGGCAGCGACTTCGGAGTGGCGGTGAGACCGGCGCGGGCGTCGGTGCGCAAGGCCGCGGTGAGATCGTCGTCGGTGAGATGGATGTCCAGCAGCGGCGCGGTCATGAACGGACCCTTTCGGTGACGGGAAGCTCGAGGGCGGTGACGGTGCAGTGGCCGGGCGTGGCGATCACCAGCTGGTGATCGGCGATCGGCTGCCACCGTGGATCGGCGTCGTACGGTTCGGAACAGAGCACGGTGTAGTCGTCGGCTACCAGGACCGACAGGGCATGCCAGCAGGTCGTGGCCCACAGCTCGGTCCCGTTGCCGAGCAACAGGTTCAGCCGGGCGGTGGGCTGGTGGCGCAGGACGGCGGCGACCAGCAGGCGTAGCGCGTCGGCGGGCGAGGTGATCGGGCCGTCGGGGGTGATCGCGCCGAGCAGGCCGCGCAACAGCACCCACAGGGCGGCGGAGTCGGTGAGCGCCTCGGCCCGCAACAGCACCTCGGCGGAACCGAACAGCGGACCTGCGGCGAACAGTTCGTCCAGGTCGGCGCGGACTCGCGCCAGCGTCGTCCGCCACGCGGGGACGACGCCGTTGTGGCTGAAGGCCCAGTGCTCGTCGACGAACGGCGCGCAGGCCGCCCGCTCGACCGGCATGCCCACCGTGGCCGACCGCACGGCGGCGAGCACGGCGCGCGATTCCAGCTGGCCGAGCACCTCGACCACCGCCGGGTCGGTCCAGATCGGCGCGGCGTTGCGATATCGGCTGGCGGCGTCGCGTTCCCCCTCGACGCCGATATCGGCCCGGCGCCACCAGGCCACGCCGAACCCGTCGGCGTTGATGGTGCCGCCCGCCCGCATGTCGGTGGGCGCCCAGGACTGCGTGTACAGCGAATGGGGGCCACGCACGACCAGCTCACCGACCGCGACCGGCGGGCCCACGTAACCCAGATGACGGCACATCAGCAGCCCGCCCCCGGTGCGAGCCGGGCATGGCCGGACTCCGGCGGAACCCGCGTCGGTGCGCCGGCCCCAGAACGCGCCGGACACGCACCCACTGCCGTTCGGCGGGCCGGTTCCGGGCGCCGAACGGTGAAGTCACCGCCGCGCATCAGATCTCGTCCGCTCGCAGATCGCGGGCCAGCCGGAACCCGGCGAAGATCTGTCTGCGGATCGGGTGGTCCCAGTTGCGGAAGGTGCCGCGGCAGGCGACCTCGTCGGTGCCGAACGAGCCGCCGCGCAGAATCCGGTAGTCGCCGCCGAAGAAGACCTCCGAGTACTCCCGGTACGGGAAGGCGCGGAAGCCCGGGTAGGCCTCGAAGCCCGAGGAGCACCACTCCCAGACGTCACCGATCAGCTGGTGCACGCCGGTCGCCGAGACGCCGGCCGGATAGGCGCCGACCTCGGCGGGTTCCAGGTGCCGCTGGCCGAGGTTGGCCCGGTGCTCGTCGGGGGTGTCCTCGCCCCACGGATAGCGGCGCGAGCCGCCGGTGGCCGGATCGAACCGGGCCGCCTTCTCCCACTCGGCCTCGGTCGGCAGGCGCTTACCCGCCCAGCGCGCGTACGCCTGCGCCTCGAACCAGCACACGTGCACGACCGGCTGCCGCGGCCGGAGCGGGGTGCGCACTCCGAAGGCCACCCGCGTCCACCGGGCGCCGTCGCGCTCCCAGAACTGCGGCGCGACGAGCCCGGCCTCCTGCCGGTGCGCCCAGCCCCGCTCCGACCACAGTTCGGGGCGTTCGTAGCCGCCGTCGTCGATGAACGCCAGGTACTGCTCGTTGGTCACCGGCGCGATGTCGATGGCGAAGCCGGGCACGTGCACCGGATGCGCGGGGCGTTCGTTGTCCAGGGCCCACGGGTCGGCCGAGGTGCCCATCAGGAATTCGCCCCCGGGAACGACCACTTCGCCGGTGACCGGACTCGGCGCGGTGGGCGCGGGCGGTGCCGACAGCACCGGGGCGCCGAGGCGCAGCTGATGGGTGGCGAGCATGGTCTCGTCGTGCTGCTGTTCGTGCTGGGCGATCATGCCGAAGGCGAAACCGTTGTCCACCAGCGGATCACCGGACAGCGCGCTGGAACCCAGCACGTCCCAGACCTTCTCGCGGACGGTGCCGACATAGCCGCGGGCCTGATCGGGATCGAGCAGCGGTAGCGCGGGGCGGTTCGCGCGGGCGTGTTTGAACGCGTCGTAGAGCTCGTCGATGTCGGCCCGGACCGCCTCGCGGCCACCGACATCGCGGACCAGCCAGAGCTCTTCCTGATTGCCGATGTGGGCGAGGTCCCAGACCAGCGGGCTCATCAGCGGCGAATGCTGGGCGATGAGGTCGGCCTCGTCGACGCTGTCGGTGAGAACGGCGGTGCGGCGGCGGGCCCGCTGCAGCACCTCGGCGATCCGCTCGCGCATGCGGTCGCGGTCGCGGTGATCGGCGGGGGCGGAAAGGGTCACGGGATCAACTCCGGAAGGGTGTGGGCGACAACGTCATCGGGCCGGTGGGAGCGGTACCTGTCACGAACCGCCCGACCCGTTGCGCGCACGCGCCACGGTGAGGGGACTGTCGCCGGACCGACATCGGCGCGCGGCCAGGGCCAATTCCTGTGCGGCCGGGGCGGATCGGGCGTGCTGGGCGGCGAGTTCGAGCAGGTCGACCGCGACCCGGCGGACCTGCGGATCGAGCAGGCCGGTGCGGGCCGCGCCAAGCCACTCCCCCGCGGTCGGCGCGGCCAGGGCGGTCGCCTCGGCGACGACCGCGGGCGTGGACAACAGCGCGTCGAACAGGTGGATCGGGGTGGTCCAGGTGTCACCGGGCTGGGTGTCGAGGTAGCGCACCTCGAGGTGGCCCGCGGCCCGGACCGGCGGGAACAGGGTGGTCAGGTGATAGTCCAGGTCGGCGGTGCCGGGGCGGCGGCCGACCTCGTCGTCGAGCGCGCCCGCCAGCCAGTCGGCGAAGGTGGCGCCGGGCGGCGGTGACCAGTCGGCGTCGTGCTCGGTGCAGCGCACGCACAGCAGCGGCACGTCCAGCGCCCAGTGCGCGTAGGCGGTGATCGGATCGGACCAGTCGGCCACCGGCGGGCGGGTGCGCGAGGGGTCCAGTCGCAGCCAGGTGCGCATGCGCTGGGATGCCCACGCGCCCTGCGGTGCGCCGTAGAGCCGGGGCGAGCAGGCGAAGGCGGCGATCAGTGCCGGTCCGAGAACGTAGAGCGCCGTCCAGCGGGCCCTGACCTCGTCGGGATCGGCGCCCGCGTCGACGCTGACCTGGGTGGCCGCGGTATTGCACATCATGAGCGCCCCGAACGGCCCGACGCCGGCGAACCGGCGTTCCATGGCCGCGTAGCGGGGTAGGCGGAGGAGCCGTTCGGCCGGGCGACGAGCGTCGGCGGCGGCCGATTCGATACCGATTCCGTGGGCGGCGAGCAGGTCCCGCAAACGGGCCGCATCAGCCGCCAGCTGCTGCGTCAGCGCCGCCGGATCGGCGAACGGTGCGCTGGAAAGTTCTATCTGACCACCGGGTTCGATGGTGACCCTGCTTCCGCCGGGCAGGGGGGCCGCGGCCGAGGCCGGGGCGATCGAGGTGGGTGCGTGGGGCCCGAGGGCCGCTGCCATCAGCTCGAGCGAGGGGCGCGCACCGGTGGGCCCCGCGGTGAGCCACTCCAGTTCCGCACCGATCAGCGCCGGTGGCCCGAGTTTGAAGCAGACCCCGCCGACATAGGCCTCCGCCGCCGCCCTGGACGACAGTTCGCCCTGGTCAGTGGCGGAATCGGGCCACGAAGAACGTTCCAGAGTGACCGCCATGCCAACCTCCGCGTACTGGGTGCCGCCGTGGAAACCGCGTGCTCGTGCAACCGACTCATTCCAGAGTAGCGACGAGTACCGACAGAAAAAGTGACGAAATGGGGAACAGCTCGGCGGCGGTAGGGTCGTCGCCATGATGGACCTCGCCGCGATCAGAGCCGACACTCCCGGACTCGCGTCCGGGCAGGTATTCCTCGACAGCGCCGGATCGTCGCTGTCGCCGCGGGTGGTCACCGACACCGTGATCGCCCACCTGCGCCGGGAAGCGGAGATCGGTGGCTACCGTGCGGCTAACGAACGACTCGACGACCTGGCCGCGGTGAAGACCTCGATCGCGAGCCTGATCGGCGCCACCCCGGAGACCATCGCGCTCAGCGACAGTGCGAGCCGGTCATGGGCCGATTTCGCCTATGCGGTGGCGCTGCGTCCCGGCGACCGCATCCTGATCTCCGGCGCCGACTACGCCAGCAACGCCATCGCCGCGCTCCAGCGGGCCGGGCGGACCGGCGCCGTGGTCGAGCACATTCCCAGCGACGACACCGGCCGTCTCGACACCGACGCCCTCGCGGCCATGCTCGACGAGCGGGTGAAGCTGGTCTCGCTGCAGCACGCGCCGACCAACGGCGGCCTGGTGAATCCGGTCGGCGAGGCCACCCGGGTCGCCCACGAGGCGGGCGCGCTGGTGCTGCTCGACGCCTGCCAGTCGATCGGGCAGTTGCCCATCGATGTCGGCGCGCTCGGCGTCGACGCGCTCTCGGCCACCGGGCGCAAGTGGCTGCGCGGGCCGCGCGGCACCGGATTCCTCTACGTCCGAGACGAACTGGCGCGCACGATGGAACCAGGACGGCTCGATCTGCACAGCGCGCAGTGGGTGAGCCCGAACGAATACCGGCTCGCCCCCGACGCGTCCCGCTTCGAGTTCTGGGAATGCGATGTCGCTGCCCGGCTCGGGCTCGGGGCCGCCGTGGACTACCTACTCGCCCTCGGGCCGGAGGAGGTCTACGCCGCCGTGGCCGACCGAGCGGGTTATCTGCGCAAAGCCCTGCCCGGCGTGCCCGGGGTGACAGTGCGCGACCTGGGCACCGAGCACAGCGGGATCGTCTCGTTCACCGTCGACGGTCACGAACCGCTCGCGCTGCGCGACCGGCTCGCCGAGCACGCCGTCACCGTGACCGTCAGCCACGCGGGCTCCACCCTGCTGGACATGACCACGCGCGGCCTGCCCGCGATCGTGCGGGCCTCCCCGCACTACTTCGTCGACACCGACGACCTCGATCGCTTCGTCGCCGCGCTGGCGGAGGTCACCCGTTAACCCGTGAGGTGCTCGCCGACGATGCGGTCGGCGAGCAGGCGCGGGTCCGCTTCCGGGGCAACGACTTCGAGTGTCCGGTTGGCCGCGAGGGTGGCCAGGCCGTGCACATTCGTCCACAGCAGCAGGGCCGTGGCGGTGGCATCGGCGCCCGGCCGGGCCGCGGCGACCAGCGCGACGATCTGCCCGTACAGCGGCTGGGTCGTCGCCCGGAGGTTCTCACCCGAGCCCGCCAGCAGGTCGTGCCGGAACATCAGGGTGAACATCTCGGGCCGGGTGAGCGCGAAGTCGACGTAGTCGATCGCCATCCGGCGCAGCCGTTCGCGCGGGTCGGCGATCGTGGCGAGCGCGCCGAAGCGGTCGATCAGGTCGGCGAAGCCCCGCGCGGCGATCGCGGCCAGCAGGGCGGCATGGGTGGGGAACCAGCGGCGTGGGGCACCGTGCGAGACGCCGGCCGCCCTGGCGATGGCCCGGAGCCCGAGTTCGCCGACGCCGTCGCGTTCGAGCAGGTCGACACCGGCGTCGATCAGGCGCTCACGCAGCGATTCGGGCATAGGGATAATTCTGCACACCCGGTCGGCCACGCGCGCCCTCGCCTGCGTAGACAATGTCTACTATCCTCGCGTAGACACTGTCTACGATGGAGGTCCCATGTGGTACCAGCTGTGCAGACACGTCCTGATCGGCCCGCTGCTGCGATTGCTCGGCCGCCCGCGCGTGGAGGGTCTCGAGCACGTGCCGCGCACCGGGCCGGTGATCATCGCGGCCAATCACCTGGCCTTCGTCGACTCGCTCTACCTGGCGCTGGTGATCCCGCGCCCGCTCACCTTTCTCGCCAAACAGGAGTACTTCGCCGGCACCGGCCTGCGCGGACGGGCCAAGCGGTGGTTCTTCACCGCCGCCGGACAGGTACCGGTGGACCGCACCGGGGGTGACGCCGCCGCCGACGCCCTCGCGGCTGCCACCCGGATCCTCGAAGCGGGCGGCGTCTGGGCAATTCACCCGGAGGGCACCCGGTCGG
This sequence comes from Nocardia sp. MH4, assembly GCF_019266065.1. Taxonomy (GTDB): domain Bacteria; phylum Actinomycetota; class Actinomycetes; order Mycobacteriales; family Mycobacteriaceae; genus Nocardia; species Nocardia canadensis. Next base: position 34,896 of record NZ_LPNR01000075.1, on the reverse strand, counting down.
TGGACGGCAGGGTCTATCGTGGTCGCACCGGGGCGCTGCGCGTTGCCATGGCTACAGGGGCGCCGGTGGTGCCCGTGGTGCTGGAGGGAACCGACCGCATGAACCCCCACGGTCGGAAACTGTTGCGTTTCACCAAGGTGCGCATCAGCGTCCAGCCGGCGCGGCGGTATCCGGCAGCGGTGCACCGCGCCCAGGTCAGAGTGGCAACTGACCAGCTGATGCGGGAAATTGCGATGCAATCGGGTAGACCATATGTGGACCGCTACGCTGCCTCCTTTGCCGCCGAACGTTGATCGGCGAGGACGCTCGGTTGTCAGTCGGGGTTAACACCGGGTGGGCGGGGCGGGATTTTCTGTTGGGAGCACGGCCGTAACCGATCGTTGGCGTAAAGGGAGTCCGACGTTGAGCAGGTTCACCGACGAAATGTTTGCCACAGCGCTGACCAGCCACAGGGGGCTGGTCACCGGGGAGCCGGAGGCGCCGTTGCGGCAGACCTGGGGGGATATCCACCGCGTGGCGCGGCGGATGGCGGGTGGCCTGGCGGCCGCCGGGATCGAGCACGGTGACGCGGTGGGCGTCCTGGCCGGCCTGCCCGTCGACATCGCCCCTGTCTGCCAGGGCATCTGGATGCGTGGTGCTTCGATCACCATGCTGCACCAGCCGACTCCGCGGACCGACCTCGCGGTCTGGGTACGCGACACCGAGACGGTGCTCGACATGATCGAGGCCAAGGCCGTCGTGCTCGGCGCGCCGTTCGCCGCCGCCGAACCCGTGCTGCTCGAGCGCGGGATCACCGTGGTCAAGATCGAGGACCTGCACGAGGGCCCCGACACCGACCCGGTGCCGACCGCCGAATCCGATATCGCGCTGCAGCAGTTGACCTCCGGATCGACCGGATCACCCAAGGCCGTCCGGATCACACACGGCAACTTCAACGTCAACGCGCACGCGATGTTCAATCGTGTGAAGTTCCAGCTCGACGACGACGTGATGATCAGCTGGCTGCCGCTGTTCCACGACATGGGCATGGTCGGATTCCTCAGCGTACCCATGCAATTCGGCGCCGAGGTGGTCTGCGTGACCCCGCTGGATTTCTTGGCCAGGCCGCTGCTGTGGGCCGAGCTGATCGACAAGTATCGCGGAACCGTCACCGCGGCACCGAACTTCGCCTACTCGCTGCTGGCCCGGCGGCTGCGACAGGCCGAGCCGGGCTCGATGGATCTGTCCAGCGTGCGGTACATGTGGAACGGAGCCGAACCGGTCGACCCGGACACCATGATCGCGCTCGCGGACGCGGGCAAGCACTTCGGGCTCAACCCGATGGCGCTGACCCCGGTCTACGGCATGGCCGAGACCACCCTGGCCGTCTCGATCCCCGACCCCGGCCACGGCATGGTGCTCGACGTCATCGACGCCGATCTGCTCGAAGCTGTCGGCAAGGCGGTGCCGGTGGCCGAGGACGGCCACCACGGCACCCCGCGCAGGCTGCCGACGCTCGGCCACCTCGTCGACGACCTCGAGGGCCGGGTGGTCGACGCCGAGCGGCAGCCGCTGCCGGTGCGCACGGTCGGCGTCATCGAATTACGCGGCCCCGCGGTGACTTCGGGCTACGTGACCGTCGATGGATTCCGGCCCGCGCAGGACGAGGAGGGCTGGCTCGACACCGGCGACATCGGCTACCTCACCGAGGCCGGGCTGGTCGTGGTCTGCGGGCGGATGAAGGACGTCATCATCATGGGCGGGCGCAACATCTACCCGACCGACATCGAGCGGGCCGCGATGCGGGTGCCCGGCGTGCGCCCCGGCAACGCGGTGGCCGTGCGCCTGGACGCGGGCGAGAAGCGCGAAAGCTTCGCCGTGGTGGTGGAATCCAACGACTACACCGATCCCGACGAGGTGAAGCGCATCGAGCGCGAGATCGTGCACGAGGTGTTCGCCGAGGTCGGCGCCCGCCCACGCACGGTCGCGGTCCTCGGCCCCGGTGCCCTGCCGAAGACGTCGTCGGGCAAACTGCGCCGAGCCGCCACCGCGGTACACCTGAGATAGGACCGGCCCGTCGCTGCCGGCCACGCACGCCCCGACCTCGAGGAGGGGCCGCCGCGCAGCGGCGGTTCGCGGCCGTCCCGCCGGTCAGGCGCCGTTGCGCAGGCGACGTAGGAGCAAGCAACGGTGCCTGACCGGCGGGACCGGAAGGGCCGCGAACTCGAGCGCACCAGCGCTCAATGTAATTGGTTCTGGGCGGTTTCCAGCCCGACCTTCAGCAAGAGCTCGACCGCGTCGGCGGCCTGCTCGACGATCACCGGGACCTCTTTGCGCTCCGGGGCCGCGAACGGCTTGAGCACGTAGTCGGCCGGGTCCTGACGACCGGGCGGGCGGCCGATGCCGATCCTGGTGCGCAGGTAGTCCTTGGTGGTCAGGGCCTGGGAGATCGAGCGCAGGCCGTTGTGGCCGCCCTCGCCGCCGCCTTGCTTGAGCCGGATGGTGCCGAACGGCAGATCGAGCTCGTCGTGGACCACGATGACCTGGTCGACGGGCACCGAGAAGAACTTGGCCAGCGCGGCCACCGGCCGACCGGACAGGTTCATGTAGGTGCGCGGCTTGGCGATCAGGATCTGGCGCCCGTCCAGGCGGGCCTGCAGCAGATCCGCGCCGGACTTCTTGTGCACGGCAAAACGGCCGCCGACGCGCTCGGCGAGCACGTCGGCGACCAGGAAGCCCACATTGTGGCGGGTGCGCTCGTATTCGGGGCCGGGGTTACCCAGCCCCACCACGAGTGCGGGCCCGGAGGATTCGGTCATGCGCCGAACCGTAGTGCAGGAGTCTTACTCGGACTCGGGAGCCGACTCGGCGGTCTCCTCGGCGGCGGTGCCTTCGCCCTCTTCGTCGAGCTGCGCGGCCGACGGCGCGGCGATGACGTTGACGATCAGGGCCTCCGGGTCACCGGCGAGGGTCACGCCCGCGGGCAGCTCGATGCTGCCGGCCAGGATCTGGGTGCCCGGCTCGATGCCCTCGACCGAGATCTCGATGGACTCGGGCAGCTTCAGCGCGTCGGCCTCGATGGACAGGGTGGTGGCTTCCTGGGTGATCAGGGTGCCGGAGGCGGCGTCGCCGGTGACCACGACGTTGACGTCGGTGGTGACGCGCTCGCCACGCTTGACGATCAGCAGGTCGGCGTGCTCGATGTAGCGGCGGATCGGGTGGACCACGACCGACTTGGTCATCGCGAGCTGCTGCTTGCCGTCGACGACGAGGTTCAGGATGGCGTTGGTGCCGTGGGTACGCAGGATGGCGGCGAAGGCCTTGGCGTCCAGGCTCAGGTGCTGCGGCTCGGCCTGGTGGCCGTACAGCACGGCGGGCACGTTGCCGTCGCGACGGGTACGGCGAGCGGCGCCCTTACCGAATTCGGTGCGGACGGCGGCTTCGATCTGGTTCACGTCGGACATGACTGAATGCGCTCCTACGGCTCTTCCGGGCTGGTCAGGTGGGGCGACCCATCTGCGGGGTCAACGTCTACTCGTCGGACGAAGAACGAACGAGGACGACCGGGAAGGCCGAGCCGCGTCGATCACGGTGAGTACAACCACTAGGGGCAACTCACCCTCGCCGAGACAACCCGACCACCATACCGCATCGGCATATCCACAGAAAAACGGCCCCACCTGCCGCCGCGAAGCCGCGCGACACCATCCACCGCGACGACCACGGGTTTGCGGCCGCCTCGCATCCGAGGCTCGAAGCGTAACGCCGAAGGCGTAGTCTCGAGCCTCGGATGCGAGGCCCGAAGGGCCGCAAACCCCGCGGCACCAGCCGCCATAAACACAGTGAGGTTCTGCGTTGACCGAGTCCGGAGAGAGCGCCGCCCCCACCCCGCGCGGACTACCCGCCGAGGTCGCGCGCCGCCGCACCTTCGCCGTGATCTCGCACCCCGACGCGGGTAAGTCGACGCTGACCGAGGCGCTGGCACTGCACGCCAAGATGATCTCCGAGGCGGGCGCCATCCACGGTAAGGCCGGGCGCAAGTCGACCGTGTCGGACTGGATGGAGATGGAGAAGGCGCGCGGCATCTCGGTGAGCTCGACCGCGCTGCAGTTCAACTACCGCGCCGCCGGGTCCGACGTCGACAACGTCATCAACCTGGTCGATACCCCCGGCCACTCCGACTTCTCCGAGGACACCTACCGCGTGCTCACCGCGGTCGACGCCGCGGTCATGCTGATCGACGCGGCCAAGGGCCTCGAGCCGCAGACGCTGAAGCTGTTCCAGGTCTGCCGCCACCGGGGCATCCCGGTCATCACCGTCATCAACAAGTGGGACCGCCCCGGTCAGGCGCCGCTGGAGCTGCTCGACGAGATCAGCGAGCGCATCGGCCTCACCCCCACCCCGCTGTTCCTGCCGGTCGGCATCGCCGGCGACTTCCGCGGCCTGCTGCGGCGCGGCCCCGAGGGCGAGGCGAGCGAGTACATCCACTTCACCCGCACCGCGGGCGGCGCGACCATCGCCCCCGAGGAATCGCTGACCCCGGCCGAGGCCGAGGCACGCGAGGGCGAGGCCTGGACGACCGCCGCCGAGGAGAGCGAACTGCTCTCGGCCACCGGGCAGGACCACGACCAGGAGCTGTTCCTGGCCGGGCAGACCTCACCGGTCATCTACGCCTCGGCGATGCTGAACTTCGGTGTGCGCCAGCTGCTGGAGACGCTGGTGGCGCTGGCGCCCGCACCGGGCCCGCGGGCCGATGTGGCGGGCAAGGACCGCGCGACCGGCGACCCGTTCAGCGCGGTGGTCTTCAAGGTGCAGGCGGGCATGGACACCGCGCACCGCGATCGGCTGGCGTTCATGCGGATCGTCTCCGGTGAGTTCGAGCGCGGCATGGTCGTCACGCACGCGCAGACCGGTCGTCCGTTCGCCACCAAGTACGCGCTGACCGTGTTCGGCCGCGAGCGCACCACCGTCGACACCGCCTACCCGGGCGACGTGGTCGGCTTGGTGAACGCCACCGCGCTCGCGCCTGGCCACACCCTGTTCGTGGACAAGAAGGTGGAGTTCCCGCCGATCCCGAGCTTCGCCCCCGAACATTTCGCGACGCTGCGCGCGCAGAGCGCGGGCAAGTACAAGCAGTTCCGCAAGGCCATCGACCAGCTCGACTCCGAGGGCGTGGTGCAGGTGCTGCGCAACGACGCCCGCGGCGACGCCTCGCCGGTGCTGGCGGCGGTCGGCCCGATGCAGTTCGAGGTCGTCACCGCTCGCATGCAGGCGGAGTTCAATGTGGAAACCCAGCTGGATTTCCTGCCCTTCACTTTGGCCAGGCGCACCGACGCGGAATCGGCGCCGGAATTGGATCGCCAGCGCGGCGTCGAGGTGTTCACTCGGACCGACGGCGCGATTCTCGCGCTGTTCAGCGACAAATGGCGGCTGCAGTACATCGAGAAAGAGCATCCGAAGCTCACGCTCGAGCCACTGGTCGCGACCGCGGACTAACTGGTCGACTGTCTGAGTCGGCGTCAGGCGGCCGGTCCGGGGTTGCGCTCCACCGAGGAGATGTGATTCTCCTGGGCGATCATCCCCCAGCGGCTCGCGGTCAGCCGCAGACTGGGCAGATCACTGAGCGAGAGCACCACCTCGTAGGTGCGCTCGTACCCGGTGTGCGCGATGCGCCAGTGACCGTCCTCGCAGCGGACGTAGCGGTCGGTATAGAAAGCCGCGCCGCGCAGGCACATGTTGTGCTCGGGGATGATCACCGTGTCGGCCAGGTACCAGGTGCCGGTCGCGGTGTCGCCGTCGACATCGATCTCCGGATGGTCGCAGCGATGCTCGGTGATGACGTGCGGGCCGAGGGTGTTGCGCAGGAAGGCCAGGAAGGCCTCGCGCGACTCGAACTGCAGGTATTCGCTGTAGGTGGCGGTCGCCTCGGGGATCAGGGTGTCGGCGAACTCGTCCCAGGACTTGGTGTCGAGGGCCCGCAGATAGCGGAATTTGAGCCGGCTGATCGCGATCAGGTCGTCAGGGTGATCGGGCGGGCGCTGGACCGGTTCGGGCTGCTGTTCATCCATCGCGTCCGCGGGCGGCATCTCGGCCATCCGATCCTCCCCCGTCTCCATCCCGGCGACCAGTGGAGCGTCGTCACCGGGCAGCAGCGGACCGGGCCGCGCCGAGGTGGGCGCGACGGGATCGTCGACGCGCACGCTCGGAGATCCGGGACCCTGCTCCATCCCTCCACGATCCCACTGAAACGAGCGCAGTGCCGGATCTGTATCTGATCGCTATCACTGCCGACACCGGAGCGTGACCTCCGGCGCCGCCTGCCCGCGCTGTCTCAGCTACCCGATGGTGAAGCAGGTGCGGCAGAAGTCCTCGCCGAATTCCGACAGGCGCAGGCTCTTGCGGACGATCTTCGGCGCGCGGCCGGCCTTCTTGAGCGCCTCCTCGACCACCGGCTGCACTTCGAGCACCATGTAGCGGCTCAGCACCACCGGATCCTCGGAGGTGAACGTCAGGCCGAGGCGGTTGAGGTTGATCAGATAGGAGCGGGCCCGATCGGGGTAGCGCACGCCGGCCTGCTCGGGCACCGAGGTCAGATCGCCCTGCACCAGCTCCGAGCCGATACCGAGCGGGCGGTTGGTGCGCACGTCGACCGAGGGCTGCGGACCGTTGAGCGCCATGAACCGCAGGATGCGGGCCTCGTCGGGCGCGATCTCGTCGAGGATGCGGTCATAGGCCGGGTGCACGTCCTCGGTGAAGTAGACGTCGGCCGAGCGGGCCAGCAGCGCGTCGCCGCGGCGACGCAGGTCCTCGGTGCTGGCCGAGCGCAGGTAGGGACCGACGGTGATGGCCTGCTGGGTGGACCCGTTGGGCGTCGGCACGTAGCTGACGATCTCGCGCACCGACCCCTCGGTGACACCGAGCGCGCTGCGCGCGATCGAGCGCAGGGCGTTGCCGGTGCGCTCGGCGATGTCGGCCGAGGACTCGCCGTCCAGGGCCGCCTGGGCCAGTTCCTTGGTCACCTCGTAGGTGGTGCCGACCGCCCATTGGCTGCCGCGCACCGCGGTGCCCGCCGCCAATCCGGCGGCGCGGAACACCCCGCGGATCAACCGGGCTTCATTACTGATCTGTCGCTGCTCGACATCCGAGCTGCGCTCGACGGCGCGGGTACCGGCACGGGCCAGGTCCTGTCCGGTCCTGTCGTCTGTCACGTCCTACTCCGAAGTCTCGCATGGGAACGATCGCCCACAGATTATTGCCCGACCACGCTCCAAGCACAGTGCGTACGCAGCGCGCCCCCTGTACGCGCTGGTTGTGGCCTGTCACCAAATGTGGTGGTGCTCATTGTTCCGACTCGCCTGGGCGAATACGGCATTCGGGACAGGTTCTGTGACTGATGTCTCAGACACTACCCTGTGGCCTGGCGCACGACGAATGGACCCAGTTCCGCACCTCACAGTAGGGTCACCGCGGCACGGGGGTGCTAATTTTGGGTGCCGGTGAGGCGGTGATCACCGGGTTACGGCAGGAGGGTGTCGTGTTGGAGAGTGTGTTCGGGTTACATCCGACACTCCTGCTAGAAATTCTGACTATTCCTCTTTTCACAGGAATAATCGGCTACATCACGAACTGGACCGGCATTCTGATGCTGTTCCAGCCGATCAAGTTCCACGGCGTGAAGCTGCCCGGTTTGCGCGCGATCTTCCCGTATCTGCCCAAGCGGATCCAGGTGTTGCCGCTGCTCAGCTATGACGGGCGGATCGGCTGGCAGGGCATCGTGCCCTCGCGCGCCGACAAGATGGCCAGCATCGCGGTCGACAAGGGGCTGTCCAAGCTCGGCAGCGTGTCCGACTTCTACCGCGAGCTCGATCCGGAGAAGCTGGCCGAACATCTGGCCGAGGTCGCCGACGCCCAGATCAGCGATATCGTCGAGGTGATCCTGCGCCGCGAGCACCCGCAGCTCTGGTACAACCTGCCCACCCAGGTGCGCGAGATGGTGCATCAGCGGGTGCGCTCGCAACTGCCGGAGATCCTGCGCGAACTCACCATCGAACTCGGCACCAATATCGATCAGCTGCTCGATGTGAAGCAGATGGTCATCCGATATTTCCAGGCGCGACCGCAATTGCTCAACCAGTTGTTCCAGGTGCTCGGCGCCAAGGAGCTGCGGTTCATGCAGAACTTCGGCTTCTATTTCGGCGCGCCCTGCGGTCTGCTGCTGGTGCTCGCGCTGCACACCACCGGCCTCTCGCCGCTGATCGTGCTGCCCATCGGCGGGATCATCATCGGCTGGGTGGTCAACTGGGTCGGCATCAACATGATCTTCGCCCCCGCGACGCCCAAGTGGTGGTGCCCGTGGCGGCAGGGTCTGCTGATCAAGCGTCAGCCCGAGATCACCGCCGGATACGCCGAACTCGTCTCCACCGAGGTGGTCACCGTCGCCAACATCGGCGACGAACTGCTCAACGGCCCGCGCTCGGACCGCACCCTGCAGATGCTCGAGGACACCCTGCGTCCGGCCGCCGACCGCGCGCTCGGCCCGGCCCGGCCAGCGGTGAAGTTCATGCTCGGCAGCCGCGAGTACGACTCGCTACAGTCCACCCTCACCGCCGAGGCGATGACGATCGCGCCGATGGCCTTCGCCGACCCGGCGTTCAACGTCCAACAGGGCAGGCAGGTCAACGAATACATCGCCCGGCAAATGTCCGCACTTTCCCCACACGACTTCGTGGACATGCTGCGTTCGGCCATCAAACAGGACGAATGGTTGCTTTTCGTCCATGGCGGCGCGCTGGGGCTGCTCGCCGGATACGCTCATATCCTGGTCTTCGGAACTGGAGTGGCGACTACATGGATATAGACGACGGGACCCCGTCCACCGAACTGGTGCGACGCGCGGTACCGCCGATCGAAGCCATCGGTGACCGGCGTGGCGTGCTGCCCGTCTCGCCGGTGCGCACGGTACGGGCGGCGACCGGGGTCGCGCGGGTCGCGCTCACCGCGGCCTCGGGGATGACCCTGTGGACCCTCGACACCGCCCTCGGCGTGACGGTCACCGTCCTGCGCGGCAGCATGGCGGGCGCCCCGCCCAAGGATGTCCTCGCCGAAGCCGAAGGCGAAGTGCGCGACCGGCTCCGGCACGCGCTCGGCTTGCCCGTCGGCACCGAGCACTCCGGCGACGGCGGTATGCCGACGCTGCGCGAACAGGGCGCCGAGCTGCTGCGCCTGTCGGCCAGCACGCACGCGGCCCAGCCCGATACCCACCCCGCCTACCCCGGCATCCTCGCCGAGATCACCCCCGACGAGGCCCGGATCCTGCGGTTCATGCACGTCGACGGACCGCAGCCCGCGCTCGATGTGCGCACCGGACGCCAGCGGGCGTTCGGCGGCGAGCGCCTGATCAGCGGCCTCACCCTGATCGGCGAGCATGCCGGTCTGCGCTTCCCGAACCGGGTGCCGCAATACCTGCCCAACCTGCGCAGGCTCGGGCTCATCGAGTCCACCCGCGAACCGGTCGGCAATCCGAGCCGCTACCAGCTCATCGAGGCGCAGGAGCAGGTGCGCGACGCGCTCAAGCGCGGCTTCGGCACCAAGGTGAGCTACCGCAGCATCATCCTCACCGAATTCGGCGCCGACTTCGTGCAGACCTGCCTGCCCGTCGTCATCGCCGAAGGGCGCGAGACTGTCCCGCCTCCCCGCGATTTCGGGCCGGACTCAGGCGCTGGGTCACGACGCGTCGGCGGCTGACGGTCGCTCGCCGGAGCGGTCAGCCCGTGCCCGGCGAGTTACCCCTGTCCCTCCGTGATCAGTGGTCCTCGGCCAGTTCCAGCCATCGTTCTTCGGCGGCTTCCTTTTCCGCGACGACCTCTTTGAGTTCGGCGCCGAGCTTGACCAGCTTGTCCGGGTCGGTGGCGGCATCGGCCAAGGCGACGTGCAGTTTCTGTTCGCGCTCGTCGAGTTTGGCGATGCTGCGCTCGAGCCGCGACAGCTCCTTGCGGGCGGCGCGGCGGTCGGCCGAATCCGTGGTCGCGGCGGACGGTTTCGCGGCGGCGGGCTTGGCCGGGGCGGCCAGCGTGGCCCGCTTGGTGAGGTACTGGTCGATGCCACCGGGCAGGTTGGTCAGCTTGCCGTCGCCGAACAGCGCCCAGGTGGTGTCGCAGATGCGCTCGACCAGGTAGCGGTCGTGGCTGATGACGACCAGCGTGCCCGCCCAGTTGTCGAGCAGGTCCTCCAGCTGCTGCAGGGTATCGATATCGAGGTCGTTGGTCGGCTCGTCGAGCAGCAGGACGTTCGGCTCCGCCATCAGGATGCGGGTCAGCTGCAGGCGGCGTCGCTCGCCACCGGACAGGTCGCCGACCGGTGTTCGCTGCCGGGCGGGGGTGAAACCGAGCCGCTCGGCCAGCTGACCGGCCGAGATCTCCTTGTCGCCGAGCATGATTCGCTGGGCGACCTGCTGCACGGCCTCGAGCACCCGCATGTCGGTGGGCAGGTCGTCGAGTTCCTGGCGCAGCCAGCCGATCTGAACGGTCTGGCCCTGGATGCGCTTGCCCGCGGCGGGTTCGGCGTCGCCGGCCAGGGCGCGCAGCAGCGTGGTCTTGCCCGAGCCGTTGACCCCGACCAGACCGACCCGCTCACCCGGCGCGAGCCGCCAGGTCAGATCGTCGACCAGCACGCGGCCGTCGGGGGTGGTGAGCGTGGCGTCCTCGAGTTCGATCACCACGCGGCCCAGGCGCTTGCGCGCGAACGCGGCCAGCGAGACCGAGTCGCGCGGCGGCGGCACGTCGGCGATCAGCGCCTCGGCGGCTTCCACGCGGTAGCGCGGCTTGGAGGTGCGGGCCTTGGCGCCGCGACGCAGCCAGGCCAGTTCCTTGCGGGCCAGGTTCTGGCGGCGGGACTCGGTGGCGTCGGCCTGACGGGCGCGTTCGGCGCGGGCGAAGATCCAGTCGCCGTAGCCGCCCTCGTAGGTCTCCACCTTGCCGCCCACGACCTCCCAGGTGCGGGTGGCGACGGTGTCGAGGAACCAGCGATCGTGGGTGACGACGACGAGCGCGGTGCGCCGGGCGACCAGGTGCTCGGCCAGCCACTGCACGCCCTCGATGTCGAGGTGGTTGGTCGGCTCGTCGAGAACGAGCAGGTCCAGGTCGCGCACCAGCGCGGCGGCCAGCGCGACGCGGCGGCGCTCGCCACCGGAGAGGTTCGTGACCGGGGTGTCCAGGCCGAGATCGGCGATGCCGATGCCGTCGAGCACCGAGCGGATGCGCGCGTCGGCGGCCCATTCGTGTTCGGCGATGTCGACGGTGGACAGATCGTCGGAGAGTCCGGCGAGCACGATGGAACCGATGGTGGCGCCGTCGGGCAGCACGCCGCGCTGGGTGACCACGGCCATCCGCAGTCCGCCGACCCGGCTCACCCGGCCGCTGTCGGGCTGCTCCAGCCCGGTCAGCACCTCGAGCAGCGTCGTCTTGCCGCCGCCGTTGAGACCGACCACCCCGATCCGCTCTCCCGCGTGCACACCGAGCGAGACGTCGTCCAGCAGCGGCTTGATGCCGAAGCTCTTGGAGACCTGTTCGAGGTTGATCAGGTTGGACATAGGTGTTGCTCGCCCGCCTTCCGCGCGACTGTGGGGCCGTGACGAGCCTACTTGCCCGGTCGTCGGCCGTCCGAGCCGCGCCACCTTGCGCTACGAACGATGTTCGTTTAACGTCGTTCGTAGCGAACAACGTTCGACACGAACGACGTTCTTTCCCCGGAGGATTCCATGCATATCGGCCTCGGCCTCCCCATTTCCGATCCGCCCGCCCTGTTCGACTGGGCCCGCCGCGCCGACGACGGCCCCTTCTCCACCCTCGGCCTGCTCGACCGGCTGGTCTACGACAACCCCGAACCGCTCGTCACCCTGGCCGCTCTGGCCGGCGCCACCCGCCGCATCCGATTGCAGACCGAGGTGCTGCTGGCCCCGCTGCGCGAGACCGCGCTGCTGGCCAAGCAGGCCGCCACCCTCGACGTACTGTCGGGCGGCCGGTTCGTCCTCGGCGTCGGCGTCGGCGGACGCGCCGACGACCACCTCGCCGCGGGCACCGAGCTGCGGACTCGCGGGCGCCGCCTCGACGAGCAGATCGGCCTGCTCCACCGCCTCTGGGCCGGCGAATCGTTCGGCCCCGAGTGCGGACCGATCGGCCCCGTCCCGCGCTCCCCCGCCGGTCCCGAGCTGCTGTTCGGCGGCTTCCAGCCCGCCGCGCTCGACCGCGTCGGCCGCTGGGGCGGCGGGTTCCTCGCCGCCGCGCCGCCGTCGTGGGCGGGCAACCTGTTCGACACCGTGCGCCGCTCCTGGAAAGACCACGGCCGCATCGGCGCGCCGCGGATCGTCGCCCAGGTCAATGTGGCCGTCGGTGACGACGACCTGATCGCCGACGCCCGCGCGGCCATGGGCGCCTACTACGCCTTCGCCGGTGATCGCTCGAAGTTCATGCTCGACGGGCTGCTCACCACACCCGACGCCATCCGCTCGACCATCGCGCGATTCGACGAGCTCGGCGCCGACGAGGTGATGCTCTACTGCTACGGCCGCGACGCCGACCAGGTCGACCGGCTCGCCGACGTCATCGGCTGACGCTCAGTGCTTCCCGTGCGCCTCGGTGTCGAGCACCCGCGCCCCCGGCACCGGACCGCTGGCCGTGCGCACACTGCGGCAGACGCCGGCACCGGCCAGTTCGGCCGCCACCGCGATCGCCGCCTCCTCGGTCTCGCACAGGAACGCGCAGGTGGGGCCGGACCCCGAGACCAGTCCGGCGAGCGCACCCGCCCCGACCCCGGCGCGCAGGGTGCGCCGCAGCTCCGGCTTCAGCGACAGCGCCGCGGCTTGCAGATCGTTGCCGAGCAGCGGCGCCAGCGTGCGCGCGTCGCCCGCGGCCAGCGCCTGCATGAGTTTCTGCGGATCGCCCAGCCGCGGCGGGTCGCCCTCGGCACGCAGTCGATCGAGTTCCCGGAAGACCGACGGGGTGGACAGGCCATCCTTGGCCAGCGCCAGGACCCAGTGAAAGGTGTTGCGCGAGAGCACCGGAAGCAGCCGCTCGCCGCGGCCGGTGCCGAGCGCGGTGCCACCATGCAGCGCGAACGGGACGTCGCTGCCGAGTTCGGCGGCCACCGCGGACAGCTCGTCGCGGCCCAGCCCCAGATCCCACAGTTCGTTCAAACCGACCAGCGCGGCGGCCGCGTCGGCGCTGCCGCCCGCCATGCCGCCGGCGACCGGAATACCCTTGGCGATGGCGATCTCCACCAGCGGCGCGCGTCCGGCCAGATGCGCCAGGCGAACCGCGGCCTTCCAGACCAGGTTCTCCCGATCCGTCGGCACCTCGGCCGCACCCTCGCCGGTGACCCGCACCGCCAGCGACGCCGACGGGGCGAGTTCGAGCTCGTCGGCCAGCGACAACGCCTGGAAGACCGTGGTCAGGTCGTGGTAGCCATCCGGACGCAGATCACCGACTCCGAGATGCAGGTTCACCTTCGAAGGAGCGCGCACGACGACCGGGCTGGGCACAACTGACAGCACGATCACCAAGCGTAACGGGTTACCCCGACGAGTACCCGCGCTGAATCCGCGCCCCACCGGGCAGGGAGAGCCACGCCACAGCAGGTGGCCGGGCAGGGGCTTGCGCCTAATACCCATGGGGGGTATGTTCGTTCGTGTCGGGGACATACCCCTGGACCGTATGATCGAAGAGCGAAGGAGTCGGCCATGGCCACCACCACCTACACCGTCACGGGGATGACCTGCGGACACTGCGTGAGCTCGGTCAAGCAGGAGATCGGCAAGATCGATGGTGTCACCAGCGTCGATGTCGACCTGGCCAGCGGTCTCGTCAAGGTCGACAGCACGAACGAGCTGACCGAGTCCGAGGTCGCCGCCGCCGTCGACGAGGCGGGCTACGCGCTGGCTGAGTAGAAGGCGGCTGGCGCCGCGGGTTTTCGGCCTCGTGACCTCGCGTCCGAGGGGCGATACTGCGCCTTCGGCGTTACGTCTCGCTCCTCGGACGCGAGGCGGCCGAAAACGTGGTGGTGCGGAGGGCGCGTTTACCGATGGTTCATTCGGGGGCTGGACGCCATGAATCATCCACAGCGTCATCCACATCTGCGTCCGGCGGCGTGCCGTCGGTGGTTTTCGTCCCGGACCGGTGACGTCGTTCGTGCATCATGATCAACTCCGGCGGCGGCGAAAACCGGTTGTCCACAATTGCTTTCACAGGGTGCGCGCGTGAGTCCCGATGAACAGCCGGTGTACTGGAGGTTCGGCTGCGCGCGCCCGCGATTCGCGGATCAGCCCTGGGCGGCCAGGCGGACGAACGCCGCGGTGTCGAGCGTCTCACCGCGGGCGGTCGGATCGATGCCGGCCGCCACCAACCTGCGCTCGGACTCCGTGGGCGAGCCCGCCCAGCCGGACAGCGCCGAGCGCAACGTCTTTCGGCGCTGCGCGAACGCGGCGTCGATCACCTCGAACACGCGACGGCGATGCGCCTCGTCCATCGGCCACGGCGGCTCGGCGTAGCGATCGATACGGACCAGGCCCGATTCGACGCGCGGCACCGGCCAGAAGACCTGCGTGCCGACCGCGCCGGCGCGCCGCACCTTGCCGAAGAAGCCGGCCTTGACGCTCGGCACGCCGTAGACCCGGTTGCCCGGTTCGGCGGCCAGCCGGTCGGCCACCTCGGCCTGCACCATCACCAGCGACACCTGGATGCTCGGCAGCACCGCGAGCAGGTGCAACAGCACCGGGACCGCCACGTTGTAGGGCAGATTCGCGACCAGCGCGGTCGGCTCGGCGGGCAGCTGGTCGGGACGCACGCGCAGCGCGTCGGCCTCGACGACCCGCAGGCGATCGACCAGGCCGGGAGCGCGATCGGCGACGGTCTCGGGCAGGTAGTTGGCCAGCACCGGGTCGATCTCGACGGCAACCACTTGGTCGACGACGTCGAGCAGCGCCAGGGTCAGCGAGCCCAAACCGGGACCGACCTCGAGCACGGTGTCGCGCGGACCGACGCCCGCGGCGGTGACGATGCGGCGCACCGTGTTCGCGTCGTGCACGAAGTTCTGCCCGAGCTGTTTGGTCGGCCGGACGCCGAAACGTTCGGCCAGCGTCCGCACCTCGGCGGGACCGAGCAATGCGGCGCTACCGCGCGCGGGAATCTCTGGTTCGGGCACCGCTAGAACCTACCAACCCGGCCGATCGAGCAGCTCAGCGCTGCGGCGGGGCGGCGTGGACACGCGCGAGGAAGGCGTCCATCGCCGCGCGCTGCTCCGCCGAGACCGAGCCGTGCGTGCCCGTGCCGGGGATCACCTGCTGGTCGACGCCGTTGGCCGCGAACTGCGCGACCAGTGCCGCGTGCAGCGGGGACGGCACGATCGTGTCGGTGACGTTCATGGTCAGCAGGATCGGGGCGTCGTAGCCGCTGGTCGGCAGAGTCATGTAGGCGGCGAGGACATCGCGCAGGCCGGTCAGCGGGCGGGCGAGCAGCTCACGCGCCGACAAGCCCTTGACCGAGGCGATGATCTCGTCCAGGCAGCGCTCACCCGCCGCGTCGACGAGCGACTTGCCCAGCGGCGTCAGATAGGAGTCGACGTCGGCCTCGGGGTGGGTGGCGCGCAGCCCGGCCAGGATGCTGACGACGAACGAGGTCGCCGCCGACAGCACCGGGATCTCCGGCAGGTCGGGGCCGATGAACGGCAGCACCTTCTCCACGTCGGAGGCGGCGTCGACCGCGATGGTGCCGCGGAAATCCAGCTCGGGGGCGTAGCTCTGCTGCACGTGCCCGGTGCTCAGGGCGGCGTGCCCGCCCTGCGAGACGCCGAGCACGCTCCAGGTGCGCGACAGGCCGGGATCGGCGGCGCGGGCGGCCCGGACCAGATCGATGGTGGCGGTCGCCTCGCTGCGCACCTCGAGATACGGGTGCGGGCCGGTCTCGAAACGGCCGAGGCCCAGGTAGTCCGGGGCGACCACGGCGTAGCCCTGATCGACGAATCGCTTGATCAGCGCGTCCTCGGCGGCGCGATGCTGCGGCAGCGCCGCCAGTTCGGGGTCGGCCTGGCCGCCGCAGCCGGGACCCGAGCCCGAGGTGCCGTGGTCGTAGGCCAGGATCGGCCAGCCGGTGGCCGGGGCCTCACCGTCCGGGAGATAGACCGCGCCGCTGGCCGGGCGCGCGACGCCGGCCGAGTCGGTCATCCAGTACTCGACGACCGAGCCGCGCGCGAGGCCGTGCCAGCCCGCCGGTTTCGGCTCGACGCCGATGAGCGAGCCGGGCGACTGCGCCGCGGCGGGGGCGAAGGTGGCGGCGGTGAGCGCGCACGCCGTGACTGCGGCGACCACCGTCGCGCGGATCGGGTTCTTCAGCACGGATCCATCTCTCCACCGGCGACCAGGACCTGGACGAGTGTACAGATTCACGCCCGGTGCGCCCGTCGATCCGAACCCGATGTCGCCGAGGCGGTTCGGGCCCGGATCGGTCCCGGGATTCAGCGCTGCGGCGGCGCCTGGTGGACGCGGTCGACGAAATCGGCGAGCGCGTCCTTCATCTGCTGGTTGAGCACGGTGTGCTGACCGAAACCGGTGACCGCCTCGAAGTCCACACCACCGGCCGCGAATTGGGCGACCAGCGCGGCGTGCAGCGGCGAGGGCACCACCGCGTCGGTCGCGTTGATCAGCAACAGGATCGGGGCGTCGTATCCGCTGGTCGGCACGGTCATGTACGCGGCGAGCGCGGTCCGCAGCGGGCCCT
This sequence comes from Nocardia sp. MH4, assembly GCF_019266065.1. Classification (GTDB taxonomy): domain Bacteria; phylum Actinomycetota; class Actinomycetes; order Mycobacteriales; family Mycobacteriaceae; genus Nocardia; species Nocardia canadensis. The sequence goes on along the minus strand of NZ_LPNR01000075.1, from coordinate 18,154 downwards.
CCGACAGCGGCCGCGCGAACAACTCGCCCAGACCGAGCCCGGCGAGATCGGCCACGATCCCATCGATGCACTGCCCGCCCGCGGCATCGACGATCTCCTTGCCCTTGGGCGTGAGGTAGGAGTCCACCTCCGCCTCGGGATGGGTGGCGCGCAGCCCGGCCAGGATGCTGACGGTGAACGCCGACAGACCCGCGGCGCCCTCGGCCTCGGGGAACCACGGGCCGAGCAGCGGCAGCGCCTTCTCGACATCGGAGGCCGGGTCGACGGCGACGGTGCCGCGGAAGTCGAGTTCGGGTGCGTAGCTCGCCTGCAGGTGCGCCGTGCCGAGCGCGGCGTGGCCGCCCTGCGAGGCGCCGACGACGCTCCAGGTGCGCGAGAGTTCGGGCGTGGCCGCCCGGGCGGCGCGTACCAGGTCGATCGTGGCCGTGGCCTCGCTGCGCACCTCGAGGTACGGGTGCGGACCGGTGTCGAAGCGGCCCAGCCCCAGGTAGTCCGGCGCGACGACGGCGAAGCCCTGCTCGACCAGGCCCTGGATCAGCGCGTCCTCGGCGGCGCGGTTCACCGGAAGTGGCGCGAGATCGGGATCGGCCTGGCCGCCGCAACCGGGCCCGGAGCCGAGGGTGCCGTGGTCGTAAGCGATGATCGGCCAGCCGGTGGCGGGCGCGTCGCCCTCGGGCAGGAACAGCGCACCGCTGGCGGGACGCTCGACACCGGCCGAGTCCAGGGTCGTGTATTCGACGACCGAGCCACGCGACATCCCGTGCCATCCGACGGGTCGCGGTTCGACAGCGAGCACTCCGCCCGGTTCCGCCGAAGCGGGCGCGTGGGTGGCGCTCACCAGCGCGGCGGCGGTGACGGCGGCTGCGATGGCAGCGCGGCTCAGGGTCTTCGGCATCAGGGGGTGACCTTTCCGGCCGATCGGGAGCAACGAACTGGACGATCGTACAGTTCGCCGATCGGTAGCCAGGACACCGCTCAGGACCTGCAATGGAGCGAGCGTGGGGCAGATCAGCGCGCCCGGGCCAGGAATTCGTCGACCGCGGCGATCATCGCCGGGTTCAGCTCACAGTGTTTGCCGGTACCGACGACAGATGTGTAGTCGACACCGTTCGCGGTGAACTGGGCGGCCAGCGCGGCGTGCAGCGGCGAGGGCACCGTGCGGTCGGTGGCGTTGACGAGCAGCAGGATCGGGGCGTCGTAGCCGCTGGTCGGGACGGCCATGTAGTCGGCCATCACCGAGCGCAACGGCTCCTCGCCGAGCGAGCGGGTGAGCAACTGACCGAGCGTGAGATCGGCGACCCGCTCGTCGATCGCGTCCTGGCACAGCGTGCCGATCTCGTCGAGGACCTGGCGTCCCAGCGGGCTGAGGTAGCTGTCGACCTGCGCATCCGGCCTGGCCGCGCGCAGACCGGCCAGAATACTCACCGAGAAACCGAGGATGCCGCCGCTGACCCGATCCGGATTACCCGGCCCGAGCAGGGTGGCCACCTTCTCGACATCGGATTCCGGGTCGATGGCGATGGTTCCGCGGAAGTCCAGCTCCGGCGCGTAACTCGCCTGCCGGTGGCCGGTGCCGAGCGCGGCCTGCCCGCCCTGCGACATGCCCGCCGCCACCCACACCGGCGACAGATCCGAGCGCACCGAACGCGCCGCCCGCAGCAGGTCCAGAGTGGCGGTGGCCTCGGTGTCGATGCCCAGATACGGATGCGGCCCCGTGTCGAACCGCCCGAGCCCCAGGTAATCCGGCGCGACGACGGCATACCCCTGCGCCACCAGATGCCGCAGGAACTCGTCCTGCGGCGCCTGCGACTCCGGCCAGGGCGCGCCCGCCGGATCGGACTGCCCACCGCAGCCCGCGCCGAGCCCGGTCGTCCCGTGGTCGAAGGCGACTACCGGCCAGCCGCCGGCGGGCGCGTCACCCTCGGGCAGATACAGCGCCCCGCTCGCCGGCTGCGTCACCCCGCCGACACCCCGGGTCCAGTAGTCGACGACCTGTGCGCCGGACATCCCGTGGAATCCGTCGGCCTGCGGAATCACCGCGATCACCGTCCCCGGCGTCTGCGCGTGCGCGGGCGTCATCGGCACGCACACCCCGGCACCGGCCGCCAACACGATCGCGACAGCCGCCCGCCGCCAGGCCGAAACCCCACGCATCACAACCACCCTCGACTCGACGAGCCGGGACAACGCACGAGACACAGACCCGGCGAAACGAGTGCAACCTACCGTGCCAACTCCCCGGGTCAACCCGACCCGCCGAACAACCCCGGATAGATACCCATCCCACCTACCCAGCTCCACCCGCCCGACCCCGAGGAGGGGCAGGCCGACGAAGTCGGCCGCGACTCGAGCGCGCCAGCGCTCCGACAACTCAGCTCAGGCCGAGGCGTCCTGTGCACGCGGGCCAGGCGCCCCAGCCCTGGCGGGCGCGGGTGACCTCGGCGATGGCGATCTGCTCTTCGCGGGTGGCCAGGTCGGCGCGGGGGGCGTACTTCAGGCCGCCCTGGCGCTCCCAGGTGCTCTGGTCGAACTGGATGCCGCCGTAGTAGCCGTTGCCGGTGTTGATGGCCCAGTTGCCGGTCGACTCGCAGCGCGCGAGCGCGTCCCAGATCGCGCCGTCGCGCACCGGCGGCACCTCGGTGCCCGGCTTGGCGCCCTTGCGGATGGTCTTGGGCTGGGCGGGGGTGATGACATTGGAGTTGGTCTGCACGCGGCTGGACTCGACGCCGTTGGTCAGGGTGACGGCGAAGGTCGCCTCGTGCAGCCCGGCCACGCCCGGGTTCTCCACGACCGTGCGGCTCATGTTCATGGTCGGGTCCTCGATCACCAGCTCGGTGGGATCGAGCGGCAGGGTCTCGGTGCGCTGTTCGACGCGCTGCCGGGTGACGGTGACCTTCATACCCTCGGTGAGCGGTGTATCGGCGGCTGGCTCGGTGAAGTCCTGATCCTCGAGCGGAATGCCCGCGGCGGTGAGGAATTCGCCGATGGTGGCGGCGGCCAGGCGCACGTCGACCGGGGCGGCGCCGCCGTCGGCGAGCGAGACCGTGCGCGGGGTGTACACGCTGAGCGCGGCGCCGGCCAGCGGCAGCTTCTCGGTGCGGGTCGGCACGACATGGGTGTCGGCCGGGATCTGCATCTGCGCCAGCGCGTCGCCCGCGGTCAGACCCGTGGTCCACACCTTGCGCTCGGCGCCGTCGACGGAGACGGTGATCTCGCGGCCGCGATTGAGCGTGATGGTGGCGCCGTCGGCGACCTTGCTCCCGGCGGCCGGGGTCACGGCGTCGTGCTCGGAGAGCTCGTAGCCCGCGTCGGCCAGGACGGCGCGCACGTCGCGGGACATGGTGGTCAGCTCGGTCCGCTCACCGTCGACGACCAGGGCGACCGTCTTGTGGTTCACGATGGCCAAGGAGGCACCGACCATGAGAATCAGCAGCATGGCCGCCACCGCCGCGTACAGCAGCGGCGAGCGAGACGAGTTGATCCGCGCAAAAGCCGACATGGTTACAGAACGATAACGAGTAGGTTTGCCTCGGACAACACCGAGCGCCCCGATCAGCGGGATCGCAGGTCACGATTCGATATAGACGTCGCTGGTAGATAACGACTATGACCGGCGAATGTGACCCGAAACACGTTTGATGTCCAGCCCCCTTCCGGCCGGACGAAACGGACTCAGCGGATCCGGTAGAGCCTGCGCGCGTTCGCGGTGGTGATCTCCGCCAGTTCGTCCGGGTCCTGCTCGCGTACCTCGGCCAGTGCGCGCACCGTATAGGGCAGGCAGTACGACTCGTTCGGCGCACCGCGATACGGGTGCGGCGTCAGGTACGGCGCGTCGGTCTCGACCAGGATCTGATCGTCGGGCACCAGCTGGGCCGCCTCGCGCAGCTCGTGCGCGTTCTTGAAACTGACCGTGCCGGAGAAGCTGAGCACATACCCCTCGGCCACGCACGCCTGCGCCATGGTGGCGTCGGAGGAGAAGCAGTGGAAGATCACGGTGTCCGGAGCACCCTCGTCGAGCAGCACCGTGAGCAGGTCGTGGTCGGCCTCGCGATTGTGGATCATCAGCGGCTTGCGGACGCGCTTGGCCAGATCGATGTGCCAGCGGAACCCCTCGATCTGGGTCTCGATGTCGGCGCACCCGTCGAGCTTGCCGGGCCAGTAGTAGTCCAGGCCGGTCTCACCGATCGCGACCACCCGCGGGTCGGTGGCCAGGGACCCGAGCTCGGCCTTGGCCTTGTCGTCGAGGGCGTTGGCCCTGGTCGGATGCAGCGCGACCGCGGCGTAGACGCGCGGGTCCCACTGCGCGGCCCGCACGGCCCACTGCGCGGCGGCGAGATCGTCGGCCACCGTCACCACGTGCCCGACACCGACCGAGGCCGCGCGATCCACGATCGCCGTGGTCGAGGCGGCATCGGTCGCGCCACACGCGTCGAGGTGGGTGTGCGCGTCGATCAGGGGCGCGAGCGGCGGCGGAAGGGGCGGAGCCGGACGATTCTGGTTTGCCACGCGGATTACAGTAGTTCGCATCATGAGCGAGCGAAGCGAGCGGACGAGCACAGCCGCATCTGCGGTCAGGACTGAGCTGAGCGCCAGCGAGGCTCAGTCGTGAGCGCACCCGACGGCGCCGAGGCGCCCGCCTTCTACATCACGACGGCCATCGCGTACCCGAACGGTGCGCCGCATATCGGGCACGCGTACGAGTACATCTCGACCGACGCGCTGGCCCGGTTCAAGCGACTCGACGGCTACGACGTGTTCTTCATGACCGGCACCGACGAGCACGGTCAGAAGATGCAGCAGACCGCGGCCACCGAGGGCATCCCGGTGCAGGAGCTCGCGGCCCGCAACTCCGACGTCTTCGAGGCGATGGACAAGGCGCTCGACATCTCCTTCGACCGCTTCATCCGCACCACCGACGCCGACCACAAGGCCGCCAGCGTCGCGCTCTGGGAGAAGATGCTCGCCAACGGCGACATCTACCTGGGCAACTACTCGGGCTGGTACTCGGTGCGCGACGAGGCCTTCTACACCGAGGAGGAGACCACCCTCCTCGACGACGGGACCCGCGTCTCGACCGAGACCCAGACCCCGGTCACCTGGACCGAGGAGTCGAACTACTTCTTCAAGCTCTCCGAGTACCAGGACAAGTTGCTGGCGCTCTACGAGGAGCGGCCCGAGTTCATCGCGCCCGCGACCCGGCGCAACGAGATCGTGAGCTACGTCAAGGCCGGCCTGAAGGATCTGTCGATCTCGCGGACCACCTTCGACTGGGGCGTCCCCGTGCCCGGCCACCCCGATCACGTGATGTACGTGTGGGTCGACGCGCTCACCAACTACCTCACCGGCGTCGGCTTCCCGCACACCGATTCGGCGGCGTTCCAGAAGTTCTGGCCCGCCAACGTGCACATCATCGGCAAGGACATCACCCGGTTCCACACGGTGTACTGGCCCGCGTTCCTGATGTCGGCCGGGATCGAACTGCCGGACCGCGTCTTCGTGCACGGGTTCCTGTACAACAAGGGCGAGAAGATGTCGAAGTCGACGGGCAATGTCGTCGACCCGCTCGCCCTGGTGTCGACCTACGGCCTGGACCAGGTGCGCTTCTTCCTGCTGCGCGAGATCTCCTACGGCCAGGACGGCAGCTACAGCAACGACGCCATCGCGGGCCGGATCAACGCCGACCTGGCCAACGAGTTCGGCAACCTGGTCCAGCGCAGCCTGACCATGGTCAACAAGAACTGCTACGCCAAGGCGCCGGCTCCGGGCGCGTTCACCGCGGACGACCAGGCGCTGCTCGATCGCGCCAATGCCCTGCTGGAGCGCTGCCGCGCCGATTTCGACGCCCAGCAGATGCACCTCGCGCTGGAGGCCATCTGGCTGACTCTCGGCGAGACCAACCGGTACTTCTCCGCCAATGCCCCGTGGGCGCTGCGCAAGTCGGGTACCGAGGAAGACCTGGCCAGGATGGCCACCGTCCTCTACGTCACCCTCGAGGTGGTCCGGATCGTGGCGATCCTGGTGCAGCCGGTGATGCCGGGTTCGGCCGCCAAGATCCTGGACCTGCTGGCCCAGGACGGCCGCGCCTTCGCCGATATCGCCACGCCGCTGGTACCCGGGATCGACCTGCCCGCCCCGGAACCGGTGTTCCCGCGTTACGTCGAGCCCAAGGAGTAGGACGCCGTGGCGCACGGCCGCTCGCCGTGCGCCACCGGCGTGACTCAGGTCCAGGCGGCCAGCAGCTTGCCCGCTTCCACGCCCAGTGCCGCCTGCAACAGCGGCCCGAAGCTGATCCGGCCGACGCCGAGTCCGGCGAGGTGCTCCTTGGCCGGGGTCCCCGGCTGCGCGATCGCGTTGACCGGCAACGGCAGTTCGGCGGTGAGCCTGCGCTGGACGTCGTCGGCGTGCCAGCCCACCGGATACAGCGAGTCCGCGCCCGCGTCGGCGGCCAGTCGCAGCCGGGCGATCACCCGATCGACCCGGTCGGCCTCGTCCCCGTCCTGACGCAGGAACAGATCGGTGCGCGCGTTCACCACCACGTGCACGCCCGCCGCGTCGGCGGCCGCGCGCAGCCCGCCCACCAGCTCGGCGTGCTCTTCGGGGCTGCGCAGCCGCTTGCCCTCGCTGTGCACGGTGTCCTCGATATTGAGCCCGACCGCGCCGGCCGCGAGCAGTCCCTCGATGAGCCGCGCGGGCTCGAGCCCGTAGCCCGACTCGATGTCGACCGACACCGGCACGTCCACCGCCCCGGTCACCTGAGTGACCCGCGCGAGCAGTTCGTCGTAGGTCATTCCTTCGCCGTCACTGCGCCCGACCGAATCGGCGACCGGGTGACTACCCAGCGTCAGCCCCGAAAAACCGGCGGCCACAGCGACATTCGCCGACCAGGCGTCCCACACGGTCGGCAGCACCACCGGATTTCCGGGCTGGTGCAGTTCGAGCAGAGTCTTGGCTTTCGCGTCCAGAGAGGTCATACCCGCGATGATGCCGCACCGCGGGCGCGCGCGCCGCGGACCCGGCTAGACGCAGCCGGAGCGCGGCGGGCAGTTCAGCTGAACGTCGAGCACACGCGCGCCCGGCCCCTCCGCGCCGAGCCGGTCGTGCTCGTTGACGAGCTTGCACGAGCCCAGTGACAGGCAGCCGCAGCCGATACAGCCGGTGAGGTTGTCGCGCAGGCGGGTGAGCTGGGTGATGCGATCGTCGAGATCCTCGCGCCAGGTGGTGGACAGTGTCTCCCAATCGCGGCGGGTGGGGGTGCGCCCTTCGGGGAGCCGGTCCAGCGCCGAGCGAATCTCACTGAGTGGGATGCCGACGCGCTGGGAGATGCGGATGAAGGCCACTCGGCGCAGCGTTTCGCGAGCGTAGCGCCGCTGATTGCCACTGGTTCGACGACTCGATATGAGACCTTCACGTTCGTAGAAGTGCAACGCGGACACTGCAACTCCACTACGATCGGAAAGCTGCCCGGGGGTCAGCTCCTTCGTTTGCCAATCGGCCGTCGTCATCTGCGCTCCTCCCGTTTTCGCCCTCAACAATACTTGAGGTTTTCGTGTCGTGTACGAAAACGGCTGGACTCCGCACCCGCCGGGTCTGCGGGTCTTCCGTGCCGAGGCGCGCTCGGCGGATTACGGTTTCCGCATGGGAACCGCCCCCGACTCGCGCTTGGCCGTCACCTCCGAGGTCGGCACGCTCCGGACGGTGCTGCTGCACCGGCCCGGCGACGAACTGCGCAGGCTCACCCCGAGCAACAACGATCAGCTGCTCTTCGACGGCATCCCGTGGGTGGAACGCGCCCAAGCCGAGCACGATTCCTTCGCCGCCCTGCTCCGCGAACGCGGCGTGGAAGTACTGCTGCTGTCGGACCTGCTCGCCGAGACGCTCGCGGTGAGCGGGGCGGCCAGGATCCAGGGTATCTCCGCCGCCGTCGACGCCCGTCGGCTGGGCCACGGCCTGGCCGATCAGCTCGCGGCCGAGCTGCGCAAGGTCGAGGCCCGCGAGCTCGCCGACATCCTGATGGCGGGCATGACCTTCGACGAGCTGCCGTTCGGCCCCGACACCACCTCGCTGGTGCGCCGGATGCACCACGGCGGCGATTTCGTCATCGATCCGCTGCCCAACCTGCTGTTCACCCGCGACTCCTCGTTCTGGGTCGGCCCGAAGGTGGCGATCACCTCCCTCGCGCTGCCCGCCCGCATCCGCGAGACCTCGATCACCGATCTCGTCTACGCCTTCCACCCCCGCTTCCTCGGCGTGCGCCGCGCCTACGAATCGCACACCGCGCCGATCGAGGGCGGTGACGTGCTGCTGCTGGCGCCGGGGGTGGTCGCGGTCGGCGTCGGCGAGCGGACCACGCCGGCGGGCGCGGAAGCGCTGGCGCGCAGCCTCTTCGACGACGATCTCGCGCACACCGTGCTGGTGGTGCCGATCGCGCAGAACCGCGCCACCATGCACCTGGACACCGTGTGCACGATGGTCGACACCGACGCGGTGGTGATGTACCCGGGTGTGCGGGAAACCTTGCAGGCGTTCACGATCCGCCGCGAGGACGGCTTCTCCGGGCGCGGCGACCTGGACCGGATCAGCATCTCCGGACCCGAACCGTTCCTGCCCGCCGCGGCCGCCGCGATGGGCATCGCGAAGCTGCGGGTGATCGACACCGGCCGCGACGGGCCGACCGCCGAACGCGAGCAGTGGGACGACGGCAACAACACCCTGGCGCTGGCGCCGGGCGTGGTGGTGGCCTACGAACGCAACGAGATGACCAATTCGCGGCTGACCGACGCCGGTGTCGAGGTGCTCACCATCCAGGGTTCGGAGCTGGGCTCCGGCCGTGGCGGTCCGCGCTGCATGTCCTGCCCCCTGGCCCGAGACGAGGTGTGAGCGAGCGTGTTCCACGTCGAGCTGTCCACCGATTCCGCTCAACCGCCCTACGAGCAGTTACGCATGGCGGTGATCGAACAGGTCCGCGCGGGCACGCTCAGCGCGGGCACCAAGATCCCGACCGTGCGCGCGCTGGCCGCCGATCTCGGCATCGCGCCGAACACCGTCGCCCGCGCCTACCGGGAGCTCGAGGCCGACGGCGTCCTCGAAACCCGGGGCCGCCAGGGCTCTTTCATCGCCTCCTCGGGTGACCCCACCCGCGATATCGCCGGTCGCGCGGCCGTGGACTACGTCGCGACCATCCGGCGGCTCGGCCTGCCCGACTCCGACGCGGTCGACTTCGTCCGACGCGCGCTGGACAGCTGACCCACGCCCCTAGCGCCAGCTCGGGAGCCAGAGGTGGTCCTGCCAGCTGGCGGGACTGATCGGCTGGGCGGTGAGAATCGGCCACAACCAGACGAAGTTCGCGATCACCAGGCCCAGGTAGATACTGACGATCAGCAGCCCCAGGGCGTAGCGCTCGTTGACCGGGGCCGGGAGATAGGTGCCGGTGGGACTACGCGGTATCCCGGCGGGCCGGGCCGACCCGAGGATGTCGCCGAGGATCAGCGCGACGCCCATCGCCAGGAACGGCGCGAGCACCACCGCGTAGAAGAAGTACATCTGCCGGTCCAGGGTCAGGAACCACGGCAGCAGGCCCGCACCGTAGCCCACCAGCACCGCCGCGTAGCGCCAGTCCCTGCGCACGACCGAGCGCCACAGCATCCAGCCGAGGGCGGGCAGCGCCAGCCACCACAGCGCCGGCGTGCCGACGGCCATCACGGCCTTGACGCACTGCGCCTCGCCACAGCCGGTCACCGTGCCGTCGGCGTAGTAGTAGAGCATCGGGCGCAGGCCCATCGGCCAGGTCCACGGCTTGGATTCCCACGGATGGTGGTTGCCCGCGGAATTGGTCAGGCTGGAATGGAAGTCGAGGGTCTCGCCCTGGTAGTACCAGAGCGAGCGCAGCGCGTCGGGCAAGAACGCGAACGGGCCGTCGGTGCCGATCTGATTGCCGACCGCGTACCGGTACACCCCGGACTCGCTGGCGAACCAGGCCCAGTACGAGGACAGGTACACCACCAGCGGGATGACGACCAGCGCGTACAGCGCGGGCCCGACATCGCGGACCAGCGTGCCGACCCACGGTCTGCGCACCCCGTACGCGCGCCGGGCACGCACGTCGAAGGCCACGCTGAGCAGGCCGAAGAACATGATGAAGTAGATGCCCGACCACTTGGTGCCGCACGCCAGTCCGAGCAGTACGCCCGCGCCGAAGCGCCACCAGCGCACGCCGAGTCGCGGTCCCCAGTCGGTGATCCCCACCCGGCCCGCCAGATCCGCGCGGGCCAGGCGTTCGCGCACGTCGTCGCGATCGACGATGAGACAGCCGAACGCGGCGGTCACCAGCAGCGCCATGAAGATGTCGAGCATGCCGATGCGGGAGGAGACGAAGGTCAGCCCGTCGGCGATGAGCAGGATGCCGGCGAAGGCGCCGATCAGCGTCGAGCGCGACATGCGCCGCACGATCCGAATCACCAGCAGCACCAGCACGGTGCCCGCCAGCGCCGCGGTGCCGCGCCAGCCCCACGCGTTGTAGCCGAACAGGGCCTCGCTGATCGCGATGAACTGCTTGCCGACCGGCGGGTGCACCACCAGGCCGTAGGCGGGGTTGTCCTCCACGCCGCCGCCGGTGACCATCTGCCAGGCCTGCGGCGCGTAGTGCTTCTCGTCGAAGACGGGCGTGCGCGCGTCGGTCGGATAGTTCAGGTTCGCGAAGCGGGTGATCGCGGCGATCGCGGTGAGGACCAGGGTGACCGCCCAGCCGCGCGCGGTGTCGAGCGGGCCGAAATCGGGGGCGGGTCGCAGCGGAGCCGGACCGACCAGCGCCGAGGCGGGCCGTGACGGTGGCAGCGCACGCGTTTCGGTCACCGGGATCACGCCCCGATCGTAGGCGGTGCGCCCAGCGATGTCCGACCCGACACTTGTCCCCCTCCTCCGACGCGCGAACCGGCGCGACCCGCTCGCCTGACAGAATGACCCAAACTACCGGAGAGGCTGGGCGACACTGTGTTGGTCTTAGCGGCTACACCGATGGGCGACATCGGCGACGCGTCCCAGCGACTGCGCGACGCGCTCGGCTCGGCCGATGTGGTCGCCGCCGAGGACACCCGCCGGACCAAGGCCCTGGCCAAGGCGCTCGGCGTGGAGATCACCGGCCGGGTGGTCAGCTTCTACGACCATGTCGAAACCGCCCGCATCCCCGCCCTGCTCGACGACCTCGCGAGCGGGCTGACCGTGCTGCTGGTGACCGACGCGGGCATGCCGTCGGTCAGCGACCCCGGCTATCGTCTGGTCGCGGCCGCCGTCGAGCGCGATCTGCCGGTCACCTGCCTGCCCGGCCCGTCCGCGGTCACCACCGCGCTCGCGCTGTCCGGGCTGCCGGTCGAACGGTTCTGCTTCGACGGTTTCGCCCCGCGCAAGGGCGGCCAGCGCCGCGAGTGGCTGCGCACCTTGGCCTCCGAACAGCGCGCCTGCGTCTTCTTCGAAGCGCCGCACCGGCTGGCCGACTGCCTGGCCGACGCCGTCACCGTGCTCGGCCCCGACCGGCGCGCGGCCGTCTGCCGCGAACTCACCAAGACCTATGAGGAAGTCGTGCGCGGCACGCTCGGCGAGCTGGCCGCCTGGGCCGTCGAGGGCGCGCGCGGCGAGATCACCGTGGTGCTCGCCGGAGCGCAGCCGGTCTCGGCCGACCCCGCCGACCTGGTCGCCGAGGTGGAGGCCCTGGTCGAGTCCGGGTTGCGGCTCAAGGACGCCTGCGCCGAGGTGTCGGCCGGGCGCGGCGCCTCCAGGAAAGACCTGTACGAAGCGGTTCTGGCCGCCCGCAGCGAGAGCTGAACCACCGCACCGCACGGCGTTCGGGGGTGTCAGCACGCGCGGTTCCACCCTGGTCGGCGGGTGGCGATCACGGCACGGCCCAGCCGACCAGGTGGCATCACGGCACCGCCCTGCTCGCCGAACAGCACCACAGCACAGCCCAGTCGGCCGGGCGGCGATCACGACACAGCCCAGCCGACCAGGTGGCATCACAGCACAGCCCAGCCGACCGGGTGGCCCGCCGGTCCGGGTCAGCGGTCGAGGACGGCGAGCATGCCCGCGACGGCGCGCGGCCAGGTGAACTGTTCGGCGCGGGTGCGGGCGGCCTTGCGGCGGCCCGAGGTCGGCATGGCCAGGACATCGGTGACGGCCTGCGCGAAGGCGCGGGGGCGGTCGGCGGCGATGGCGCCGCATTCGGCGGTGACGATGTCGGCCAGCGCCGAGGAGCGGCTGGCGACGACCGGGGTGCCCGCGGCCAGGGCTTCCAGCGCGGCGAGGCCGAAGGTCTCGTGCGGGCCGGGAGCGAGTGAGACATCCGCTGTGGCAAGCAGTTTCGCGACCATGGACCGGTCGCTGATGAAGCCGGTGAAGTGGACCGACGGCGCGCCGCCGGGCAGCGCGGGCAGGGTGCGGGCGCGGCGTTCGAGCGATTCGCGGCGGGGACCGTCACCGGCGACGACCAATCGCGCGGGCAGCCCGGCCCGATGCAGCGCGCCCACCGCCTCGATACTGCGGTCGACCCGCTTCTCCACCGACAACCGCCCGCAATGCACCAGCAGCGGATACCCGTCGACCCCGAGGTCGGCGCGTAGCCTCCGGTCACGCCGACGCGGGCTGAACAGGTCCAGGTCGACACCCAGCGGCACCAGTTCCACATTGGGCGCGCCGATGCGCTGGAACTCCTCGCGCGCGAAATCCGTCGTGCACACCACCATGTCGTAGTCGTCGGCGGTGCGGCGGTTGGCGACATCGGCGCACCGGCGCGCGGCGGGCCCCGGCAGGAACTGACCGAGCAGCCGGTCGAGCCGCTCGTGCGAGATCATCACGCTCGCCACCCCGCGCCGCCCGGCCCAGCGCCCGAATCCGCGCAGCGTGAGCCGGTCGGAGACCTCGAGCACGTCGGGCCGCAACCCACCGAGCACATCGGCGACCCGACGTGGATCGGCCGCCCGATACCCGCCGGTGCACGGGATAGCCACGGCGGGCAAGGTGATGCGCAATGCCCCGGTCGGCAGCATTTCCTCACTGCGCCGCGCCCCCGGCACGATCAACACCACTTCGTGCCCCGCCGCCACATACCCCTCCCCGAGGTGATGCAGCGCGGTACGCAACCCGCCCGATCGCGGGCCGTAGAAGTTGGCGAGCTGCACGATGCGCACCCTCCCGATCGTTCAGCGACACGGGTGCACTCCGGAACCGGGCCGTGGAACGGTACGTGAACACCGGGGAAAGAGATCGGCACTCGGGCGCCCAGAGGAACTGGACGAATCTTGTAGGGTCGACCGACTGAAAGTTCAGGCTTGTTTGGCCGGAGGGGGATTGCTTGTCGAGATCGGGGCTGCGTGCGCGAAGGCAGGCGAGTACTCCGAGGGTGCGTGGCTGCGGATCGCCGAGCGGATGCGAAAGCTGGCGGGCATCGTCAATCAGTGCGCCGACAACGTCCAGACCACCGACCAGGAATTCAAGAACCGGCTCGAGGTCATGGACTTCTTCGCCACCCTGGCCGCCTACGACCGTTTCCACGAGGAGAACGACCAAGGTCGCAGGCTGGCCATCGAGATTCGCGATATCACCACGGCGCTGCGCAACGCCGACTCGCGGATTGCCAACCATTCAACTTGAGCAATGGCGTATCAGAAGATACAGCGAAGCTGGTGGATCAATACATGCAGGATCGCGGGCTCCAGCAGTCGATAACCAACTACATGAATACGAATGGTACGCAAACAGCACTGGGCTTGGGCACAGACTACTACAAACTAGAAGCGACTCGAACCGGAACCCAGGAACAAAAGTAAGCGAACATGAACCACTCTGCGCATAAGGCGAGAAGTCTGACCATCGCAATCCTTGTGACCGTCGCCATCGCGGCGCCCTCCTGCACCGGCGACAACACGAACGTCACCCCCTCGAATACTTCGACTTCCGCTTCAGTTTCTACAGATAGAGATTTTCCCTACCCACCAATTCAGTTCGACTGGGATACCAGCGCACCGCTGAGCGCAGAAAAACAAGCAGCAGCGAAAGCAGTCATCGAAACAGAAATACTGATCCGAAAATGGATACGCCGCCAGGACCCGGTCACCCCACCTGACATTCTAGCCGCCGTCAGCTATGAGAATCGAAATCATTGGCTGTCCATCACCCCTATCCCTGAAACAGGGGGGAAACTCTACCGCGCAGTGGGGGTGAATGAAATTTCTCCCGCCCGATGGGAGGTCGTTTCCTGCAGGTACGATACACCTGGCGCTTACAGCATCGGCGCCAACGGTCAATTGGAACTGAGCACACCAGCCGAAACATTCATCGCATTCAGATCGACAGTGGCTCTGACGACGGAACCCGACGGCGCCGGCAAGACCTCGGATTCACCGCGATTGCTCGTCGTCGACAACGATCCGATCATGGGTGAGGATGCCCGCCGCTCCTGCGAACCGTTCCGGCCGGACCCCTACATTCAGCAGCCACCCCAGCCGATCAGGTAGGAAGCCCGCCGACGACGGTAACCGGCTACACCGATCCCGGCGAGTCGTCGGACCAGACGCGGAGCAGGCCGTGGCCGGTGGCGGCGGTGGTGATGGTGACCAGTTCGGCGTGGGCGCGGATCCACTCGGACTCGGCGAAGCGGACGCGCAGCGCGAGGCGACGGGAGGTGCCGGGGCGCAGGGCGGCGTCGGCGCAGGCGGCTTGCAGGGCGGCGAGGTCGATCGGGTCGACGGTGGGGCGTTCCACCGCCCAGCGGTCCAGTGGGGGTGGTGGGTCGCCCGCCCACTCGTAGATGAGGGCGGAGGACAGCAGGATCAGGCCGACGCCGACGCCGCTGCGCTGGGAGACCGCGCGCAGCATCGTGATGTCGGGGTCGACCGCCGCGGCGTCGTCGTCGAGTTCGGGGATCGCGTGCATGAGCGCGCTCACCCGGCGCGCGCCGGGGTTGGCCCTGGTGATCATCTGGAACCGGCGAGGACACTCGTCGTCGCCGAGCATGTCGACCTGGCCCTGCCACCGGCCGCCCGGCGCCAGCTCGGTGGCCATCGCGAAGTAGTCGACCCGGCCGTCGAAGCGGACCATCCGGCCGAACGCGTCGGGCGGGGTGCGGATCACCCGCACGTGCTCGGGTGCCCTGGCGAAGACGAGTTCCTCCAGGCCGGGACCGTGATGGGCCAGTTCGGTGATGGCGTCCCAATCCCAGGCCGCGACCCGGCGGCGGGGCCGCACCGGCGCGTCGGCAGGGCCGGTCCAGACCTGCACGCCGTGGATGCCGCCGAACGCGCAGCGCACCGGTTCGGCGAGCACCAGCGTCGCACCGACGACCTCACGGGTGGATTCGCCGCGGTCCCGGCACCGGTCCACCGCCTCGCGCAGCAGCCGGGCGCGGGTCGGGCCGAGCGCGCGCGACCACCGCGACGGCGGGAGCCAGTCGCGCGCGTGCGCGTCCACCGCGACCAGCGTCGGCGCGAGCTCCCCGGCAAGGGTCTCCACCAGCAGCCATCCGCCTGCCGATATCGTCACGATCAGTTCGGTGCCACGCCGCGTCCCGCGCGTGGCAGATCGAGGTCGAGGGGAATGCGCCCTTCCCGCAGTTGCGCTTCGACTTCCTCGGCGGGCATCGGCCGGGCGATGAGGAAGCCCTGCGCGCGGTAGCAGCCGAGCCCGACCAGGGTCCTGGCCGCCATCGGCGTCTCGACACCCTCACCGACCACGCCGAGCCCGAAGGAGCCGGCCAGGCCGATGATCGACTTCACGATCGCCAGGTCGTCGTTGCTGTCGCCGAGGCGCTGCACGAAACCGCGGTCGATCTTCACCGCGTCGACCGGCAGTGCCTTGAGGTGCGAGAGCGAGCTGTAGCCGGTGCCGAAGTCGTCGATGGCGATCTGCACGCCCATCCGCTTGAGTCCGCGCAGGGTGAGCCTGGTGCGCACGAGATCCTGCACGACGACATGCTCGGTGATCTCCAGGCAGACCGAACTGCCGTCGATCCCGAACAGCCGCAGGATGTCCTCGATGCGCTCCACGAAATCGGCGCTCACCAGCTGCACCGGCGACACATTGATCCGGATCACCACATTGGCGGCCAGCCCGCGGCGGCGCCAGTCGGCGAACTGCGAACAGGCCGACCGGATCACCCAGCGGCCGAGCTCACCGGCCAGGTTGGTGGCCTCGGCCACCGAGACGAAGGCGCCGGGCGGCAACAACCCGCGGGTGGGGTGCTGCCAGCGGACCAGCGCTTCCAGGGCCACGATCCGGCCGGTGCGCAGGTCGACCTCGGGCTGGTAGTGCAGCACCAGCGAGCCGTCGGACACCGCGCTGCGCAGGTTGAGCTCGACGTCGTCCTGGAGTTCGAACTGCGCGCGCATGGCGTCGGTGAACACCGCGACGCCGTTGCCGCCGCCGGACTTCGCCGACAGCAGGGCGTGATCGGCGCGGCGCAGCACGTCCGACACCGAGGTCTCCCCCGGAATGCCCAGCGCCACACCGACGCTCACCCCGCGACTGACCGATTCCTGCCCGACCGAGACCCGCCGGCCGATGAGCTGCTGGATCCGGGTGGCCTCCAGTTCGGCGGCGACCGCGTCCATCGGCGCGGCGGGCACGATGACGAACTCGTCGCCGCCGAGCCGGGCGATCATGTCGCCGGGTTCCAGGTTCTGTTTGAGCCGGCGCGCGAGGGTGCGGATGAAGTTGTCGCCCGCGCTGTGGCCGAGGAAGTCGTTGAGCGCCTTGAGCCGGTCCAGGTCGAGGAAGAAGGTGGCGACCGGGCCCGCTTCGCCCGCGCGCAGCCGCTCCTCCATGTATTCGAGCAGGGCGCGGCGGTTGGCCAGCCCGGTCAGATCGTCGTGCAGCGCGATGTAGCGCAGCTTCTCCTCGGCGACCACGCGCGCCTGCAACTGGGCGAACAGCGCGGCGATGGCCTTGAGCACGTTGAGTTCCCGCTTGGACCAGGCCCGGTCGCCCATCTTCACGAAACCGAGCACGCCGGTCGACTCGCCGCGCGAGACCAGCGGCACGCAGGCCATGGCCACCTCGGGAATGCCCGAGGACTTGCGGATCGTCTCCTGGTAGTCGTCGCTGTCGGCGCCGGGCCGCACGATCAGCGGTTCGGTGGCGAACTCGAGGGCACGGAACACCGAATCCGCGTGCTCGAACTCGACCGTGTGCAGCGGGTCGGGATCGGGGACGTCGGGGCGGCGCGGCCATTCGGCGACCAGCACGGTCGCGCGCTTGGCGCGATCGGTGTGGCGCAGATAGCTGACGTCGACGTCGAAATGCTCGACGAGGGAGGCGAGCACCCGCTCGCTCGCCGACACCATGGTCGTGGCGTCGACACCCATCAACTCGGAGGCGACCTGGGTCACCAGTGAGTCGAGCGTTTGCCGAGGCACGTTGTCTCCGATCCGCGCTATCCGTCGTTCCTACCGCCGGGCACCGGCAACCGTCGACTGCGAACGCTCGCAGCCGCGGCGTAGCTCAGACGAAGAACCAATGCCACGTTCTCATCCTCAGGGATCCCCAGCAGGTCCTGGAAAAGCCTCTGAATGTTGGCAAGTGTATCTGTGAACTCGGAAGAAACGATGCGCAAATCCTCGCGCCGGTCGGCATAGAGGAACACCGGGGACACCGGCTGCACCGCCAGCCCCAGTAGTTGCGCCCGTAGCCACACCCTTTCCACTGCGGCACCAGCCCTCGCGTAGTCGGCCAGATCAGGTGTACCCGCTGCTCGCGCGCGGAAACCGATCGCCACCAACGCCGAGCTAGAACGCACCCGATCGACGGTGAATTCGCCCAGCGCGTTGCCCGCCGACCACTCGCGCAGCCGATCCATCACATCAGTGCGCCTGCCGACCTGGAGTTTGGCCAGTTCGTCGGGCGCCGGGTCGAGGGTGCGCACGTCGATACCGGTGCGGACATCCTCTCCCGGCCAGCGCAATTCGCCGTAGAGTTGCGCGTGCAGCTGCGGGGTCAGGTAGCGGACCCGGTCGCTGGCGCCGAGCAGCGCCGCGGCCTCGGCCAGCGCCTCGATCCCGGTGACCGCGTGCACGGTCGCGCCCTCGGCCGCGGCGGCGGTGCTCAGCGCGGGCAGCACGGTGCCGGGCAGCGGCGCGACGTCGCCGAGCCGGCGATTGGTGTGCCTGGCCAGCGCGAG
>NZ_LPNR01000074.1 GCF_019266065.1 Nocardia sp. MH4 | reverse complement strand
CGCGCCGCAAGCCACGTCCGGCCGAGCCGGGCCCCTTCGCCAAGGCACCGCGCCCGGTGCGAGGCGATCGGCCCGACGACGCCGCCGACCGGGCGATGGGCGCGGGCCGTTCGGCGAAGTCGCGCAACCGGCCCGACCGGCGCGGCCAGTCCGGCCCCTCGCTGCTCGACGACGCCACCCGCGCCCGCTACGAGATGATCGCCCGCGAGCAGTCGGGACTGCGCGCGGCCTGGGCGACCTTCCGCATCCACACCGACGATCTGCGCCGCAACAACGCGCAGGCACGCAACGAGGCCGTTGTCAGCGACGGATTCGACCGCACCACCGCGGAATTGACCGATCGCGGCTATTCCGGTCCCGGCGGCGGCAAGATGAACGTGGTCGGCCGCCCGGTCGAGTACCGGGCCACCACCGCGCAGGTCGCCGGTCTGTGGCCGTGGTCGGTGGGCGCGGGCGCGCCGCTGATCGGCACCCCGCTCGGCTCGCATCTGCACACCGGCGCCCCGGTCTGCTTCGACCCGATGAACTGGTTCATGCGCGGCAGCTTCATCACCGCGCCGAGCCTGTTCGTGCTCGGCCTCAACGGTTTCGGCAAGTCCTCGCTGGTGCGCCGGATCGTGCTGGGCGGCATCGCTCAGGGCATCACCCCGCTGATCCTGGCCGACGTGAAGCCCGACTACCGCAAGATGGTCGAACTCGTCGGCGGCCAGGTGATCGACCTCGGCTACGGCCACGGCAAGCTGAACCCGCTGGCGGCGGGCGTGCTCGGCTCGGTGGTGCCCCGCCTCGAGGAGTTCCCCGCGCTGCAACGCCAAGTGCTGCAGGACCTGCGGGCCCGCCAGGTGACGCTCATCGCGGGCCTGGTGGAGCTGGTCCGCGGCGCGCGGGTGGCCGATTTCGAGGAGACGCTGATCGCGACCGCGCTGCGCATCCTCTACCAGCCGGGCAGCGGCTACGCCCCCGACAAGCCGCCGATCATGGAGAACCTGCTCGAGGTGATCGTCGGCGGCGGTGCCGAACTCATGCTCGACGCGGGCGCCGACAACGAGGACGAGTACCAGAACGCGATCAAGAACCTGCGGCGCTCGCTGCGCGCGCTCACCCAGGGTCCGTTCGGCGCCATCTTCAACGGCCAGACCACGGTGCCGATCGACACCGGCGCCGTCGCGGTGTGCATCGACGTCTCGCACATCCCCACCGGCGACAAGAAGCTCAAGGCCGCGGTCATGCTGGCCTGCTGGGCCGACGGCTTCGCCTCGGTCGAGGCCGCGCACGTGCTGGCCGACGCGAAACTCGGTCCGCAGCGCTACTTCCAGGTCGTGATGGACGAGCTGTGGCAGGTGCTCGGCCTCGGCGACTTCATGGTCGACCGGGTCGACGAACTGACCCGCCTGCAGCGTGGCCTGGCCACCGCGCTGATCATGATCAGCCACACCATCAAGGACCTGCAGGCGCTCGGTTCCGACGCCGCCATCGCCAAGGCGATCGGCTTCCTGGAACGCGCCCGCGCCAAGATCTTCGGTGCCCTGCCCGCCGAGGAGATCAGCAGGCTCGATTCGACGGTGCCGTTCACCGCCGCCGAGCAGGAGATGGTCACCGGTTGGTCGGCGCCCCAGGCGCTCACCGGCGAGGCGCTCAAACCCGGCCAGCAACGGCCGTCGCCGCCCGGTACCGGCAAGTTCCTGCTCAAGATCGGTGAGGATCGCCGTCCCGGTATCCCCTTCCACATGGAGTTCACGGTGTCGGAGAAGGAAAGCGGTATCCACGACACGAACCAGCGGTTCAGCGAGTTCGGCGACAACCCACGCGGCGCACCTGACCCGTCGGCGGACGGGGGTGCGCAATGATGCCGCACCGGTCCTACCGCCGGGTCTCGCCCGAGGTGCGCGATGCCGCGGTCGCGCAGGTCGTCGCGCTGACCGACAAGCTGCGCAGCGAGTCCGAGGCGTGCCGGGTCGTCGCCGAACAGATCGGCGTGCACGCCAATTCGGTGCGCAACTGGGTGCGCGCGGCCGAGGGCCCGAGCCTGGAGCGGATGGACGCCACCGCGCTGCGCCGCAAGGTGGCGCTGCTGCAGCAGCAACTCGCCGCCGCGGCCGAGATGAACCGCACGCTCGCCGACACGCTCAACGAAACCCGGCGCCGCACGTGATCACCGCCGCGGCGGACCCGGATCCCGGCGCCCGGCGCGGAACGCCAGGCGGCGGCCGGTGAACGCCCGCACGATGCTGATGACGGCGCTGGGCTCGGTCATCGGGCTGATCGCGCTCGTGCTGGTCATCGTGCTGCCCTCCTCCGACGAGACCTGCGAGACCACCGGCGTGCTGAGCGGTTCGGCGGCCCCGACGCTGCCGCCGCTGGGTGGCGAGTCGGTCGGTGATTCGCGCGCCGCCGCGTCCGTCACGCCCAGCACGACGGCGAACCCGGCGGTCACCGGCACGCCGTCGCTGGCCGCGGGCGTCGGTCCGCTGCGCCGCACGCTGCCGCTCGAGACCGGCACCTTCACCATCTCCGACGTGTTCGGTTCGCGCGGTGGCGGTCACAAGGGCATCGACATGGCCGCCGCCGACGGCACCACCATCTACTCGGTGTCCGACGGCCGGGTCGTGGCCGCCGGTCCCGCGTCGGGTTTCGGCAACTGGATCGTCGTCGATTCCGTCGACACCAACGGGCGCGCCTTCTCGGCCGTCTACGGCCACATGTGGGACCGCGGCGTGAAGGTGCGCACCGGCGAGACCGTGACCGCGGGACAGCCGATCGGGATGGTCGGCTCGGCGGGCGAATCCAGCGGCCCACACCTGCATTTCGAGATCGTGCCCGGCGGCCGCTTCACCGGTGGCCGCCAGATCGACCCGATGCCCTGGCTCGACGGCGCGCCGACCCCGGATGTCGGTGGCGCGCGGGCCTTCTCGACCGACGCCGACTGTGTGCGCGGCTTCGGCAGCGCGGGCGGCGCGCTCGCCGACGGGAAGGTGCCCGCGGAGCTGGAGATCTGGTACCGCAGGGCGGGCACGGTGTGCCCGGAGATCTCGTCGTCGCTGCTGGCCGCGCAGGCCAAGCAGGAGTCGGGCTTCCGGCGCGGGCTGACCTCGCCCGCCGGCGCGCAGGGTCTGGCCCAGTTCCTGCCCGGCACCGCGGTGAGCATCAATCCCGACGACGGCAAACCCTATGTCATCGACGCCGACGGCAACGGCACGGCCAGCGTGTGGGACGACGGTGACGCGATCATCGGCCAAGCCCGCTACATGTGCGCGATCGCCCACAAGATCGCGGGCTGGATGGCCGCGGGCAGGGTCTCCGGCGACCTGCCCGCGCTGACCCTGGCCGGATACAACGCCGGTGAGGGCGCGGTGCTGGCCTCGGGCGGGATGCCCAATCAGGTGGCGGCGCACTACTCCGAGACCCAGCCGTATGTCACCAACATCTTGTCGATGGAGCCGCAGTATCGCGCGCCGGGCGCGCAGGGCCGGTTCACGCCGGAACAGGGCGCCGGTGGCGCGCAGATCGTCGAGGCCGCTCACGACTGGCTCGGCACCCCGTACGTGTGGGGTGGGGGCGGCGTCCAGGGCCCGAGCAGCGGCGGCTTCGACGCGCCGGGCCTGACCGCCGCCGCGGTGTTCGCGGCGTCCTCGGGCGCGATCATCCTGCCGCGCACCGCCGAGCAACAGTGGGAATCCGGTCGGGAGGTACCGATCTCCAAGATGGCGGTCGGCGATCTGGTGTTCAGCGGGTTCGGGCCGAAGGGCCCGTCGAAGGTGGGGATCTACGCGGGCAACGGTCAGATGATCCAGGCGGTGCCACCGTCGAGCAGCGGTGGCGGCGGTGGCGTCACCGAGGTGGCCGTGCCGGGCGACGCGCGGGCGAGGAGGGTGTTGTGACCACACGTTCCCCGATTCCGGGGATAACCTGGTGGGAGAGAACACGAATCCGCACAATTCCGGCGGTGATGCTCGTGGCGGTCCTGCTCCCGATCGCCGCTTGCGGCGGCGATCCCGATGCCGCGCGCCCGGACTCGGCCACCTCGACCACCCGGTTGCTCGACGCCGCGGCCACGGTCGACCCGACGACGGCCGACGGCGTCGCGGTCGTGGCCCTGCGCGAGATCTACACCTGGAACCCGGCCACCGAACAACCGGGCGAGTCGCTGCAACGCGCGCGAAAATGGCTGGGGCCCAGCATGATACGTATGCTGGACGGTTCGACGGGGGCCACCGACACGCCGAAACCGTCGCTGCAGTGGGCGGACTGGGCCAAGGCGAAGGCACACGTCGAGGCCTTCGCCTTCGCGTCCGGCGAGAAGGCGCCGGCGAGCGCGGATCCCGCGGTGGCGCAGTACAAGATCGGCATCGAGCAGACGGTCGTCTACCCGAACGGGCGGTCCGAGGCCCTCCCGCCGGGCACGGTCATCGCGACCGTGGTGCAGACGCCGCAAGGCTGGCGCCTCGACGCGTTCCGCTGAGCACCCACCACCATCCGACAAGGTCCACAAGGAGGCACACGTGGCGAAGAAGAAGGTGACGGATCCGGCCGCGGTCGGACCCGACACGACGCTGATCCTGATCGTGTTCGGCTTTGCGACGCTGATCACCCTCGCCGTCGCGCTGCACCTGGGCAACGCGCTGTCGGTGGTGCCGCAGAACATTCCGGCCAACCCGATCGCGGTGGTCGCCGATCTGGCGCGCGGCAAACTGCACTGGCCCCGGGCGTCGACGGTGATCGTGCTGCTGGTGATCGCGGCGGTCATCGCCTACGTGGTGGTCCGCAAGCAGCTGAAGAAGCGCGCGGTCAAGGGCAGGCTGTCGATCGACGACAAGGCCGATCACATGGGCACTGGCAGCGCCATCGCCTCGATCACCGAGGCCGGGGTGCGCCAGAAGGCCCTCGATCTCGGGGTGCGGCTGGGCACCAACGACGCGCCGGGCGTGCCGATCGGCGTCGCCGTCGCCGACGGTTCCCCGCTCTACGGCTCCTACGAGGATCTGCACCTCGACATCTGGGGCCCGCGTCAGGGCAAGTCCACCTCGCGCGTGATCCCGGCGATCCTGTCGGCCATCGGTCCCGTGCTGACCACCTCGAACAAGCGCGACGTGGTCGACGCGACCCGAAATGTGCGCGAGGCCAAGGGCAGCGCGACCTTCGTGTTCGACCCGCAGGGCGTGGCGGGCGAACGCCCGGTGTGGTTCTGGGATCCGCTGGCCTGGGTCGATCACCGCAAGGAGGGCTGCGAGATGCGGGCGGCCCGCCTGGCGGGCCACTTCGCCGACGCCGAGAGCGGCGGCGCCGACAACACCGACAGCTTCTTCGATCCCGAGGCCGAGGACCTGCTGGCCGGGCTGTTCCTGGCCGCCGCGATCGCGGGCAAGCCGATCACCCAGGTGTGGGAATGGGTGACCAACCCGCAGAACAGTGAGCCGATCGAGCACCTGCGTGGCGCCGGGCACGACTTCACCGCCTCCGGTCTGGCCATGCAGTACAACGCTGAACAGCGCACCAAGAGCGGCATCTTCGGCACCGCGAAGAAGATGGTGCGCTGCCTGCAGATGTCGAATGTGCACCCGTGGATCACCCGCGGCAGCGGTGATCGGCTGCAGTTCGACGAACTCGAGTTCATCGAGCGCAACGGCACGCTCTACTGCTTGTCGCTGGAGGGCCGTGGCTCGGCGGCGCCGCTGGTCAGCGCGCTGACCGAGGCCGTCATCGATGTGGCCATGCGCAAGGCCTCGCTGTCGTCCGGTGGGCGGCTGCCGATTCCGCTGCTCGCGGTGCTCGACGAGGCGGCGAACGTGGTGCGCTGGAAGGATCTGCCCAAGCAGTACAGCCACTTCGGCTCGCGCGGCATCGTGGTGATGACGGTGCTGCAGTCCTGGGCACAGGGTGCGCGCTGCTGGGGCGACGCGGGCATGAGCGCGCTGTGGTCGGCGGCCAACATCAAGGTGCTCGGCAGCGGTGTCGACGACATGGCGTTCCTGCGCGACCGGTCCGAGGCGATCGGCGAGTACGACTCGATCTCGCAGTCGATGTCGCAGTCGGGCAGCAGCAAGAGCTACTCGCGCTCGCTCAGCTCCTCGGTGACCTTCACCGCGCAGGGCCTGGCGACGCTGCCGCGCGGTCGCGCGGTGGTGTTCACCTCGGGGCAGCCCGCCGTGCTGGTCCGGACCGTGCCCTGGTGGGAAGGGGAGTACGCCGCGGCGGTCAAACAGTCGATCGAGTACAACGATCCGACCCGCAAGACCCGCATCGACGATCTGATCGGAACGCCGGTGCTGTCGAATTCCACTCCGCCGGAGCAGTACGGCGACGTCGAGGAGGTCAAGCCGCTGTGAATCAGCCGATGCCCGGATCCAACGACCTCACCAACGGCTATCCCAATGTCGTGGAGTTCGTCAACGGCTACCTGAGCAAGGTGTACCGCAGGCAGGTCACCGATATCAGCGACACCGTGTGGTGCCCCGAATGGTGGCGCCACACCGAGGCAGTCATCCGCCTCGACGCGCTGTGGCAGGCCTGGGAGCACTATCGGCTCGAGGGCGGGCCGGGAATCAGCGTGTGGTTCCTCGACCACGCCGACCAGCACATGGCCAAGTTGTTCGATCCCCGTGGGCCGTTCAAGTACTGCAGCGTGCGCAACGGGCACAAGAGCATGCTGGATCCGCTGCCGTTGCGCGACCAGGAGGGCGCGGATCAGGAGATGTTCTCCGATCCGGAGGTCACCGAGCCGTGGCTCAAGACCAAGCCGACGCTGTAGCCGCGCGGTGATCGTCGCGGGCGGCCGGTGCTCCGGCCGCCCGGCGACGCATGTTCGCCGGGGTCAGCGCCCGCGTTCGAGGCCACGCGGATCGATACCGCGTTCGATGCCGGTGCGGCGGGCGCCCGCGTTCGTGCGGCGGATCGCCTCGTCCGGCGAGATGCCCTGTCCCATCTCGACGAGCATGCGCACCTCGGCCAATTCCGGTGCGACGCCCGCCCGTTCGAGATGGGCGGCGATGGCCGCGCGCCGCTCGACGGAGTCGTAGCCCAACTGAGGCGCCTGCGCGGCCTTCGCGGCGGCGCCGCTCGCGAAGGGGGAGGACGGGTCCTTCTCCAGGGTCAGTCCCCGCGGCTGGCTCGACTTGGCGCCGACCGACATCATCTGCACCAGTTCGAGATTGCGCGGGTCCTTGGCCTTCAGCTCGCGCGCCTCGCGGATCTGCAACTCGCGGGCTTCCTTCATCTTCGCCTCGACCGCCTTGGCGCGGGCCTCGGCCTCTTTCTGACCGTGCTCACGCGACTTGAGGGCGACCAGGGTGGCCATCTGCAGCATGATGCGCATCATGGACGCCGTTTCGCTGCCGATGTCGTCGAGTTCCGCCATGACTGCTCCCCGATGCTGCTGTGGAAGTGGACATCTGAGACTACCGCGCGAAGGACACGACTGTATGTCTGGCGGAGCCACGCACGGGAGGTGTCGAGAAGTTTCGGCCGACATGGAGTGGCGGGGGAGAAAGTACGGTGTTCGAGGCTGTCGGCCGGATGAAACGTAGGATTGCCTTGCCTCTGATGATCTTCTGGCGGTGTCGGGGCCGGAAAACCGGAAACGGGCCGGACACCATGGTGGCGTCCGACCCGTTTCACGCTGCGTGTGGCGGTGTCAGCCCACCTTGACGGTGGTGAAGCTGATCGGCATCTTCGGCTTGCCGCCGCCGGCCGACATGGATCCGTCGTCGCCCGCGGCGCCGACCTTCTCCAGCGTCGTCAGGCCCGCCTCGTCGATGGTGCCGAAGATCGTGTACTTCGGCGGCAGGATGGTGTCGCCGTAGACCAGGAAGAACTGGCTGCCGTTGGTGCCCTCGGGGGTCAGGCCCGAGTTGGCCATCGCGATCACGCCACGCTTGTACTTGATCGGGCTGTTGAGCGCGGGATCGTTGTCCGGATCGGTCGTCGGGAACTGATCGGTCGGGTACTCGTTGGCGAAGCTGTAGCCCGGCCCGCCCATGCCGCTGGCGGTGGGGTCGCCGCACTGCAGCATCTCGAAGCCCTCCTCGGCCGAGATGCGGTGGCAGCTGGTGTTGTCGAAGTAGCCCTGCTGCGCCAGGCTCACGAAACTGTTGACGGTGCACGGCGATTCGGCACTGTCGAGCTCGAGGCCGATCGGTCCCTGGGTGGAATCGATGGACACCTTGGTCTTCGGCGCGTCGGGGCCGGAGGCGACCGTGGTGGTGCTCGGCGGCGCGACCGGCTTGCTCGCGGGCTCCGCGCCGACGGGGTAGGCGCAGGTGACGGTGGCCGGCTTGGCGGCGACCGCGGGCGCGTCGGCGGCCGGGGGTAGTTCACGCTTGCTGGTGGCCGAGGTGCTCGCGGTGGCCGAGGAATCCGCCTCGTCGCCGCCCTTGGTGAGGAAGTACACGCCGGTCACGGCGGCGGCGACCACGATCACACCCAGTACCGAGCCCGCGATCACCAGGCGCTTGCGCTTCTTCTCCTGCTCGGCCCGTCGTGCCAGCTGGCGCTCCAGCTTGCGCTTGGCCGCCGCCCGTCGCTGTTCGTTACTCGGCACTACCGCGTTCCTCCCGTGTCGTCAGGTTCGTCTAGAGGGTAACCGGTTGGACTCGAGGGGCGCCCGTGGGGAAAACTGGATGATCGTGACCAAGACCAGCAGCTTCACCGCCCCGAAGGGGGTCCCGGATTACGTGCCGCCCGGCTCGGCCGAGTTCGTCGCCGTGCGCGACGGCTTGATCCACGCCGCCCGACTCGCCGGGTACGGGCACATCGAGCTGCCGGTATTCGAACAGACCGCCCTGTTCGCGCGTGGTGTCGGTGAGTCGACCGACGTGGTCAGCAAGGAGATGTGGACCTTCGCCGACCGCAACGGCGAGAGCTTCACCCTGCGTCCCGAAGGCACCGCGGGCGTCATGCGCGCGGTGATCCAGCACGGCTTGGACAAGAGCGGCCAGCTGCCGCTCAAGCTGTGCTACGCCGGGCCGTTCTTCCGCTACGAGCGCCCGCAGGCCGGCCGCTACCGGCAGTTGCAGCAGGTGGGCATCGAGGCGATCGGCGTCGACGACCCTGCGCTGGACGCGGAGGTCATCGCGATCGCCGACGCCGGGTTCCGCGGCCTCGGTCTGGACGGCTTCCGTCTCGAGATCACCTCGCTGGGCGATGAGACCTGCCGCCCGCAGTACCGGGAGCTGCTGCAGGAGTTCCTGCTCGGGCTCCCGCTCGACGAGGAGACCCGTCGCCGCGCCCAGATCAACCCGCTGCGCGTCCTCGACGACAAGCGGCCGGAGGTGCGCGAGCTGACCGCGAACGCGCCGTTGATGATCGATCACCTCTCCGAGTCGGCGGAGACGCACTTCGAGCAGGTGCTGGCCCACCTCGACGCCCTCGGCGTGCCCTACGTGGTGAACCCGCGCATGGTCCGCGGCCTGGACTACTACACCAAGACCACCTTCGAATTCGTGCACGACCAGTTGGGCGCGCAGTCCGGCATCGGTGGTGGCGGCCGCTACGACGGACTGATGGCCGAGCTCGGCGGGCAGCCGCTGTCGGGCATCGGTTTCGGCATCGGTGTCGACCGGACCGTGCTCGCGCTGGCGGCCGAGGGCAAGGCCGCGGCCGATCCGGCGCGCTGCCAGGTGTACGGCATCGCGCTCGGTGACGCCGCCAAGGCGCGACTGGTCGCGCTGGCCGGCGCGCTGCGCGGCGCGGGCATCAGCGTCGACCTGGCCTACGGCGGGCGCGGGATGAAGGGTGCGATGAAGGGCGCCGACCGCTCCGGCGCGAAATTCACCCTGGTGCTGGGTGATCGCGATCTGGAGGAGAACTCGATCGGGGTCAAGGAGATGGCGACCGGCGAGCAGCGGCAGGTGCCCCTGGGCGAGGTCGTGGGAGTGCTGCGCTCCGCGCTCGGACACTGAGCCCGGCGATCCGGGGCGCGGTAGTCTGACCGCGCCTCGGGTCGGACGGGCCGCCCGGGTGGAGAGGGACATGGTGGACGGGGAGTCCGGGCGGGCGGGAACGGAACCGGTCGGCATCGACCTGGTCGCGCCCGAGGTGTTCGCGCCGATGTTGCGCAGGCTCGCGCTGGCCGCGATCGGTGTCGGCGTGGGCGTGACGCTGCTGTCCGCGCTGTGGTTGAGCTGGCTGTTCGCGATCGTCCTCGGACTGGTCGTTGCCGTGCCGACCCTCGGTTACGTGTTCGCGTTCCGGCGCAGGCGGATGTGGTTGAGCGGCACCGAGATCCGCGCGCACCGGCTCTTCGGGGAGCGGCGCGTCGACCTCGCGCGGGCGACCGGCGTGCAGCTGCTGGTCTACCCCGGCCGGCTCAGCCGGATCGTGCTGAAGGTGACCGTCGGCGCCGACATCCAGGTGGTGCCGCTGGCGATGTACACCGATTCCGGCAGCGGACGCGAACTGCATGTACTCGGGCTGCGCAAGCTCGCCGACGCGCTGGCCGCCAGTGAGCTCGCCGCCGCCGTCGCCGTGTCGGAGGTGCTGGTGCAGCAGTTGCGGGCCGAGGCGCGCGATGCGGGGCTGGGGGAGCGGCCGCTGTATCGCGGTGTGCGGCTGGTCCGGGCCAAGGACGCGGTGTCGCCGGTCGTGCTGACCGACGCCGAGGTCGCCGAACTCGTCTGACCCGCGTGGTGTTCTGCCTCACGGATCCCGGTTCGGGGCGGGGTGACTGATTAGCGTGGGAGGCGCCAAGTCGTCCAGTGCGAGGAGTCGGTCGTGAGCCACCCAGCCAGCAGAACTCCGGTCACCGTCAGCGTCACCGGTGGTGCGGGACAGATCGCCTACGGACTGCTGTTCCGGATCGCCGCGGGCGCGATGCTCGGGCACGACACCCCGGTGCGCTTGCGGCTGCTCGAGGTGCCTGCCGCGGTGCGCGCCCTCGAGGGGGTCGCGATGGAACTCGAGGACGGCGCGTTCCCGCTGCTGTCCTCGATCGAGATCACCGACGATCCGTCGGTCGGGTTCGACGGCGCGAGCGTGGCGCTGCTCGTCGGTGCCCGCCCGCGTGGCCCCGGCATGGAGCGCGGCGACCTGCTCGCCGCGAACGGGCCGATCTTCACCGGTCAGGGCGCCGCGATCAATGCCGTCGCCGCTTCGGACGTGCGGGTGCTCGTCGTCGGAAATCCCGCCAACACCAACGCTTACATCGCGATGCGCAACGCGCCCGACGTACCGGCCGACCGCTTCACCGCGCTCACCCGCCTCGACCACAATCGCGCCATCGCCCAGCTGGCCGCGCGCACCGGCGCCCCGGCGGCCGATATCGCCCGGATGGCGGTGTGGGGCAACCACTCCGCGACCCAGTTCCCCGATCTGACGCACGCCACCGTCGCGGGCAAGCCCGCGCCGGAACTGGTCGAGCCGCAGTGGGTGCGGGAGGTCTTCGTGCCGACCGTGCAGCAGCGCGGTACCGCGATCATCAAGGCCCGCGGCGCGTCCTCGGCCGCCAGCGCGGCCAGCGCCGCCATCGACCACCTCCACGACTGGGTCCTCGGCACGCCCGCCGACGACTGGACCTCGATGGCCGTGCCCTCCGACGGCTCCTACGGCGTGCCGAAGGGATTGGTCAGCTCGTTCCCGGTCACCTGCGTCGGTGGGCAGTACCGCATCGTCGACGACCTGGACCTCGACGACTACGCGCGGGCCGAGATCGACGCCAGTGTCGCCGAACTGGTCGCCGAGCGGGACGCGGTGATCGATCTCGGGTTCGCCACCGCGCCGTGACCGCTCAGCCGAACAGGGCGAGCTGCTCGCTCGGCGGCACCGGGACCGGCGCCGCCGGGACGGTTCGGCCCTGCGGGCGGCGCAGGTCGTAGGCGGTCAGCAGTGGGTCGACCCGTTCGCGCAGCCAGGAGCTGTAGGCGGGCGTGACGTTCCCGCCGCGCCCGTAGAGCTGCCGGTAGCGGCGCACCAGTGCCGGGTGTTCGGCGGCCAGCCAGCCGAGGAACCAGCCGCGGGTGCTGCCGCGCAGATGCAGGCCGAAGGCCGTGGCGCTGTCGGCGCCCGCGTCGGCGATGGCGGCGAACAGGGCGTCGAGGTGGGCGCTGCCGTCGGTCAGACAGGGGATGATCGGCGCCACCATGACGTGGACGGCGAAGCCGGCGTCGGCCAGCGCGCGGACCAGGTCCAGGCGCGCGCGAGGCGTCGGCGTGCCCGGCTCCAGGCTGCGGTGCAGTTGCTCGTCGAGGATGGCGATCGACACCGCCACGCTCACCTCCACCCGCCGCGCGGCCGCGGTGAGTAGCGGCAGATCCCGGCGCAGCAGCGGCCCCTTGGTGAGGATGGAGAACGGCGTCCCGGAATCGGCGAGGGCGCCGATGATGCCGGGCATCAGCCGGTAGCGTCCTTCGGCCCGCTGGTACGGGTCGGTATTGGTGCCCAGCGCCACCGGCTCACGCTGCCAGGACCGCCGGGTCAGCTCCTTGCGCAGCACCGCCGCCACATTCGTCTTCACCACGATCTGCGAATCGAAGTCCTCGCCCGCGTCCAGCCCCAGGTACTCGTGACTGCCCCGCGCGAAGCAGTAGCGGCAGGCGTGCGAGCACCCCCGCATCGGATTGATCGTCCAGCGGAACGGCAGCGACGAACTCTCGGGCATCTTGTTCAGCGCGCTCTTGCACAGCACCTCGTGGAAGGTGATGCCGTCGAACTCGGGCGTTCGGACGGTGCGCACCAGCCCCGCCCGGGTCAGTCCGGGCAGGGCGCCGTCCTCGGCGTCGAGAGTCTGCGCTTGCCACCGCATACCGTGAGTCGAACATGTGTTCGATGAAGTGTCAAGCGCGGCGCGGTCCGGTCAGCCGCGCACATGCAGGCCGAAACCGGTGCGGCCCGCCGGTTCCAGGCCCGGCTCGAGCTGCAGCGAGGGAATCTCGTAATCGCCGAAGTTCTGCCGCCGGAACGGAATCGGCGCGGTCGAGGCCAGCGCCCGCAGCCGCCGCTGCCAGGCTGCGGCGAGGTCGGGATAGTCCGCCTCGGTGATCTTGTCGGCGCCGTACACCACGAACGGCGGCAGCGATTCGACGCCGGGGTAGAAGAGGATGCCGTGCTGGATCGGGAACAGCAGATCCTCGATCGGGCCGTTGATACCGCGCGCGGCGTAGTGCGCCTCGGGGCCACCGACGGTCACCGACAGCAGGGCCCTCTTGCCCGCGAGGGTGCCTTCGCCGTAGCGCTCGCCGTATCTGGTGTCGCTGTGCTCACCGACGCCGTAGGCGAAGCGGTAGGTGAACACCCGATCCACCCAGCCTTTGAGGATGGCGGGCATCGAGTACCACCACAGTGGGAACTGGAAGACGATCACGTCGGCCCACAGCAGCTTCTCCTGCTCGGCGCGCACCTCGGGGGCGAGCGTGCCCGCCTCGAAGGCGCGGCCCGAATCCAGGACGACCCGCAGCGGATCGGAGGCGTCGGGACCATAGTCGTCGGCGTCGACGACGGCCTTCCAGTTCATCCCGTACAGGTCGCTCACCTGGACTTCGTGTCCCTCGCCCGCCAGCGTGGCGACCGCGACGTCGGTGAGCGCGCCGTTGAGCGACTTCGGCTCCGGATGGGCGTGGACGATCAGTGCTTTCATCGGAACTCCTTCGGATCGGATGACGTCGATCCTGGGCGCCGCGCGGGCATGCGTTCAGGGGCGCCGCGTCCGTCGGACGGGACTTCCTGGTACCGGCAGGGCCACCTTCACCGCCCCCGCCGGGGCCATACTCGAGATCATGGACGACCTCGCTGGATTTCTGCGGACCCGGCGTTCCCGGGTCGACCCGGTGGCTGTCGGCATCCCCGTCGACCGGCACCGCCGGGTCGACGGATTACGCCGCGAGGAGGTCGCGCACCTGTCGGGGGTC
Organism: Nocardia sp. MH4; assembly: GCF_019266065.1. Taxonomy (GTDB): domain Bacteria; phylum Actinomycetota; class Actinomycetes; order Mycobacteriales; family Mycobacteriaceae; genus Nocardia; species Nocardia canadensis. Next base: position 28,944 of record NZ_LPNR01000074.1, on the reverse strand, counting down.
AGCGTCGACTACTACGTCCGGCTCGAGCAGGGCCGCGCGACCCAGCCCTCCGAGCAGGTCCTCGACGCGCTGGCCCGTGTCCTCGGCCTCGACGAGACCGAGTGCGCGCATCTGCACCGGCTGGCGCGGCAGCGTCGCCGTCGGTCCAGGACTCCCGGCGGGCGGGTTCGGCCCGAGCTGCTGCGGGTGCTGGAGCTGGTCAGCGGCGCGCCCGCGCTGATCATGGATCATCGCCTCGACATCGTCGCGGGAAACCGGCTGGCCGGACTTCTCTACGGCAGGCCCGCTGCGGGCCTGAACACCGCCCGGCACATCTTTCTCGAGGAGTCCGAGCGTGGCCTCTACGCGGAGTGGGAGACCTGCACCCTCGATGTCGTCGGGCATCTGCGCCTGGCGGCGGGCAAGTACCCTGACGACCGCCGCCTGGCGGAGCTGATCGGCGAACTCGCCATGGGCAGCGAGCGCTTCCGCCGGCTCTGGGCCCGCGCGGACGTGCGCGCTCGCACCCATGGCCGCCGGGCCTACCGGCACCCACTGGTCGGCCTGCTCGAACTGCACCAGGAGAACTTCGCGCTGCCGGACGAGTCCGGCATGGAGCTGATCGTGTTGTCGGCCGCGCCCGGGAGCCCGACCGAGGACGGGCTGCGCCTGCTCGCGGGCTTGGGCGCGGACGGTGAGGGGCGCCCGACGGGCCCGCGCGCCGAGTCACGCGGCCGTTCCCGGCGGTAGAATCACAGGTGGCGGACCGTCGGCCCCGCGATCCGCGGTGACTCGGTGAGAAGTGTTCGATGGATAGACCGGTGGTCGGTGCGGTCGTCGCCCAGCTCGTTCTCGGGCTGCTGTTTCCGGGTGCTGTCCCGGCACCCGAGGTGAGCTATGTCGCCCTCGGCGACTCGTATACCGCCGCGCCCGGCTTGCTGGATCCCGTGCCCGGCAGTCCGCCGCTGTGTACCCGGTCGGCACAGAACTATCCGCACCTGCTGGCGGCGGCGACCGGGTGGGAACTCACCGATGTCAGCTGTGCCTCGGCGGCCACCGCGCACATGACCACGGCGCAATATGCCGATCAGCCACCGCAATTCGACGCGCTGTCGGCGCGGACGCGGATCGTCAGCTATCAGGCCGGTGGCAACGACGGGAACCTGTTCCAAACCATGGTCGTCACCTGCTCGGCGCTGAACGCGGGCAACGCCGGCGATGTCGGGGCGCCGTGTCGCGACAGTCAGGGGTCGCGGTTCAGCGACGACATCGCGGCCGGGGAACCCGCGATGGGGGCGGCGATCGGGCGGATCCGGGAACGGGCGCCACACGCGCGGGTGTATGTGGTGGGCTATCCGGCGGTCCTGCCGGAAGCCGGGCACTGCTATCCGCAGATGCCGCTGAGCACCGGCGACGTCGACTACGCGCGCGGCATCGAACGTGAACTCAATGCCGCGCTGCGGCGCCAGGCCGAGGCCAACGGCGCGGTCTACGTCGACATCTATACCCCGGCCATCGGCCACGACGCCTGCCGGGACCCCGCGACCCGCTGGGTCGAACCGCTGCTGCCCGCGCAGGTCAACGCGACGCCGGTGCACCCCAACGCCGCCGGGCAGCGGGCCACCGCGGAAGTGCTCCGCGCGGCCATGACGGCGCCGGGGTGAGCGGTGCGGATTACGCGCTGCGCGGCGCGCGCAGGAAGTCGACCAGGTCGGCGACGGTTTCCGCGGTCGGGCGCGGGTGGTAGCCCAGCTCGCGTTCGGCCTTGCCGTGGTCGACGATGGGCGCCGACAGGATCGCGCCGAGCGCGGCCTTGGACAGGATGTCGGAGCCGAAGCGCTTGCTGATCGGCTCGACCACCGGCAGGACGGCGCCCAGCGCCTTGGCCGGAATCGCGAACCGCGGACCCTTGGCGCCGGTGCGCGCCGCGGCCATCCGGCACAGGTCGATCAGCGTGGTCATGTAGCCGCCGAGCAGGTAGTTCTCGCCGGTGCGGCCCTTCTCGCCCGCCAGGATCAGACCGTGCGCCACGTCGCGCACGTCGACCAGGTCGAAACCGCCGCCGATCATCACCGGCGTGCGGCCGCGCATCGCCTCGGCGGCGGTGCGGTTGAGCCGGGACAGGTTCTTCGGGTGGTCGGCCGGGCCGTACACGCCGGTCGGGTTGACGATCACCGCGTCCAGACCGCGCTCGATCACCGGCCGCAGCGCCTGCTCGCCCGCCCACTTGGACCGGTCGTAGACCGGTAGGCCCGGATCGGTGGAGCGCAGCGTGGTCTCGTCGATGTGCCCGCCCGCGCGGTACTGGTCGAAGGCGTGGATCGAGCTGGTGTGTACGAAGCGCCGCGCGCCGGTCTCGAGCGCGGCCTCGGCGGTGACCCGCACGCCCTCGGTGTTGACCCGCCACGCCAGGTCGTTCTTCTCGGCGAGGGTGATCAGCGCGACCAGGTGGTAGACCACCTCGGCGCCCTCGAGGGCGCCGCGCATCGACGCCGGATCGAGCACGTCACCGGAAATCCAGGTGACGGCCGGATCGGACGTGGTCGGTGCGGCGCGGTCGATGGCCACCACTTCGTGGCCACGCTCGAGGAGCTGCGGGATCAGGTTGGTACCGAGGTAGCCGGCTGCGCCGGTCACTGCGACCTTCATGCCGCCGAGGATATAGAACATGTTCTAGTTTTGAAAGCGGATCCCGTGGATCGGAGCCGACACGGCTCGATCGAGGTCGGGGTGTTCGGTTATATTTGGCGCACTGCGCCCTCGCGCGGGCGCGTAGGGAGTTCCGCGACCGCCGATCGCGCTCGCAGAGCAGGATTTTCACGACGAGTTGGGGGGTTTCGCATGGCCGATCTCTCGGTCAATACCGATGCCGTCGCCGCCTTCGCGGCGACGAACGCGACCGTGGCGGGGGATATCGCCGCGGCCGGCATCACCGACGCGGCGGGCAACGTCGCCGCGATGACCCCGGTGTTCGGGCTCATCGGCGCCGACTACCTGGCGATGTTCGCGGCCGCGCAAGCGCTGCAGGCCAAGGACATCAATGATCTGTCGGCCAAGTTCGCCAAGCTGTCCGACGCGGCGTTCAAGTCCTCGGTGACGTTCGATACCGAGGACGTGTCGCTGGCCGTCGACCTGGCCCGCCAGTCCGCCGGGATGGGAGGCGCGGTATGAAGCCGCTGAGTACCGGTGACGCGGGCGTCATCACCCCCGATACCGCCCTGGCCACCGCCGACGCCGCGACCCAGTCCGCGCTGGGCGCCGTCCCCGTCGACTACAGCGCCGCCCAGGCGATCCTCGACGTCCCGCTGATGCAGCTGCCCGAGGATCTCGAGGCCGACGCGGAACCGGTCTTCACCCTCGCGCAGAAGATCACCGAGGACGCCCAGAACGCCGCGGTCTCCCCGGCCGGGCTCGCCGGCCTGTCCGGCCTCGGTACCGGCGGCGCCGTCGACGCGCAGGACATCCTGTCCGGCATCTCGTCCGACGCCTCCGCCGCGTTGAGCGGCGCGCAGACTGCTGTCAACCAGGTCGCCGGGCCCGCGCTGGCCACCGCCCAGACGGCGTTCGACCAGGCCAAGAGCGCGCTCACCGGGGCGGCGGGCGGCGGCACCGCCGCGAGTACCACGAATTCCACCAGCTCCGCCGCCGCGACGACGCTGACCGAGGATCCGGTCTCCGCGCTGCTCAACGGCGTCTCGATTCCGGCGCTGCCGGGCATCGACTCGCTGTTCGAGCCGATCCTGCAGCTGCTGAGCAGTTTCGGCACCGGGGTGTTCGGCTCGCTCGATCCGACCACCCTGCTGAGCAACTCCTCTTCGCTGATCGAATCGGCGATGAGCGTCGCCCAGGGCGGCCTGAAGACGGTGCAGCAGCTGTGGGAGGGCGAGGCCTCCGACGCGGCGACCACCGCCAGCCAGCAGGCGCAGACCGAGGGGCAGGAGACCAGTCAGCGCGGCTTCGACATCTCCGCGCTGACCGAGCAGGCCGCCGCCGTCGTCCAGTCGGGCAACGCGCAGCTGTCGGCGATCGCCACCACCTTCGCCGCCCAGGCCACCGCGCTCGCGCCGACGATCATGCTGCCGCCGACGCAGGCCACCCTCATCGGGCTGGCCACCGAGCATCTCGGCTCGGCGGTCACGGTCGTCAACACCACCCGCGGTGAGCTGGCCGGTTACACCGGACAGCTCAGCGGCGTCGTGCAGAACCTGGTCGCCCAGAGCGGCCTGCCCTCCCCGGAGGAAGTGCTGTCGGCGGCCTCGGAGAACATCGCCGAGCCGCTGCTGACCCAGGCGGAAGAAGCGCTGTCGGGCACCACCGACGACTCGACCACCGCCGCGAGCACCACGCAGGGCGGCACCACCACCACGCCCGGCTCGACCACCACCGCGGGCCTGAGCACCGGCGGTTCCGGCGGCAGCACCGGCGGTGCGCTCGGCGCCCTCGGCACCGCGCGGGGCGGTTCCGGCGGCAGCACCGGCGGCACCCCGAGCGCGGGAACGCCCAAGGCCACCACCGCCGTTCCCGGGTCGGCCATGCCTGCCGGGCGCGTCCTGTCCACCGCACTGGGCAATACGGGCCTGGGCACCACCACCACCGCGGGCACCAGCGGCTCCGGCTTCATGGGCGGCGGCGGTGCCGCGGGCGCGGGCGGCAAGGGCAACAACGACGAGGAACACGGCCGTACCGTGCAGCCCTACCAGAGCCGCACCGGCAACGACGACCTCACCGGCCCGCTCGGCGAATCCACGCCCGAGGTCATCGGCGCCGTCCACGAGGACGAACGCGACGCCGACGAAGACCGGTTCTAGACACCGGATCTCGGACGAAGACGACCGTGCCCCCGACCCGGAGTCGGGGGCACGGTCGTCGCGCGGTGGCTCAGCGCTTCTCCTTGAAGGAATCCACCAGCTTCTTGTAGAGGTCGGTGAAGCGCTTGCGCGCGGCCTTCTGGTCGTCGTTGAGCCCGTCGGACGCATCGGGGGAGTAGACGACGAGGTGGGTCTCGCCGTCGACATCGTCGGGCATCAGATCGATGATCGTGGTGCCCTTGCCCTCACCGGCCGGGATGCCGAAATCGATCTCCCGCAGCGCGGTGATCTCCTCGCGCGCGGCCGCGAGCACGTCCTCGGGCACGGTGCCGTCGACCCGCTTGGCCGCGGTCTCGGGCTTGCGGTCCTTGCTCACCGCGTCGGGCGAGTGCACCGCCTTGCCGTCGGCGAAGACCTGCAGCACCGGCCGCAGATCGGTGCGCTGGGACCAGCCGTCGGGAATCGAGGTCACGCTGACCAGGGGTAGCGGCGCGGGCTCGGCCTGGGCGATCGCGCTCGCACCGGGCAGTGCGAGCGCGCAGACGAGCAGTCCGGTCATGGTCAGGCGCATGATTCCCCTCGAAAGACGATGTGGCGGTATCTCGTTGGGGGTCAGCGTAGCCCGGGCGGGTTGTTGAGGTCACCGGCGGAATAGGTGTCGCACGACTTGACCGAGCCGGTCTTGTAGCCGGTGAGGAACCATTTCTGGCGCTGCTCGGACGAGCCGTGCGTCCACGACTCCGGGTTGACCCCGCGCCCGGCCGAGCGCTGGATCCGGTCGTCGCCGACGGCGTTGGCCGCCGAGAGGGCGTCGCGGATGTCGTTGTCCGACAGCGGCTTCAAGAACGGCTGGCTGCTGCCCGGCGCGGGCTGCTTGTCCGCGTAATGGGCCCAGATGCCGGCGTAGCAGTCGGCCTGCAGCTCGGTGCGGACCGCGCCGGACTGGGCGCCCTGCGGGTCGCGCTGGGCGCGGCCGATGTCGCCGAGCTGGTTCTGGATGTGGTGGCCGACCTCGTGGGCCACCACGTACTCCTGGGCCAGTGGTCCGGCGCTGGCACCGAAACGGTCGGTGAGCTCCTGGAAGAACGCGGTGTCGAAGTAGGCGGTCTGGTCGGCGGGGCAGTAGAAGGGGCCGACGTCACTGGTGGCGTTGCCGCAGCCGGTCGACACCGCGCCGGAGAACAGCACCAGCTTCGGCTCCACGTAGCGCTGACCGGTCTGCCGGGGCAGCTCCTGCGACCACACCCCGTCCAGGCTCTGCGCGGTCGCGACCACCCGGCAGTCGACGTACTTGTTGGCGTCGGCGCCGGTCTTGCAGTGCGCCGGGGTACCCGCGGTGCCCGGCTGGCTCTGCTGGGTGTCCTGCGCGCCGGTGAAGCTGCCGAGTACCGAGCCCGGGTCGCCGCCCAGGAGCAACGTGATCACCAGCAGGATCAGACCGCCCGCGCCGCCACCCACGGCGAGCTTGCCGCCCATGCCGGGGCCGCCGCCGGAGGATGCCCGGCCGGGATCGATCTGCATACCTTCGTTGAAGGTCATCGCGGTACTCGCCTTCGCTCGGATGTCCAGCTGTCCTGCAGCACGATTCACCGCCCCGGACGCGGCTCACGGCGGGCATGCGTCACAAGCTTGACACGACGACCGAGATATCGGTTTCCACTCGGGGATCGTGTCTCACTACGATGGCGGGGAGTCCCCAGGAAGTCTGTCGAAAGGAATACCGTGCTGCGCACCCACTTGGCTGGTTCGCTGCGAAGCGAGCACGCCGGTCAGACCGTCACCCTCACCGGCTGGGTGGCCCGGCGTCGTGACCACGGTGGTGTGACCTTCATCGATCTGCGCGACGCCTCGGGCGTCGCGCAGGTGGTCTTCCGCGAGGGCGAGGCGGCCGAGCAGGCCCACAAGCTCCGCGCGGAGTACTGCGTGCAGGTCACCGGTGTGGTGGAGCAGCGTCCCGACGGCAACGAGAACCCGGAGCTGCCGACCGGGCAGATCGAGGTCGACGTCAAGGAACTGGTCGTGCTCAACGAGAGCGCGCCGCTGCCGTTCCAGCTCGACGAGACCCCCGGCGACGAGGCCCGCCTCAAGTACCGCTACCTCGACCTGCGCCGGGAGGGCCCGGGCCACGCCATCCGGCTGCGCTCCAAGGTCAACGCCGCCGCGCGCGAGGTGCTGGCCCGCCACGAGTTCATCGAGGTGGAGACCCCCACGCTGACCCGCTCGACCCCCGAGGGCGCCCGCGACTTCCTGGTGCCAGCGCGCCTGCAGCCGGGTAGCTTCTACGCCCTGCCGCAGAGCCCGCAGCTGTTCAAGCAGCTGCTCATGGTCGGCGGCATCGAGCGCTACTTCCAGATCGCGCGCTGCTACCGCGACGAGGACTTCCGCGCCGACCGTCAGCCCGAGTTCACCCAGCTCGACATCGAGATGAGCTTCGTGCGCCAGGAGGACGTGATCCTGCTGGCCGAGGACATCCTGGTCGCGCTGTGGAAGCTGGTCGGCCACGACATCACCACCCCGATCCCGCACATGACCTATGCCGAGGCGATGCGCCGCTTCGGTTCGGACAAGCCGGACCTGCGCTTCGGCGTCGAGATCACCGAGCTCACCGACTACTTCAAGGACACCCCGTTCCGGGTGTTCCAGTCCGAGTACGTCGGCGCGGTCGTCATGCCGGGTGGCGCGAGCCAGCCGCGGCGTCAGCTCGACGCCTGGCAGGAGTGGGCCAAGCAGCGCGGCGCCAAGGGGCTGGCCTACATCCTGATCAACGAGGACGGCAGCCTGGGCGGCCCGGTCGCCAAGAACCTGACCGACGCCGAGCGCGACGGGCTGGCCAAGCAGGTCGGTGCCGAGCCGGGCGACTGCGTGTTCTTCGCCGCCGGCACGACCAAGTCGAGCCGGGCGCTGCTGGGTGCCGCGCGCGGCGAGATCGCCCGCAAGTGCGACCTCATCGACCCGAACGCCTGGGCGTTCGTCTGGATCGTCGACGCGCCGATGTTCGAGCCGACCGCCGACGCCACCGCCAGCGGCGATGTGGCGCTGGGCTACTCGGCCTGGACCGCCGTGCACCACGCCTTCACCTCGCCCAAGCCGGAGTCGATCGATACCTTCGACACCGACCCGGGCTCGGCGCTGGCCTACGCCTACGACATCGTCTGCAACGGCAACGAGATCGGTGGCGGTTCGATTCGTATCCACCGCCGCGACGTGCAGGAACGCGTGTTCAAGGTGATGGGCATCGGCCACGACGAAGCGCAGGAGAAGTTCGGCTTCCTGCTCGACGCCTTCGCCTACGGCGCCCCGCCGCACGGCGGCATCGCCTTCGGCTGGGACCGCATCACCGCGCTGCTGGCCGGGGAGGACTCGATCCGCGAGGTGATCGCGTTCCCGAAGACCGGTGGCGGCGTCGACCCGCTCACCGACGCGCCCGCTCCGATCACCGCGCAGCAGCGCAAGGAGGCGGGCATCGACGCCAAGCCGGAGGTCAAGGGCGAGGGCAAGACCGACGCGCCGAAAGCCGCTGCCGCCGAGAAATAGCGGTCACCGACGGTAGCCCGGTACCTTCTGGTCAGTTCCCCGCCGTCACGGCGGCATTGATCAGAAGGGCCACCCGGTGCTGCATCTGCGTGTGATCAGTCCGCCCGAGCAGACCGACGCGCTCGTGCGCGCGCTGGAAGCCGACCCGGGCGTCGCTCATCTCACGGTCGCGCGCGGGATCGCCGTGGCGCCCCACGGTGATCTCGTGCAGGCCGACGTGGCGCGCGAGGCCGCCAACAAGGTCCTCGCCGACGTCAAGGCGCTCGGCATCGAGCAGACCGGCGGTATCACGCTCGGGCCCGTCGAGGCGGTGCTGTCCGCCGCGGCCGACCGGGCGGTGCGGGCCGCGCCCGGTGATCCGAGCGACGCCGTGGTCTGGGAGCAACTGCTCAAAGAGACCCACGAGGAGTCATCGCTCAACGCGACCTTCGTCGCGTTCCTGACCATCGCCTGCCTGCTGGCCTCCATCGGGGTGGCGACGAACTCGCCGGTCACCATCGTCGGCGCGATGGTGGTGGGTCCGGAGTTCGGGCCGCTGGCCGCGCTGTCGGTGGCCCTGGTGCGCCGCAACTGGCGGCTGGCCCGGCGCTCGGTGCTCGCGCTGGCCGTGGCGTTCCCGGTGGCGATGGTGATCACGTTGTTCGCCACCCTGCTGTGGGAGAAGCTCGGCTGGGTGACGACCGAGGGGGTCATCGATGCCCACGACGTGGACTTCATCTACGAGGTCGGGCCGTTCTCGCTGGTCGTGGCCGTGCTCGCGGGCGCGGCGGGCATGCTGTCGCTGGTGACCGCGAAGTCGGCCGCGCTGATCGGGGTGTTCATCTCGGTCACCACCGTGCCGGCCGCCGGTTACGCGGTGGTGGCCGCGACGATCGGGCAGTGGCATCGCGCGTTCGAGTCGGTCGGTCAGCTGGCGGTGAACCTGCTGGGCATCGTCGTGGCCGGCGTGCTGGTGCTCGAGCTGCGTCCCCGTGCCGGCGACGACCTCGGGCCGTTCGAGCGCTTCAAGCGGGCCATCGGGATGAGCACCCCGCTGAGCCACTGACCGCGCGGCTCAGATCCGGGCGACCGGTCCCGCCGTGAGCATCCGGTAGGCGTAGGTCACCGCGATCGCGCACACCGGACCGGCGATGAACAGACCGAGCCCGCATGCCGCCGCGCCGACGACGGTCACCAGGGTGACCGTGAGCGCCACCAGCAGCGCGGCCCAGAGATTGGCCAGCACCAGCTGCGCGCTCGCCTTGATCGCCTCGACCGGACCGTAGTCCTGATCGATCACGAAGTGCATCGAGAACATGCACAGGAAGCCGACGACCAGGCCGGGCAGCAGGCACAGCGAGGCGGCGAGCAGGGTCGCCGCGAACGCCAGCAACGCCGTCAACAAGACATTGCCCGCGTTCACGAACCGGAAGAACGACCCGAAAGCCGGGGGATAGCCGTCCGTTTCGTACAGCGCGCCGCGGATCATCACCGCCTGCAGCAGCCACAGCGCCACCAGCACCACCAGGAACAGGAACAGCACGGTGAACAGCGAGGTGGGGTCGAAGATCTGGACGATCGCGAGGAACGACAGGTAGATGAGCACGCCGACCGCGGTGACCCCGAGCCACGGGCCCGGATTGGCGCGGAAACGCTCCCAGCCATAGCTCAGCGAGCGGCCGACATCGAGGGCTTGTGCTCCCGAATGGTAGTAACCCGGCGTCTGCCCGCCGCCGGTGGCCGACACGCCGGGTGCGGGTGCGGCGGCGTATCCCGGGTTGTCCGGCTTCGCCTGGGGTGTGGGGTATCCGGGCCCGGTGCCCGCCGGACCGTACTGCGGTGCGGATCGCGGTGGTCCGGCAATCGGCGGCGCCGGCTCGAGCGGCTCCTCGCCGTACTGCGCGGCGCCGGGACCCTCGAATTGCGGATAGCCTGCGCCACCGGCCATTCCATGCCTGCTCGGCCCCGGTCCGGCGGCACCCGCCCGACCCGGCGCCTCGTGTCTGCCCGTGCCCTCGGCGAACTGTCCGCCACCTCCGGGAACCGGGGGCCCACCGGGTGAATCGCTCGATGCGGCGTACGGCGTGTCGGTCACTGTGGTAGACCTTTCGACTCAACCGGTTTGCGGTGTGGCGCACTGCAGTTGACGATGAGAAAACCCGACGACAGTCGGGTGTGTCAAGCGAACAGTGACACTCGCGCAACCACGGTGCCAACACGCCGAGCGACGCGGAAAGGTTGTGTAACCGCTCGCTAGAAGTGACCAGGTACGAGTAGCTTGAGAGGCGATGACCGCACTATTGGCCGAACGCGCCGCCGACGTCGTGTCCGCAGCACAACAGTTGCTCACAAAGCGAATGGGTGCTCCGGTGAAGCTGAGTGATCCGATGGAGCTCAGTGGCAGTGGTAGGACGACAGTCCTACGCGTGCGTGTTGCGGAGAACGCTTTTTCGTTGCCGCGCACGCTGATCGTGAAGCAGGTGCGCGGTTCCGCACAGGACCGCCGCACCGGTGGCATGGCGCCCGGAGTCGCCAGCATCGATGCGGCATTCCTCCGTGAGGCGGTGTCCTATCAGTTCACCACCGCGCTCAGCCGCGAACAGCGCCCCGGCGCCTACCTGATCGCGCACAGCGTGCCCGACCGGTTGCTGGTGCTCTCCGATCTGGGCGACAACGCGCTGCTCACCTCCGTGCTGCAGACCCGCGCCGAGCCGGGCACCCGCAACGCGCTGATGGCCTTCGCGCAGGCGCTGGGCCGGATGCACGCGGCGACCGTGGGCCGCGAGCCCGACTTCGTGGCGCTGATGCGCCGGGTCGACTCGGTGCATCGCGTCGACGGGATCGCCCAGCAGGCTCAGGCCGCGATCGCCGATGTGCCGGGGCTGCTCGAGGCCGAACTCGGCATCGAGGTGCCGGGCGAGATCGCCGAGCGGATCGTGCACGGCAATCGCCTGTTCACCGGCGGCCGGTACCGCGCGTTCAGCCCCTCGGATCTGTGCCCCGACAACGTCATCATGAACGACGAGGGCGCCCGCTTCCTCGACTACGAGTGGGGCGGTTTCCGCGACGCCACTCTCGACATCGCCTACGCGCTCGTGTCCTTCCCGGGCTGCCTCTGCGATTTCGAGCTCTCGCGCAGCCGCGCCAGGGAGATGGTCGAGGCCTGGCGGTCGGCCGTGGTCGGGGTGTGGCCGTCGCTGGCCGACGACACCGTGCTCGCCGAGCGGATCCTCGAGGCCCGCCTGATCTGGGTGTGGCTGTCGACGTACTGGTTCCTGCCCGCCGATCACACCCGCATCGCCACCGCCCGCGAACACGGTCTGTCCGTGCCGCGTTCGGAGGCGCTGATCAACCGCTGGTCGGCGCTGGCCGAGGACGCGCGCGTCACCGGCGACGACGCGGTCGGTGACTTCGCCGAGCAGGTGTCGGCGATGCTGGAAGAGCGCTGGTCGGAGTAGCCGCGCGGCGCAGGCTCCCCACTTCCCGGTCCGACGGGAGTACCGTCGGCGAGGGTCCGAGGAGTTGGGAGCAGTAGTGCCGAAACCGGTTACCGTCACCGTCGTCCGCAAGCTGTGGTTGACCCCGCACCTGGTGCGCGTGGTCGGCACCGCCGACGGATTCACACCGAATGTCTTCACCGACGCCTATGTGAAGCTGATCTTCGCCCCGCCCGGCGTCGAGTATCCCGAGCCGTTCGATCTCGACACCGTGCGCGCCACACTCGGCCCGGAGAGTCAGCCGGTGCTGCGCACCTACACCGTCCGCTCCTACGTTCCCGAGCGGCACGAGATCAGCATCGACTTCGTGGTGCACGGCGACGAGGGCATCGCGGGTCCGTGGGCGCGCTCGGTCGAGCCGGGCGCGCGGTTCCGATTGACCGGACCCGGTGGCGCGTTCGCGCCCGATCCGGCGGCCGACTGGTACTTGTTCGCCGGTGACGAGTCGGCCTTGCCCGCCGTCGCGGCCGCGGTCGAGGCGCTGCCCGCCGGCGCGCCCGCGCAGGTGTTCGTCGAGGTGGGCGGCCCGGAGGACGAGATCGAACTCGGCTCTCCCGGTGACCTGCGCCTGCATTGGGTGCATCGCGGCGTGTCCTCGGACCGGATTCCCGACGATCTCGCCGGGGAGCACGCTCCGCTGGTGGCGGCGGTCCGTGCGGCCGAGTGGCTGCCCGGCCAGGTGCAGGCGTTCGTGCACGGCGAGGCCGAGGCCGTCATGCGGCAGCTGCGCCCCTACCTGCGCAAGGAACGCGGCGTCGCGCCGAAATGGCTGTCCGTCTCCGGGTATTGGCGGCGCGGTCGCACCGAGGAAGGCTTCCGCGAGTGGAAGCGCGCGCTGGCCGCCGAAGGCGCCTGATCGGCGCGCCGCACCTGCGGAACCGGCGGTGGGGTTGCCCGCGTCGTGGCGCCCGGCCGAAACAGCAGGGCGCCGCAGCTCCGCGGCGGGTCGGCCCGCGCTCAGGTGATCAGCGCTGCCAGCTTGCTCCGAAGATGCGCCCGCTCGACCGTGTTATCGGTGAGCAGCAGCGCTGCCTCGTAGGCGGCGACCGCCTCGTCGACCCGGCCCACCTCGGCCAGGAACGCCGCCCGGGCCGCATCGAGATAGCCGTAGGTCGCCAGGGCGGGTTCCGCGCCGAGCGGCCGCAGCAGCGCGAGCGCCCGCTCCGGATCGCCGCCGAGGCCGACCGCGATCGCGTGGTTGAGCTGGGCGACCGGTGACGGCCACACCCGCAGGAGCAGCCGGTACAGTCCGATGATCTCGGGCCAGTCCGTCTCGGCCCAGCTGGGTGCCTCGTCGTGGACGGCGGCGATCGCGGCTTGCAGCGTGTACGGATCCAGGTGCGGCAGCGCCTGTTTCACCAGGGCGATGCCCTCGGCGATCGCCGCGCGGTCCCAGCGGGCGCGATCCTGGTGCTCGAGGGTGCGCAGCTCGCCCGCCGCGTCCACCCGCGCGGCCCGGCGCGCGTCGGTCAGCAGGATCAACGCCAGCAGCCCGGTGACCGACGGGTCGTCGGGGACCAGCGCGCGCATCATCCGGGCGAGCTGGAGTGCGCGCTCGACGAGATCGGCGCGGACCAGCTGCTCGCCCGCCGGTGCGGTGTGGCCGGTGGTGAACAGCAGATGGATGACCGCGCAGATCGCATCGAGGCGCTGGGGCAGCTCGCGCACCGACGGCACCCGGTACGGGATCGCCGCCACCGCGATCTTGCGCTTGGCCCGGGTGATCCGCGCGGCCATGGTCGACTCGCTGACCAGGAACGCCCGCGCCACCTCGGCGGTGGTCACACCGCAGACCAGCCGCAGTGTCAACGCGATCTGGGCCTCGGGCGCCAGCGCCGGGTGACAGCAGGTGCTGATCAGGCGCAGCCGATCGTCGGGGATCGCGGGGTCGTCCAGTTCGGCCAGGGCGAGGTCGGCGGTGTCGTCGACCTGCTCGTCGACGACGAGGCCGGGCAGCGCCCGCCGGAACGTGCTGTCGCGGCGCAGCAGATCGAGACCGCGGCGCCGGGCGACCGTCGTCAGCCAGGCGCCGGGCTTGGCCGGGACACCATCGGTGGCCCACACGGTGAGCGCCGTCGCGTAGGCGTCCTGCACACACTCCTCGGCCAGGTCGAAATCGCGGACCAGCCGCACCGTCGCGGCGAGCACGAAGGCCCACTCGCGACGGTGCGCCTGCTCGACGGCCGCGGCCGCCGTCGTGGTCACGGCTGCGGGAAGACCTTGATCGGGCGGACCTCGACGCCGCCCTCCGGCGCGGGCACCTGCGCGGCGATCGCGATCGCGGCGTCCAGGTCGGGGGCCTCCAGCAGGTAGTAGCCGCCGAGGGCTTCCTTGGCTTCCGCGAACGGCCCGTCGGTGATGACGACCTCGCCGTCGGCGGTGTGACGGATCGAGGTGGCGGTGCCGGTGGGCTGCAGGGCCTGGCCGCCGAGGTTGGCGTCACCGGCGAGCTGCTGGAAGGTGCGGTGGGCGGCGAGCATGTCGTCGAGTTCGGTGGGGGACAGGGCGGCGTAGGCGGCTTCGTCGCCGTAGATCAGGACCAGATACTGGCTCATGACGGTGCTCCTTCGGATGAGGGCTGCCCGCTCGTCGGGTAGCCGTACACACCCGACGAGCGGCAGTGGCTGCGATCGACAGCCTCACCGAAGATTCTGCGCCGATTTCCTCCAGGCGTGACCGCCCTCAGGCCACCGGGTTCGGCCGCGGTTCCACCCGGCCGCCCGCGGGCACGGCGAACGAGGCGCCGTGGCGCACACCGGTCGCCGGGTCGGTGACGTCGAGAACGTAGAACCAGTCCATCTGGGTCTGGGTGGGCGTCACCTCGAGCACGCCGAAGCCGTGCGAGTCGAGTTCGGTGTAGCGCAGGTGATGGTTGGCCGCCTTGATGGCCTCCTCGGCCGCCACCGACGCGGTGCGGGCGGGCACCTTCAGCAGGTCGCCGACGCTGGAGGAGGTGACCGAGGGGATGACGAACTCCGCGCCCACCGTCGCTCCGCCCGGGTAGTTCGCGGCATCCAGCGGCAGGTCGGCGGCCCAGGAGGTGTGGATGTCACCGGTCAGGAAGACGACATCGGCCACGTTGTCCTCGGCGATGGTCCGGAACAGGGTGCGCCGGTCGGCGGTGTAGCCGTCCCACTGGTCCCCGTTGACGGTCAGGCCGCCCTGGGGCACGCCGATCGCCTCGGTGATCGCCTGGGTGGTGGCGGGCTCGAGCGGCGGGAACACCAGCGGCGCGATCATCACCGAGTTGCCGATCAGCTTCCAGCGGGCGGGTGAGGAGCTCAGACCCGCGGTCAGCCAGTCCATCTGGGCGCGGCCGGTGATGGTGCGCGCCGGATCGTCGGCCTGGCGCCAGCCCGCGCCGGGACCTGCCTCGTGGTCGCGGTAGCTGCGCAGGTCCAGCATCGACAGTTCGGCCAGCGTGCCGAAGCGCAGGCGGCGATAGATCTGCACCTCGGTGCCGGTGCGAGCGGCGCGCACCGGCATCCACTCCAGGTAGGCCTGCGCGGAGGCGGCCCGGCGGGCGCTCCACGGACCGTGCACGGCGGGGTCGTGGTTCTCGGAGCCCTCGCGCCAGGAGTTGTCGGCCGACTCGTGGTCGTCCCAGGTGCAGATGAACGGCACCGACGCGTGCAGGGCCAGCAGGTCGGGGTCGGTCTTGTACTGGCCGTGCCGGGTCCGGTAGTCGGCCAGGCTGACGATCTCGTTCGCCGGCTCGTGTCCGCGCACCGCGCCGTTGCGGCCGGTGTACTTGCCGCGGGCGTATTCGTAGATGTAGTCGCCCAGGTGCACCACCGCGTCCAGATCGGTGCGGGCGGCCAGATGCCGGTAGGACCCGAACCAGCCGGCTTCCCAGTTCGAGCAGGAGACCAGGCCGAGGCGCAGGCGGTCGACCTCGCTGTCGGTCGCGGGCGCGGTGCGGGTGCGCCCGACCGGCGAGGTCTCGCCGAGGGCGGTGAAGCGGTAGTAGTAGTCGGTGGCCGGCGCCAGGCCGGTCGCGTCGACCTTGACGGTGTGATCGGCGTCGGCGGTCGCGGTCACGGTGCCGGAGGCGGCGATCCCGGCGAAGGACTCGTTCGCGGAGATCTCCCAGCGCACCGTCGCGGGGGCGCCGAGGCCGGAGCCGGGGACCGCGTCCTCGGCCACGCTGACCCGGGTCCACAGGATCACCGCGCCGGGCAGCGGGTCACCGGAGGCGACACCGTGGCGGAACACCGCGCCCGCCGCGTGGGCCGTCGCGGTGCTCGCGAACACCGCCGCGGCCGCCGCCGTCCCGCCTTTGAACAGGGTGCGCCGGGCGAACTGCCCTGTCGCGGAGGTGATGACGCCGTTGTTTTCGACCACGAGGAGCGATCTCATCCCACCGACGGGGTGACGCGCAAGTCCTGTTCGTAAAGTTGGTCAATCGTTCAACTTTGTGGCGGGTCACCTGCGCCGTCCCGGACCTGTCCGACCGCCTCGGTACCCTGCTGGACGTGAGCGAGAGCCTGTTCGACGTGCCCGGAGAACCCGCCGCGCCCGAGCACGGTCTCGACGCGGTGATCCGGCGCGATTCCGGTGCGCCGCTGGCCGTCCGGATGCGGCCGCGGTCGCTCGACGAGGTGATCGGTCAGCAGCACCTGCTCGGGCCGGGATCGCCGCTGCGCCGCCTGGTCGAGGGCTCCGGGGCGGCGTCGGTGCTGCTCTACGGCCCGCCGGGCACCGGCAAGACCACCCTGGCCTCGCTGCTGTCGCAGGCCACCGGGCGCCGTTTCGAGGCGTTGTCGGCCCTGTCGGCGGGCGTCAAGGAGGTCCGCGCCGTCATCGACGTCGCGCGGCGCAGGCTGACCGTGGGTGAACAGACCGTCCTGTTCATCGACGAGGTGCACCGCTTCTCCAAGACCCAGCAGGACGCGCTGCTGGCGGCGGTGGAGAACCGGATCGTGCTGCTCGTCGGCGCGACCACCGAGAACCCGTCGTTCTCGGTGGTGTCGCCGCTGCTGTCGCGCTCGCTGGTGTTGCAACTGCAGTCGCTCACGCCCGACGACATCCGCCAGGTCCTCGACCGCGCGATCACCGACCCGCGCGGGCTCGATGGGCAATACACCGTCGCCGAGGACGCGCTCGACCACATCGTCCGGATCGCCGGCGGTGACGCGCGCCGCGCGCTGACCGCCCTGGAGGCCTCGGCCGAGTCCTCGCTCGACGGCGTCGTCGATGTGGCACTGGTCGAGGCCAGCGTCGACAAGGCCGCCGTCCGCTACGACCGGGCGGGCGATCAGCACTACGACGTGATCAGCGCGTTCATCAAGTCCATCCGCGGTTCCGATGTCGACGCCGCCCTGCACTACCTGGCGCGCATGCTCACCGCGGGCGAGGACCCCCGCTTCATCGCCCGCCGGCTGATGATCCATGCCAGCGAGGACATCGGCATGGCCGATCCGATGGCCCTGCAGACCGCCACCGCCGCCGCCCAGGTGGTGCAGCTGGTCGGCCTGCCCGAGGCCAAGCTGGCCCTGGCGCAGGCCACCATCCACCTCGCCACCGCGCCCAAGTCCGGCGCGGTGACCTCGGCGCTGGGCGCGGCCATGGCCGACATCGCCGCGGGCAAGGCGGGCGCGGTGCCCCCGCACCTGCGCGACGGCCACTACGCCGGCGCGGCCGCGCTGGGCAACGCCCAGGGCTACAAGTTCCCGCACGACGCCCGTGACGGCGTGCTCGCCCAGCAGTACCCACCCGACGACCTGGTCGGCACCGACTACTACGCGCCCACCGACCACGGCTTCGAACGCGAAGTGGGCCCCCGCGTCGCCAAACTGCGCCGCATCGTCCGGGGGACCTAGCCCGGCCGCGTCGTCGACAGCGAGCGGCGCCGATCCGCCGATGGACGAGTATCCGGCCGGATCGTGTCGACGGTGAACGGCGCGGTCCGCCGGCAGGCGAAGTGCCCGTGCGGCGGGCTCCGGCGGATCAGTCGACGGCGAACGGCGCCGACCCACCGACCGACCAGATCCGGCGCAGCCTGCCCCCGACGGCCTCCATCATGTCGATGCCGCCGTGCTCGGGTTCCCCGGATCGCTCGGAATGCCAGCGGACCGCGAAGGTGCCGGAACCTTCGGCATCGAGCGTGCCGGTCGCGGCCGAGTCGACGACGAAGCGCACGTCCGGCCGCTGTGCCCGGAATCCGGTGACGAAGGCGGTCACGTCGGCGGGACCGCGCAACCCGTCGGTGGCCTCGCGGGTAGTGGCGGCGAAACGGAGCTGGAAGTCGTCGGTGAGCAGCGCCCGGGCGAGATCGGGGTCGGTGTTCCAGAGTGCGGTCCAGCGGGCGGCGAGCTGGTCGGCGACGGTCGGTGCGGTGGTGGTCATGGGTTGCTCCCCGGTGAAGTGGCCGCCCCGGTGACGGCCCGCGCTGTCCAGGATTCAGTCCGTCCGCGACAACGGTGTGTCGGTGATCGGGGTCACATCGATCAGTCGCCCGTCGCCGGTCGGGATGGTCGACAGGTCGATGCCCCGGTCCACCGCCACGTCGTCGAGCACCTGCGCGCGCACCACGCGATCGAGCCGGAATCCGCGCAGTCCCGACCGCATCCGGCACCAGGCGTAGAGGAACCAGTGCTCGCGGCCCGCCACGAACGCGAGCGGCTCGACCTCGCGCTCGGTGGGCGCGCCCAGCCGATCCAGGTACTCGATCCGCAGCACCCGCCCGCCGAGGAGGGCGTCCAGGATCGCGGGCGACAGGACGGGTGCGGGCGCGACCGGGAAGAACCGCACCCGCTCTACCAGCGCCGTGGCCCGCAGCCGGTCCTGCTCGGGCAGCACCGCCACCACCTTGTGCACCGCCGACAGCGCGGCCGCCGCGAACGGTGTCCCGGCCAGCCGGGGGAGCGCGACGGCCAGCGCGGTCGCCTCCGCCGCGGTCAGGCTGACCGGCGCGAGCGTGCGGTGCCGGTCGAGGGCGTAGCCGCCGGCGCGGCCCGGCACGGTCCGGATCGGCAGCCCCGACTGTTGCAGCGCGGCGAGATCGCGCTCGATCGTGCGGGTCGACACCTCGAAGCGGGCGGCCAGCTGACGTGCGGTGCGCGGCCGCGGACTGTAGGCGCGCAGCTCTTCGGCGAGGGCGTAGAGCCGCTCGGTCTTGGTCACGTTCGGATTGTCGCCGAGACCACCGACTCCGGCGCAAAACCGGTGGATTGCAGGCGGTAAGCTGGACAGCTGTGCAGACCCACGAGATTAGACGGCGTTTCCTGGACCATTTCGTCCGTGCCGGACACACCGAGGTGCCCAGCGCCTCGCTGATCCTGGCCGACCCCAACCTGCTGTTCGTCAACGCAGGCATGGTCCAGTTCGTGCCGTATTTCCTCGGTCAGCAGACCCCGCCGTACGCCACCGCGACCAGCGTGCAGAAGTGCGTGCGCACCCTCGACATCGAGAACGTCGGCATCACCACCCGCCACAACACCTTCTTCCAGATGGCGGGCAACTTCAGCTTCGGTGACTACTTCAAGCGCGAGGCCATCACCCTGGCCTGGACACTGCTCACCAGCAGCGTCGAGGACGGCGGCTACGGCTTCGATCCCGAGCGCCTGTGGGTGACGGTCTACCTCGACGACGACGAGGCCGAGCGGATGTGGCTCGAGATGGGCGTACCCGCCGACCGCATCCAGCGCCGCGGTATGGCCGACAACTACTGGTCGATGGGCATTCCGGGCCCGTGTGGTCCGTGCTCGGAGATCTACTACGACCGCGGCCCCGAGTACGGCGTCGAGGGCGGCCCCGAGGCCGACGAGGACCGCTACATCGAGATCTGGAATCTCGTGTTCATGCAGAACGAGCGCGGTGCCGGCATCGGCAAGGACAACTTCGAGATCCTCGGCCCGCTGCCCAAGCAGAACATCGACACCGGCATGGGCGTGGAGCGCGTGGCGTTCCTGCTCCAGGGCGTGGACAACGTCTACGAGACCGACCTGATGCGTCCCATCATCGACAAGGCCGAGCAGCTCACGGGCCGGTCCTACGGTGTCGAGCACACCGACGACGTGCGCTTCCGCGTCATCGCCGACCACGCCCGCACCGCCGCGATGCTCATCGCCGACGGCGTGAACCCCGGCAACGACGGCCGCGGCTACGTGCTGCGCCGGCTGCTGCGCCGCATCGTGCGCTCGGCCCGCCTGCTCGGCGCCGAGAAGCCGGTGATGGGCGAGCTGATGAAGATCGTCTCCGAGCTGATGTCGCCGTCCTACCCGGAGCTGGCCACCGATTTCTCCCGCATCGAGACCGTCGCGGTGGGCGAGGAGACGGCCTTCCTGAAGACCCTGAACACCGGCGAGACCCTCTTCGACAACGCCGCCACCGCGGTGAAGTCCAAGGGCGGCAAGCAGATCACCGGTTCGGACGCCTTCGCGCTGCACGACACCTACGGCTTCCCGATCGACCTCACCCTCGAGATGGCTGCCGAGGCGGGTCTGTCGGTGGACGAGGAGGGCTTCCGCTCGCTCATGGCCGAGCAGCGCAAGCGCGCCAAGGACGACGCCCAGGCTCGCAAGCACGCGCACGCCGACCTGACCGTCTACAAGGAACTGGTCGACCGCGGCGCCACCGAGTTCACCGGCTTCGACGAGCTCACCTCCGAGGCCAACGTGCTGGCCCTGATCGTCGACGGCGTGCGGGTGCCCGTCGCCCAGGCCGGGTCCGACGTCGAGGTCATCCTCGACCGCAGCCCGATGTACGCCGAGTCGGGTGGTCAGATCGCCGACCGTGGCACCATCACCGCCTCGGGCCTGAAGCTGCGCATCAACGACGTGCAGAAGATCGCCAAGAAGCTGTGGGTGCACAAGGCCACCGTCGAGCAGGGGCAGATCACCGAGGGCGATGTCGTGCTCGCGCAGGCCGATCCGGCCTGGCGCCGGGGCGCTACCCAGGGCCACTCCGGCACACACATGGTGCACGCCGCGCTGCGGCAGGTGCTCGGCCCCAACGCCGTGCAGGCCGGTTCGCTGAACAAGCCCGGCTACCTGCGGTTCGACTTCAACTGGCAGGGTGCGCTGTCGGAGCAGCAGAAGGCCGACATCGAGGCCGTCTCCAACGATGCCGTCGGCGCCGACTTCCCGGTGAACACTTTCGTCACCGACCTGCCCAAGGCCAAGGAGATGGGCGCGATGGCCCTCTTCGGCGAGAACTACGGCGACGAGGTGCGCGTCGTGGAGATCGGCGGCCCGTTCTCGATGGAGCTGTGCGGTGGTACGCACGTCGAGCACTCCTCGCAGATCGGCCCGATCACGGTGCTGGGCGAGTCCTCGGTCGGTTCCGGCGTGCGTCGCGTCGAGGCGTTCGTCGGCCTGGATTCCTACAAGTACCTGGCCAAGGAGCGCGCGCTGCTGGCCGGTGTCGCGTCCGCGCTGAAGGTGCCGTCGGACGAGGTGCCCGGTCGGGTCGAGCAGCTCGTGGAGCGGCTCAAGGTGGCGGAGAAGGAGCTCGAGCGCACCAAGGTCGCCGCGGTGCTGTCCTCGGCGGGCACCTTCGTCGAGCAGGCCGAGCGGGTCGGCTCGGTGTTGCTGGTCGCCGCCGCCGCGCCCGAGGGCGTCGCCGCGGGCGACCTGCGCACCCTGGCCACCGATATCCGCGGCCGGTTCGGCAGCGAGGCCGCGGTGGTCGTGCTGCTCGGCAACACCGACGGCAAGGCGCCGTTCGTGGTGTCGGTCAACAAGGCCGCCCAGGATCTGGGCTTCAAGGCGGGCGACCTGGTGGCCAGCTTCGGCCCGAGCATCGCCGGTCGCGGCGGCGGCAAGCCGGAGATGGCGCAGGGCTCCGGTTCGGATCCGTCGGGTATCCCGGCCGGTCTGGCCGCGGTCCGTGCCCGGGTGGCCGAACTCGCCGGCTGATGCCACCCACCGCAGGTCCAGCCGAACAGGAACCGGCCGACCGACCGGATCCGGCGACCGACCCCGGTAGGGGCCGCCGGATCGCGATCGATGTCGGCAGCGTCCGGATCGGGGTCGCCTCGAGCGACCCCGACGGAATTCTCGCGACCCCGGTGGAGACCGTGCCGCGCGCCAAGCCGTCGAAGTCCGGCGGGCGCGCGGCGGGTCCGCCCGCCGACATCTCGAGAATTGCCGATATTGTGCGGGAGTACGAAGCCGTCGAGGTGATCATCGGGCTGCCCCGCACCTTGCGCGGTGAAAACGGCACGGCGGCGGGTATCGCACGTCGGTTTGCCCGGGAGTTGCGCCGGGTGATCGACCCGATTCCGATACGCCTTTCCGACGAACGTTTGACTACGGTGTCTGCTGCACGTGCGCTGCGCGACAGCGGAGTTCGCGCACGTGGCCAGCGGCAGGTGATCGACCAGGCGGCAGCCGTGTCGATTCTGCAAGGATGGTTGGACGAGCGGAGTTCGGTGTTGAAGGACGCAGCAGACGCGAGCGTGGTCGGAGACGATGCATGACCGACCGATGGGCCAGGGCCGAGGAACGCTACCGGGCGCGGGAAGCTGATCGGCGCTATCCCCGCCGCGACGACTGGGGCCTGGACGCCCGCGAGGCGCGCGAGGAGCCGCAGCCGGCCGGTCCGCCCGGCTGGGACGACGATGACGACACCAACGTCATTCCGCGCTACGAGGACGAGCTCTACGACGCCGAGCCCGAACCCGAGCCCGAGCCCGTGGCTCCGCCGCGCCGGGTCGGCCAGCGGGCCGCTCCGGTAGGCCGCGGCGCGGGCGGACGCAACCCCGCCGACCGTGGCCGGGGCACGCCGCCGTCCGGCCGCGACAAGCAGCCCGCGGGCCGCGGCAAGGCGGCGTCGGGCCGCAAGCGGTCGCGGATCGCCTCGCGCAAGGCCGCCGAGCGCAAACGGCGTCGCCGCAACCTCTGGGTGGTCGGTGCGCTGCTGGCCGTCCTGATCGTCTCCGCGGCCGGTTTCGCCGGCTACAAGCTGATGAGCCGGTTCGCCCCGGCCGAGGACTTCGCCGGTCCGCCCGGGGCGCTGGTCGTGGTGCAGGTGCATCCCGGCGACACCGCCTCGCAGATCGCCGGTGCCATGCACGACCGTGGCGTGGTCGCCAGCCCCGAGGCCTTCTACGAAGCGGCCGTGCGCAATTCGGGGATGAACAACGTGCAGCCCGGGTACTACGCGATCGGTGTGAACAGCCCGGCCGCCACCGCCGTCGCCACGCTGGTCGGCGGGAAGTCGCGGGTCGGCAACGTGACCGTCTCCGAGGGCAGGCTGCTGCACGACAAGCACGACGCGAACACCGGCGGGCGCTACGACGGCATCTACCGCAAGGTCGCCCAGGCCAGCTGCTACGGCGCCGAGCAGAAGTGCGTGACCTACGAACAGCTCGACGCCGCGGGCGCGAGCACGGACCTGGCCGCCCTCGGTGTGCCGGACTGGGCGATGAAGGGCGTGCGGGAATCCCCGGACCGGTCCCGGCAGCTGGAAGGCCTGATCGCCGCTGGCACCTGGGATTTCGATCCCAGCGGGACTCCGCAGCAGATCCTGCGCCAGCTGGTGACCTCGAGCGTGCAGCGCTACGAGTCGACCGGCCTGCTGCAGTCGGGCGCCACCACGGGCCTGACGCCGTATCAGACGCTGGTGTCCGCGTCGCTGGTGGAGCGGGAGGCGAAGCCACAGGACATGAGCAAAGTGGCCAGGGTGATCGTGAACCGGCTCAAGGTCGATCAGATGCTGCAGTTCGACTCGACGGTCAACTACACCCTCGACACCACCGAGGTGGCGACCACCAACGCCGACCGGGCCAGGGAAACCGCCTGGAACACCTACGCGATGCGCGGCCTGCCCGTGACGCCGATCTCGGCACCGTCACTGGACGCGTTGCGGGCCATGGAGAATCCGGAGCCGGGCGCGTGGCTGTACTTCGTCACCGTCGACAAGGAGGGCACCACCCTGTTCACCGACAGCTACTCCGAACACCTGCGCCTGGTCGCCCAGGCTCAGCGCAGCGGCATCCTCGACAGCTCCAAGCCCTACGGTGGCTGAGTCGCGCAAGGCGGCGGTGCTCGGCAAGCCGATCGCACACTCACGGTCGCCGCAGCTGCATCTGGCCGCCTACCGCGCGCTCGGGCTGGACTGGACCTACGAGCGCGTCGAGTGCACGGCCGAAGAGCTGCCGGGACTGGTCGACGGGCTCGGACCGGAGTGGGTCGGGCTCTCGGTGACCATGCCGGGCAAGGAGGCCGCGTTGGCCCGCGCGGACACGCGCACCGACCGGGCGGTCCTGGTCGGCTCGGCCAACACCCTGGTGCGCACCGAGGCGGGCTGGCTGGCCGACTGCACCGATGTGGACGGGGTGCTCGGCGCGCTGCGCGGGGGCGGCGTCGACCGGGTGCGCGAGGCCGTGGTGCTGGGCGCCGGTGGCACCGCCCGGCCCGCCCTGCTGGCGCTGTCGGAACTGGGCGCGGAATCGGTGACCGTGGTCGCACGCGACGCGGGCCGCGCGCGTGACGCGCTGGAACTCGCCGAACGTCTGGGCCTGGCCGTGTCGACGATCGGCTTCGAGGCCGAGGCCCTCGCCGCCGTCTGCGCGACGGCGAGCGCGGTGGTCAGCACGATTCCCGCGACGGCGGCCGCCCCGGTCGCGGCCCAGGTCGCGGCGGCGCCGGTGGTGCTGGACGCGATCTACAACCCGTGGCCGACCCCGCTGGCCGAGGCGGTGGCCGCCGCCGGGCACACCGTCGTCAGCGGCCTGCAGATGCTGCTGAACCAGGCCTTCGGTCAGGTCGAGTTGTTCACCGGGCAGCCCGCGCCGCGCGCGGCGATGGCGGCCGCGCTCGACGAGGCCCTGCCCTCGGTCTGATCGCCTTATCGCCGGAATTGATACCTGTTCTAGTTTTTTCCGGTTAAGGTGTTGCACATGACCGCTTGGGTGTTACGAGCCACCGTCCTCGGCGCGCTGGTCGTCGGCTTACGGCTGCTGCTCGGCTTCGCGATGGCGTTCTGGCCGACCTACGGCATGATCTGGCGGGTCGCCTGCCTCGTCGTGATCGTCGGTGTCGTGGTCGTCTGGGGGATGCGCGACGGCCGGTCGGGCACCACCGATGATCTCACCGTGCGCTGGCTGGCCGCCGGGGCCGTGGCCGGTCTCGCCAGTGGTGCCGTGTGCCTGATCCTCGATCAGGTGCCCGGCGTCGAACTCGGCGACTCCGGCGCGCTGTTCGAACTGACCTCGGCGGCGTCGTTCATCATGCTGCTGATCTTCCTGCCCGGGCTCGCGGGGGTCGCCTTCGGTCGCCGCCGCGCGCGGCGCACCCCCGAATCCCCTTCTCCCACTACGCAACCGGAGTTCGCTCCGGCAGTCTGAGTCCGTTGGTACTGTGCCCGGCGAGCGCGCTCGCCGGGCACAGTACCGTTCAGAGCAGGATCGGGCCGCCGGTGGACGCCTCGCGCGCGATCGCGGAGTAGGCCGCGGCCAGCAGCGACGGATCGGGACCCTCGAGCCGGCCCGGCTTGGCCAGCCCGTCGAGCACCACGAATCGCAGCACACCCGAACGGGTCTTCTTGTCGGTCTGCATCGCGTCCATCAGCTGCGGTAGCGCGTCACCGTCGTAGCTGACCGGCAGGCCGACGCTCTCCAGGATGGTGCGGTGCCGGTCGGCGGTGGCGTCGTCGAGGCGACCCGCCAGCCTGCCGAGCTCGGCCGCGAACACCAGGCCGACGGAGACAGCGGCACCGTGCCGCCAGCGGTAGCGCTCGCGACGCTCCACGGCGTGCCCCAGGGTGTGGCCGTAGTTCAGGATCTCGCGCAGGCTCGACTCCTTGAGGTCGGCCGCCACCACGTCGGCCTTGACCTGGATCGCGCGCCGGATCAGTTCCGGCAGCACGTCACCGGTGGGATCGAGCGCGGCCTCCGGGTCGGCCTCGATGAGGTCCAGGATCACCGGGTCGGCGATGAAACCGGCCTTGATGATCTCGGCCATGCCCGCCACGATCTCGTTGCGCGGCACCGTCTCCAGCGTGGCCAGGTCGACCAGCACGGCGCTCGGCTCGTGGAAGCTGCCGACGAGGTTCTTGCCCGCCTCGGTGTTGATGCCGGTCTTGCCGCCCACCGCGGCGTCGACCATCGCCAGCAGCGTGGTCGGCACGTGCACGATGCGCACGCCGCGCATCCAGGTGGCGGCGACGAAGCCTGCCAGGTCGGTGGCCGCGCCACCGCCGAGGCTCACGATGGCGTCGTTGCGGGTCAGCCCGATCCGGCCGAGCACCTCCCAGCAGAACCCGGCCACGGCCAGATCCTTGCCGTCCTCGGCATCCGGGATCTCGATGCGGTGCGCGTCGATCCCGGTGTCGGCCAACGCTTTCCGGACCACCTCGGCGGTCTCGGCCAGCGGCGGCTGATGGAAGATCGCCACGGTCCGCACGGCGTTGCCCGCGGTGACCGCCTCGACGAGATCGCCGAGCAGCCCGCGTCCGATGATCACCGGGTACGGGTCGGCGGTGCGGACCTGGATGGTGGTCGGCTCTGTCACGTGCGCTGCTCCGATTCTTTCTGGTCGTTGGTCTTGCGTCGGCCGCCGCGTCGCCGCGGCCGGTTGCGCCGTGTGCGCTCGCCCTGAGCGGTCGAGCGGTCCGCGTCGCCGGTCTGGCCCGATCCGGAACGCTGTCCGGTCGGCACGGGGGTGCCCGCGCGCTGACCTGCCGGGCGATCCGGTGACGCCGCGGATTGCGTTGCCTGGTCGCCGCCGGTGGCGCGCGTCGCCGTCTTGCCGTCGGCGTCGCGATTCGTGCCCGCGGCCGAGCGGATGCGGACCCCGCCGCGACGGGACCTGGTACGCCGGGAGCGTCGAGTGCCGGTCGTGCGGGCTTCGCCCTGCGCTGTGCCCGCGTCACCGCTCGACCCGGCGTCGGCGGATCGGGTCGCCGCCGAAGCGGTCCGGTCGATCGTGGCCTGCTCGTTCGCCCGGCGCGCGGCCGCGGCGCGTGCCCTGGCGCGGCGACGCGCCCGCGACCGGTTGCTGCCGATTCCGGGCCTGCTGGTGGCCGAACCCGAAGCGGCGGTACCGGATCCGCCGGCGCGCTCGGCGTCGAGATCGGTACGCACCGATTCCAAGCCCAGCTTGGTGAGGATCATCCGCACGACCCGGCCGGGGCTGCGCCCGTCGGTTCGCACGCGCACGGTGGCGACCTCGCGGTAGAGCGGGCGCCGGATCCGCATCAGCTCCCGGTACTTGGCACCGGGATCGGTGCCGTTGAGCAGCGGGCGGGCATTGCTCGAGCCGGTGCGCCGAAGTCCTTCGGCCACACTGATTTCCAGGTAGACCACGGTCGCGGTGCGCAACACCGCGCGGGTCCGCGCCGACAGCACCGACCCGCCGCCGAGCGACACGACACCCTCGTGTTCGAGCACGGCACGCCGCACCACCAGCTCCTCGATCCGCCGGAACTCCGGTTCACCGTCGTTGGCGAAGATCTCCGGAATGGAGCGGCCGGTTTCGGCCTCGATTCCGGCGTCGGTGTCGTAGAGCTCGACCCCGAGCTCCCTGGCGAGCTTGCGTCCGATGGTCGACTTCCCCGACCCCGGCGGCCCGACCAGCACCACCCGGGCACGGGGTACGGTCACCGCCTCGGTATCGGCGCTCGCGTCGGCGTCGCCGGTCGCGTCGGTGGCACTGCTCGCGGCGGCCTCAGCGATCGCAACGGTGGCACTGCGGTCACCGGTCGAGTCGGCGGCGCGGGTGCTGGTCGCGTCGACGGTGCCGACCGCGTCAGCGGAGCCGACGGCTCGGTCGGCCTGCCCGCCGGTGTCGACAGTCGATGGGGGACCCGCGTCGTTGTCCTCCGCGGCCCCCTCCTGTCCCGGTCCGGTCACGGCGTACGGCTGTCCGCGGGCACGTGCGGGCGGTTGCCGATCCGCTCGAGGTAGCCGGTGATGTTGGCGAGGGTCTCGGTCAGCGAGTCGCCGCCGAACTTCTCCAGCGCGGCCTGCGCCACCACCAGCGCGACCATCGATTCCGCGACCACACCGGCCGCGGGCACCGCGCACACATCCGAGCGCTGGTGGATCGCGACGGCTTCCTCGCCGGTGGACATGTCGACGGTCGACAGCGCGCGCGGCACGGTCGAGATCGGCTTCATGGCGGCGCGCACCCGCAGTGCCTCACCGTTGGTCATGCCGCCTTCCAGACCGCCCGCGCGGTTGGTCGAGCGCAGCACACCGTCGGGCCCGGGACGCATCTCGTCGTGGGCCTGGCTGCCACGCCTGCGCGCGGTCTCGAAACCGTCGCCCACCTCGACACCCTTGATCGCCTGGATGCCCATGAGAGCGGCGGCCAGCCGGGAATCGAGCCGCTGCTCGCCGCTGATGAACGAGCCGAGGCCGATCGGCAGACCGGAGACAATCACCTCGACGACACCACCGAGGGTGTCGCCGTCCTTCTTGGCGGCCTCGATCTCGGCGATCATCGCCGCCTCGGCGTCGGCATCGAACGCGCGCACCGGGCTGGCGTCGATGGCGTCGAGATCGTGCGGGCCGGGGATGACGCCGGTGGTGTTGGCCGCGGTGCCGATCGACACCACGTGCGAGATCACCTCGACGCCGAAGGCCTGACGCAGGAAGTTGCGGGCGACCGTGCCGGCCGCGACGCGGGCCGCGGTCTCGCGGGCGCTGGCCCGCTCGAGCACCGGACGAGCGTCGTCGAAGTCGTACTTGAGCATGCCGGAGTAGTCGGCGTGACCGGGGCGCGGACGGGTCAGCGGCGCGTTGCGCGCCATCCCGGCGAGCGCGTCCGCGTCGACCGGGTCGGCCGACATCACCTCGGTCCACTTGGGCCACTCGGAGTTGGCGACCTCGATCGCGACCGGACCACCCATGGTCCGGCCGTGGCGCACGCCACCGACCAGGGTGACCTTGTCGGCCTCGAACTTCATCCGGGCGCCGCGCCCGTAACCGAGCCGACGGCGCGCGAGCTGTGCGGAGACATCGTCCGATGTCACCTCGACTCCGGCGACCATCCCTTCCAGGAGGGCGACGAGAGCGGGACCATGGGATTCTCCGGCAGTTATCCAGCGCAACACGCCGACCATCTTCCCATGTCGACACGCGTGGTCGGGAACGTGGGCCGACGTGACGAGCGGCACGTCGCCGCCGCGCCGGGCCGCGCGGTGGCGGCCACCGCCTGGATGGCGCAGCGTCGAGGCGGTGGCCACCGGCACCGGGG
>NZ_LPNR01000073.1 GCF_019266065.1 Nocardia sp. MH4 | reverse complement strand
GGCGGGCGCGGGCTCCGGAGCCGGGGCGGGCGCCTCGGCGGCGGGCGCCGGCGCAGGCTCGGGGGCCGGAGCCGGAGCGGGTTCGGCAGGCGCGGCAGCAGGTGCGGGAGCGGCAGCGGCGGCTTCGCCGGCCTCGCTGATCACACCGAGTTCACCGCCGACCTCGACGATGTCGTCTTCCTGGGCGACGATCTTCGACAGCACACCGGCAGTGGGCGACGGGATCTCGGTATCGACTTTGTCGGTGGAGACTTCGAGCAGCGGTTCGTCGACCTCGACCGTGTCTCCTTCCTGCTTCAGCCACCTGGTCACCGTTCCCTCGGTGACGCTCTCACCAAGAGCCGGCATCTGGACGGAGAAGGCCATGTCCTCTGTCTCCTCTGACTGTTAGACGGGTAATACAACAGTGCTTCGACCCCGGCAGACACCCGTCGCGGGTCGCGGCGTACGTCCACCCCGCCGCTGGAGCGAGGCGTCCGGGAATCGTCGGTTTCTTGTTCCGGCAACCATCCTTGCACTCGCTCGCCGCCGACGTAGCGCAGGGCGGCATTCCGGGCAGAGCTGGCACCATGGAATGTACGGCGGTGAGCAGAATTCCGTCGGAGCGCAGGAGGTTGTTACCGGTGGGTTTGCTGGATCGTTTCCGCGGCGCGCGCGGCCGGAGCAGGACAGTCGCTCGCGACAGCGCGTCGGAGATCGCCGCGCTCGCCGACTGGGCGCGCGCCCGCCGCGGCGTCGAGGCGTTCATCGAACCGAAAACCGCTGTGACCGATGTCACAGCGGTGCTGGTCGCCGCGGATGGTGAATGGACCCGGCGCATCGTCGGCGAACGCGGCGCCCGGCGATTGGCCGGGGCGCTGAAGATTCCGGTCTACGACGTCAACCGGACGGGCTATCCCCAGCGCATGCGCGACTACGATGCCCGCCGCCGGATCGAGCGGCGGCGGGCCCGCGAGCGCGAGCAGTGACTACTCCGCGCCGATCTCCTCGATCACCGTGATCAGCGTGCGCACCGGGACGCCGGTGCCGCCCTTGCCGATGTAGCCGAACGGCCCGCCGGTGTTGTACGCCGGACCTGCGACATCCAGGTGCGCCCACTGCACGCCCTCGGGCACGAACTCCTTGAGGAACAGTGCGGCCGAGAGCATTCCGCCCCACCGGTGCGGTGCGACATTGGCCAGGTCGGCGACCTTGGAGTTGAGGTCGGCGCGCAGCTCGGCGGGCAGCGGCATCGCCCAGCCGTGCTCGCCGACCGAACGCGAGACGGCGGCGACACGGTCGCGGAACTCCTCGGTGCCCATCACGCCGGGCGTGCGGGTGCCCAGGGCGACCATCTGCGCGCCGGTCAGGGTGGCGACGTCGATCAGGTAGTCGGGCTCGTCCTCGGCGGCGCGCACGATCGCGTCGGCCAGGATGAGCCTGCCCTCGGCGTCGGTATTGAGCACCTCGACGGTGGTGCCGCCGTACTGGGTGAGCACATCGCCGGGGCGCTGCGCGGTAGCCGAGGGCATGTTCTCGGCCATCGGCACGGTCGCGGTGACGGTGACCGGCAGGCCGAGCCGGGCGGCGAGCAGGGTGGTCGCGATGACCGCCGCGGCGCCGGCCATGTCGGAGGTCATGTTCTCCATGTTGGCCGCGGGCTTGATGGAGATGCCGCCGGTGTCGAAGGTGATGCCCTTGCCGACGAGCGCGACCTTCTTGGGGCCGCCCGCGTAGGTGATGCGCACCAGGCGCGGCGGGCGCGCGGAACCCTGACCGACGCCGACGATGCCGCCGTAGCCGCCCGCGGCCAGCGCGTCCTCGTCGAGCACCTCGACCTCGAGCCCGGCCGCCTCGGCGAGCAGGCGGGCCCGCTCGGCGAACTCGGCCGGGTACAGCGCGCTCGGCGGAGTGTTGACGAAATCGCGCGCGGTCGCGACGGCCTCGGCGACGAGCTGGGCGCGCAGCAGTTCCAGCACGCCGAATTCGGGTTCGGGAACCAGCAATTCGACGCGCAGCACCGGCTGCTCGTCGGGCTTGGGCGCGCTCTTGGCCGACTTGAAGGTGGTGAAGGTGTACGCGCCGAGGTAGAAGCCCTCCGCCGCGGCGGCCAGGTCGACGCCCGAGAGGGTGGTCGCGACGAGTTCGGTGCCGCTGAGCGCGCGCCCGGCGACACCGGCGCTACGGCGCACCTGCTCGGCATCGACCTTGTCGGCCGCGCCGAGGCCGACCGCGAGCACGCTGGTCACATCGGCCAGCGCCGCGGGCGCGGGCACCCGGGTGAGTTCCTCGGGCTTGCCCTTCGCGCCGACCGCGCCGAGAGCGTCGAGCAGCTCCGCGCGAACCTCGGCGGTGAGCACGTCGCCGAACAGGTCGGCGGGGACGATGGCCGGTCCGTTCTCCGAGGACGTCAAGCCGATCACCAGGACATCGGTGTCCGGGCTGATGGTTTCGGTACGTGCCAATTCCGGTCCGAGTGAACGATCTGCAACAGCGGTCATCGCCCCAGATTATGCGGTCGGCCTCGGCTGCCGCATCGCGACGCCGTCGAGCAGTAGTGCGACACCGGCGGTGAGCAGTTCGTCGAAGGAGAGGTCGGGTCCGTGCGGCTCGGCGGCGAACATCCGGTGCAGCACCGGGCGGGCGCACGGGTCGAGGAGTTCGGCGAGTTCGGCGCGCACCGGGTCGGCGGTCGCGATCGCGGCGGCACCGATGCGGTCGCCGCGATCGGTGCTCCACATCAGCGCCAGGCCCTGGACCATGCCGGAGTAGGCGAGGTAGATCGTGAGCATCTCGCCGCTGGTCAGGTCGAGTTCGTCGAGCGCGGCGAAGGAGCGCTCCAGTGAGTCGAGCAGGGCCGGGCCCAGTGGCGGCCGGGTGCGGGCGAGCACGGTGAGGATCCACGGGTGCCGCCGATAGAGTCGCCATTCCCCGTCGGCCTCGGTCGCCAGGGCGGCGCGCCAGTCCGGGGCCGGCGCGGGTGCGGGGGTGCGCGCGAGCGCCAGTTCCGTCATCGCCGCCAGCAGGGCCTCCCGGTCGGGGAAGTGCCGGTAGAGCGCGGCGGTCGCGACGCCGAGTTCGCCGGCGAGGCGACGCATGGTGAGGCCGTCGAGCCCGTCCCGGTCGGCGACCTCGATCGCCGTGGCGGCGATGTGCACCGGGGTCAGCCTGGTCGGCCGGGCACGGCGTACCGGCGGGCGCCGGTCCCGGCGGGCCCGGTAGGCCCGCCCCTGACAGGACCGTGAGCAATAGCGGCGCACCCGGCCTCGGTCGGCCTGCTCCACCTCGCGTCCACAGTGCACGCACAGCGTCGATTTCCGCACACCAACCAGTGTGACGAAATACTCGTAACCCTGCTGGCGCACTCCTAGATTGGCGACTACGAACACTGTTCACCCAGGAGGAGAGACCGATGAACGTCCACGTCAGGCAGGCCCGTCCCGACGAACTCGCCGCGGTCGCCGACGCTTTCATCGCGGCGAGTCTGGACGAGGTCGTCTCGGCGTGGATCCGCGCCGGCGACCCGGAGATCGAGCAGGCCTATCGCACCACGTTCGGACCGCAGTTCGTGGCCAAGGCCTTGGCCGAGGACGAGGTGTGGGTCGCGGGCGACGGCGAGGACATCTGGGCGGTGTCGCTGTGGCAGACGGTCACCTCCGCCGACCGGCTCGCCGCCGAAGCCGACGAAGCGCGCGCGCTGCTGAAGGCGGCGCCCGATGTCGTGTCGTTCCAGCGGATGGCGGCGGTCTCGAGCCTGGTCGCCGCCGCGCATCCGCGCGAATTCCCGCACCGCTACCTGCATGTCATCGTCACCGTGCCCGAGCATCGCGGCAAAGGCGCGGGCGGCGCGATCCTGACCGATCGGCTCGCGGCCTTCGCCGACGCGGGCGAAACGGCGTATCTGGAAGCCAGTACGACCAGATCGTCGCGGCTCTACGCCCGCCACGGCTTCGCGCACGAGGGCGAGCCGATCGAGTTGCCCGACGACGGACCGACCCTGCTGCCCATGTGGCATCGAGGCTGAGCGGCCCGTTCCGCAGGGCGACACCGTCCGGCGCGCACGGCTGCCGGAGGGAGAACGCCAGGCCGGGCCCGCGCGGCAGCGCGGCGCTCGACGACGGCGGTGGCAAATTCTGGCAACCGCGGCCTACGGGGGCGGATCCTCGATGTGGTCCACGCGGCAATCCGGTGGTGAATACTGGCAAACACTGGACAACACTGGAACTGCTGAATACGCTCACGCTCGTGACGGACACGGCCGAGGAGCTGGAGGCGCGCATCGCCGACCTCCGCGCCGAGGTGCGCCGGGCCGCCGCGTCCGGCGATCGCGCCACCGCCCGGCAGCTGCGCGCGGAACTGCGCAAGACCGAATCCGCCTGGGACGCTGTCGTCCTGGGGTCGATCCCGGAGCCCGCCGCCGCGCCGGAACGGGCCGACGCGCCCGCCGTGCCGGTCCGCGAGCACGTGCACCGCGCGCTGACGCTGCTGTCGGTGCCGTCCTCGCCCAAACTCGTCCTGGCCGTGCACGAGGCGTTCTTCTCCGGCGAACTCCTGCCCGCCCGGTTGACCAGCCTGCGCCGCGACGAGGAACGCTCGTTCCGTTCGGCGCCGTACGCCCGGCCGTACTACCTGTGCGCGGCGCTCACGACGGATCTGCTGTCGCAGGCGCGCGGATTGCTCGCGGTGAGCTCCTGGCCGCTCGAGCGCCGGATGGTGGGTCCGCTGAGTCCGCGTGTCGGCCTGCTGATCTCGGCGATCCGACTGGCCGACCACCTCGCGGCGCAGCCTGCCGCGACGCAGGCGGGACAGCGCGTACTGTGGCGGCTCGCCGTCTCGATTCCCGGAGTGTCGGGCGCGCCCGACACACTGGACCCGGCGGCGGTGATCGAGGCCGCCCGGCGGGAGCTGGCCGTCCACGAGGACGAGGACGCACGGCAGCGCATCGCGGCCGCGCGCCGGGCGTCCGACCAGCTGGCCGATCCGGCCGCCCAACTATTCGGGGTTCGGCTCGGGGTGGCCGACCGGCGACGAATCGAGGTGAAATGAGCACTCTCGCAGCACAGCTGGACCAGTTGCGCGGCGCGGCGCCCGCGACCAGGCACAACGCCCGCACCATCGCCGCGCTCACGGCCAATCCCGGGTGCGCCCGGCGCGCCCTGCTCGACGCGGCCGCGGTCGACAAGACCGTGATCGCCCAATCGCTCGGTTTCCCACCACAGTTCGGTCAGTCCCAGTTCGCCATCACCCGTGGCAACGCCTTCGAATCGATGGTGAAGGCCAACGGCTGCGCCGAACTGCTGGCGCTGCTGCGCGACAAGCTCGGCCTCACCATCCCCGAAGTCGCCTACCACGACCTGAACTCGGTCGGCGAGAACACCGGCAACGCCGTGCGGTATCAGCGCACCCGGCAGTTGCTGAAGTCGACGATCGCCGCGGGCGACGGCACTCTGTTCGACCATCCGATGCTGCGTCTGGACATCGCCGGTGCCACCGCCTACCTGGAGCCCGACGTGGTTGCCGTGCAGCTCGACGGCAAGTTCCACGTCGTCGAGATCAAGGCGTTCCCGGTGATCGACGGGCAGGCCGACCCGGCCCAGGTCGCGGCGGCCGCCCGCCAGTCCGCGGTGTATGTCATCGCGTTGCGCGAGTTGATGACCGAGATCGGCGAGTCACCGGAGCTGGTCTCGCACAACACGATCCTGGTGTGCGCGAAGGACTTCACCAACCGGCCGACCGCCGCCCTGGTCGACCTGCGCAAGCAGCTCGCGGTCGTGTCCCGGCAGCTGACCCGGCTGACCGCCATTCCCGAACTGCTCGAACTGCTGCCGCCCGAGGCCACCTTCGCGCCGGGGGAGGACCTGGAGAAGACGATCGCGGCCATTCCCGCCCGCTACGCCCCGGAGTGCATGTCGAGCTGCGAGCTCGCCTTCGCCTGCCGCGACGAGGCCAGGACCTGCGGTTCGGTCGACGCGCTCGGCCGCGGCGTGTGCGACGAGGTCGGCGGCATCGAGAATCTGCACACCGTCCTGGGTCTGGCCGACGGGACGCTGCAACCGGGACCCGAGCACGCCGACATCACCGCCATGCTGCGCACCGCGCACCGGTTGCGGCTGGAGATCGCCGGATGAGCGTGCGGCAGATGCGCGCGGCCGTGTGCACGGTCAGGGGGCAGGGATGAGCGTGCTGTCGGCCCTCGCCAAGGCCGAGGCCGTCCGCGCGGGCCGAGCCCAGCCGACCGCGGCGGTGCGGCACCTGCACCTGGGCGAGCGGCCGCTGGTCGCGGTGCCGCTGCGGCTGGCCGGTGAGGCGGCGGCGCCGCTGGCGATCATGATCGGCACCGCGCGCGGCGACCAGAACGTGCTGATCGTGCCGCAGCCACGCGACCGGGTCCTGCGGCTGCGGTTCATCGAGCAGCTGGCCGACATCGTGCTGCCCTATCTCGCGTCGTTCCTGGCCGAGAGCGAGGAACTCACCAGCAAGGCGGGCGAGAGCTACACCCGCTGCCTGGACGCACCGCAGATCTGGACGCCGAACGAGGGCGGGGTGAACTTCCTCAAGCTGCTGGGCCGCTCGGTCCGTTTCCACCGCACCGACGGCGACAACCCGGTGCCCGTCTCGATTCCCCTGCTGGGCCGTTGGCTGACCTGGTTCGGCGACCGCGCCGAGCACCCCGGGTCGGCGGTGCTGCCCGCGATGACCTCGGCGCTGTCGGCGCACTGGGCCACCGGCCAATCCGCGCTCGAGGACGGCAATCTCGCCGCGCTGCTGGGCTGGATCGACCCGCCACCGGGCCGCACCGGCGCCGAAGCCGCGGCCATCGCCGAGGACCCGTTGCAGTCCCCGCCCGCGGGTCCGGCCACCGATCCCGGTTTCGACAACGAGGAACTCGCGCCGCTGATCGCCGCCTACAGCGCCGCCGTGGACGAGAACGCCAGGGCCGTCGCCGCCGAACGGCTCGAGCGGTCGCTGCGCGGTCAGCTCGAACCCACCTGGCAGCTGATGTGGCGCGCGCTGGACCTGCTGCGCGCGCTGCCGCCGGGCGCCAGCGTGGAGAACCGGTGGACCGACGATCGCGGCGCGTTCTCCTATTTCGCGGCCGAGGTCGCCGAGGGCACGCCGCAGGCCCGGCGCGATCCCGCCGTGCGCGCGGTGCGCAGGTTGCTCGAACGCGAGCGCGCCCTGGAAGCGCTGCAGGCCCAGTGCGCCTTCGACGATCCGCTGCGCATGCTCGAGCACCGGGTCACCGGGGCGGCGTTTCGCGGCACCGTCGTGCACAGCGAACCGGACCGTGTCGACCGTTCGGGCGCGCGCCCGAAACTGCGCCCGCACATCCACATTCGCACCACCGATCCGTTCCTGGCGGTCGTCGGCGAGGAGCTGACCTGTGTGGAGCGGCCCAAGCAGAGCGGGGTCGTCGTCGAGATCGACGGCGACCGCATGGTGCTGGAACTCTCGGGTGGGATGGGCCGCAAGCTCGTCGCCGAACCGGGCTCGGTGCCGACCGACGGTGAGGCGCTCGGGTTCGCCCGGTTCTCGCCGTCGCCGTTCAACGGTCTGCTGAATCTGCCCGCACGCGAGGACACCCCGTGGACGCACGGCGGCCCGCCGCCGGAATGGGTGCCGCCCACCGACGACGAAGGGGAGGAGCTGCAGTGACCACGCCGGACGAGGCCGTCGCGAACATTCTCACCGACCTGCGCGACGCGAGTCATCGCGCCATCGTCGTCGACTCGCCGCCCGGGGCGGGCAAATCCACGCTGGTCGTGCGCGCCGCCCGCCAGCTCGCCGAGGACGACGACCAGCGGATGATCGTCGCCCAGACCAACGAACAGGTCGACGACCTCATCGACCGCCTCGCCGGCGCCGACCCGGGAATGCGCATCGGGCGCCTGTCCAGCACCGCCTACGTCACCAGCGAGCGGGTCGACCAGCACGCCAACGTCCGCGTCGCGACCAAACCCGGCGATCTGGCCGATCGCACCATCGTCATCGGGACGGCCGCCAAATGGGCCACCATCACCGAGGGCAGCTGGTCGCACGCGATCATCGACGAGGCGTATCAGATGCGCTCGGACATGTTGTTGCGCATCGCGAACCGGTTCGATCGCGGGCTGTTCGTCGGCGATCCGGGGCAGCTCGATCCGTTCGCGACCGTCGAGACCGCGCGCTGGGCCGGGCTCACCTGGGATCCGACGATGAGCGCGGTGAGCGTGATGCTCGCCAACAACGACAACATCCCGATCCACCGGCTGCCGGTGTCGTGGCGATTGCCCGCCACCGCGGCGCCGGTCGTCTCGCAGGCCTTCTACCCGTTCACCGGTTTCGAGTCCGGCACCGGATTCGGTGACCGCAGGATGGCTTTCACCACCCGTGGCCTCGGCGGATCGATCGACGCGGTGCTCGAGGAAGCGGCCGCGACGGGCTGGGGCTGGTACGAACTGCCCGCCCGGCACACCCTGCGCACCGACCGCGAGGCGGTGCACGCGCTCGCCGCGATCGCCGCCCGGCTGATCGAGCGCGGCGCCACCGCGCACTCCGAATCGGGCAGTCACCCGGTCACCACCGACCGGGTCGCCATCGGTACCGCCCACCGCGACCAGGCCGACGCCGTGCGGACCGCCCTGCGCGGCACCGCCGCCGAGCCGGTCACCGTCGATACCGCCAACCGGCTTCAGGGCCGCGAGTACGACGTCACCCTGGTGCTGCACCCGCTCTCGGGCCGCCGCGACGCCAGCGCCTTCCACCTCGAAGCGGGCCGATTGTGCGTGCTCGCCTCCCGGCACCGGCACGCCTGCATCCTGGTCGGCCGCGCCGGCATCCCGGAACTCCTCGACGCGCACCCCTCGGCCGAACCGGTCCATCTCGGGGTGCCGGTGAAGTTCCCCGACGGGTGGGAGGCGAATCAGTCCGTGCTGAGCCATCTGACGCGACACCGGGTGCGCGCGACCGCGCTCTGAGATCACGTGACGGTTCACCGTCGCGGTGCTGTGAGTTTGCTTGACACGAGGGCTTTTTCGCGTCCCACGCAAACCGCGCGCGGGTGCGGCCGGTCGGTTAGTCTCTGGCGCGAAGACAAGCGTGCCGGATCGTCTGTGTCGCGGGCGCAGCACGCAGCGGAGCGCCGGGGCGGCTCCGGGAGCGGAAAGTTTCGGTGTGAAGAACTGGCGTAACTCGTTGCTCGGGACATCGTGGTGGGGCGGGCGCGGTGTTCGCGGCCGGGTGAGCGTGCGGATCCGGCTCCTGTCGATCGTGCTGATCTCCAGTGTGATCCTGCTGGTCACCGGTGGTGGCGCGGCGGTGTATCTGGTGGACTCGGCGCGCGAATCCACCGAATGGGCCGAGCTGGCGAGCAGCACCACCGCGCCGGCGATCCTGATGGTCTCGGCGTTCCAGGAGGAGCGCAGGCTGTCGCTGCTGCGGTTGGCCGGTGACCCACCGTCCACGCCCGCCCTGGTCACCGCCCGCCAGCGCTCCGACGAGGCGCTCGCCGCGGTGATGGCCAAGGGCGACGCCGCGCGCAAGCTCAATCCCGACGGTTCGGCCGAGGACATCGAGGGCTACAACAAGCTCTTCGCCATGGTGCCGACGGTGCGCGGCGGCGTGGACGCGCTCCAGATCCCGCCGGATCAGGTGTTCACGTTCTTCTCCCAGGTGATCGGCACGATCGTCGCCGCGTCGATGCTGGCCGCCCGGGTGGCGCCGCAGGCGAAGATCGGCATCGAACTGAGCTACGGCGTGGAACAGTTGCGCGCCGCCGAGGCGCTGTCGCAGGCCGACACGCTCGGCTCGGTGGCCTTGACCAACGGCCGGATGTCGGCCGCCGAGCTGGCCGACTTCGGGCACCGGGTCGGCGAATTCCGTGGCGAGGTGGCCTATTCGGCCACGGTGCTGAAGGGCGACCGGCTCGCCCAGCTCGGTGCGATCACCGCGAGCGCGGACTGGCAGCAGGTGACCTCGATGCAGGACGCGCTGGTGACGCGCGGTCCGGTCGGCAACGATCGCGGGGACGCGGCGCTGCCACTGAGCCTGGCGGGCTGGCAGGACGCCTCCCGGCACGTGAATCTCGCGTTGCAGAAGCTGTGGGCGGACCAGAGCGGCGACGCCCACGTCATCGCCCGGCAGCAGGGGGAGACCGACACCCGCAACGCCCTGCTCGGCGGCGCGCTCGTCGCGGCGCTGGCGGTGGGCGCCTTCCTGGTGGCGCTGGTACTGGCCAACCGGTTCATCGCCCGCATGCGGCGGTTGCGCCACGACACCCTGGAACTGGCCGACGAGCGGATGCCCGACCTCATGCGCAGACTCGCCGCGGGCGAGCAGGTCGAGGCCCGCGCGGAGACCTCCCGGCTGGACTTCGGCTCCGACGAGCTCGGCCAGGTCGCGGCCGCGTTCAACCGCGCGCATCTGGCCGCGGTGTCGGCGGCGATCGCCGAGGCCCAGACCAGGGCGGGCATCAATACCGTGTTCCTCAATATCGCCCACCGCAGCCAGGTCGTCGTGCACCGCCAGCTCGCCCTGCTCGACCGCGCCGAACGCGACGAGAGCAACGCCGATCAGCTCGAATTGCTGTTCCAGCTCGACCATCTCGCGACCCGCACCCGCCGCAACGCCGAGAACCTCATCATCCTCGGCGGCGAGCAGCCGGGCAGGCGCTGGCGCAATCCCGTCGCGCTGCTGGAACTGGTCCGCGGCGCCATCGCCGAGAGCATGGACTACACCCGGATCCAGACCAAGCAGATGCCCGAGGTGCGCATCGCCGGCCACGCGGTCGCCGACGTGATCCACCTGCTCGCCGAACTGATGGACAACGCGACGGCGTTCTCGCCGCCGGAGGCGCACGTGGTGGTGTCCGGGGTGGTGGTCGGGCGCGGTGTGGCGGTGGAGATCACCGACCAGGGTCTCGGCATGCCGGAGGCCGATCTCGCCGCACGCAACGCGATGCTGGCCGACCCACCCGAGTTCAGCGTGGCGACGCTGTCCGGTAGCTCCCGGCTCGGCCTGTTCGTCGTCGCGAAACTGGCAGGCAGGCACAACATCTCGGTGCGGCTGTCGGAATCGGTCTACGGCGGGGTGCGCGCGGTCGTGCTGATTCCCTCGGCGCTGGCCGAGGCGAGCGATCCGTCCGCGCCGATCTCCGGCCAGTTCCCCGCCGTCTCCCCGCGCGCATGAGCGACGAACGCGAACACTGGTACGAGGAGGACGCCGGGCCGATCGTGCGTCTCTATGCGGTCACCCGCGGGCGCGGCCGGACCGAGCGCGACGAACTCGACCTCACGACCCTGCTGGTCGACGCCGGCGCGGGCACCCGATTGCGGCGGCCCGAACCCGAGTACGCCGCGATCGTCGACCTGTGCCGCACCCCGATGGCGGTGGCCGAGGTGTCGGCGCACCTGGGACTGCCACTGAATCTGGCCAAGGTGCTCATCGCCGACCTGATCGACGAGGGCAGGCTGATCGCCCGCGCCCCGCAGCACCGCGCGGTCGGCAATGCCGACCTCGGGGTGCTGCGGGCCGTCCTCGCCGGCATCCGCCGGGTCGACGGCTAGGTGAGCCCGGCCGCCAGACGCTTGGCGTTCATGTAGCCGATCGCCTCGATGGTGACCATCGGGTTCACCCCCGGTGCGGTGGGGAAGGTGGAGCCGTCGGCCACGACGATGTTGTCGACATCCCAGGTGACGCCGTCCGGGTTGGTCGCCGACAGTTCCGCGCTGCCGCCCATCCGGGCCGAGCCCATGATGTGCAGCGCGCCCAGCGAGCAGCGGCCCGGTCCGTAGCCCGCCTTCTTGCAGGCCGCGTCGAATTCCGCGAGCGAACCGCGCACGCCGGGCTCGAATGAGATGCCCGCCTGGTGGCCCGAGTAGATGCGCTGCGCGCCCGCGGCTTCGAGCACCGAGGCCGCGCCGACGATGCCGGTGTGCAGGTGGTTCGCGTCGTAGTCGGAGAGCCGGTACTTCACCACGGCCTCGCCGCTGCCGTCGATCGAGACGGTGCCCGGATCGCGGTCGCGGGTGATCACGCCGATCGAGTTGGTGCGGGCGAAGTCGAGCATGGTGTCCCGGTGCGCGGCCGCGCCGCGCCAGCTCATGAAACCGGTCGCCAGACCCGGATGGATCGGCCCGGTCTCGTAGATGACGCCGTAGCCGTTGCCGTCGAGATCGGCGTGGTGCCTGCTGATGCGCGCCTGCAACGCGCCCTCCCAGGGCCGGATCTCCTCCTCGAACACCCCGAACACCGCGGCGGCGGGATGCAGGCGCAGGTGCTTGCCGATGTTCTTGTTGCGCAGGCCCGAACGCTGCAGCAGCGCCGGTGTCTGGATGGCGCCCGCGGCGACGACCACCGCGCGCGCCCGCACCGTGATCTCGACACCGTCGGACGTGCGGGCCGAGACCGACTCCGCCCGACCGGCTTTCACCGTGATCGTGCGGACGTCGGCGTCGACCACCAGGCGCGCCCCGTGCCCGGCGGCGTCCTGGAGCCAGGTCTTGGTGACCGACTGCTTCGCGCCGAGCCTGCACCCGTAACCACACCGACCGCATTCCACCGCGGCGTCGCAGGCGTCGCCGACATTGCGCGGCAGGGTGTCGACATCCCAGCCGAGCGCTTTGGCGCCACGCTCGAGGATGCCGTCACGGGCCGAGAGCGGCGACCGGCCGCCGGTCACCCCGATCCGGCGCTGCACCGTGTCGAGCGCGGCACCGAATTCGTCGTCGGCGAACTGCGGGACCCCCGATTCGGCCCATTCCTTGCGGACGTTGTCGGGGGTGGGCAGCGAGGTACTCCAGTTGACGACGGTGCCGCCGCCGAGGCAGGACCCCGCCACCAGCGTGATCTGCCCCTCCGCCGACGCGGGCGGACCCGAGGCGTACAGGCTGGTCAGCGCGTCGAGCTCGCCGTGGCCGAAATCCTTGTCGTCGTAGTAGTTTCCGCGTTCGAGGACCACCACGTCCAGGCCCGCCTCGGCCAGTACCGCGGCCGCCGCGCCCCCACCGGCGCCGGAGCCGACCACGACGACATCGCAGTCGAGGGTGGTCGCTTCGGCGTATCGCTGCGGGGTGAGCGCGGGTGCGGGGGCATCCGCCAGCGGCCCGGTCGGGGCGGGATAGCCGATCTTCTCCCACAGCGGGTTGGTCCCGGTCGGGCCGGGTGTCACGTTGTAGGCCAGCAGCGAGGCCTGCTTGAGCGCTTGGAACACCGCGCGCGCCGGCGCCAGCCCGGAATCGGCCAGCCGTAGCAGCGCGGCCTCGCGACGCTGCTGCGACAGCGACGAGAACCGGCGCGGGCCACTGCCGGTCAGCAGCCCGAAGACGCGGGAATCCCACAGCCCCAACAACATCGCCAGCTGCTTCTGATCTGCTTCCCGCGGATTGCGACCCAGGATCCGGAAGATCGTGTCGACCGTCCCGAGCTCGGTCGCCGGCGGTAGTCCGAACTCGTCGCCCGGCAGGAATGTGTCGCAGATCAAGCCCAGCGCTGCCCGCTGCGCGGCTGTTGGTTCCATACGGAAACCACCCCTTCTCACTCTGGGGTGATTTGTATCACGGGTCGTGCGGGCGTGCTCGGTGTCGCCGGGTTTCGGGCCGGGCAGCGCGCACCCGGCCCGACCGGCGGCTAACGGCGGCCGGTGGCGACCGTGAACTGCAGTGTCTTCAGCGTCGGTGTCGACAGTTCGACATCGGCGGTGGCAGCCGTTTTCGCCGTGGCCTCGCCGGGGTAGGCCCTCACCTGGTAGCGGCCCGGTTGCAGGCCGCGGAAGCTCACCTGTCCGTCGGCGCCGGTGGACAGGTGCCGGTGGATGGTGTCGCCACAGGCGTCGAAACCGGTCAGGACCACCTCGCCGCCGGTGATCGGCTTTCGGGTGGACTCGTCGAGCAGGACCGCGTCGATCTGCCCGGTGGCCGCCGGGTCGGGCGTGCGTAGCGCTAGGTCGTTTTGTCGCGATTGTCTGGCTTCGCAGGTCGAGGTCTGCTCGACGGTGTCGGCGCTGCCGGGAGGGGCTCCCGCGGTGGTCACCGCACCCGCTGTGAGAGCGACTGCGGCCAGTCCGATCATCGAATACCGGGCAACGACGCTACGTGGCATTTCGCCGACTTCCTCCTGTTTCCTGGGTGACGCTGGGGCACACATGGACGTTCCTGAGGTATCGCTCGCGCGGCGAGCCTACTGGCGGGAATTCCGGGGCCGACAGGGGAGTTCCATAGAGGCGGTTGTGGCCGTTCTGTGCGACCGTGGAGCTCTATGAAGGAGGACGCGTGACCGAAACCCGTAAGGCGATTCTGGCCGGTGGATGCTTCTGGGGCATGCAGGATCTGATCCGCCGTCAACCGGGCGTGCTGTCGACGAGGGTCGGCTACACCGGTGGCAGCAACGATCACCCCACCTATCGCAACCACCCCGGCCACGCCGAGGCCGTCGAGATCGAATACGACCCGGCACAGACCGACTACCGGGCCCTGCTCGAGTTCCTGTTCCAGATCCACGACCCCACCACCAAGGATCGTCAGGGCAACGACATCGGCTCGAGCTACCGCTCGGCGATCTTCTACCTCGACGAGGACCAGCGCCGCACGGCGATCGACACCATCGCCGACGTCGACGCCTCGGGCCTGTGGCCGGGCAAGGTCGTCACCGAGGTGACCCCGGCGAGCACCTTCTGGGATGCCGAGCCGGAGCATCAGGACTACCTGATCCGCTACCCCGACGGCTACACCTGCCACTTCCCGCGCCCGGGCTGGAAGCTGCCCAAGCGGGCCGAGGCCGAGAAGTAGCCCTTCGCGACCCGTTCGCCCCGGTCTCGCGCCGGGGTGTTCGGTGCGGCGGTTCTTCCCGCCGAGTTTCCCGCATTCCGCACCGACGATCCGGTCG
This sequence comes from Nocardia sp. MH4, assembly GCF_019266065.1. Taxonomy (GTDB): domain Bacteria; phylum Actinomycetota; class Actinomycetes; order Mycobacteriales; family Mycobacteriaceae; genus Nocardia; species Nocardia canadensis. Next base: position 27,540 of record NZ_LPNR01000073.1, on the reverse strand, counting down.
GTAATCGTGTCGAATTCGTTGCACCGCTGATTCCGTCGAAACACGGTGCCGTTTTCCCGTGGGCCTGGGCGGCCGAATTCCCCGCTGTGCCGGGCTCGGCGCAGGAAAACCGCACGTGGGGCGGGTGGTGTGAAATGATCGGACCCATCGGCGTGACCGTGGCGCCGGATCGGAAGACTCATATCGGCGGCTTCGGTCGTCGCACAAGGTGAGGGGATGCGATTCGGATGACGTATGGACAGCAGCAACCCGGGTATCCACCGGCGGGGCCGAAACTCGGTGTCGGCGACGCCATCGGTTACGGCTGGGACAAATTCAAGAACAACGCGGTGGTGTGGATCGCGATCGTGCTGATCGCGTTCGTCATCCAGGTGGCGATCAACTTCCTGTTCGGCCTGGGGAACACGACCGATACCGACTATGACGGTGGCATCAGCATCGGCTTCGGTATCTGGCAGTTCATCGGCACCGTCGTCAGCGCCGTCATCGGCTATTTGATCTCCGCCGCGTTCGTGCGCGGCGCGCTGCACGAAACCGACGGGCGCAAACCGGGATTCGGTGATTTCTTCCAGTTCACCAATGTCGGCGCGGTGATTCTGGCCGGCATTCTGGTCGGTCTGGCCACCGGCATCGGCTTCGTGCTGTGCATCCTGCCGGGTCTGGTGATCGCCTTCTTCACCTGGTGGACGATGCAATTCGTGATCGACCGGAACCAGGACGCGGTGACGGCGATCAAATCGAGTTTCTCGGCGATCTCGAGCAATGCCGGACCCCTGCTGCTGCTGACGCTGGCGCTGTTCGGCATCAATATCGTCGGCGCGCTGCTGTGCGGTCTCGGCCTGCTGGTGACGGTCCCGCTGACGATCATCGCCTCGACCTACGCGTACCGGGTGGTGACCGGCGGACCGGTCGTCGGCGCCGCGACCGCCGTCGCCGATCCCGGCTACCCGCAGCAGTACGGCGGGCCCGCAGGCGGATTCGGTCAGCCGGGTCAGCCCGGGTACGGGCAGCCGGGGTACCCCGGTCAGCCCGGTTACGGTGGTCCGGCTCAGGGGGGTCAGCCCGGTTATGGCGGCCCCGCTCAGGGCGGTCAGCCCGGCTATGGTGGTCCGGCTCAGGGCGGTCAGCCCGGTTACGGTGGCCCGGCCGAAGGTGGTCAGCCTGGCTACGGCGGCCCTGCGCAGGGTGGGCAGCCCGGGTACGGCGGTCCGGCCGAAGGTGGTCAGCCGGGTTATGGCACCCCCGGCACGAGCCCGGGCTACGGCACGCCGGGCGGACCCGAAGGCAGGCCCGACCTGGGCAAGCCGGGCGAGGGCCCCGGCAGTCCCGATATCGACCGCTGACCCCGCACAGGAAAGGGGGCGTGCGATGCACCGCATCGCACGCCCCCTTTTTCGTGCTACTCGCAGCCGATGCCGTCACCGTCACGGTCGAGGCCGTACTCGTCGGGCCCGATCACCTGGACGCGTCCGGTGTAGACCGGTCCGTTCCCGCTGCCGCCCTCGCAGTCGACATCGCTGACGATCGGTAGGCAGGGGGAGTAGGACTTGTGGCAGTTGCCCGACGGCTGGGCGGTGGCCACGGCCGGTGTCACGATCGCGAAAGCGAAGGCCGCGAGGGCGGCCGATCCCAGGGTGACGGCGAATTTCATGGTGCTCCGTTCAGTTGTACAGCGGCGCACAGCTTTTCACGGGCTGTCGGTTTGCCGGAAATCTGCGGATCGGTACCTGCGGGTAATCTGGGGTCTCGGGCGAGAGGGAGGCCGCGATGCGGGGGATGTGGCGGAAGTGGTCGTGGTGGACGCGGAGCGCGGTGCTCGTGCTCGTGGTGCTCGCCGTGGTGTCGCTGCCGGTCGCGGGGGTGGTGACGGCGTTGCTGGCGCACAACATCGGCGAGCAGTCCGAGCACGCGCGCACCCGGGGCAAGGACGCCTTCTGGCTCGGGCACGCGTGGGTGGACGGCCGCAAGACCGACGCCGATGTCGACCGGCTGGCGACGTTGCTGGCGGGCACCGGTATCCGCGATCTCTACGTGCACACCGGCCCGCTCGAACACGACGGGAGCCTGCGCGACGAGCTGGCGCCACGGGCGCGCTGGTTCGTCGACGCGGTGCACGCGAAGGTGCCGGGCGTGCGGGTGCAGTCGTGGCTCGGTGACATCGTGCGGCCCGAATTCGATGGTCTGGACGTGGAATCGGCGCCGTCGCGCGACCGCGTGGTCGCCTCCGCGCGCCGGGTCCTGGACTACGGCTTCGACGGAATCCACTACGACCTGGAGCCGATCCGGTCCGGCTCCCCGGGCTTCCTCGCGCTGCTCGACGCGACCAGGGCGGTGACCTCGGCGGCGGGGGTCCCGCTGTCGGTCTCGGCCCCGGTCATCGATCCGCTGCCCGGCCTGCACTCGGTGGGCATCGCGCTCGTCGATCACGGGAAATGGTGGAGCCAAGCCTATTTCGCCGAGGTCGCGCGCCGCGTCGAGCAGGTGGCGGTGATGTCCTACGACACCGCGATGCCGACCCAGGCCCTCTACAGCGGATACCTGGCCCAGCAAACCGAACTGGCCGCCGAGGTGACCCCACACGAGGTCGACCTGCTCATGGGCGCACCCGCGTTCTGGGCCGACGACCCCGGCCACGACGGGTCCTCGGAAACGGTGGCCGCCGCCGTCCGCGGCATCCGGCTCGGCCTGACCCGAGCCGACGTGGACCGGGCGAATTTCGGGGTGGCGTTGTACGTGGATTTCGCGGCCAGACCCCAGGACTGGACGGACTACCGGCAGGGTTGGTGCCGCCTGCCCGGCTGAATCGGACCCGGCCGAGGGTCAGGCCGCGGTCCTGCTCAGCCACGGGTGGTCGGGGTGGACCAGTTCCAGCCACGAGGTCAGGCGGGCGCGGCGCTGCTCGGACAGCAGCGGCAGTGCTCGGCGGAGATCGGCGTCGTCCTTGGGGCGGTGGGCTTTTGCCTTGAACAGCAGGACGACCTCCGGGATCAGGTAGGGGATGCCGGAGGGGGTGGTGCGGATCAGATCGGAGTAGGGGAGGGTGATCGTCGGGTCGCGGCGGCAGATCCAGGTGTCGCCGTCGTGGGGTTCGCGGAAGACGTCGAGGTGGAACGCGCCGGTGTAGGGATCGCGGAGCCAGGTCTGGTGCAGGTCGTCGCGGTCGGCGGCGCGGGCGTAGGGCCACAGGTGGCCGTCGCCGACGATGTCCCACTCGTATTCGGGGAAGGCGTCGGCGATCTCGGGGAAAGCCGTTCGGGGGACGGCGATCTCGATGTCGCCGTGCGCGCGGGAGATCCCGCCCGCGAACAGATCGATCGCCCAGCCGCCCGCGACCGCCCACGGCGCGAAGCAAGAGTCGAGACGGGCGGCGACGACGCTCGGGGTCCACGGGTCCCAGCGGCGGGTGGCTTCGGTGTCGGTGATCGGACGGGCGCCGTCCGGTGAGCTCATGAATCCATCATGTCCACAGGTGCGGGGGCCCGCGCAAGGTTGTTGTGGCCGATGGTGATCGAGGTGAGACGGGTTCGTGAGGAAATCAGCGACGGCGGTCGGTGAGCCAGGCCAGCGGACGGCGATGGTGCGGTCGCGCCCGGTTCTCCCAGCGCGGGTTGTCCTCGTTGCGCCGGTAGACCGGGATGCGGCCCGCGATGGTGAAGCGCAGATCGCGTGCGGTACCGACGACTTCGCCGTCGGCGGCCACCGACACGGGGACGTGCACGGCCACCGACAGCTCGTGCATCTGGCGCTCGCCGTAGACCCGGCTGTGCCCGATGGCGGCCAGCATCAGCGCGATGACGGCACGGGTGCGGGAGAACCGGACGTCGGCGCGCAGCCAGCGGACATCGAGCAGGCCTTCGTCCAGCCGGGACCGGAACGCCGGGACCGCGCCGTGCGGATGGTACGGACCGTTGCCGATGAACAGGAACCACAGATCGTGCCAGCGGTCGTCGATCCGGACGCGGGTCGGTTCGGCCCGGCGCAGCATGACGATCAGCGCCGCCGCGAACGCGGGCCACTTACCCCAGCGGTCCTCCCACTTCTCGCGCAGCCGGACCAGTTCGGGGTAGGCGCCGATGCTGGCGGTATTGATCAGGTAGTGGGTGCGCGGCCCCTCGGGGGTGTCGAACTCGACGGCGGCGATGTCGACTTCGACGGCCTCGCCCGCGCCGGTCGCGTCCACGACCTCGCGCAGGTCGTAGACGCCGAGGTCGCGCGCGAAGTGATTGAGGGTGCCCGCCGGGACGACGACCAGCGGCAGATCATTGCGCACCGCGACGGCCGCCGCCGCGGCGATGGTGCCGTCACCCCCGGCCGCGCCGACCGCGACGATCGAGGAGTCGACGGCCTCCTGCAACAGTTCGACGGCGTCGCGTCCGGGCTCGGTGTGCAGCAGGGTGGCCGCGGGCAGCGCCTCGGCGATGTCGGCGGTGGGATCGTAGGCGGAGTCGCCGGAGCGCGGATTGATCAGCAGCAGTAGACCTTTGCCGTCGACCAGGGCGGGCGCGTCGCGCACCACGTGCGCGTCCGCCTCGTCGGATTCGCGGATCGGCCACCAGCGGCGGGTGGCCAGCGCGACACCGGTGCCGACGGCGGCACCGACGAGAACGTCGGACGGCCAGTGCGCGCCGGTGTGGATGCGCGAATAGGCGACAGCGGCGGCCACCGGGGCGACGGCGAGTGCGGTCCGCGGGCTCTCCAGGGCGACGGCGGTGGCGAAGGCCGCGGCGTTGGCGCTGTGCCCCGACGGGAACGACGACGACACCGGCGCGTCGATCAGGCGCCTGCCGTGCGGCATGAGTTCGGCCGGGGGACGTCGGCGCGGGATCAGTGACTTGAGCACCAGATTCACCGTGAAGCTCGACCCCGCCAGCGCGATCACCCCGCGCAGGGCGGCCCGGCGCGGTTGGCCGGGCTTGACCGCCAGCACCGCCGCCGCGGCCAGCCACAGACCACCGGTGTTGGCGGACTTGGTCAGGCGCAGCATGCCCCGGTCCACCGACGACTCCGGGATCCTGGACACGGTCTGGCTCAGCACCCGGTCCATCCGGGAGACGGTGCGGAACCTGCGGCCGGACATCTCACTCACGGCCACGACCTTACCGCCGTTGCCCGGCATCGGCTTTCGCGCGCGGGCGACCCGGACCCCGATGACGGCGGCCGGCACCGACGCCGACGTCGGGGCTCGGACCCCCCTGCTCGGAGGTTCGCGTGGTGCCGGGAGGGACCGATAAGCTCTCGGCCATGACCGACAACGCGCTGCTCGAGGGCCCCATCCACGCTGTTCACGTCGAACTCGGAGCCACCTTCGCGCCGTTCGGCGGGTGGGAGATGCCCGTGCAGTACGGCGGCACCGTCGGCGAGCACACCGCCGTGCGCACCACCGTGGGACTCTTCGACGTGAGTCACCTGGGCAAGGCCACGGTCGCCGGCCCCGGCGCGGCGGCGTTCGTGAACTCGGCGCTGACCAACGATCTGGCCCGGATCCGTCCCGGCAAGGCCCAGTACACGCTGTGCTGTGCCGCCGACGGCGGCGTGATCGACGATCTGATCGCCTACTACGTCAGCGACGACGAGGTGTTCCTGGTGCCCAACGCCGCCAACACCGCGGCCGTCGTCGCCGAGCTGCGCACGGCGGCGCCCGAGGGCGTCACCGTGACCGACGAGCACCGCGACTACGCGGTCTTCGCGGTGCAGGGCCCCCGGTCGACCGAGGTGCTGGCCGCGCTCGGCCTGCCCACCGACATGGAATACATGGCCTACGCCGACGCCGAATGGGACGGCCGCCCGGTGCGGGTGTGCCGGACCGGCTACACCGGCGAACACGGCTACGAGCTGCTGCCCCGCTGGGCCGACGCCGAGGCGGTCTTCCGGGCGCTCACCGCGCAGGTCCTCGCCGCGGGCGGCCAGCCGGCCGGGCTGGGCGCGCGCGACACCCTGCGCACCGAGATGGGCTACCCGCTGCACGGCCACGAGCTGTCCCTCGACATCACCCCGAACCAGGCCCGCACCGGCTGGGCCGTCGGCTGGAAGAAGCCGCAGTTCTGGGGCAAGGCGGCACTCGAGCAGGAGAAGGCCGACGGCCCGCGCCGCACCCTGATGGGTTTGAAGGCGCTCGATCGCGGCGTGCTGCGGCAGGGGCAGACCGTGCTGCGCGACGGCGAACCGGTCGGCGAGACCACCTCGGGGACGTTCTCGCCGTCGTTGAAGGTCGGCATCGCGCTGGCCCTGCTCGACACCACCGCGAAGCTGGAACCGGGCGATGAGGTGGAGGTCGACGTGCGTGGGCGCAGGCTGCGCTGCGAGGTGGTCAAGCCGCCGTTCGTCGACACCAAAACGAAGTAATTCCGCGCAATGGATAGGATCGCATCATGACAGTCGCTGCACAGTTCACTCGTATTCCGCATCCGGCGCCCGTTTCGGCGCAGCAGCGGGAAGAGGTACTGGCGGCCCCCGGTTTCGGGCGGTTCTTCACCGATCACATGGTGTCGATCGACTACGCCGACGGCGCGTGGGGCAACGCGCGGGTCGAGCCGTACGGCCCGCTGTCGATGGACCCGGCGACCATGGTGTTCCACTACGGGCAGGCGATCTTCGAAGGGCTCAAGGCCTACCGGCAGCCCGACGGCAGCATCGCCACCTTCCGGATCGACGCCAACGCCGCGCGCTTCCGCCGCTCGGCCGCCCGGATGGCGATGGCCGAGCTGCCGGAGGAGCTGTTCGTCGAATCCGTGCGTCAGCTGCTCGACGTGGACGCCGACTGGGTGCCCGCCGCAGGCGGCGAGGACTCGCTGTACCTGCGTCCGTTCATGTTCTCCACCGAGGCGGGCCTGGGCGTCAAGCCCGCGGCGGCTTACAAGTACCTGCTGCTGGCCTCGCCGGCCGGCGCGTACTTCCCGCGCGGGGTGAAGCCGGTGCGGGTGTGGCTGTCCACCGAGTATGTGCGCGCGGCCCCCGGCGGCACCGGCGAGGCGAAGGTGGCAGGCAACTACGCCGCCTCGCTGCTGGCCCAGGCCCAAGCCACCGAAAAGGGCTGTGACCAGGTCGTGTGGCTGGATGCCTGCGAGCGCCGCTACGTCGAGGAGATGGGCACCAACAACCTGTTCTTCGTCTACGGCACCGGTTCCGAGGCCCGGCTGGTGACCCCGGAGCTGTCCGGCTCGCTGCTGCCCGGCATCACCCGAGACTCGCTGCTCACCCTGGCCGCCGACTCCGGCTACCCGGTCGAGGAGCGCAAGGTCTCGGTCGAGGAATGGCGCAAGGGTGCCGAATCCGGCGAGATCAGCGAGGTTTTCGCGTGCGGCACCGCCGCGGTGATCACCCCGGTCGGCTGGGTGCGCTCGGCCGACGGCGAGTTCAGCATCGGCGGCGGTGAGCCCGGCGAGGTGACGATGGCGCTGCGCGACACGCTGACCGGCATCCAGCGCGGCACCTTCGCCGACACCCACGGGTGGATGCGCACGGTGTGATCGGAGCGCCGGCGCGCTCGAGTCGCGGCCACTTCTGTCCCGTCGGTCAGGCACCGTTGCTCGCTCCTGTGTCGCCTACGCAACGGCAACCCGACCGACGGGACGGCCGCGACGGCCGACTGCGTCGGCCTGCCCCTCCTCGAGGTCGGGGCGTGATGGCCGAGTTCGTCTGCCTAGCCCGGCATCAGGGCCTGCCACTGCTGCAAGGTCTGCGGGCGAAGGACGTAGTTGTTGTCGCGGATGGCCGACAGTTCGGCGCTGGGCTGTTCGGAGTACCAGTGGCCGGGGTAGACGACCGGGTTGCCGTCGAGGGCGGCCAGGTGGCGCAGGCTGCGGAACATCTCGTCGGAGTCGCCGCCGGGGAAGTCGGTGCGGCCGCAGCCGTCGACGAACAGGGTGTCGCCGGAGATCAGGCGGCCGTCGAACAGGAAACACTGGCTGCCCGGGGTGTGGCCGGGGGTGTGCAGTAACTCGATCTCGAGCGCGCCGACCTTCACCTTGTCGCCGTTGTCGTGGCCGGTCAGTTCGCTCGGCGCGATTCCGGTGGTCTGGGCGACCCAGTCCAGTTCCTGCTTGTTCACGTGCACCGCGACGCTGGTCTTCTCCAGCAGCTCACGCACGCCGCCGAGGGTGAAGCCGAGCATGGTGCCGCCGACGTGGTCGGGATGGTGGTGGGTGGCGAGCACGCCGGTGACGGTCATCCCGTCGGCGGTCGCGACGTCGACCAGGTCCGATGCCTTGTAGGCGGGATCGACGACGACGGTTTCGCCGGTCTCCCGGTCGCCGATCAGATACGCGAAATTGCGCATCTGCGTGGCGATCGGATCGCCGACGGCGTAATCCCGGCCGGACAGTAGCTGGCGGAAGTAGAGGCGCTCGGAAGACATGTCAACACTGTATTGCCACCGGTGTGCTGGGGGAGCACCCGAGTACCGATGAGCGGACTGTCTGTGCGACCACACAACCGCCGCCGTCCCGAGCTTGTGACCAATGCAGGTTTCACATCGCTGGGCGGTGGACTAACCCGCGAGCGAGAACCCAACGGCCGCAAGTGAAACAGTGATCTCGACGACGGCGCCGAGCACGTCGCCGGAGAGCCCGTCGAAGCGGCGGACGCAATGCCGGGTCAGCGTGATCGTCAGCGCGAGCACCGCGACGGTCACCACGGGGCCGAGCCAGAGGTTGGCTGGCACCGCGAATACCGCCGCCACCACGGCCGCCATCGGCCAGATCAGGACGGGGCCGAGCGGCTGGGTGCCCGCCACCAGCGTGCCGAACCCGGAGTCGGGGGCCGCGCGGATGCCGCGACGGCAGGCGAGCACCACGGCGACCCGGCCCAGGGCCACGGCCAGCACGATCGCGACCCACCGCTGCTCGCCGGCCAGCGCGGCGAAGGCGACGGCCTGGATCGCGATGGCGAAGATCAGCGCCGCCACCCCGAACGGTCCCGCGCCGCCGGACTTCATGATCTGCCTGGCCCGCTCGGGCGGACCGTAGCTGCCCAGGCCGTCGACGGTGTCGGCCAGACCGTCCAGGTGCATGCCCCGGGTGAGCAGCGCGAGCAGCCCGACGGTGAGCAGTCCGGCCAGCAGTGTGGTGAGCCCTGCGGCCACCGACAGCCGCATCGCCGCGGCGGCCGCCCCGCCGAGCAGCAGCCCGACCAGCGGCGCGAGCGCGATGGCCTGGCCCGCTGCCCGCCGGTCGACGGTATCGGGGCCGCGCACCGGCAGGACGGTGAGCCAGGAAACGGCCAGCCGCACGCTGTTCACGACGCGCTCCGCGACCGCGGCGAACGGGTGATCGTCATGGGTCCGCGGTGGTGGCGGGCCCGGCCACCTCGCGCGACGCCACGAATCGCGGATCGGCACCGGGCGCGCTGGCACGACCTGGCGTGCACAGGGAACGACCTGCGGCTGACGGTGCCCGTCGCGACCGTGCTCACTTGCTCAGGTCGACGGCGTCCAGTTCGTCGGCGGTGCTGACGCCCGCGTCGGCGAAGGTCGACATCTCCGCGAGGGTGGCGACGGCGGCGCGCAGGATCGGCAGCGCGGTGAGCGCGCCCGAGCCCTCGCCCAGTCGCATGCCCAGGTCGACCAGTGGTTCCCGGCGCAGATGCTTGAGGGCCAGGTCGTGCGCCGGTTCGGTGGAGCGATGGCCCGGCAGCCACCATTCCTTGGCGCCCGCGGCGAGGTCCTCGGCGACCAGGGCGGCGGCGGTGACGACGACACCGTCGAGCACGACCGGGGTCCGGCGGTTCGCGGCCTGGGCCAGGAATCCGGCCATGGCGGCGAAGTCGGCGCCCGCGGCGACCCGCAGCAGGTCGACCGGATCGGTGGCGACGGGCCGGGCCCGTCGCATGGCGTCGCGGATGGCGGCGACCTTGCGGATCCAGCCCGCGTCGTCGACGCCGGTGCCGCGGCCGACGGCGGCGACCGGCTCGGTGCCGGTCAGCGTCGCGATGAGAACGGTGGCGGGGGTGGTGTTGCCGATGCCCATGTCTCCGGCGATCAACAGGTCGGCGCCCGCGTCGATCTCCTCGTCGGCGATCGCGCGGCCCGCGGCCAGTGCGGCGGCGACCTCGTCGGCGGTGAGCGCGTCCTCCCGGTCGATCGCGCCGCTGCCGCGGCGCACCTTGTGCTGGGCGACCGCGGGATCGGTGTCACCGTCGACGGCGATATCGGCCACCCGAACCGTCGCCCCCGCGACCGCGGCGAGCGCGTTGACGGCCGCCCCGCCCGCCAGGAAGTTCGCCACCATCTGCCCGGTGACCTCGCTCGGGTAGGCCGAGACGCCGTGCCGGGCGACCCCGTGATCGCCGGCGAACACCACGACCCTGGCGCGCTCGAACTGCCGGGGCGGGCACACGCCCTGGCAGGCCGCGATCCAGTTGCCGAGGGTCTCGAGCCGTCCCAGCGATCCGGCCGGTTTCGTGAGCTGCGTCTGGCGCTGCTCGGCCGCCGCGCGGACCTGCGCGTCCGGGGCCGCGACCGGTCCGAATCCGTGTGTCACTTGCAAGCCTTTCGACAGGGGTGCCGGGTGTTCGACGCTCATCTTGCCCGGATGACGGTGCGTCGCGCCGACCGACCCGGCTCATTTCAGCCGGACCGGCAGCCCGGCCACGATCAGGAACGCCTCGTCGCACACCCGGGCCAGGTGCTGGTTGAGCGCGCCGATCTCGTCGCGGAACAACCGCCCGGAGCGGGTCGCCGGGATGACACCCAGCCCGACCTCGGGCGAGACGATCACCAGCCGCTGCCGGTAGGACTCGACGGCCGCGACGAGCGCGTCGCAGTCGGGGGCGACGGTGCCGCGCGGGGCGTCCCAGGCGGCGCGGGCGTCGAGGCGGGCGGTGAGCCAGGTGCCGATGTCGTCGAGCAGGGTCGCGGGCGCCGCGGTGGTGAGAACCGTTGCGGGCTCGGTGTTCTCGACGGTCGTCCAGTGCGCGGGCCGCCGGTCGCGGTGCCCGGCGATCCGGGCGGCGAAATCCTCGTCGGCCGGATCCAGCACGGCCGTGGCGAGATAGCGCACGGTGGTCGCCTCGGCCAGCAGGTTCTCGGCGAACGCGGACTTGCCGGAGCGGGCGCCGCCGAGGACGAGGGTGCGGGTCGGGGCGCTGGCTGGCATGCCAGCACGGTAGCAATCAGCCGACGCCGAGTGCGTCGAGGATCATCGGCCGGGCGGTGGTGATCGACTGCTGCCAGTACGGCCAGGTGTGGGTGCCGGTGCCGAAATCGACCCGTGCGGGAATGCCGAGGGCCGCGGTCCGGTCGCGGAAGATACTGGCCGCGATCACCGCGAACGCCTCGATGCCCGCCGCGTTGACGGTGTCGCCGACGCCGTTGGGCAGATCCAGCGGGCCGGGGACGCCGTTGCCGGTGGTGACGTAGATCGGCAGCCCGCGCAGCCGTTCGGCCTGGACGGTCGCGTCGTTGCGGCTCCAGGCGGGATCGCCCGCGGCGCCCCACATGTCGTCGATATTGAACCCGCCCTCGTCGAGCATGGCCGCGCGCATGGCCTGATTCCACGGCGGGTAGGCCGGGTTGAGGAAGCCGGAGAACGATCCGGCGAACCGGAACTGGTCACGATGATGGGCGGCCAGGGTCAGCGCGGCATTGCCACCCATGGAGACGCCGACGATCGCGTTGTCGGTGCGCGAGACGCCGTATCCGGCCAAGAAGTCCGGCAGTTCGCGGGTGAGGAAGGTCTCCCACCGGTAGGTCGTGGCCTGCCGATTGGTGCTGCTCGGGCGGTACCAGTCGGTGTAGAAGCTCGAGTGCCCGCCGACCGGGAACACCAAGGTGACGTCGTCACCGGCGAATCGGCGCAGCACGTCGGTGTCGGTGGTCCACTGGCTGTGATCGGACGGCGCGCGCAGCCCGTCGAGCAGATACAGCGCCGAGCTGCCACCGCGCGCGGCCCACTGCACCTGCACCCGCACCGGCCCCATGCTCGACGGGACCAGCAGCTCCTCGAAACCGCCTGCGGGCGCGCGCGTTACCGGTGCGGCGAGCGGTCCGGCGGTGGCCGTCGACAAGCCGATCGACGACAGGACCACGGCCGTCGTGACGACCGAGAGCGCTCTTGTCAGCGTCCGAAGATTTCCCCACCCAGCATGAAGCACCAGACCAGCCTGTCGATGAGCGCGCGGGACAGTCAAGGCGATGCTGAGGGTCTACAGGCCGACCGGGTGGAGAACTGTGCTGTTCACCAAGGGATCGGCGGCGCGAGACCGGATCGCGCCACACGGCGCGCGCTCGCCCCCTACGAGGAGGCGGGCTCGCGGGTGGGGCCGCCGAAGCGGCGGCGGTATTCGGTGGGGGCGATGCCGACCTGGCGCTGGAAGTGGTGGCGCAGCAGTGCGCCGGAGCCGAAGCCGGACTGGTCGGCGATGCGTTCGAGCGGCATGTCGGTGGCCTCGAGCAGGTGCTTGGCGAACAGGACGCGCTGGGTGGTGAGCCACTTGACCGGGGTGGTGCCGGTCTCGGCGGCGAAGCGGCGGGCGAAGGTGCGGGTGGACATGCTGGATCGGGCGGCCAGCTCGTCGACGGTATGCGGGTGCGCCAGGTTCTCGGTGAGCCAGGTCAGCGTGGTCGACAGGCCCTCGGAGCGGCATTCGGGCACCGGCTGCTCGATGAATTGGCGCTGGCCGCCGTCGCGCTGGGGCGGCACGACCATCCGGCGGGCGATGCCGTTGGCCGCGGCGGTGCCGATCTCGCGGCGCACCAGGTGCAGGCAGGCGTCGATGCCCGCCGCGGTGCCCGCGCTGGTGATCAGGTTGCCCTCGTCGACGAACAGCACGTCCGGGTCGACGGTCGCGTCGGGGAACTGGGCGGCCAGGATGTCGACGTAGCGCCAGTGCGTGGTGCATTTGCGCCCGTCCAGCAGCCCGGCCGCGCCGGCCAGGAAGGCGCCGGAACACACGGTCAGCACGATCGCGCCCGCGTCCGAGGCCGCCCGGACCCCCTCGACGACCCGCTCGTCGTAGCTGTGGCCGACGGTGAAGGGGAAGGCCGGGATGGCGACGAGGTCGGCGTGCACCAGCTCGTCGAGGCCGTATTCGGGCGTCACCGAGACGCCCGGCGTGGTGGAGCGCAGCGGCTTGCCGGGGGTGGCCCCGCAGACCTTGAAGTCGAAGCCGGGCAGACCGTCGGCGGTGCGGTCGAGGCCGAAAACCTCACAGACGACGCCGAATTCGAACATGGCGAGTTTGTCGTTGAGGACGACCGAGACCTTGGACAGCATCACCCCATGCTATCTGGCCGAATTTTTACGCACAATGACAGTACAGCCACTTTCGGCCGAAAACTGACGAGCGCAAAATTTCTGCCATGGTTACTTTTTCGATCGTCTTCGCCACCATCATCGGACTCGCCGTCCTCATCGGGCGCGGGACCGCCGGCTCGACCGGCGTCGTCGACCGCGACGCCCAGCGCATCGACGCCGAACTGGCCGCCATCGCCGGCTATGCCACCGACATCCGCCCCGGGCATCACTGAACGCGCGAATGCCGCCCCACCCGCGGGTGGAACGGCATTCGTGAGGGCGAACTCAGACGGCGTCGCCGGGGCCGACCCGCGGCTTGGGGGCGCGCATCTTGCGGATCTGCGAGGCGCGCACGAAGGCGTACCAGCCCAGCTTGAAGCCGGTGTCGGTGGTGTCGGGGTAGCGCTCGATCACCCGGTTGTTCACGATCTTGCCGAGCACGAAGCCCTCGATGATCATGAACACCATCATGACCAGCATCGCCAGCGTCACGATGGTCTGCAGCCCGGGGGCGACGAACATCGACAGGATCAGCACCAGCGCCATCGGCATGAACAGGCCGACCAGGTTGCGGCGGGCGTCGACCAGATCGCGCACATAGGCGCGTACCGGGCCCTGATCGCGGGGCAGCAGGTACTTGTCCTCGCCGGCCAGCATCCGGGCGCGGCGGTCCTGCACGGCGGCGCGGCGGTCGGCCGCGGCGGCCTTGCGGTCTTCCTTGGAGCCCTTCGCGGCCTTGCGGCGGGCGCGGGCTTCCTTGGCGGTCATCGGGGCGGGCGCCACCGGGCCGCGCCTTTTGCCTTCGGCCTCACGCCTTTTCGGGGTCGGGCGACCCTTGCCCGGGGTGGTGGAGGCGGGTGCGGTGGCGGTCTGTTCGACATCCGGCACCGAGGGGTCGACGGACTCGTCGATGGTGCTGGACTCGTCGCGACGGAACAATTTCACGTTCACCAGGCTATTCGATAGTGCCGAGCATCGGGAAATGCGGTCCGCCGAGCGGTGCGCCCGGTCTCATCGGCGCCCGGAGTGCGAGCTGGGTCACGCCGACGCGACGCGTACTGTGGGGTGAACCACCCAGGTCGAATCCACGCTGCGTGGCGGGGGTGGCAAAATAGGAATAGCAGCCGCCGCGATGGTGTTGAAATCAGTCGTGCGCTGTGCACCTGAGGTCCGTTACGCGGGCCGGCCGACTTAGGAGTGTCCATGACTGTGCAGAACGAGACCGCCACCGAGACCCACGGTGCGACGCTGACCGACGCTGCCGCCGCCAAGGCGAAGGCGCTGCTCGACCAGGAAGGTCGCGACGACCTCGCCCTGCGCATCGCCGTCCAGCCGGGTGGCTGTGCCGGCCTGCGCTACCAGCTCTTCTTCGACGACCGCGTCCTCGACGGTGACATCGTCGTCGAGTTCTCCGGCGTGAAGCTCGCCGTCGACCGCATGAGCGCCCCCTACATCCAGGGCGCCTCGATCGACTTCGTCGACACCATCGAGAAGCAGGGCTTCACGATCGACAACCCGAACGCCACCGGCTCCTGCGCCTGCGGCGACAGTTTCAACTAGCGGCTGGCGCCGCGGGTTTTCGGCAGCGTCGATTGGCGGCTGGCGCCGCGGGTTTTCGGCCTCGTAACCCCGCGACCGAGGGGCGATACTCCGGCTTCGCCGTGACGTATCGCCCCTCGGTCGCGGGGCGGCCGAAAACCGTAGCGCGGAGGTGAACCCCAGGGGGTGTGGCGCTTGCTACCGTTGAAGTCCGGGATCTGGTGATCTCGGGCTTTTCTGTTCCCGCGCCTAATGTCGAAGGGGCCTCGCCTCGTGTCTGTTGCTGTGTCCGCATCCATCGCCACCGACCACCTCATGCGTTTTCCCGGCAAGTTCGCCGACGTGCTGCTCGCCGATCAGCTCGACCATGTGTCCCTGAGTTTCCTCGTCGACGACCTGCAGATCCGCCGGGGCGGCGTGGCGGGCAACATCGCCTACGCGATGGGTCTGCTCAAGCAGCGGCCCGTGCTGGTCGGCGCGGTGGGCGCCGACTTCGCCGAGTACCGCCAGTGGCTCGAGTCCAACGGTGTCGACTGCTCGGCGGTGCACGTGTCGAGCACGGCGCACACCGCGCGGTTCGTCTGCACGACCGACGAGGCGATGGCGCAGATCGCCTCGTTCTACCCGGGCGCGATGAGCGAGGCGCGCGATATCGATGTCGCCGCCATCGCCGACGCGCACGATGTCGACCTGGTGCTGGTCGGCGCGAACGACCCCGAGGCGATGGTCGCGCACACCCGCCAGGCCAAGGCCCAGCGCATCGCCTTCGCCGCCGACCCGTCCCAGCAGCTGGCCCGCCTCGACGGTGAGCAGGCCGCCGAGCTGGTCGACGGCGCGGCCTACCTGTTCACCAACAAGTACGAGTGGGGCCTGCTGCTGCAGAAGACCGGCCTGACCGAGGAGCAGATCGCCGCCAAGGTCGGCATCCGGGTGACCACCCTGGGTTCGGAGGGCGTGCTCGTCGTCGACGCCGACGGCACCGAGGTGCGTGTCGGCGTGGTGCCCGAGGTGTCCAAGGTCGACCCGACCGGTGTCGGCGACGGCTTCCGCGCCGGCTTCCTCACCGCTCACCGCGCCGGCCTGAGCCTGGAGCGCGCCGCCCAGCTCGGCTCCCTGATCGCCGTGCTGGTCCTGGAGACCACCGGCACCCAGGAATGGACCCTCAACCGGGACGAGGCCGTCGAACGCCTTACCAAGGCCTACGGCGCCGACGCCGCCGACGAGCTGTCGGTCCTGCTGTAACCGAAAACCGAACGCCCCCTCGATCTGTCGATCGAGGGGGCGTTCGCGCGTCGCGGGGGACTACAGCGAGACCGGGTAGACCGTTTCCTGGATCTCCGGCTTGATCCGGTCCTCGACGAAGATGCCGTGCCAGACCATGAACACGAGCAGGGTCCACAGGCGGCGGCTGTGGTCGGACACCCCGGCCTTGTGGTCGCGCAGCATCTGCAGCACCGCGGCCTTGTCGATCAGGTGGTCGGTCTGGGACTCGGCGATCTGGGTCTGGGCCCAGTCGTAGAGCTCGGTGCCGCGCAGCCAGTGCCGCAGCGGGACCGGGAAGCCGAGCTTGGCGCGGTGCAGGACGTGGTCGGGCACGATCCCGTCCAAGGCCTGACGCAGCGCGTACTTCGAGGTCTCCTTGGTGATCTTCTGGTCGTAGGGCAGCCCCTGGGCGACGCGCATCACCTCGTTGTCCAGGAACGGCACCCGCAGCTCCAGCGAGTTGGCCATGGTCATCTTGTCGGCCTTGACCAGGATGTCGCCGCGCAGCCAGGTGAACAGGTCCAGGTGCTGCATCCGGGCCACCGGGTCCCAGCCCGCGGACTGGGCGTAGATCGGCGCGGTGACGTCCTGGTGGGTCCACTCGGGCCGGAACTCACGCAGCACCGAGCGCAGCTGCGCGTCGTTGAAGCTGCGGGCGTTGCCGTAGTAGCGGTCCTCGAGGGTGAGCGACCCGCGCTGCAGCAGCGACTTGCCGCGCCTGCCGTCGGGCATCTTGTCGCCGAGCTTGCCGACGAGCTTGCGCAGCCCGGCGGGCAGGTACTCGAACGGCTTGAGCGACAACGGCTCCCGGTAGATGGTGTAGCCGCCGAACAGCTCGTCGGCGCCCTCGCCGGAGAGCACCACCTTGACGTGCTTGCGGGCCTCCTTGGCCACGAAGTACAGCGGCACCAGGGCCGGGTCGGCGACCGGGTCGTCGAGGTACCAGACGATCTCGGGGATCGCGGCGGCGAACTCGGCGGGGGAGACCACCTTGACGATGTGGCGCGCGCCGATCAGCTCGGCGCTCTCGGCGGCCACGTCGACCTCGGAGTAGCCCTCGCGCTCGAAGCCGGTGGTGAAGGTGATCAGCTTCGGGTTGTGCCGCATGGCCAGCGCCGCGATGGCGGTGGAGTCGATGCCGCCGGACAGGAACGACCCGACGGTGACATCGGCGCGCATGTGCTTGGCGACGGAGTCCTCGAGCGCCGCGGCGATCTCGGCGTAGCGGGCCCGCTCGGCGCCCTCGGCGAACGGGCGGACCCGGAAGTCGGGGCGGAAGTAGCGGGTGGTCGTCGGCGCCTGCCCGACCTTCACGGTGGCGTAGGTGCCGGATTCGAGGCGGCGGATGTTGCGGTGCAGCGACTCGGGCTCGGGCACGTACTGCAGCACCGTGTAGTGCTCGAGCGCGCGCGGATCCAGTTCGTCGGAGAGCCCGAGCGGGCCGAGCAGTTCCAGGACGCTCTTCTTCTCGCTGGCGAAGGCGGTGCCGCCGGGGCCGGTCGCGTAGAACAGCGGCTTGATGCCGAACGGGTCGCGCGCCAGGAACAACTCCTGGGTCTCGGTGTCCCAGATCGCGAAGGCGAACATGCCGCGCAGCTTGCGCACGGCCTCGGGGCCCCAGAAGTGGAAGGCGGCCACGATGGACTCGCCGTCACCGTCGGTGGCGAAGATCTTGCCGTCGGGGAACTCGGCGCCGTGCTCGGCGGCCAGCTGCTCGCGCAGTTCCAGGTAGTTGTAGATCTCGCCGTTGAACGTCATCGCGTAGCGCTGCGGGTTGTCCGCGGGGCCCCAGCGCAGCGGCTGGTGCGAGTGCTCGATATCGATGATGGAGAGCCGGTTGAAGCCGAAGATCATGTGATCGTCGAGGGGTCCCCGCTCCGAGGCGACGCCGTGCCAGGTTCCCTTTTCATCGGGGCCGCGGTGCCGCTGGCAGTGCAGCGCGTCGTACACCTGATCGACCACCTCGGTCGTCGCCGGATCAGCTGTCAGGAATCCGAGCAGTCCGCACACGGTGTCGGCAACCTTCTCTCGTTCGATGATGGGGTGGCCGCTCCTCGGGCCGAAACGCTGTGTCCGAGTATGCCGCACACCCGGGCGACGCGCCGCGCCCAACCCGTCGCCGCGGTGCCCGCGACCCGCGGCGGACGGCAAACCGCAGGTCGCCGCCTCCGGTGCGGTCACAGCGGAGTGTCGAACACGACCCCGCGACAAGACAGCGCCCGCTTTGGTCTACGCTGCGTAGTACTCAGGTCCTTCTCAGGTGTGCAGGCGTCACAGCGGCAATACTCGAGGGCGGCCTGAAACGTGCTTGAAAGCGGTGTCGGAACGGGCGGATCGCGGCCCGGACGACGCAATGTGTCGGAATGTGTAGCGACCAGGAAGGCGTGAGCGTGGCGCACAAGGCGAGCGAAGAGATCGGGGCACGACCCGTTCGGGGTCGGCAGGGCCGCATCCTTCGACGGGCCGGGCTGGCGGTGTCCTTGGGGATCACTGCCGTCCTCGTCTCGGGCTGCTCGATCGACAATGTATGGCTGCGGTTCGGCTGGCCCTCGGGCATCACGCCGCAGGCCACCCGGATGCGGGAGCTGTGGACCTGGTCCGTGCTGGCCGCGCTCGCCATGGGCGTGCTGGTCTGGGGTCTGACCTTCTGGACCGTCATCATGCACCGCAAGCGCAAGGACTCCCCGGAGTTCCCGCGCCAGACGGGCTACAACGTGTCGCTGGAGCTGACCTACACGGCGATCCCGTTCGTGATCATCGCGGTGCTGTTCTACTTCACCGTGGTCGTGCAGAACTACGTGCACGAGAAGACGGACAACCCGGATGTCACCGTCGACGTGACCGCCTTCCAGTGGAACTGGAAGTTCGGCTACCGCAACGTCAACAACGTCGGTGGGCTGACCTGGAACGGCATCGACTCCGAGCGTGAGCTGGCGAACGAAGAGCAGCTGGCGCAGTACGAGGAGCGCAAGAACGAAGAGGGGCACCCGCAGCCGGGTCCGTTGCACGGCAAGCCGGCCAACGACATCCTCTCGTACCTGCACTACGACAAGGTCGAGACCATCGGCTCCAGCACCGAGATCCCGGTCCTGGTGCTGCCGACCGGCAAGCGCATCGAGTTCCAGCTCGCCGCCGCCGACGTGATCCACGCCTTCTGGGTGCCGGAGTTCATGTTCAAGCGCGACGTGATGCCGAACCCGAAGGAAAACCAGTCCGACAACGTCTTCCAGATCTCCGAGATCGAGAAGGAAGGCGCGTTCGTCGGCCGCTGCGCCGAGATGTGCGGCACCTACCACTCGATGATGAACTTCGAGGTCCGCGCGGTCTCGCCGGAGAAGTACGCCAAGTACATGCAGGCGCGCATCGACGGCAAGACCAACGGTGAGGCGCTCGAGTCGATCGGCGAGTCGCCGGTGGCCACCTCCACGTACCCCTTCAACACCAAGCGTGACATCAAGAGCGCTTCGGTGAACGAGAGCAAGTGAGGATTCTGATATGAGGATCGAAGCACGGATCTTCGAACTGCTCACGGCGTTCTTCATCCTGGTGGGCATCGTCTACGGCTTCTTCACCGCTCAGTCGCGCACCGGCATCGAATGGGCCGGTACCACCGCGATCGTGCTGACCGCGGGCCTGTCGCTGATCATCGGCACCTACTTCCGGTTCGTCGCGCGCCGCATCGACCTGCGGCCCGAGGACTACGAGGAGGCCGAGATCGTCGACGGCGCCGGTGACCTGGGCTTCTTCTCGCCCGGCAGCTTCTGGCCCATCACCCTGGCCGCCGCCGGTTCGGTGACCGCGCTGGGTCTGGCGTTCTTCCAGATGTGGCTGATCGCCCTGGGCGTGGTGTGCGTGCTGGGTGCCGCCGCCGGCCTGGTGTTCGAGTACTACCTCGGCGCCGAGAAGCACTGAGCGACAGCTACACAGACACAAGGGAAGGGCCCCACCGGATTCCGGTGGGGCCCTTCCCTTGTCTGGGCGGATGGGGCTAGACGCTGTAGCGCAGCGCCTGCTCCGAGCGGCAGATGTCGTCGATGCCGGAGACGATCTCGCGCAGCTGCTCCGACGGCAGCGCGGAGGGGCGCAGGCGGCAGGTGAAGGTGATCAGGCCGTAGTCGGCAGGGGACAGGCCGCGGGCGGCCGCCTCGGCGCGCAGGTACGCCGAGCGCACGCCGTAGGTCATCGCGGAGATGACGGTGAAGCAGCCGGTGCGTTCCCGGTGGTTGGAGAACAGGTCGTGCAGGCCGTAGAACACCGAGCCGTAGTTGGCCAGCGGGGCGAACACGCCGACCCGGTAGGCCGGGCCGCGCTCGGAGGAGCTGATCACGGTATCGGCCAGGTACTCCGCGTCGCGCATGGTGAGCACCTTCGGCGCGAACATCAGCGCGCCCGCCGCCGCGTTGCGGACCGGCATGCCCGCGCGCCCGCCCGCCGCGGAGGCGATGGCGCCCAGTGACTTGCGGGTGCGGGTGCCGACCTCGCGCCGCGCCCGCAGGCCGCGGGTGGGGGCGGTGGGGTACAGGCTCGACCACTGGCCGAAGCGGACGGCGCCGAGGGTCACCTGGCCGGTGCCGACCGGGCGGGCCACCTTCAGCGGGGCGGTGTCGACCCAGCGGCCGACCTGCAGCGCCGCGCTGCCCGGATTGGTGATCTCGGTGGTGGCGTGCTCGACGAAGGAATCGAAGTCGAGGAACCGGTCGGCGTCGGTGGTGAGCCAGGTGTGGTCCTTGTCCACCTCGACGACGTCGAGGGTCAGCGCGGTGATGATGCCCGCCCGGCCGCCCGCGCCGAGGATGCGATGGAACCGCTCGGTGTGGTGGCCGCGCCCGCAGGTGCCGATCCGGCCGTCGGGGTCGACGTACTCCAGGTCGACGATCTGATCGATGAACATGCCGTAGCGGTGCGAGGCGGTACTGACGCCACCGACGGAGGCGAAGCCGCCCGCGGTGATGTCGCGATGGTCGCCGACCACCGGCAGCCCGAGACCGTGCGCGCCGAGGCGGCGGTCGATCTCGGAGAGCTTGGCGCCCGCCTGCACCCGGACCGTCCGCCTGCCCAGGTTGATGTCGAGCACCGAGTTCATCTTGCGCAGCGAGAGCACCGCGCGCTGATCGGCCAGCCCATAGGACTCTTCGGTCTGCTCGCCGCCGCGAACCGTCAACCGTTCCGAACGATCGCGCGAATCACGTACAGTGCGAACGACATCCGCGGTGTCCCGGGGGAGATATTCTTCGGAGATGACGGAGTGCGGCGTGCCCATGACCGCATAGCTAACCACAGCTCGGCGATTCTTGCGCACGGTACCTCGGACCTACTTCCGCGTAGGCGCGAGTTGCTTCGTGAACAGGACTTTCCCGGTCGCGTCGCACAGGTTCACGGTCAGCTCGCCGGAGCGTCCGTCGATGCGGACCTCGCCGAAATGCTGGTACTGCGCGTCCAGCGGCGAGGTGTTCGGCGCGGGCGGCGCGTGCACGAACACCGCCTCCGGTCCGAAGGTGGGATCGAGCTCGTTCGGCCCGAACGCCCCGGCGTTGAGGGGACCGGAGACGAACTCCCAGAACTCGTCGAAATCGGGGAAGGCGGCGCGGGCGGGCGAATAGTGGTGCGCCGCCGTGTAGTGCACGTCGGCGGTGAGCCAGACGACGTCGGCGACCTTGTTCGCCTTGATCGCCGAGAGCACCTGGGCGATCTCGGTCTCGCGGCCGCTCGGCGCGCCGCCGGCGGCGTTGGCCGGGCCCTCGAAGGCGGTCTTGCCGTCGGGGACGATCAGGCCCAGCGGCAGATCGGCGGCGACGATCTTCCAGGTGGCCTTCGAATCGCGCAGGCCGGCGATGAGCCATTCGGTCTGGGCGGCGCCCAAGACGGTGCCGCGCGGTGCGGTGTTGGCGCCGTTGGCGTCCTTGTAGGCGCGCATGTCCAGCACGAAGACCTCCAGCAGCGGACCGTAGGAGATCTTGCGGTACAGGCGGCCGTCGACGGCTTCCGCGGGCTCCAACGGCATCCACTCGTGGAAGGCCTGCCAGGAGCGCGCGGCCAGGGTGTCCATGCTGCGCTCGGTGTAGCCCTTGTCGGCGGCCACGGTGCCGCCGGGGTACCAGTTGTTGGTGGTCTCGTGGTCGTCCCACTGCACCACCTGCGCGACGGCGGCGTTGAAGCGGCGGTAGTTGTCGTCGGTGAGGTTGTAGGCGTAGTTGCCACGGAACTGGTCGAGGGTCTCGGCGGGCGCGTTCTTGGCCTCGGCGGTGATGTTCTTCCAGACCCGGCCGTCGGGCAGCGTCACCGATTCCTTCAGCGCGTTGTCGGCGTAGATGCAGTCGCCGGAATGCAGGAACAGATGCGGGTCGCGGGCGGCCATGGCGGAGAAGACCTGCATGCCGCCCAGGTCGGGATTGATGCCGAAGCCCTGGCCCGCCACGTCACCGGACCACAGCAGGCTGATGTCGGCGGGTGCGGTCGGAGCCGTGCGGAAGACGCCCGTGAGGGTTTCCGAGCTCGCGCCGTCCTCGCCCTCCAGACGCACCCGGTAGTGCACGAGCTTACCGGCGGGCAGGCCGTTGACGCGCACCCGGCCGGTGCCGTCGGTGGCCGGGGTGAGCAGCGGACCGGTGAAACGCTTGACGTCGCCGAACTTCTCGGTCGCCGCGGTCTCCACGACCAGGGTCGCGGGCCGGTCCGAGCGCGCCCAGATGAGCGCGCCGTCGCTGCGCGGGTCGCCGACGGCGATGCCGTGGGTCAGTGTGGGCCTGGCCCGCACCAGGCCGGGGCCGTCACCGTCAGCGCACGCGGCCAGCGCGGGCGTGGTCACCAGACCGAGGGCGGTGGCGCGCAACAGGGTGCGCCGGGACATCGCGAAATCCGATCGAGCCATGGGCCTCACGGTGCATCGCCGGACGGAACACCGGGACGCGCGCGCGGCAACGCCACATGAACGGTGTCGTACGGATGGCTAACGGTCTCCGCCGCGCTAAGCCGCCCGCTGACCTACAAGCCCGCGGCGGCGGCGGTCTCCGGGTACCAGCGGGTGCACTCGGCGCGCAGCGGGACCTCGGTCTGGAGCTGGCACAGGACGGCGACACCGCCGAGGAAGGATCGCAGGATGGGGGTGTGGCCGGGCGGCATCGTCAACTGGCGCAACACGTTCGACAGGCGCAGGTCGGTGGCGAGGCGGACCTGGGTGCGCAACCAGTCGGCGGAGAGCGGGTAGGTGGGGGCCAGCAAGGCCTCGCGCACCGGGCGCAGGCGGGCGGCCACGGTGGCGATGTCGAGGTCACGGCCCGGGGCGACGAAACCGTGGCGGCGGATGGCGGCCTCGAGATCGGCGGGGGAGTCGGCGATCACCGCGGCGCCGACGTCGCCGGCGACATCGAGGAAGGCGGCGGGCCACGGCGTGCACGCGCCGAAGTCGACCACGCCCAAGCGGCCGTCGGGCATCCGCAGGAAATTGCCGGGGTGCGGGTCGCCGTAGACCAGACCGGCGCGGGCGGGCGCGGAGAACAGGAAACGCAGGATCAGCACGCCGAGCCGGTCGAGCTCGGCCGCCTCGCCCCGGACGATCAACCGTGACAGCGGGACACCGTCGAGCCATTCGGTGACCAGGACGTCGCCGCGCTGGGCGATCACCCGGCTCACCACCACATCGGGATCGTCGGCGAAGGCGGCCGCGAACACCCGCTGGTTGGCCGCCTCGCGGGCGTAGTCGAGTTCGGCGTTGATCTCCTCGCACAGCGCCTCGATCACCGGGCGGGTGTCCGCGCCGGGCAGCAGCGCCGTGAACAGCGGTGTGGCGCCGCGCAGGGCCTGCAGATCGGCCAGGACCGCCCGACGCGCACCGGGGTACATGACCTTGACCGCGACCGGGGTGCCGTCGTGCCAGCGGGCGCGATGGACCTGGCCGACCGAGGCCGCCGCGGCGGCGCGGTCGTCGAATTCCAGGAACAGCGAACGCCAGTCGGGGCCGAGCTGCGTCGCGAGTTCGCTGTGCACGGCGGCGGGCAGCATGGCGGGCGCCGAGTCGTGCAGCCGCGCCAGCGCCTGCCGGAACGGCTCGGCCAGATCGGGAGCCAGGCCCAGTTCGAGCAGGCCGAGCAGCTGACCCAGCTTGGCCACGCAGCCCTTGAGCTCGCCGAGCACCTGGAACAGATGCTCGGCGGTGCGGGCTCGGATGTCGCGGTCGACGTCCGCGGGCACCCGCCCGATCGCCTTCTTGCCGAACCCGGCGATGCGGCGGCCGGCGTAGGCGACCGGGACCGCCGCCAGCCGGGCGCCGCGCACGACCTTGCCGGTGGGGGGATGGCCGATCCGCGAATCCGTAGCGGAGCGGGCGAACGGCATCACCCTGCCCTCGGGATCGCGCCCGACCATGTCCACCTCACTGCCCCGCCGGAATGAGTCGACGCCTGCCCGGCGTCGTGTTCTGTGCAGGTTATCAACCGGGGTGGGCGGCGCGTAGCGGGTCGGCGCGGGTAGCTCAGCCGAGCGCGCCGAGCCCGTGCAGGACGCGGTGGATCTCGGCGGTCCAGTCCCGGTGGGCCAGGTGCGCGTAGTCGACCCAGAAGGTGCCGATGCCGTCGCGGTCCTCGCGGAACCAGGCGCCCTCGATGTCGGCTTCCAGGACGACGCTCATGCCGTGCTCGGCGGCGACGAAGGTGAGTTCGAGCTGGTTCACCCGCGGGAAGTGCGGCGAGCGACCGAATTCGATCTCCTGATAGAACGGCAGCAGCTGCGGCGTGCCCGCGATGGCGCCCGCCTCCACATCGGTGCCGCGCAACCCGAAACCCATGCGCCGCACGGCATCCAGCACGACGTGCTGGGCGGGCAGCGCCCCGATGCCGAGCGGGTCGGTATCGGTGGCGTCCACGGCGCCGTGGATGTCGACCACGGTGCGCAGTGCGACGCCGGCGCCCGGCAGGTGGTGACCGTCGAAGAAGGTGATCGGTGTCTCGAAGGGAACCGGTGCGGCGAACCGTAATTCGGCGACCGTGCCCGCGATCAGGGTGAACGGACCGGCCACCCCGGCCCGGCCGAAGCCATGATCGGTGACATGCTCCTCGCCGTCGGCGTACTCACGCTCGACGCGGGTGACGAACTCGACGGCCACGTGCCCGATCGACTGGTCGACGCGGCCGCCGCGCAGCCGGATCACACCCTCGACGAGCCCGCCGGGTTGTGCACCCGGGGTGAACAATTCGGTTTCCACCTCGGCGCCGCCGACACCGGCCGCGGCCAGCAATTGCTTGAACATGCGAGCAGTCTGGCCGACGGCGCTTACGATCCGCTTACCGTCGGCCGGTGCTGTGGGTCAGCTCATCGTGCCGCGGGCACTCAGCCGGCGGCGGTGTCCGGGATGCGGGTGGCCTCGAGCTGACGGTCGGTGGGGGCGACACCCTTCTTGAGGCTGTGCGCGTAGACGTCGACGTATTCCTGGCCGGTCAGGCGCATCAGCTCGTACATCACCTCGTCGGTGACGGCGCGCTCGACGAAGCGGTTGCCGCTCATCCCTTCGTAGCGCGAGAAGTCCAGCGGGGCACCGAACTTGAGGGTGACCCGGTGCCTGCGCCACTTGAACGGTCCGGGCGGGCTCACCTTGTCGGTGCCGATGACGGCGACCGGGATGACCGGGACGCCGGTCTCCAGCGCCAGCCGCGCCATGCCGGTCTTGCCCTTGTACAGGCGACCGTCCGGGGAGCGGGTGCCCTCCGGGTACAGGCCGACGAGCATGCCCTTGTCGAGCAGCTTGCGGGCCGCGTTGAGGGCGTCCTCGGCGGCGGAGGCGCCGCTGCGGTCGATCGGGTACTGGCCGGTGCCGCTGAAGAAGAACTTCTGCAGCCGACCCTTGAGACCGGGGGTGGTGAAGTACTCGGCCTTGGCGAGGTAGCTGATCCGGCGCGGGCTCAGCAGCGGGGCGAACAGCCAGTCCGCGAACGAGAGGTGGTTGCCCGCCATGATCGCCGGTCCGTCGGTGGGCACGTTCTCGACACCCTCGACCACGGGCCGGTTGTATAGATGCATGAACGGTCCCGGGAAGACGAACTTGAGCAGCCAGTAGAACATGGCGTCCTTTCTTCGGACCGGGATCGTGGTGTGCGGCCTCGTCGGAAAACGACTTTACCGCTGGTCGCAGGTCACAACCAACCCAGGACGGTAGCCGCAGTGCATGGTTGTGACCCTCATCTCCCGGTGCGACCCGCCAGCGGCGTGTCGACCGCCGCCCTGGCCAATTCGGCCGCGCCGATCATGCCCGCCGCCTCCCCGAGCTGGGTGGTGCGCAGCCGGGCCAGCGGGCGGTGCCCGGCGCCGGTGACCGCGCTCGCGTAGTGCTCGCGCGCCTCGTCGAGGAACAGCGGCGCCGAACTGCTCACGCCGCCGGCGATCACGACCAGATCGGGATCGAAGAGGTCGCTGACGAAGGCCAGGCCGAGGCCGAGCCAGCGCGCGAAGTCGGCCATCACCCGGACCGCGAGCGGGTCGCCGTCCTGGGCGGCGCCCGCCACCCGGCGGCCGGTCAGCGAGCCGGGATCGCGGATGACATCCTTGGCGAGCACCGAGCGCACCGGATCGGTGGCCAGCAGTTCGATCGCGGTGTCGGCCAGCGCGGTGCCACTGCAGTAGCGCTCCCAGCAGCCGCGTTTGCCGCAGGCGCAGGCGCGCCCCTCCGGCACCACCTGCAGGTGCCCGAGTTCGGGGGCGATGCCGTGGCTGCCGCGATAGAGCTTCCCGTCGATGAGCAGGGCGGCGCCGATGCCGGTGCCGATCGCGACCAGGACCACGGTGTGCCCGCCCGCGGCCGCCCCGAAGCGGTACTCGGCCCAGCCCGCGGCGTTCGCGTCGTGCTCCAGGATCACCGGCAGCCCGAGTCGCGCGGTCAGCCGCTGCGCGACCGGGGCGTCCTGCCAGGGCAGGTGCGGCGCGAACCGGACGGTCGAGCGGTCCTCGGAGATGAAGCCGGCCACGGCCAGGCCGACCGCGGCGATCGGATGCCTGCGCCCCAGCTCGCGGACCGAGCGGTCGATCGCGTCCTCGAGCGCGCGCGCCGCGTGCGGTGTCGGGGACTGCACGGAATCGAGCAGTTCGCCCTCGGCGTCGACGACCGAGGCGCGGATGTTCGTGCCACCGACGTCGACGCCGACGGTGAGCAGGTGCTGACGGTCGATCCCCTGGGTCATCCCCGGATCGTCACCGGAATGTCGACATAACGCGAGCGCGGCGCGCGGGCGGTCCGCGATCGATCGTCGCGGGGACGCTCGGCGGTGTCGGCCCGGGGCGGCGCCGGGGTCGCGAAAACGCCGGTGCCGGAGTCGCTCGGGACCTGGGGTCCTGCGGCGGTGTGAGTCGATGCGCCCTGCTGTCGGGGCGCGGCGTACTCGTCGACCCGGCGCGGCCGGGGAGTGCCGTCGGGGCGGGCCGAACCCCAGCGCAGGCGGGACCGGGCCGCGGTGTCGGAGGGGGCGGTGGCGTGCTGGTCGTCCGGGGACGGGTCCGCGGGCGCGGGGGGCCCCGCGTCGCTGTCCTT
>NZ_LPNR01000072.1 GCF_019266065.1 Nocardia sp. MH4 | reverse complement strand
GTCGCCAGGCGGCCGGGTCGACGGCCTCCGCGCACGGCGCTCCGGGGCCCAGATCCAGCAGGCGCGCGTCGGGATCGGCGTCGGCACCGGGGTCGGTGGTCGGCGGCGCGGCGGCGGGGGCGGTGCGCAGGTAGGTGCCCGACCCCTGGCGACCGGCGATCCAGCCCTCCGCGTGCAGCTGGTCGTAGGCGGTCGACACCACGGCCCGGCTCACCCCGAGCCGCTGGGCGAGGGCGCGCGAGGCGGGCAGCCGCTCACCGACGCGCAGCACGCCGCCGGTCGCCGCGGCGCGCAGGGCATCGGCTACCTGCACCGACAGCGGTTCGGGCGCGGTGCGGTCGAGCGGAATCGGCAGATCGTCGAGCATCGCTCACCTCGAATTGGCCTGTAGATCTTCGCCCGAAGTGGACCTGTTTTCGGTCCATTTTCTCGGCGAAGCTCATCTTATGACCACGCACGACACCACCCGCGCTCCTTTGTCACCGACCCCGCGCACCACCCTGACGCGGTCCAAGGAACGGGGCCGCGCGGACCGCGCCGACCTCGACGCGGTGCTCGACGCCGGCCTGGTCTGCCACCTCGGCGTGCTGCTCGGCGGCTCCCCGGTGGTGCTGCCGACCGTCTACGGCCGCGCGGGCGACACGCTCTACCTGCACGGTTCCACCGGCGCCGGCAATATGCGCGCCGCCGTCGGGACCGACATCTCGGTCGCGGTGACCCACGTCGACGGCCTGGTGTACTCCCGCTCGGCCATGCACTTCTCGATGAACTACCGCTCCGCGGTGATCCGTGGTCGCGCGGTGCTGGTCACCGACGAGGCCGAGCGCGCCAACGCGCTGCGGGTGATCGTCGAACACGCCGCGCCGGGCGCCTGGGATCGGGTGCGCCCGCCCAACCGCAGGGAGATGGCGGCCACCATGGTGCTCGCGCTCGATCTCACCGAAGCCTCGGTGAAGGTCCGCACCGGCGGCCCGAACGACGACGCGGCCGACATCGAGACCGGCGGCGTCTGGGCGGGAGTGCTGCCGCTGCGGCAGGTCTGGGGCGAGCCGATCGACGCCGCCGACCTGGAACCCGGCGTCGACGTGCCCGCCGATGTCGCGGCCCGGGTGACGCCGGGCTCGGTGACCGTCGGCTGAGGCGGTCTAGCGCGGCGCCGTGCCCAGGGCCATCAGGTCCTTGGCCGACACCTCCGGCAGGTACGCCTTCGTCAGCGCGATGCCGATCCGCGGCAGGTCGGCTTCGTCGCGATAGCACAGGTACACCGGTTCGTGGCGGGGCTGGAACTTCGCCTTGAACGAGTGCAGCGACCGGAATCCGTAGTACGGCTCCATGGCGGCGCCGAGCCCTTCGAGCAGTCGATCGATCGGCTCGGCGTCGTCGGTCCCGGCGCTGCGGGCCAGTGGGGCGCCGGATAGTGAAACGATCTCGGCGCCTTCCTCTTTGAACAGCTGACAGGCCGAGGCGATGAGGAACTCCACCACCGGCCGGAAGCCGTCGGGCCGCCTGCGCATGACATCGAGGGTCCAGCCGCGGATCTCCCCGCCGGGGGCGTACACCGGCAGCCACGAGGTGACGCCGTGCACGCTGCCGTCGGCGTCGATCGCCAGGCCGACCCGCACCTCGGGATCGAGCGCCTCCTCGACCCCGCCGAGCGTGAATCCCATTTCCGGCAGCCCCTTCTCGCCGACCCATTCCTCGGAGATCGCGCGCACCTGCGCCAGCACCGCGAACGGTTCTTCGGCGAGATGGACCATCCGGAACGCGATGCCCTCCTTGTTCGCCTTGTTGATCGCCGACCGGATGTCCTGCCACGGCTTGCCCTTGAACTCGAGCTGCGGCAGGTCGACGATGGTGTCCTCGGCGATCTGCGCACTGCGCCAACCGAGTTCGCCCGCCAGCTCGGCGACGGCGCCCGTGGTGGAGAACAGGCACGGCACCAGGCCGTCGGCCTCGCATCGGTCGGTGAAGCGGGCGAGGGTATCGGGCAACAGGTCCGGCGGGCCGACCGGGTCGGTCAGCACGATGACGGTGCCCGCGTGCCGCTGATAGGCGACGCAGCGTTCGCCGTCGCCGGCGAACCAGTACTTGTTCTCCGGCCAGGTGATCATCCACGACATGGTGCTGCCGCCGTAGCGGGCGAGCAGCGCGCGCACCGCGGTGCCCGGGTCGGTGCCCGACAGCGCGCCGCCGGTGATCCTGCGCCGGTTGGCCACCCGGAACGCGCCGCGGCCGCCGTAGAGCAGCGCCACCTCGCCCGCCCACAGCAGCGCGGTGCCGACGGTCACCGCACCGGTCGTGGCGTAGTCGGTGCCGATCGCCACGCCGAGCAGCACCAGGGTGAGCACCACGTGCACGGTGCCGTAGCCGACGGCGATCCACCAGGCCCAGCGCCTGCCCTTGCGCAGCTGGTCGGCGATCACCGCGATCACCGCGACGGTCAGGATCGTGCTCCCCGGTGAGCCGCGTTCCTCCCCGGTCGGCCCGAGCAGGCTGTCGGTCGGGAAGAAGTACACCAGCACCGAGACCGCGGCGATCAGCAGCAGCCCGAGGTAGGCAAGCATCCGAACCTCGCGCCGGGTACGCGGCCAGAAGCCGTGCTCGGTGGTGCTGAACAGCTTCTCGCCCAGCGGGAACCACACCGCGACCGCGATCAGGTGCATGAGATCGGCGAAGGTCGACTCGAACAGGAACGTGATCGACACGTGCGCCGCCAGTACGGCGCGCACCCGCAGCCGCCAGGGCGAGCGCAGCGTCGCCGAGGCCGCGGCGATCGCGGCGAGGGCCGAGGTGGTGAACCCGACGTCGCGAACCTCGGCCAGCCGGTCGGCCCAGCCGAGATGGGTGTGCTGGAGCAACCCGACGAGGACCGACGCGACGAGCACGCCGATCAGCTGCGCGCTGAGGCAGACCAGCGCGGTGCGCGCGGTGCCGAGCCGCCACTCGGCCCAGCCCACCGCCAGCACGAAAAGCACTGTCATGACGGCGTACTGGAACGGCGTGAGCCCGAAGACCCAGCCGGACAGCGGAGTCCACCACTTGCCCTCCGTGAGCGGCGGCCAACCGTAGGCGATGTCGGGGAACCAGGCCCTGGCGTCGAGCCGCCGCCAGAGGCCACCGCCGGCGAGACCGAGGACGAGCACCAGGGCGAGGAAACCGATCGTGAACGGCACCCGCCGGATCACGACGCCCGCGGTGACGAGGGCGCCCGATGGAGCCGGCGCGGTGGCAGCTGCGTTGTCGTCCATCGATCCACCCTTTGCTGCGAGTGCGCCACGCGGACGCGGTGAAGTCGTCTGTGTACCGTATGTCATCGTGGCCGCGCGCGGACCCGGCTCCGCGCGTCGAGGTGGCATCTGTGGAGGTCAGCGATGTCGAGGATCACCGATCTGTCGTTGCTCGCCGGTGGGCTCCCGGTGGTGCTGACCCTGCTCGGCGTGCTGGGTGCGGTGTGGTTGCTGTTCGCGCGATCTCGGCGCTATGTCACGACGACGATGCCGATCGTGCTGCTGGCCGCGACCGTGCTGACCGTCGCGCTGTATCTGTTCGTCGAGGAGGTCTGGCGGCCGTTCCCCGACCCGATCGCGGTGTCGGTCTACGTGCTGGTGGGCGTCGCGGTGGCGGCGGTCCTGCTGATCGTGCCGCGAATCCTGGTGCGCCGGAGGGTGTGGAGCGCGATCGTCACCCTGCTCGCCGCGCTCGCGGTGCTGCTGGCGGTCGGCGTCCGGATCAATCTGGTCTACGCCGCGTATCCGACCGTCGGCTCGGCGCTGGGTATCGACGAGATCCAGCGGGTCGGCGCGAGCGAGCTGACCCGCAGCGCGCGGGTGGTCGGCGGGCGGCCGCTGGAGTCGGTGTGGACCGAGCCCGCCGGACTGCCGCACGGCGGCAAGGTGCTGACCGCGACGGTGCCGCCGACCGAATCCGGGTTCACCGCCCGCGCCGCCGAGATCTACCTGCCGCCTGCCTATTTCGCCGACCCGCGCCCGCTGCTGCCGGTGCTGGTGCTGCTCGCCGGACAGCCGGGCGCGCCCGACGACTGGATCGTCGGCGGGCGAATGGTCGAGACGATGGACGCCTTCGCCCGCGCCCACCATGGTCTGGCGCCGATCGTGGTGGTCGCCGACGGCACCGGTAGTCAGCTGGCGAACCCGCTGTGCCTGGACTCGCGGCTGGGCAAGGTCGCCACGTATCTGGCCGTCGACGTGCCCGCCTGGGTGCGGGCGAACCTCCAGGTCGATCCGGATCCGCGCGCGTGGGCGGTGGGTGGTCTGTCCTACGGCGGGACGTGCGCGCTGCAACTGGCGACTAACTATCCGCAGGTCTATCCCACGTTCCTGGACCTGTCCGGGGAGGACGAGCCGACGCTCGGCGACCGGCAGCGCACGGTCGAGGCGGCCTTCGGCGGCGATACCGCCGCGCTGCTGCGGGTCAACCCGCTCGACCTGCTGCGCGGCCGGACCTACCCGGACTCCGCAGGCGCGTTCGTGGTCGGCGCCGACGACGAGATCTATCGCCCGCAGGTGGAGCGGATGTATCAGGCGGCCGAAGACGCCGGGATGGATGTCCACTTGCGGGTGCTGCCCGGCGGTCACAGCTTCGCGCTGTGGTCCGCCGGGCTACGCGATCAACTCCCTTGGCTGGCAACCCGGCTCGGCATCACCGGGTAACCGGCCAGCAGCGCGGCGAAGGCGAGCAGCCAGCAGCTCCACAGCAGGTAGCCGAGGAAATTGGTCAGCCCGGCGGCCTCGACGCCGAGCGGAACCAGGACGCCGGTCGCGACGGCGGCGGCACCGGCATAGCCGAGCACGGCGAACCAGCGGGGGACGCGGTCGCGCAGCGCGGACACGACCAGGGCTGTCCACAGCGCGGTGAGGGCGTAGCCCGCGGTCTCGCCGATGACCGTGCCCAGGACGGTATCGGCGGTCTCGAAGGTGTGGATCGCGGGGGAGTCGGGGCCCTCGGTGGCGACGCGGTCGGCGAGGCCGGGCACGAGCAGCGGCCAGCGCAGCAGGCCGACGGTCTGCACGATCGCGGCGGCGACGCCGGCGCGCACGGCCCACCGCATGGTCGACGACTCGTCGAGCCTGCCGACCAGGACGGCCAGCGGACCGAAGGCGCAGGCGGTGGCGGCGAGCAGGGTGAACAGCGCGACGACGGTGCGCCGCTCGGCGCGGAACTGCGCGAGCGCCTCGGTGGCGGGCCGGGTCAGGACGTCGGGGTAGTCGAACGACACACCCAAACCGGTGAAGGCCAGGTTCATGAGGATCGGCGCCGCGATCAGCAGCGTGATGGCGGGCCACGGCCTGGTGCGCATGAGATGTCCATTCTGGCTGTACGGAGTACAGGTAGCTGTACGGGGTACAGTCCATCGCATGTCGGAGGAGAAGTCAACAGGTCGGCGCGCCGCGACCGGTGCGCCGCGGCCGACGCGGCGGTCGTTCACCGAGGAGCAGGTCGTCGACACCGCGCTCGACCTGCTCGATGACGGAGGGCCGAGCGCCCTGTCGATCCGGGCCGTGGCCGGGCGGCTCGGCGTCAACCCGAACGCGGTCTATACCTACGTCGCCAGTCGCGCGGACCTCGAGCGCGCGGTGATCGAACGGGTGCTCGCCGCGGTGCCGCTCGGTCCGCTGTCGGATCCCGGCGTGGAGTGGACCGCCGCGGTGATCCAGTTCGCCCTCGGCCTGCGCGACCAACTGCTCGCCCATCCGGCGGTGGCCACGCTGATGATGTCCGGCCCGATGGACGGCGTCGCGGCCCGTGATGTCGGCGAGGCGATGTTCGGTTGCCTGGCGCGCGGCGGTCTGCCCGCCCAGACGCGGGCGCACGGGGTGTACGCGGTGATCGTGCAGGTACTCGGCGCGGTCGCGCTCGAGGTCGCCGAAACCGACGGAAAGCCGCCGCTGCCACCGGAATCCGAGCGCATCGCGCAGCGCAGGGCCGCGCTGGACGAGGTCGACGCCACCCGGTGGCCGCGCACCGCGGCGCACCTCGACGAGATCGCCGCCTGGAACTCGGTGGATCAGTTCGTGTGGGGACTGCGGGCGTTGCTCACCGAGATGACGGCGGCCTGAGTGCCCGGTAGGGGCATACGGATCACCACGGCGCGGCGTCGAGTCCCGCTGTGGCGCAGGCGCGCGCTATCGCGGCATCGAGGGTTTCGCGGTCGCAGGCCAGGCTGACCAGGGCCAGCGTGTAGGTGTCGCCGAGCCGGGAGAAGTAGCCCGAGAGCCGGGTGCGGGGGAACTCGGTCAGGCCGGGGTGGATCGCCCGGGCCGCCACCCGGTCGCAGTGGTGCCCGCCGACGGTGCGCAGGACATCGGGCAGCGTTCCGATATTGGAGCACAGGATGTCTCGCTCCCCGGCGCCCCTGCTGAGCGCGTAGGCCCAGCGGTCGGGGAGGACCTGGAGGATCTGCTCGGGCAGGCCCGCCGGGCTGGACATGCGGCGCAGGTAGGCGGTGCGGGCCTTGTCGCGGACGGTGGCGGGGGTGTCGGCGCGATCGATCGCGATCTCGGTCATGGCGAGGTCGTTGTCGACGCGGGGTTCGTCGCGGGTGTCGACGGGCAGGCTCGCCGCGATCCGCGGGTGCTGGAAGCCGGTCTCCCACAGGATGTTCGCCACCAGGTGGATGAACAGGCTGTTGGGGGTCGCGCCGGTCGCGGCGGCGGTGGTGTCCCACTCGGCGGCGTCGAAGGTCAGCAGCGTGCTGTGGACCGTCCGGCCGAGCGATGATTCGGCGGCGACGGTGGCGGGAGGCGTGGGGATTCCCCGACGCAGGGCGCGTGTCGTGCCGTTGACGATGGTGGACCACTGCGCTCGGGCATCGCCCCAGTCCGATACCGCCGTACCCCGGCGCAGGACGGAAGGGGCGCTGGTCCCGGTCCGAGCCGGTGTGTGCAGGGCGTCGACGTGGGCCTCGGGCCGGTCGTCGACACCGAGGTCGCCGAGGGCGGCGGCGACAGCGTGGATGAGGCCGCGGGCGTCTGCCAGGGCGTGGGAACAGGTCAGGGCGACAACGGTTCCGGTGTCGTGCAGCGCCGCGCTGGACAGCCGCCAGCCGGGGCCGAATTCTGGGTCGAGGCCGGTACCGAGGGTGTCGGCCCAGGGCAGGACGGCGTCCTCGGACAGCGGGCCGGCGGTGTGGTCGAGCGGATGCGATCGAGTGTTCGGCCGCCAGCCGCGCCGTGCGCCGGGCACGCGCGCGCGGACCACCCGGCGGCCGAGGTCGCCGACCCGCAGTCGGTCGTGGATCGCCCGCAGCAGGGTGGGTTCCATCGCCTCCGGAATACGCCACAGGCCCTGCAACGCGATGGGTGTGCCCATCCCGCGATGGGTGCGCAGGAAGATCTCGTCGACGACCGTGAGCCGGTCCACTACCGCTGGTCGGCGCTACCGTGGCGGCCCGCGCCCGCGGCGAAGCGGGCGGCGCCGTCGAGCGCGCCGCCGGTGAGCGCGGTCAGGCCGTGCTGGAACTCGATCCGCAGCGCCTCGTCCTCGGGGTGGCCGTGCTGCTCGTAGAGCGCGGCGCGATCCGAGCGCAGACAGGTCTGCGGAAGGGCGGCCAGTTGAGCGGCCAGTTCCTCGGCGACCCGGCGGGCGTCGCCGGTCGGGACGACGCGGGTGACCAGGCCCATCTGTAGTGCCTCGGGCGCGCTCACGGGTCGGCCGGTGAGGATCAGGTCCAGCGCCCGGCCCTCGCCGATGATCCGGGGCAATCGCACGGTGCCGCCGTCGATGAGCGGCACACCCCAGCGTCGGCAGAAGACGCCGAAGGTGGCGTCCTGCTCGGCGATCCGCAGATCGCACCACAGCGCCAGTTCCAGTCCGCCCGCCACGGCGTAGCCGGAGACCGCCGCGATCACCGGCTTGGACAGGCGCATCCGGGTCGGGCCCATCGGGCCGTCGCCCTCGACGGTGGCCTGGTTGCTGTTCTCGGTGCCCAGCGACTTGAGGTCGGCGCCCGCGCAGAAGGTGCCGTGCTCGCCCCACAGCACCGCCACCGAGGCGTTCGGGTCGGCGTCGAACGCCCGGAAGGCGTCGGCCAGGGCGCGGGCGGTCGGGCCGTCGACGGCGTTGCGGGCCTGCGGTCGGTCCAGGATCACGGTGGTGACCGGGCCCGCGTGTTCGACACGTACTGACATCGTTCGACCATACGGCGGATCACCCCTTGTGTGAAGAGGTGAATCAGTGGTTCACTTCTTCGTATGGTGTACCGCAGGACCCCGGCCGTGCAGGCCCGGCTCGACGCGCAACGGGCGCTGATCGTGCAGGGCGCCACGCGCGTGCTCTCGCGCGACGGGTTCGCCGGACTGTCGATGGCCGCGGTCGCCGCGGAGGCGGGCATCGCCACCGGCACGGTCTACAAGCAGTTCGAGAACAAGGCCGAACTGGTCGCCGCGGTCTTCGAGACCGTGGTCGCCCGCGAGGTCGAGGCCGTGCGCGCCGCGGTCGCCCAGGGCGATGTCCTGCAGCGGGTGAGCGCGGCGGTGGAGACCTTCGCCGGGCGCGCGCTCAAGAACCCGAAGCTGGCCTACGTGCTGCTGGCCGAGCCGGTCGACGCGGCCGTCGACGCGCAGCGGCTGGAGTTCCGGCGCGCGTTCGCCGCCTCGTTCGAGGCCGCGATCGCGCACGGCGTCGCCGAGGGCCGCCTGCCCGCCCAGGACACCGCCCTCGGCGCGGCCGCGCTCGTCGGCGCGATCGGCGAGGTGCTGGTCGGTCCGCTGGCCGCCGCGCCGCACGCCGAGACCGTCATCCCCGAATTGGTTGCTTTCGCCGTGCGCGCCCTGGGTGCGCGCCCGGAAATGTCGTAGTCGAAGGAGTTCCGGCCATGCCGACCCATGAAGTGTTCAACCAGGTACCCCCGCTGGTCCCCTTCGACGCCGCGCGCAACCCCGCGCTGATCGAGGGCCTGCACCGGGAGGGCGCGGGCTGGGCCGAGGCCGAAGTGCGCGAACTCGGCAGGCTCGCCGGCGATGTCGCCGCGCAGGACTGGGGCAGGCTCGCCAACGAGTACCCGCCGGTGCTGCACACCCACGACCGCTGGGGCCATCGCGTCGACGAGGTGGAGTTCCACCCGCACTGGCACGACCTGATGACCGTCGCCGTCTCGCACGGCCTGCACGGTTCGCCGTGGCTCGACGAGCGTCCCGGCGCGCACACCGCCCGCGCCGCCAAGTTCTACACCTGGGGCATCGCCGACGCCGGGCACATGTGTCCGATCTCGATGACCTACGCCGTGGTGCCCGCGCTGCGCCACAATCCCGAGCTGGCCGCGAAGTACGAGCCGCTGCTCGGTTCGCGCACCTACGATTTCGGCCTGCGCGAGCCGTCGACCAAGGCCGGGCTCATCGCGGGTATGTCGATGACGGAGAAGCAGGGCGGCTCGGACGTGCGGGCCAACACCACCACCGCCACCCCGCAGCCGGACGGTGCCTACCGGATCGTCGGGCACAAGTGGTTCACCTCCGCGCCGATGTCGGACATGTTCCTGACGCTGGCCCAGGCGCCGGGCGGGCTGTCGTGCTTCCTGCTGCCGCGGGTGCTGCCCGACGGCACCCGCAACCCGATCCGCATCCAGCGGCTCAAGGACAAGCTGGGCAACAAGTCCAACGCGTCTTCCGAGATCGAGTACGAGAACGCCACCGGCTGGCTCGTCGGCGCCGAGGGCGCGGGCGTGAAGACGATCATCGAGATGGTCAACATGACCCGGCTCGACTGCGTGATCGGCTCGGCCACCGGGATGCGGATGGGCGCCGTCGCCGCCGTGCAGCACGCCAGGCACCGGGAAGCGTTCGGCGCCAAGCTGATCGACCAGCCCGCCATGCGCAATGTGCTGGCCGATCTGGTGATCGAGTCCGATGCCGCGACCACGGTGATGATGCGCCTGGCCGGTGCCACCGACCGCGCGGGCAGCGACCCGGCCGAGGCCGCGCTGCGCCGGATCGCGCTGGCCATCACCAAGTACTGGGTGTGCAAGCGGGCGCCCTCGCACGCGGCCGAGGCGCTGGAATGCCTGGGCGGCAACGGCTATGCCGAGGAATCCGGCATGCCGCGGCTGTACCGGGAGGCGCCGCTCATGTCGATCTGGGAGGGGTCGGGCAATGTGGCCGCGCTGGACGCGTTGCGCGCCATGGGCCGTCAGCCCGAGACCGTCGAGGCGTACTTCGCCGAGGTCGGCCTCGCCCGCGGCGCCGACCCGCGCCTGGACGACGCGATCGACCGCGTCGGCAAGGAACTCGGCGACCTGTCCGACATCGAGTACCGGGCCCGCCGGGTCGTGGAACTGATGGCGCTGGTCCTGCAGGGCGCGCAGCTGGTGCGCCACGGTCACCCGGCCGTCGCCGACGCCTTCTGCGCGACCCGGCTCGGCGACGACTGGGGCATCGCCTTCGGCACGCTGCCGGTCGGGGTGGACACGGGCGCGATCATCGAACGGGCCTTCGTCGACGTGCGGTGACGACCGGGCGGTCGCCCCGGGCACCGGCCCGCGGCCAACGGCCTCGCCGGGAACTGCTCGACGCCGCCCACTCCGGCGCACCGTCGCTAGGGTGAGGCGGTGACCTGGACGAGCGCATGCTGTCGGTGAGTGAGCTGGCTCGGCGGATTCCGGCGGGCGCGACCGGTGGGCGTTTCCTGCTCGGAATCGCCGGGCCGCCCGGTGCGGGCAAATCGACGCTGGCCCAGCGGCTGTGCGCCGAGCTCGCCGGGTCGGGGCGACCAGCGGTGGTCGCGCCGATGGACGGCTACCACCTGCGCAACGAGGTGCTGCGGGCCCGCGGCGCGGCGGCCCGCAAGGGCGAACCCGACACCTTCGACGCGGCGGGCTTCGTCGCCGACCTGCGCTCGCTGCGGGCGGCCGCGATCGGGGAGCCGGTGCCCTGGCCACTGTTCGACCGGGCGATCGACGAACCCACCGAGGGCGGGGTGGTCGTGCGCGATGAGCGCGTCGTCGTCGTCGAGGGCAACTACCTGCTGCTCACCGATGCCGAGGCGCCCGGCTGGGCGCCGGTCCGCGGGCTGCTCGACACCTGCTGGTATCTCGACGCGCCCCGCGCTGTCCTCACCGAGCGACTCCTGCGACGCCACACCCTCGGCGGCCGAACAGCGGCCGAGGCGAGCGCGAAGGTCACCGACAGCGATCTGCGCAACGCCGACCTCGTCGCCGCGAGCAAGCAGCGGGCCGACACGGTGCTGTCGGCGTGCGGCGACGGCTATCGGATCGGCTAGTTCACTCGACACGGGCGGCTGTTCTCGGTCCGCGTCGGCGCGTGCGCCGCCGAACCGGCGATCGGCGGGCAATCATGGAGCGATGACGCGAGGTCTGCGAGTCGGTGTGCCCGGGCATGCGTTGCGCAACGGGGCGGCGGCGGTGTGCGCGCTGTTGCTCTACTACAGCGTGCCGTTGAGCGGCCCGTTCGAGCTCGACGCCTGGCCGGGCGAGGTGTTCGGGATCGTCAGCTTCATCGCCGGCGTCATCGGACTGGCCTGGCTGGTCTGGCGGCGGATCCAGCACTTCCTGAACGCGCCGGACTCGGCGGGCGGGCGCGTCGACGGGGTGCTGCTCGTCGTGTGCATCGTGTGCGTGGTGTTCTCGCTGTTCTACTACCGGCTGCAACAGCGCCAACCGGATCAGTTCGACGGCCTGGTCACCCGCACCGACGCGCTGTACTACACGATGTCCACCCTCGGCACCGTCGGCTACGGCGACGTCCACGCCGTCGGCCAGGTCGCCCGGATCGCGGCGATGGTGCAGATCGCGTTCGACCTGGTGGTGATCGGCACCCTGGCGACCATCGTGACGAGCAGTGTCACCCGCCGCCTCGCCGCGTTCCGCCCGCCACCCCCGGCGGTCACCGAGGTCAGCGACGATGGGCCCGATACCACCCGATGAGCTCGTCGGTCGACGAATCGCCCTGCGTCACCGGCTGCGCCGGCTCGCTGAGCAGCGGCATCAGCTCCAGCGCCTGCTGCTTGCCCAGCTCGACGCCCCACTGGTCGAAACTGTCGATGCCCCAGATCGTGCCCTCGACGAACACCTGGTGCTCGTAGAGCGCGATCAGCTGACCCACCGTCGACGGCGTGAGCTCCGGCGCCAGGATCGTGGTGCTCGGCCGATTGCCCGGCATCACCTTGTGCGGCACCAGCTTCGGATCGGTGCCCTCGGCGGCGATCTCCTCGGCGGTCTTGCCGAAGGCCAGCACCTTGCTCTGCGCGAACAGGTTGCTCATCAGGATGTCGTGCATGCTGCCGGTGCCGTCGCGGGTCGGCAGGTCGTCGGTGGACCGCGCGAAGCCGAGGAAGTCGGCCGGGATCAGCCGGGTGCCCTGGTGCAGCAGCTGGTAGAAGGCGTGCTGGCCGTTGGTTCCCGGCTCGCCCCAGAAGATCTCGCCGGTCGAGGTGGTCACCGGGGTGCCGTCGGCGCGCACCGACTTGCCGTTGGACTCCATCGTCAGCTGTTGCAGATACGCCGGGAAGCGGGCCAGATCGTTCGAATACGGCAGGACCGCCCGCGATTCCGCGCCGAAGAAGTTCGTGTACCAGACCCCGAGCATGGCCAGCAGGACCGGCCCGTTCTGCTCCAGTGGCGCCGTCGCGAAATGCCGGTCCACGGCGTGCATTCCGCTCAGGAACTCGGCGAACTGCTCCTTGCCGATGGTCACCATCACCGACAGGCCGATGGCGGAGTCGACCGAATAGCGGCCGCCGACCCAGTCCCAGAAGCCGAACATGTGCGCGGGGTCGATGCCGAAGGCGGCCACCCGCTCCGCGTTGGTCGACACCGCGACGAAGTGCTTGGCGACGGCGTCCTCGCCGAGCGCGCCGACGAGCCAGCGCCGGGCGGCGGTCGCGTTGGTCAAGGTCTCGAGCGTGGAGAAGGTCTTGGAGGCGACGATGAACAGGGTGGTCGCCGGGTCGAGTCCGGTGAGCTTGGCCACCAGATCGCACGGGTCGACATTCGAGACGAACCGGGCCTCGATGCCGGGATGGGTGTAGTGGCGCAGCGCGCGATGGACCATGTCGGGTCCGAGATCCGAGCCGCCGATGCCGATGTTCACCACCGCGGTGATGCGCTCACCGGTCGCGCCGCGCCAGTCGCCCGAACGCACCGAATCGGCGAATTCGCCCATCCGGCGCAGCACGTCGTGCACCTCGGCGTCGGCGTCGGTGCCGTCGATGTCGAGCTGATCGCCGGCGGGCAGACGCAGGGCGATGTGCCCGACCGCACGGTCCTCCGAGGTGTTGATGTGGGCGCCGGAATACATCGCGTCGCGCCGCTCGGGCACGCCCGCGGTGCGGGCGAGATCGACCAGGAGGGAGAGAGTTTCGCGCGTCACGCGATGCTTGCTGTAGTCGATGTGCAGGTCGGCCACCTGCACGGTCAGGTCTTTGCCGCGCGCCGGATCGTCGGCGAACAGTTTGCGCAGGTGTAGGGGTGCGACGCTGCGGTGGTTGTCCGACAGTGCCTGCCAAGCCGCCGACGCGGTGATGTCGCTGCTCACGTCAGCCGACATTACAGCGTTCGATGAAGTCCGGCGCCGCAGTTCGATGTGCGCCGAGGGCCCGCCGCCTACGCTGGCTCCCATGGTGTCCGAACGTGACGTACTCGAATTCGTACCGAAGGGTTTGTGGATCGGCTCCGGGCCGGTCGAGGCGACGGGCGGTGGCACCTTCGCGGTGCGCAATCCCGCCGACGGCTCGGTGATCGCGCAGGTCGCCGACGCCACCCCGGACGACGCGATGCGCGCGCTGGACGCCGCTGTCGCGGCGTCGCAGGCGTGGGCGGCGACCCCGTCGCGCGAGCGGGGCGAGATCCTGCGCGCGGTGTTCGAGCAGCTGACGGCGCGGGCCGAGGAGTTCGCGCTGCTGATGACGCTCGAGATGGGCAAGGCCCTGGCCGAGAGCCGCAACGAGGTGCGCTACGGCGCCGAGTTCTTCCGCTGGTTCAGCGAGGAGGCGGTGCGGGTGCACGGCCGCTACCTGCACGCGCCGTCGGGGACCGGGCGGATCATGGTGGCCAAGCAACCGGTCGGTCCGTGTCTGGCGATCACGCCGTGGAATTTCCCGCTCGCCATGGGCACCCGCAAGATCGGGCCCGCCCTGGCCGCCGGCTGCACGATGATCGTCAAGCCCGCCTCGGCGACGCCGCTGACCATGCTGGCGCTGGCCAAGCTGTGCAGCGAGGCCGGGCTGCCCGACGGGGTGCTGTCGGTGGTCACGACCCAGCGTTCCGGGGCCGTCACCGGCCCGCTGATCGACGATCCGCGGCTGCGCAAGCTCACCTTCACCGGGTCGACCGAAGTCGGTAAGAAGCTCGTCTCGGCGTCGGCGAACCGCCTGCTGCGCACCTCGATGGAACTGGGCGGCAACGCGCCGTTCGTCGTGTTCGACGACGCCGACATCGACGCCGCGGTGGCCGGCGCGATGCAGGCGAAACTGCGCAACGGCGGCGAGGCGTGCACCGCGGCCAACCGCTTCCACGTCCAGCGCGGGGTAGTCGCCGAGTTCACCGAGAAACTGGTCGCGGCGATGACCGACACCGTGGTGCTCGGGCCAGGCACCGATCCGGCCAGCACCCTCGGTCCGCTGGTCAGCGAGGAGCAGCGCGAGATCGTCGCGGAGCTGGTCGACGACGCCGTCGACCAGGGCGCGCAGTTGCTGCTGGGTGGCAAGGCCCCCGGCGGGGCGGGCTGGTTCTACCCGGCCACCGTCCTGGGTGAGGTGCCCGCGACGGCGCGCATCCTGCGCGAGGAGGTGTTCGGGCCGGTCGCTCCGATCGTCGCGTTCGATACCGAGGACGAGGGCATCGCCGCCGCCAACGACACCGAATACGGCCTGGTCAGCTACGTGTACACGCGGGACCTGGACCGGGCGCT
Source organism: Nocardia sp. MH4 (assembly GCF_019266065.1). Taxonomy (GTDB): domain Bacteria; phylum Actinomycetota; class Actinomycetes; order Mycobacteriales; family Mycobacteriaceae; genus Nocardia; species Nocardia canadensis. The sequence goes on along the minus strand of NZ_LPNR01000072.1, from coordinate 27,086 downwards.
GCGCCTGTCGGAGGCGCTGGAGACGGGCATGGTCGGCGTCAATCGCGGCGTCATCTCCGACCCGGCCGCCCCGTTCGGCGGCGTCAAGGAATCGGGCTTCGGGCGCGAGGGCGGCATCGAGGGCATCGAGGAATACCTGAACACGAAGTACATCGCCCTGACCTGAGACACGAAACCGCCCCGGGGATGGTGTCGCACCCGGGGCGGCTTTGTGGAAGCGGCGAACTGGTGGTCCGCCGCGTGGCTGTGTGGGGCCTAGCGGCCGAGGCGCCCTCGGCCGAGGCGGAGCAGGAGCATGGCGAGGGTGTGCCCCTCCTGACCGAGCTCGCTGAAGCGCTCGAGCACCTTCATCTCACGGCTGTGGACCAGGCGCGGACCCCCGGAGGCCATCCGGGTGCGGCCGATGATCCGCGAGATCTCGCTCCGACGTTTGATCGCGGCGAGGATCGTGGCGTCGAGCTGGTCGATCTCGAGGCGGAGCTTCTCGATCTCCGCCTCGGATTGCGGCAGAGCCGAATCGGACCCGGTGGTCGTAGCAGGGGTGCTCATCATTCATCTCCTCGTGTCAGAACTTGGATCGGACTGGCCGCGCGGCCTGTTACCCGATCTGTTCCTTCACCCTGAAACTTTCCCGATGGGCGGTACGTGATCCCCCCGGGAGTGCGCAAAAAGCCACACTCACCGCCACGATATCGGATCGTTTGCCGATCCGGGCATGCGGAGAAGCACTGGCCATGAGGCCCAGTGTGCCACGGGCCCCCAGTCATGCAAAACAGTTGTGTTTGTGAATCTGCTGAGAAGCCTGCGGTTCGCCGCCTGTCGGTGCCCGCCGGTAGCGTGGACAGACGATGGATATCACGGTCGCTCCCCACGCCTCAGCCGCCGATCCCAGTGAACCCGCTTCCGCGCCCGCGGAGCTATCGCGCCGGGAAGGTGGTGGTTCCGGCGCGTCCGGTGGCGGGCTGGCCGAGGCGGCGGCGCGGCACAGCGCCGAGCAGGAACAGCGCCGCAGGGAACGCGAGCAGCGCCGGGTCGAGGAGACCGAACGCCTGCTCGACGGACTGAATCCGCAGCAGCGCGCGGCCGTGGTGCACGCGGGCTCCCCGCTGCTGATCGTCGCGGGCGCAGGCTCGGGCAAGACCGCGGTGCTCACCCGGCGCATCGCCTACCTGCTGGCCGCGCGTGGCGTGCACACCGGGCAGATCCTGGCGATCACCTTCACCAACAAGGCCGCCGCCGAGATGCGCGAGCGGGTCGCCGGGCTGGTCGGCCCGCGCGCGGCCAGCATGTGGGTCTCGACGTTCCATTCCAGCTGTGTGCGGATTCTGCGGATGCAGGCGGCCCTGCTGCCGGGTCTGAATTCGAATTTCTCCATCTACGACGCCGACGATTCACGCCGTTTGCTGACGATGATCAGCCGCGATTTCGACATCGACACGAAGAAGTATTCGGCGCGGTTGCTGGCGACCGCAATTTCCAACTTGAAGAACGAACTGATCGGCCCCGAGCAGGCCGCCGCCGACGCCGAGGCCGACGACACCGAGCTGCCCGCGCTGGTCGCCCGGGTCTATGCCGAGTACCAGAAGCGGCTGCGCGCGGCCAACGCCATGGACTTCGACGACCTGATCGGCGAGACGGTCGCGCTGCTGCAGAACCACCCGCAGGTCGCCGAGTACTACCGGCGCCGCTTCCGGCACGTCCTCGTCGACGAGTACCAGGACACCAACCACGCGCAATACGTGCTGGTGCGCGAACTCGTCGGCCACCACAGCCCGCAGACCGACGAGGAAGCGGGCGTCGAGCCGAGCGAGTTGTGCGTGGTGGGCGACGCCGACCAGTCCATCTACGCCTTCCGCGGCGCGACGATCCGCAACATCGAGGAATTCGAGCGCGATTTCCCGGACGCGGAAACCATTCTGCTGGAACAGAACTACCGCTCCACCCAGCACATCCTCTCCGCCGCCAACGCGGTGATCTCGCGTAACGAGGGCAGGCGCGAGAAGAAGCTGTGGACCGACTCCGGCGAGGGCGAGCTGATCACCGGCTACGTCGCCGACAACGAGCACGACGAGGCGGCGTTCGTCGCCAAGGAGATCGACAAGCTGGTCGACGCGGGCGAGGCGAACTACGGCGACGTCGCGGTCTTCTACCGCACCAACAACAATTCGCGGGCGCTGGAGGAGATCTTCATCCGGATGGGCCTGCCGTACAAGGTGGTCGGCGGCGTCCGGTTCTACGAGCGCAAGGAAGTCCGCGATGTCGTGGCCTACCTGCGCGTCCTGGAGAACCCCGACGACGCGGTGAGCCTGCGCCGCATCCTCAACACCCCGCGCCGCGGCATCGGCGATCGCGCCGAGGCGTGCGTGGCGGTGCACGCCGAACAGCGCGACATCGGCTTCGCCGCCGCGCTGCGCGACGCCGCCGACGGCAAGGTCGCGCTGCTGAACACCAGGGCGGTGCGGGCCATCGCCGGCTTCCTCGACCTGCTCGACGAGATCCGCGCCGCCGGAAAGCGCGCCGACAGCGAGTATCCCGACGTGGGCAATGTCGTCGACGCGGTGCTCGACCGCACCGGCTACCGGGCCGAACTGGAAGCCTCCGACGATCCGCAGGACGGCGCGCGCCTGGACAACCTCAACGAACTGGTCAGCGTGGCCCGCGAATTCAGTTCCGAGGCGTTCAACAACGCCGAGGCTGCGCGCGAGGAAGGGCTGTTGCCGGAGGTGGGCGACGGCGAACCCGAACCCGGCTCGCTGGCGGCGTTCCTCGAGCGCGTGTCGCTGGTGGCCGACACCGACCAGATCCCCGACGAGGGGTCCGGCGTGGTCACCATGATGACGCTGCACACCGCGAAGGGCCTGGAGTTCCCGGTGGTCTTCGTGACCGGCTGGGAGGACGGCCAGTTCCCGCACATGCGCGCGCTGGGCGACCCGACCGAGCTGGCCGAGGAGCGCAGGCTCGCCTACGTCGGCATCACCAGGGCACGACAGCGCCTGTACTTGTCCCGCGCCGTCGTGCGCTCGGGCTGGGGCCAGCCGGTGTCGAACCCGGAATCGCGCTTCCTGCAGGAGATCCCGCAGCACCTGCTGGACTGGCGTCGGCTGGAGCCGGTGGTTTCGCCGGTGCAGCGCGGCCGCAGGCGCGAGGAGGGCGGCTTCGAACGCGACTGGACCAGGGGCGACGGCTGGGATCAGCGTCCGGGTGTGCGCGGCGGAACCGGCCAGCGCAGGCCCGCCCCCGGTGGTGGCGCGGTCAAGCGGAACAACACCGATCTCGTACTCGCCGTGGGTGATCGGGTCAGCGACGACAAGTACGGCCTGGGCCGCGTGGTCGCCGCCGACGGCGTCGGCCCGCTGGCGACGGTCACCATCGACTTCGGCACGGCCGGGAAGATCCGGCTGATCCCTCAGTTCAGCCGGACCATCGTGAAGCTCTAGCTGTGTATTTGGAGCGCTGGCGCGCTCGAGGTCGGCGGCCCCTTGGGTCCCGCCGGTCAGGCACCGTGGCTTGCTCCTTCGTCGCTTGCGCCACGGCGCCTGACCGGCGGGACGGCCGCCGACGGCCGACTTCGTCGGCCTGCCCTCCCTAGGGGTCGGGCGTGGTTGGTTGGGTTTGTTGGAGCGCTGGCGCGCTCGTGTCGGCGGGTTCTTGTGTGCCGCGGGTCAGGCGCCGTGGCTTGCTCCTTCGTCGCTTGCGCCACGGCGCCTGACCGGCGGGACGGCCGCCGACGGCCGACTGTGTCGGCCTGCCCTCCCTAGGGGTCGGGCGTGGTGGCTGGGTTTGTTGGAGCGCTGGTGCGCTCGTGTCGGCGGGTTCTTGTGTGCCGGCGTGCGCTCCCCAGGGGTCGGGGGTGGGTGGGGCTCAGTGCGGGAGTAGGTCGGTCAGGGCCTCGTCGAGGGTGGGGTAGCGGAACTGGAAGCCTGCCTTGCGCAGGACTTCCGAGGTGGCGTGGCGGCCGGTGAGGCCCAGCGCCGGGTCGGTGCGCAGCACGACCGCGCCGACCTTCAGGATCGCCGCTGGGGTCGGGGGTGACGGTGGGCGGTGCAGCAGGCGGCGCAGCGTCGCCATGAGTTCGGCGTTGCGGACCGGGAATTCGGTGGCGGCGACGAGGATGCCGTCGGGGAGGGTGAGGTCGGGATCGAGGCCGAGGCCGGCGCGGACCACGGCCAGCCAGTCCTCGATATGGATCCAGCTGAACCACTGGTCACCGGGGCCGACGCGGCCACCGAGCCCGGCTTTGGTGAGCTGGGTGAGGCGTTTGAGAGCGGGGGCGTCGGGGTCGAGCACGATGGAGGTGCGCAGGATCGTCCAGTGCGCGGCGCGGGCAGGGTCGAACGCCTCCTCCCACGGCTGGGCCACGCCGGTCATCTGCGGCAGGCCGACGGGCAGGGGAGTGGTCTCGGTGCACCGGGTTTCGCCCGCGTCCGACCAGATCGCGGTGGTGCTGGCCTGCACCCAGTAGTCGACAGGCGTCTCTCGCAGGCCGGCGGCAGCGACCAGGGCCGCGGTGGAATCGACTCGGCTGGTGCGCAGTTCGGCGATATTGCGTTCGGTGGGCCGGCAGTCGACCAGCTTGCCCGCCAGATTGATCACCGCGAGCTTGCCCGGCTCGCGCAGTTCGGCCGCCCAGGCGCCGATCGAGCGGCCGTCCCATTCGGTCTGCCGGAACGGCAGGGCCGGGTTGCGCTTGCGGGTCAGCAGGGTGACGCGCTGACCGCGACAGGTGAGGTCGGCGGCAACCTGGGTGCCGAGCGCCCCGGTGCCACCCGCGATGACCACGGTGAGCGCGTCGGCGGCGGGCACGAGCCCGGCCAGCCGGGCCAGCCGCGAGAAGTTCACGCGCGCATCGGTTTCGATGAAGGGCCGCACCACCGCGCGGGCCGCCGCGGCGGACGGCCCGGTGAACCGCAGTTCCTGGGTGATCTCGGTGCCGCCGTCGCGCGGGGTGAGCCGCCAGGTGAGATGCATGATCCCGGCGGGCTCGGGCTGCTCGATGCTCAGTTCGCGATTCGGTACCACGGCGGTGACGGTGAACGGGCCGCCGAATCGCCCGTGTACGCGCGCGGCGGTCTGGCTGTTGGGCAGGTAGTCACCGGTGGCGCCGACGGCGACCGGCCCGTGCATCCGCACCGACCGCACGCCCGGATTCCACTCCGGCCACTGCTCGAGATCCCCCAGAACACTCCACACGGATTCCGGTGGGAGGGCGAGGAACTGCGTGTACTTCGTCGTACCAGCCATGACTGGCACGCTAATCGGGTGCAGCGGCACTGGGAAGGGTGCCGCTGGTCACCTCACCTCAGTCGCGCTGGGCGCCCAGGCTGATGCCGCGGGTGGCCAGCCACGGAACCGGGTCGATCTTGTCGGTGCCGTTGAGCCACACCTCGAAATGGCAGTGCGGGCCGGTGGAGAAGCCGCGATTGCCCATGGTGGCGATCTGGTCGCCGGCGAGGACGCGCTGGCCCTGGGAGACGGTCGCGGTGTCGATGTGGCCGTAGATGGTGACGGTGCCGTCGTCGTGCAGAACGCGCACCCACATGCCGAAGCCGGAGGCCGGACCCGCTTCGATGACGGTGCCGTCGGCGACCGAGTAGATCGGGGTGCCGATCGGACCGGCGACGTCGATGCCGAGGTGCTGCACACCCCAGCGGGCGCCGAAACCGGAGGTGTAGTTGCCCGAGGTGAACTTCGCGAACAGCGGACGCAGCTTGGCCGATTCCTGCGCGGCGAGGTCTTCGGCGAACTTCTGGCCCTTGGCGAGGATGTCGTCGAAGTGGCTCTTGTCGGCGATGGCGGAGGCTTCGAGTACCGAAGCGCCGGTGCTGTTCTCGTCGATGTCGGCGGTGCTCATCGACTGGGCGGCGATCTCGTGGATCTGGCCCGCGGCCTCGTAGTCGACGCCGTGCGCGGGCTGGCCCGGATCGGCCATCGCGGCCTGCCCGGCGGCGACGACAGCACCGGCGGCGACGGCGATGACCGCTGCGCGGCCCTTCAGCGCGGCGGGGGGAGCGGGCACGCGGTGCGCGCCACCACGACGTTCGGCGCGGCGTGGTGCGGGCTCCGCGGTCTCGGCGGCGCGGGTGGGTTCCCACGAGGCGGCGTAGGCGCCGGAGTCATAGGTGTCGGACTCGTCCGCGGTCCACTCGTCCTCGGCGGGCGTCCACGCGCTGTCGGCGTTCCAGGCGTTCTGGTCCTGCCAGGTGTTCTGCTGTGGCCAGGCGGTTTCGGGCGCAGCGGCGGGCGCGCGACGGCCCTGCGGATGCGAGGTGTACTCGTCGGTGTACCGGTAACGATGACCGGAGTTGGTGCGATTTTCGACTGTGAAGGTGGAGCGGTGGTTCATCGGCTGCGCCGAATCGCCGACGGCTGTTCCAAGCGAGTGCTGACGTGCCTCAAGCTTGTCGTCCTCCTCAGTCCTGACTTGCCAGTCGTGACCTGGTTGTCGTGACCTGGTTGTGACTTCGACCGCATTGACGGTAACGAAGCGATTGCAGAGTGGCAAGCGCTGGTCGAAAACCTAGCGTAGTGTGTGAGATTCGTCACCGTAACGCGGCGGGATATCTCACTGTTTTCCGGCGTCTCGGGTGAGGTTCGTCGACGACATAACGTAGTAGATCGTGAGGGGTCGCGGCTTTACGTGTCCCGACCTGCCACGGTGCCGGAAAAACCCGAAAAACTACTCGCCAGTAGCCTTGGCCAGCGGTTTTGCCGACCTCCCGTAACACGTCGTGACCTGCGCCACTTAGGATGAATGTGGCCGTTTGGCCCTCCATGTGACTGGTTAGAGTCCGACCCGACCCGCTACCGACGTCGGGCCGCCAACAAAGACGTTGTCATAGCAACGCAGACGAGACGGTGAGTACATGGATCTCTTCGAATATCAGGCGAAGGAGCTCTTCGTTAAGCACGGAGTGCCTTCGTCCGAGGGTCGTGTTTGCGACACGGCCGAAGAAGCTCGCGCGATTGCCGAGGAAATCGGCAAGCCGGTGATGGTCAAGGCGCAGGTCAAGGTGGGCGGCCGTGGTAAGGCGGGTGGCGTCAAGTACGCCGCCACCCCGGAGGACGCGTTCACGCACGCGCAGAACATTCTCGGCCTGGACATCAAGGGCCACATCGTCAAGAAGCTCCTTGTCGCCGAGGCCAAGGACATCGCGGAGGAGTACTACATCTCCTTCCTGCTCGATCGTTCCAACCGCACCTACCTGGCCATGTGTTCGGTCGAGGGCGGCATGGAGATCGAAGAGGTCGCCGAGAAGACCCCCGAGCGCCTGGCCAAGATCCCGGTGGACGCCGTCAAGGGTGTCGACCTGGCCTTCGCCCGTGAGATCGCCGAGAAGGGCCACCTGCCCGCCGAGGTGCTCGACGCCGCGGCCGTGACCATCCAGAAGCTGTGGGAGGTCTTCACCAAGGAAGACACCACCCTGGTCGAGGTCAACCCGCTGGTGCGTACTCCCGGCGACGAGATCCTCGCCCTGGACGGCAAGGTCACCCTGGACGAGAACGCCGAGTTCCGTCAGCCCGGCCACCTCGAGTTCGCCGACGTCGACGCGACCGACCCGCTCGAGCTCAAGGCCAAGGAGAACGACCTCAACTACGTCAAGCTCGACGGCGAGGTCGGCATCATCGGCAACGGCGCAGGCCTGGTCATGTCGACCCTGGACGTCGTCGCCTACGCCGGCGAGAACCACGGCGGCGTGAAGCCGGCCAACTTCCTCGACATCGGCGGTGGCGCTTCGGCTTCCGTGATGGCCGCCGGCCTGGACGTCATCCTGGGCGACTCGCAGGTCAAGAGCGTGTTCGTCAACGTCTTCGGTGGCATCACCGCGTGCGACGCGGTCGCCAACGGCATCGTGAAGGCGCTGGAGATCCTCGGCGACGCGGCCACCAAGCCGCTGGTCGTCCGTCTCGACGGCAACAACGTCGACGAGGGCCGCAAGATCCTCGCCGAGGCCAACCACCCGCTGGTGACGCTGGCCCAGACCATGGACGAAGGCGCCGACAAGGCTGCCGAACTGGCCGCAGCCAAGTAAGGAACACGAACATGTCCATCTTCCTGAACAAGGACAACAAGGTCATCGTCCAGGGCATCACCGGCGGCGAGGGCACCAAGCACACCGCGCTGATGCTGAAGGCGGGCACCAATGTCGTCGGCGGCGTGAACGCGCGCAAGGCCGGCACCACCGTCAAGCACACCGACAAAGACGGCAACGAGATCGAGCTGCCCGTGTTCGCCTCCGTCGCCGAGGCGATCGAGAAGACCGGCGCCGACACCTCCATCGCGTTCGTGCCGCCCGCCTTCTCCAAGGACGCCATCATCGAGGCCATCGACGCGGAGATCCCGCTGCTCGTGGTCATCACCGAGGGCATCCCGGTGCAGGACTCCGCCTACGCGTGGGCCTACAACGTGGAGAAGGGCGAGAAGACCCGCATCATCGGCCCGAACTGCCCCGGCATCATCACCCCCGGCGAGGCGCTGGTCGGCATCACCCCGAACAACATCACCGGCAAGGGCCCGATCGGCCTGGTGTCGAAGTCGGGCACCCTGACCTACCAGATGATGTACGAGCTGCGTGATTTCGGTTTCTCCACCGCGATCGGCATCGGCGGCGACCCGGTCATCGGCACCACCCACATCGACGCCATCGAGGCGTTCGAGAAGGACCCCGAGACCAAGATCATCGTCATGATCGGCGAGATCGGTGGCGACGCCGAAGAGCGCGCCGCGGCCTACATCAAGGCCAACGTGACCAAGCCGGTCGTCGGCTACGTCGCCGGCTTCACCGCGCCCGAGGGCAAGACCATGGGCCACGCCGGCGCCATCGTCTCCAGCGGCGGCGGTACCGCGCAGGCCAAGCAGGAAGCGCTCGAGGCCGCGGGCGTCAAGGTCGGCAAGACGCCGTCCGCGACCGCCGCCCTCGCGCGCGAGATCTTGGAGAAGGCGTCGATCGCCTCCGCCTGATCCCTCGCAACACCGACGAAGGCCGCCTCCAGGTTTGACGGAGGCGGCCTTCGTCGATTCTCCACAGGGCCGTGGTTGTCCACAGCCCGATCGGTAGGTGGTGACCGGGGACGGGACGTGCAGTAGCGTCAGTAACCGGATCAGCACCAGTCAGTTCGACGCGACCGATGCGCACGACTCGACAAGGAGACGACGACATGTCATACCCGACCGGGGGCTCCGGGTACAACGCACCCGCGACACCCGCCGCGCCCAGCCAGGGCCCGAGCACCGGAGCCGCCGCGGCTGCGCCATCGACCGCGGACGGTTCGGAAGGCAAAGGGCTGCCGTTCATTCTGACCGCCGCGACCGCCGGCCTCGGTGTGCTGACCTTCCTGCTCGGCTTCCTGCCGTTCGTCGGCGCCAAGCCGGTGACCATCGGCGGCACCACCGTGAGCAGCGACGAGACCGACAGCTTCTTCGCCTACTTCGGCGGCTCGGCCACGCTGTCCATCGTGCTGCTGGCCGGTCTGCTGGCCGGTGTGTCGCTGCTGCCCAAGCAGAAGCTGCTCGGCGCCGCGGCCGCGGCCGCGGTCGCGGGCCTGTTCGGCGTGCTCGCGCTGACCTTCTCGGTGCCCGAGGGCGCCGAGCTGGAGTTCGGTGCCTACATCGTGATCGTGTTCGCGCTGCTCACCGCGGCCGCCGCGATCGTCGCCGTGCTGTTCGAACTGGGCATCATCAAGCCGCCCGCGCCCAAGCCCGCCCAGCCGCAGCAGCAGCCGGGTCAGTACGGCCAGTACGGCCAGCAGCAGGGCTACGGCCAGCAGGGCTACGGCCAGGGCACCGGCCAGCAGCCCTACGGTCAGGCCGGTTACGGCCAGGGCCAGACCGGCGGCCAGTACCCGACCCAGTCGCCGTACGGCCAGCAGAGCCAGCCGTCGGTGCCGCAGCCGTCCTATGGTCAGCCGGGTCAGCAGGCCCAGCAGCCGTCCTACGGGCAGCCGCAGCAGTCGCCGTACGGCCAGCAGTACGGTGCGCCGCAGCAGCAGTCGCCCTACGGTGCCGCGCCGCAGGCGCAGCCGCGTCCGGACGAGAGCGCGACCCAGCACTTCGGCGGGCAGCAGCCCGGCCAGGGTCAGCCCTTCGGCGCGCCGACCTACGGTGGCGGGCAGCAGCCCGGCGCGGCCGCGCCGCAGCAGGGTCAGCCGTTCGGCGGTGAGCAGACCGCCGATCCGGCGGCCGACGCGACCACGGCGTTCCGCCCGAACGAGGACAACAAGTAACCGACGGCCGCCGCGCGTGGCACAGGTTCGGTCGCGAGCCCACAGGTGCGCCTGTGGGCTCGCGGCGCGCCTGACCCGCGCCCGCCGGGGAAGCTGCCACGCTGAATTGTCATGAGCTCCCGTAACGCCCTCGTGCGCCGGACCTCCGGGTCACGCGGTGACGGGGAGGCCACCGCACCGCCGTCCGGGCACGGTCACGAGCCGCCCTGGTGGTCGCTGTCGCCCGAGCGGGCGCGCACCCTGCTGCTGGTCGCCGCCCGGCCGACGATCTGCGGGCTGGCGGCGACGGTCCTGCTCGTCCTGGTGGTCATGGTGACCACCGGCACCGATCTGACCAGCGCGCCCGGCGCGGTCGCGGCGACCTGGCTGGCCGCCCATCAGGTTCCGCTGACCGTCGGCCGGACGACGCTGGGCGTGTTGCCGCTCGTCCCGACCGCGGTCCTGGTCTGGGTAGCCGCCCGCGAATGCGCGCGTGCGGTTCCCCGCCGCCCCACCCCGATCGAACTCGGCTGGCTCACCGGCGCCGTGCTCGCGGGCCCGCTGCTGATGACCGCGGTCTGTCTGGCCGTCACCGGGGACGCCGCGGGAGTCACCCCGCTCGAACCGCCGGGGCCGGTGACCGCGTTCGGCTGGGTCCTCGTGCTCTACCTCGGCGCGGCCGCCGGCGGCATCGTGAGTCGCGCGTGGCCGTCGGTGTACGCGCTGCTGCCGGTGGAGATCCCGGAGTGGGCCGTGCTCGGCGCCCGCGCCGCGCGGCGCACCGTGCTGCGCATGCTCGGCTGCGCCGCACTGGCCACCGCGGTGTCGTTCTTCCTGCATCTGGACCGGCTCGACGGCGCGTACGACCAGGCGCACAACGTCACCGACGTGCTCGGCATGACGCTGTTGTCGCTGCTCTACCTGCCGAATGTGGTGATCGCCGCGGCCGGGATGCTGTGCGGGGCCGCGGTCCAGTTCGGTGCCGGGTCGGTCGGGCTGTTCGACGTCACCGCCGGGCGGGTGCCCGTGCTGCCCGCGCTGATCCCGCTGCCGGAGGGGCCGTCGGCGGGCTGGTGGCCGGTGCTGCTGCTGGTGCCGATCGCGGTGGGTGTGCTGGGCGGCATCGAGCTCGGCCGCACCAGCGACGACCGGCCGGGCGCGCCCTGGGCGACGCTCACCTCCGCCGCGCTGTCCACGCTGACCTTCCTGATGCTCGCGATCCTGGGCGGCGGACAGCTCGGCGCCGTCGGCCGGGTCGGGCTCGACCTGCTGATGCTGGTCGTGCTGATGGTCACCTGGTTCGGCTTCGGCGGTTTCGTCGGCATGTTCTTCGCCCGCCGCTTCCTCGCCCCCGCCGCCCCGGTCCACGACTACGACGACGACCACGACGACTTCGACGAGCACGACGACTACGACGACGATTACGACGACGAGGACGACTACTACTACGACGACGAGGACGACGACGACCACGAGGACGACTACGACGACGACGATTCCGCCGTCGAGGTCGACGCCGAACTGGTCACCGACTTCGACGACGACGTCGAGGTGAGCATCGCCGCGCCCGGCTCGACGGCCGCGCCGACCGACGACATCGTCGACGCGGAGGTCGTCGAGTCGGACCTGCCGGAAGGTGACAAGAGCACCGGTCGTTAAGCTCGACCCGGCGGTATCGCCGATCGCCGCCACCCGACACACGCAGGAGTAGAGCGCTGACGTCCTCGTTTGCCCAGTGGAAGCCCGCAGGGACACCGGCCACCGTCGTCGTCCTCGCCTCGGGCACCGGCTCGCTGCTCAACGCGCTGCTGGCCGCCGCGCGCGAGCCCGGCTATCCCGCCGAGATCGTTGCGGTCGGCGTCGACCGGGTGTGCCAGGCCACCGAACACGCCGAGACCGCGGGGATCGAGCACTTCCGGGTCGCGGTGCGGGATTTCGACGACCGGGCCGCCTGGGATCGCGCGCTGACCGACGCCGTCGACGCCTTCCAGCCCGACCTGGTCGTCTCCGCCGGCTTCATGAAGATCGTCGGTCCCGCGTTCCTCGAACGTTTCGGCGGCCGGTTCATCAACACCCACCCCGCGCTGCTGCCGTCGTTCCCCGGCGCGCACGGGGTGCGTGACGCGCTCGCCTACGGCGCCAAGGTCACCGGCTGCACGGTGCACCTGGTCGACGGTGGCGTCGACACCGGCCCGATCCTCGCGCAGGAGGCGGTCGACGTGCTGCCCGGCGACGACGAGGCCGCCCTGCACGAGCGCATCAAGGTTGTCGAGCGACGGTTGCTGGCGGAGGTCATCGCCGCTGTCGCGACCCGAGGCATTGTCTCCGACGGACGAAAGGCAGAAATTCCAGATGAGCGAGCACGCCGGTGAGTGAACGTAAGGCGATCCGCAGGGCGCTGGTGAGCGTCTACGACAAGACCGGGCTCATCGAGCTGGCCACCGGACTGCACGCCGCGGGCGTGGAGCTGGTGTCGACCGGTTCGACCGCGGGCAAGATCGCCGAGGCGGGCATTCCGGTCACCAAGGTCGAGGACCTGACCGGTTTCCCGGAGACCCTCGACGGCCGGGTCAAGACGCTGCACCCCCGGGTGCACGCGGGCATCCTGGCCGACACCCGCCGCGCGGAGCACGTCGACCAGCTCGCCGAGCTGGGCGTGGAGGCCTTCCAGCTGGTGGTGGTGAACCTCTACCCGTTCACCCAGACCGTGGCCAGCGGCGCGAGCATCGACGAGTGCGTCGAGCAGATCGACATCGGCGGGCCGTCGATGGTGCGTGCCGCCGCCAAGAACCACCCGTCGGTCGGCGTGGTCGTCGACGTCAACGACTACGACGACGTGCTCGCCGCCGTGAAGTCGGGCGGCTTCACCCTCGCCGAGCGGACCGGACTGGCCGCCAAGGCCTTCCAGCACACCGCGAGCTACGACGTGGCCGTCGCGAGCTGGATGGGCTCGGTCGCCGTGCCCGCCGTGCAGCCCGAGACCGAGCAGTTCCCGGGCTGGGTCGCCGGCTCGTGGGAGCGCGCCGCGGTGCTGCGCTACGGCGAGAACCCGCACCAGGCCGCCGCGCTGTACACCAGCAACGACGGCACGGTCGGCATCGCCCAGGCCGAGCAGCTGCACGGCAAGGAGATGTCGTACAACAACTACACCGACGGTGACGCCGCCTGGCGCGCCGCCTACGACTTCGACGAGCCCGCCGTCGCGGTGATCAAGCACGCCAACCCGTGCGGCATCGCCGTGGGCGCCGACATCGCCGAGGCGCACCGCAAGGCCCACGCCACCGACCCGGTCAGCGCCTACGGCGGCGTGATCGCGGCCAACCGCGAGGTCAGCGTGGAGATGGCCGAGCAGGTCGCCGAGATCTTCACCGAGGTGATCGTGGCCCCCGGTTACGCGCCCGGCGCGGTCGAGGTGCTGCAGCGCAAGAAGAACGTGCGCGTGCTGGTGGCCGAGCCGCCGCGGCGCAAGGGCGTGGAGCTGCGTCCGATCAGCGGCGGCGCGCTGCTGCAGGACCGCGACATTCTCGACGCCGCGGGCGACGACCCGGCCAACTGGACCCTGGCTGCGGGCGACCCGGCCGACGCCACCACCCTGGCCGACCTCGAATTCGCTTGGCGCGCTTGCCGGGCCGTGAAGTCGAACGCGATCCTGCTGGCCGACGACGGTGCCGCCGTCGGTGTCGGCATGGGGCAGGTCAACCGGGTCGACTCGTGCAAACTGGCCGTCGAGCGGGCCGGTGAGCGGGCCAAGGGTTCGGTCGCCGCCTCCGACGCGTTCTTCCCGTTCTCCGACGGCCCGCAGATCCTGGTGGCCGCGGGCGTGCGCGCGATCGTGCACCCGGGTGGTTCGATCCGCGACAAGGACACCGTCGAGCTCTGCAAGGAAGCCGGTGTGACCCTGTACCTGACCGGAGCGCGCCACTTCGCGCACTGAGTCACCGCCGGACCCGAACGGGTGCCGTACCGAATCCCTCGGTGCGGCACCCGTTTTCGCTATCCGGCGTCGACCACCTGGCGGCTGCCCAGCGGCGCGGCCAGGACGATCTCCACGGTGCCGAAGACGGCGTTCATGGTGCACATCTTGCCGACCGCGTCGGCGCGGGTGCCCGCGCGCAGGGCGACCGTCACGGCGGTGGCCGACTCGGTGACGGTGACGTCGACGCCGTAGCACTCGGGGTTGCCGGTCTGGAAGTTGACGCCGATCGTGTTGTCGCTCAGGCGCGTCCACGAGGTGAAGGGCAGCGGGTGGGGGTTGACGATGGTGGGGTCGGGGGTGAAGCGATGGCCGAGGCTCGCGTTGCCGTCCTCCGGCCGGACGCTCGTGGTCGTCGAATGAGATTGGGGCGCAGCGTCATCGGAGTCCGAGCAGGCGGTGAGCGGGCTCAGCAGCACGGCCAGGGCGGCCGTGGCGGCGGTGAAACGCGAGGTCGTTCGCATGCCGCGAGCCTAGTCGGCGTGGCGCGCGGGCTCGAGCGGGTCGGTGCGGCATTCTAGATGCGGTACTCCTCACAGTGAACTTTCCGCGAACCCTGCGCGTAACTCACCCATTTCGGCTCGGTGGGGACTACATTCGCTTGCGATGCGACGCCGTGGCATACGGCGAGCATCTTCTGTTGGATGCTCTGCAACTGGATCTTCGAAAGGACGAACGTGGGCGACACGCTGCGCGTAGGCGAAGAACTGGGACTGGGACAGTCCCTGACCGGCGGTGCGTACACCCTGGCCCTGCAGCCGGACGGCAACCTCGTGCTGACCGAGCCCGACGGCAACGTCGTGTGGGCCGCACAAACTCATGGGCAGGACGTGCAGCGCGCGGCCCTGCAGCACGACGGCGATTTCGTCATCTACAAGGGTGACGGCTCGCGCGTCTGGGCCACCGACACCAGTGGCAAGAACGTCGAGCGTCTGGTCGTGCAGCCCGACCGCAACGTCGTGCTCTACGGCACCGACGACTCGGTCGCGTGGGCCACCGCCACCAACACCGACAACCCGCTGCCCGCCCCGGCTCCCGAGCCGGAGCCGGTCGCCGCCGCCCCGATCGCCGAGGAGGTCCCGCCGCCGCCGGCCGCGCAGACCTACACGGTCGAGCCGGGCGACACCCTGTGGGCCATCTCCGAGCGCTTCTACGGTGACGGCAACCGCTACCAGGAGATCGCTGCCGCCTCCGGCATCGACAACCCGGATCTGATCAACGCGGGCCAGGTCCTCACCATCCCGTGATGATCTAGTCGCGGCGTTCTTCGCCCCGCACAACGACAGTGGCCCCGAGGCAACAGCTTCGGGGCCACTCTCGCGCGTGGGGCTACTTGGTGGTGGTGAAGGGCAGCAGCGCCATCTCGCGTGCGTTCTTCACCGCGACGGCGACCTGACGCTGCTGCTGCGGGGTCAGGCCGGTCACGCGGCGGCTGCGGATCTTGCCGCGATCGGAGATGAAGGTGCGCAGCAGGTTGACGTCTTTGTAGTCGACGACTTCGATGCCCGCGGCGATCAACGGGTTCTTCTTCGGCTTACGGCCCTGCTCGGCGCGTGCCTTCTTGGACGGTGCTCGCTTCACTGCCATGCGATGTTCCTTCTCACGAGATCAGTGGGTGTCTACCAGCTCGATTTGTGGACCCCAGGGAGCTCGCCCCGGTGGGCCATCTCGCGCACACGAACACGGGAGAGGCCGAACTTCCGGAGATGGCCGCGTGGCCGGCCATCGGCTGCATCCCGATTGCGCAATCGTACCGGACTGGCATCGCGGGGCTGGTTGCGCAGTTCGGCCTGCGCGGCGGCGCGCTCGGCGTCGCCGGTTCCCGGCTTGCGGATGAGCTCCTTGAGCTCGGCGCGCCGGGCGGCGTAGCGCTCGACGATCGCGCGGCGCTGCTCGTTGCGGGCGATCTTGGACTTCTTCGCCATATCTATCGGCTCCCTTCCCTGGGCCTACCTGGTTACGCTGCGCTGCCGCTTCCGGCCCCTGAGCTCAGGGGAGCGTCAGCGCTCCTCGCGGAAGTCGACGTGCTTGCGCACGACGGGGTCGTATTTGCGCAGGACCAGCCGGTCGGGGTCGTTGCGGCGGTTCTTGCGGGTGACGTAGGTGAAGCCGGTACCCGCGGTGGACTTGAGTTTGACGATGGGTCGGATATCGGTCGACTTCGAGGCCATGGGTGCTCCTAGATCTTGTCGCCCCGGGCACGGATGCGGGCCACCACGGCCTCGATCCCGTCCCGGTCGATGGTCTTGATGCCCTTGGCGGAGACCGTCAGCGTGATGCGGCGGCCCTCGCTGGGCAGGTAGTAGGTCTTGCGCTGGATGTTGGGGTTCCAGCGCCGGTTGGTGCGCCGGTGTGAATGCGAGACGGCTTTTCCGAAGCCGGGCTTGCGTCCGGTGACCTGGCAGTGGGCCGACATGCGACCTCCCTCCATGGAGATGACAACCATTTTCGACAACAGTTATTCCGCACTGTACCGTTGGGGTAACGTAAATGAAAATCGTTATCGAAAGGGGTATCGGGTGCTGGACCAGTCCGACCGGAGAACGCCCGTCGTGCTGTTGGCCGGCTTCTCCGGACCTGCCATGACCGGCGTCGAGCACATCGCGGCGACACTGAGCGCGGACGCGGGCACCGTGGTGGTGCACCACGACCTCGCCGAGCTGCGCGAAGGCGTCGTGCGGCGCACGGTGCGCACCGCGGGCACCGTCACGACCACCGTGCTGGAACTCGCGCACGGCTGCGTCTCGTGCACGCTGCGCGCCGATCTGCTGCCGATGCTGTGCACGCTCGCCGCCCGCGCGCACGTGCGTCGCATCGTGCTCGCGCTCGACCCGGCCATCGAGGCCGAGGCGCTGTGCCACGCGATCGACACGGTCGAGGTGACCGGAGTGGCGGACCGGGTCGACGGTCCCGCGAGCCGCAACGTGCGGATCGAGGCCACCCTGACCTGCCTGGACGGACAGCAGTGGCTCGCCGACGCCACCGGCGACGAGGTGCTGGCCGACCGCGGGCTCGCCGCGGCCGACGACGAGCGCACCGTCGCGCAGGTGGCCGTCGGTCAGGTCGACTTCGCCGACGCGCTGGTGGTGCTGGCCACCGAGGTCGACGCGCTCGAGCGCGAACGGCTCGGCGCCGTCCTCGGCAGGCTGGCGCCCGCCGCGCCGGTCGCCTGGCTCGACGAACTCCCGGCCTTCGACGCGGTCGAGATCGGCGCGCTGCTGACCCGAATCCCGGCCGACGCGCGCCGTGGCCGGATCTTCGACGCTCACGCGCCGCTGCTGCGCGGTCAGCCGCCGCTGACCACCGACTGCGGCGTCTCGCTCATCGAGTTCGCCGCGCGCAGGCCGTTCCATCCGGGCCGCCTGCACGACGCGCTGGACGTGCTGTTCGACGGCGTGGTCACCGCGCGCGGCCGGGTCTGGCTGGCCACCCAGCCCGACCAGGTGGTGTGGCTGGAATCGGCGGGTGGTGGTCTGCGCGTGGGCGGCGCCGGTCGCTGGCTCGCGGCGATGGACGCCGAGGAACAGGCCGCGGCCGACCCCGACCGCCGGGCGATGGCCGCGCTGCGCTGGGACGAGCGGTTCGGCGATCGCGATGTGTCGCTGGTGATCCTGGCCCACGACGCCGACCCGGCCGAGATCCGGCACGCGCTGCACTGGGCGCTGGTCGAGGACGACGAGCTGCTGCTGGTCGACCGGGCGCCGGAACGAGTCGCGTTGTGGGAGGACCCCTTCGGCGACTGGCACGAAGACCCCTGCGCCGATCCGTCCGAGGCCGCGGCCACGGCGGGCGAGCGCACCGAGAGAGGAGAAACGTCATGAAAGCGGGTATCCACCCCGACTACCACCCGGTGGTCTTCGAGGATTCGAGCACCGGCAAGCGGTTCCTGACCCGGTCGACCTCGACCAGCGATCGCACCGTCGAGTGGACCGACGGAAACACCTATCCGCTGCTGATGGTCGACGTCACCTCGGATTCGCATCCGTTCTGGACCGGCACCCATCGCAACCTCGACACCCAGGGCCGGGTGGAGAAATTCGAGCGCAAGTACGGAAAGCGCTCGCGCGCGGGCAAGGAGGGCTGAGCCGTGGCCGTACCGAAGCGCAGGATGTCGCGGTCCAATACCCGCAGCAGGCGTTCGCAGTGGAAAGCGGAAGTTCCGCAGCTGGTTCCCGTGACCGTCGGCGGTGTGGAATACAAGGTGCCGCGCCGTATCGTCGGCGCCGTCCGAAAAGGCGTGATAGACCCGACGAAACTCTGATCCTGGCGGTCGGCCGTGAGGATCACGTTCGCGGCCGGTCTCGCGTCCGAGGGGCGAGGTCGGTCGTGACAACTGTGTTCGCGGCCCGCCTCGCGTCCGAGGGGCGAGACGTCCCGGCGAAGCCGAAGTATCGCCCCTCGGACGCGAGGCACAAGGGGGCCGCGAACCCGCGGCGCCAGCCGCCTTTAACTCAGCCCTCGCGCTCGGCCAGTTCGGCCAGGGCCGCGGCGAGCTGGAAGAACTTGTTGCTGCCGAGATCGGCGATGGTCTTGATCTTCAGGGCCTCGAGCAGCTGCTTGTCGTGCGCCTCGGTCAGGCCGGCCAGGGCCGACGGCGGCGCGGCGAGGATTTCCTTCAGCGTCTTGTTCTCGTATGCCTTGTCGAGAACTTTGTCGAGCACCACGTTGACGGCCATGCGAACTCCTTCGAACGAACCTTGGATGTGCTGGGCGAGACGAATGCGCCCTGGCCGACGATAACCCGCTGAAGGCGCTGGTGGGGGCCGAACGCGCCGTCCGCGACCGGTTCTTCGACCGGTGCTGTCCAGGGGGCTTTCCGCGAGGTCGTTATGCCTGTTCAGCGCCCTATGGGCGGGTTCGGGGCAATCGCTCGGTTAACGATGTGACGCATGCCACTTGGCGTGAGCAGGGCTAACGGCTTGCCCGGCGATTGCTGGCGGGCACATAACCGACTCTTGGTTTGTTTTGTGGCACAGGAAAATTCCCCAGCGACTGATGCGGAGTCCTTGGCGGGTATGTACTCTCGTGCGGGAGGGCGGGTTCTCCGGTTAAGGAGAACCCGCTCATCGCCACTTCAGGGGCGGTTTTCGGGCCGGATGTGGCTCGCTGCGAGGGATTTCGCGAGCGGGGCGCTGGTCCACAAATTTTCCGACAAACCGGACGTTAGCTGGTCACCGTGCGGTGACGGTGCGCGCCTCGCGCTGACGTTCGGCCGCGTCTCGCCGATCCGGCGCGATCAGCACCGCGGTGATGGGCACCGTCAGACCGAGCGCGCCGAGCACGAACATCGGGAACACCAGGTCGAACGGCGTGAGGCCGCCCGGCGTCCGGCTGCCCGGATCGATCGTGAACTCCAGTGCGGCGACCGCGGTGTAGTACACCGCGGCGACCCCGAGCGCGAACAGTGTCGAGGCCGCGACCCGCACCAGGACCAGCCGCACGACCTGGAAGGCCCACAGGGTCGCGATGCACAGCGCCATCGACGCCAGCACGGCGACGCCGATCAGGCCCAGCGACTCGTCCACGGTGCCCTGCACCGTGAGCGCGTCCAGGGTCAGATAGGTCGACAGGCCGACGCTGAGGCCCATCGTCAGCCCGCCGACGATCAGCCGCGGCAACTGCGGGGTCCGGCCCGCGATCAGCAGACCGGCCAGCACGCCGACGACCGCGGTGGCCGCCGCCGCCGCGCCGAGCGCGGCGTTGTACCGCAACGTGGTGTCGTGCACCGTGATGCCGAGCAGCGCCACCGAATTGGCCAGCCACAGTCCGACTCCGCCGAGCGAGACCGCCGCCATCGTCAGCCAGAGCAGGCGGAACCGCAGGGAGTACTTCGCGTGCCGCACACAGGCGAACGCCACCAGCGCGCCCAGGATCGACAGATCGAACGCGAGCCAGGCGATGCCGGTGCCGCGGCCGAACGTTTCCGCACCGGTCGCGGCGAGCACCTCAACCACGCCGGCCGGCCTCCTCGAACTGCTGCGGTTCGAGCTGCGCGATGGCGTACTCGGTGACCGCGGCCAGCGCCTGCCTGACCTCGACCGCGTTGCGCGCGTCGATGTCGACGATCGGGATGCCCTCGCGCACCGAGAGCGCTTCGCGCAGTTCGGCGATCGGGAAGCGCGGGGCATTCGGGAAGCGGTTCACCGCGATCAGGAACGGCAGGCCGCGCGCCTCGAAGAAGTCGACCGCGGCGAAACTGTCCTCCAGCCTGCGGGTGTCGATCAGCACCACAGCGCCGATGGCGCCGCGGATCAGGTCGTCCCACATGAACCAGAACCGCTTCTGGCCCGGGGTGCCGAACAGGTACAGCACCAGGTTGCCCGGCAGCACGATGCGGCCGAAGTCCATGGCGACGGTGGTCGTCTCCTTCTCCGGCGTCTCGGCGAGATCGTCGATCCCGTCGGAGAAGTGGGTCACCATCGCCTCGGTGCGCAGCGGAACGATCTCCGATACCGCACCGACGAAAGTCGTCTTACCCGCCCCGAATCCACCGGCCACGACGATCTTGGTCGACGCGACCCGCTGATCGGGGTTCGGGGGGCGCATGCCCTCAGAGGCCACGGAGTCCACGCAAAGTCCTCTCCATCAGTGATCGGCGTTCGTCATAGCTCGCCTGCTCGGTCAGCGTCGAATGCACTCGAAGAATCCCGCCGACTACGAGATCGCCGATCATCACCCGGACCATACCCAGTGGGCGTCCGAGGTATGCAGCTATTTCCGCGACCGAGAGCCGATGTGTGCCCAGTCGCATGATTTCGGTGCGCAGATCCCCTGCGGGCCATTCCATATGTGCGGTGTAGGAGACCGTTTCCACCACTGCCTCCAGCGGCAGCGAGATCGCGGGCTCGGTCCGGCCTGAGGTCAGAGCGTAGGGCCTGACCCGGGTCGTCGGCCGGTTTTCTGATCCGTACGGGCTCGACATCTCACCTCAGCCGGCGGAGCGGGCGGTGGCGGTGACCGCCGAGCCCACCCGGTCGACGAGCAACGCCATCTCGTAGCCGATGCGGCCGATGTCGTGGCTCTTGTTGGCCAGAACCGCCAGGTGCGAGCCGTTTCCGACACTCATCACCAGCAGGTACCCGCGCTGCATCTCGACGATCGATTGCATCACCTTGCCGCCGTCGAACAGATGCGCCGCACCCATCGATAGACTGGCCAACCCCGCCGTCACGGCGGCCAGCTGCTCGGCCCGATCCGACGGCAGGTGCGGGCTGGTCGCCTGCAGCAGGCCGTCCGCCGACACCAGCACCGCGTGCGAGACGCCGGGCACATCCCGGGTGAAGCGGGCGACCAGCCAATTCAGATTCTCGTCCGTGGGGTGCGCGTTGCTCATTCGAGGCCTCCGTCGTTGTACTGGATCTCGGCACGGCCACTGCGGACGCCGCTGAGATGTCTGGTCAAGTTGTTGCGGATCTCCTCGGGATCGCGAGCACCCGCCTCCTCGGCGGGGGCGAGACCGCCGGGGACCAACTGAGCGCCCGGTTTACGGATCGGCAGGCCACCGACGGTGCGCGACGATGTCGGTGGATTGCCCGCGCTGGCCGCTGCCGACCAGCCCGCGTCTCCGGGGGAACTCCATGATGCGCCGTTGCCGCCGGATTCGGCAGTGGCGGAAGCGGGTTCGACGAGCCATTCCGAGACCATCCGCTGATAGATGGGGGTCGGCGCCTCACCGGGCACCGGCTGCAGCCGGGTACTCGTGGTCGGCATCGGGTCCGCCTCGGGCGCGGGCTCGGGCGTTCGTTCCGGCTCGGGCAGACGGGGCACCTGCCGCGTCTCGGTGAGTTCGCTGAGCGCGGAGGCGGGAACACGTTGCGGTAGTCCGATCGCCCTGGTCGCCGAGTCGCTCGCCGGGGCGGGCGCCGGGACCGGCAGGTCGTCGGTGTCGTGCTCGTGCTCGGCCCACAGCCCGGTCGGCTCCTGGGGCTCGGGCTCGACGGGTTCGGGCGGCTGGCCGTTGAGCGGACGACGCTGCGGCAGTCCGGCACCGGTCAGCGGCACCGACGGCGGCTCGGCGTCCCCGCCGGGACCGAAGCCGGTCGGCACGAGCGGATTCGGGCCGGTCGGCACCAGCGGATTCGGGCCGGCCGGCACCGGCACCACGAGCGGCTGCGGGCCGGTCGGCGACAGGATCGGGTTGGGGCCGGTGATGTCGGCGGGGGTCAGCGCGTGCGGGCCGATGGCCGAGGGTGCCAGGGCGTGCGAGCCGGTCGACACGATCGGGTTGGGGCCGGTCGGCGGACCCGACACCGCGGGCGGCGGCGAGACCAGCGCGCTGGGCAGGTGCACGCTCGCGGTGATGCCCGGCTGCGGCGCCTGGGTGGAGGTGCGCCGCAGGCTGACGGTGATGGTGTGCCGCTTGGCGAGCCTGCCGACGACGAAAAGACCCATCCGGCGGGCGGTCTCGATGGTGACCTCACCACCGGAGGCGAGCCGGTCGTTGGTCGTCTGCAGGTCGTCGGCGGACATGCCGAGACCACGGTCGGTGATCTCGATCAGGTAGCCGCCGTCGACCGCGCGGCCGACGATGACCGCCACCGACGTACTCGGCGGGGAGTAGCGCAGCGCGTTGTCGATGAGCTCGGCGAGCAGATGCTCGATGTCGACCGCGGACTCACCGGCGACGACACCGTCGGGCACGTTGCCGATCTCGACCCGCTGGTAGTCCTCCACCTGGGAGACCGCGCTCCAGAGCATGTCCGACAGCGGCACCGGCGGCAGGTGACCGCGGCGCAGCACGGTACCGGCGAGCACGAGCAGGTTGTCGCCGTTGCGGCGCATGCGGGTGGCGAGATGGTCGAGCCGGAACAGCGTCTGCAGGCGCGAGGGGTTGTCCTCGTCGTGCTCGAGTTCCTCGATGAGCGCGAGCTGCTGCTCGACCAGCGACTGGCTGCGCCGCGACAGCGTCTCGAACATGTTGCCGATCTGCAGCCGCAGCCGGGCCTGATCGGCGGCCAGATTCAGCGCCTGCTCGTGGATCTCGTCGACGGCGCGGGCGAGCTGGCCGATCTCGTCGGTGGAATGCACGCCCACCGGCGCGATCTCCGGGGTCGCGCCACCGCTGCGGACGACCGCGAGCTCGTCGGGCAGCTTCACGTGCGCGACCTCGAGCGCGTCCCGCCGCAGCCTGCGCACCGGGACGACCAGCGTGCGGGCCACCGCGAGGGCCAGCGCCAGGCCGGCCAGCAGCATGCCGAGCACCAGGGTGGTCTCGCGCAGCGCGCCGGTCTGGGCGTTGGCGGTGTTCGTCTCGAGTGTGTGATCGATGTTGTCGAGCAGGGTGGCCAGGCTCGACGCGTAGGTGTCGGCGCTGACCTGCAGGGTGTTGAGGACCGCGGCGTTGCTGGTCGGGTCGCCGCTGTTCTGGCTGAGCACGCTCATCCTGGTCTGGACGGCGTCCATCATCGCGGCCCTGCTGCCCGCCTTCTCCGGCATGATCATGGCGTAGGTCATGATCGTGGTCATCTCGGAGCCGAGCTCGACCAGCATCCGCGCCCGGGCGCTCTGGCTGCGGCCCGCGTCGGGGGAGACGACCAGCAGGCGCTGGTGGGTGAGGATCCGGCGCGCCTGGTGCAGCGCGGTCAGCTGCAGGAAGTAGCGCTGGACGACGAAGTCCTCGACGTTGGGGGTCTGGGCGAGCGCGTTGGCGATTCGCTCGGCGATCTCGTCGGACTGCTCACCCACCATCGCCGGGGAGCCGCCGCGCACGGTGTTGCGCAGGGTGGCGCCGGTCGCGGTGGCCGCGGTGAGCTCGGTCTGGATGGTCGGCGAGAGCCGGGCCGAGCGCATGGCGCTCTGTACCTCGGCCAGCGCCTGGTCGTAGGTGGTGAGCGCCGCGTCGGTCTGTGGGTCGGCGATCGCACCCCAGTTGGCCGTCGCCGCGACCGCGAGTTGTTCGGTGGCGGTGGCGAATTTGACGACGGGGCGGATGACGGTGGCTTGTTCGGTGGCGGCACTGAGCTGCGTCATCATTTGCAGCTCGTTGTTGATCCGGAGCACGGCGAACGTGGTCGCCAGCATCACCGGCAGCACCAGCACCACACCGACCTTGCGCGTAACCGACCAGTTCGACAGGCTGAATTGCCAGGAGCGCGATGCAGGTTCCATCCGCGTGCGTTGCCTCTGCTTCCACGTGAGACCCCGGCCCGCGCGGGGAGGTCGCGGAGCGATGCGAGCGCAGAACCAACTGGAGGTCTTCTTTTACCGCAGGAAAGATACCCGGCTGGGTGGTCAACGGCAATCCGGACCACACGGTCTGCAATTCGCCGAATATGCGCTGGCACATCGCGACCGCCACGCGGGGGTGTGCCCCTCTCAGTACGTTCTCAGTCGATCACGGCAAACTGAGCACATGCGCATTCTGGTAGTCGACGACGATCGCGCCGTGCGGGAATCACTGCGTCGGTCGCTGAGCTTCAACGGCTACACCGTCGACCTGGCGGTGGACGGCATGGACGCGTTGGAGAAAGTCACCGCGGCCAGGCCCGATGCCCTGGTTCTCGATGTGATGATGCCCAGACTGGACGGGCTCGAAGTGTGCCGCCGGCTGCGCAGCACCGGCGACGATCTGCCGATTCTGGTATTGACCGCCCGCGATTCGGTCTCCGAACGGGTGGCGGGCCTCGACGCGGGCGCCGACGATTATTTGCCGAAGCCTTTCGCGTTGGAGGAATTGCTGGCGCGTTTACGCGCGTTGCTGCGCAGGCGCGCACCCGACCCGGGCGAGGCATCGGAAGCGATGGTGTTCGCTGATCTGTCGCTGGATCCGGTGACCAGAGAGGTCTCGCGCGGCGAACGCGCCATCAGCCTCACCCGCACCGAGTTCTCCTTGCTCGAGATGTTGATGGCCAATCCCCGTCGCGTGCTCACCCGCGGCCGCATCCTCGAAGAGGTCTGGGGCTACGACTTTCCCACCTCGGGAAATGCGCTGGAGGTCTACATCGGCTATTTGCGGCGCAAGACCGAGGCCGACGGCGAGGAACGCTTGATCCACACGGTGCGCGGCGTCGGGTACGTGCTGCGCGAGACCCCTCCGTAGGCGGCCGCCATGGCACCCAAGGAACCCGCTGTCGCCGTCCTGCGACTCCCGCCGGACGCGGGGGAGATGCGCCCACCCATGCCGCTCACCCGCTCGGTGTCGCTGCGCTGGCGGGTGACGCTGCTGGCCGCCTCGGTGGTGCTGATCGCCGTCGCGGTCACCTCCATCGCGGCCTACGCGATGGTGGCGCGCGCGCTCTACGCCGACGTCGACGCCCAGCTCGAGGCCCGCGCGGCCACGATGATCAACAACAACTTCGAGACGCTGGGCTTCCAGTCGATCGTGCTGGCCGGGTTGTTCTCCAATGACGTCGGCGTCGCGCTGATCTACGCCGACCACAAGCCGTACATGCCGCCGCAGCAGACGATCCCGCCGGTCGGCGCGCAGGAGCTCGCGGTCGCCGACGGCAAGATCAACTCGTCGCTGCGCACCGTCGGTGACCAGCGCGTACTCGCCGCGCGCACGCACAGCGGCGCGACGCTGATCATCTCCCAGAAGCTCTACCGCACCCGGGAGGTGCTCGACCGGCTGGCGTGGCTGCTGTTCGTCGTCGGCGCCTGCGGCGTCGTGCTCGCCGCCGCGGCGGGCACCGCGGTGGGCCGCACCGGCCTGCGCCCGATCGCCCGGCTGACCGCCGCGACCGAGCGGGTCGCCCGCACCGACGACCTCACCCCGATCCCGGTCACCGGTGACGACGAACTGGCCAGGCTCACCGAGAGTTTCAACACGATGCTGCGGGCGCTGGCCGAATCCCGGGATCGTCAGCGCAGGCTCGTCGCCGACGCCGGCCACGAATTGCGCACTCCGCTCACCTCGCTGCGCACCAATATGGAGCTGCTCATCGCCTCGGGCAGGCCGGGCGCGCCCCGGCTGCCCGACGAGGACATGGCCGAGCTGCGCGCGGACGTGGTCGCCCAGATCGAGGAGCTCTCGACGCTGGTCGGCGACCTGGTCGACCTGGCCCGCGAGGACGCGCCCGAAACCGTCTACGAGCGGGTGGATCTCGGCGAGGTGGCCGAGCGCGCGCTCGAGCGTGCGCGGCGCAGGCGCACCGGCATCACCTTCACCGCCGAACTGCGCCCGTGGTTCGTCTACGGGCACGAGGCGGGCCTGGAACGCGCCGTGCTCAACGTGCTCGACAACGCGGCCAAGTGGAGTCCCGGCGACGCCGAGGTCAGGATCACCATGCGCCCGGCCGGACCCGGGCTGCTCGAACTGGCCGTCGCCGACGCCGGTCCCGGCATCCCCAGCGGCGAACGCGAGCTGGTGTTCGAGCGCTTCTACCGGACCACGGCCTCGCGCTCGATGCCGGGATCCGGGCTGGGCCTGGCGATCGTCAAGCAGGTGGTCACCAAGCACGGTGGCACGATCGCGATCGACACCTCCGACCGCGGCGGCGCCCTGGTCCGGATCGTGTTGCCCGGTGAGGCCCCCGCGATCCCGGACGAAGCCGAGCCCGGCTCGGTGTGATCGGCCGCGGAGTCTCGGCGAACTGACGGGGCGATCTCAGCCGCCTCTCAGTACCCGTCACGAAGCTGGACAGCAAGCGTGAGGAGACAGACACCATGACCGACGATCCCCAGCAGCGACCTGCTGACCAGCCCGCCGACCCCGGACCGGGCAGCGCGGATCATCCCGCCGAGGCGAGGTTCCCGGGCCAGGGCCCGGCGCCTGCGGACCAGGGGCCCGCGGCCGGCGCACCGTATCCGGGGCAGCAGGCGCCGTACCCCGGCCCCGCCCAGCACGCCGGCCCGGCACCGGCCTCCGGCCAGGCACAGTCCGGCGGCGGCCATCCCTACGGCCCGGTGCCGCCCCACGCTCCCGAGCAGCCGTACGGCGCCGCGCCCTCCCACAGCGCCGAGCAGCCGTACGGCG
>NZ_LPNR01000071.1 GCF_019266065.1 Nocardia sp. MH4 | reverse complement strand
TCCAGCGGCGGGCAGGGTACCTCTACACCAAGTTATGCCGTGACGCCGAGCCGACCGGCCAGAGCACGCGACTCCCGCTCGACCATCTTCCCGCCCTGCGTCACGAGCTCGCCCGCGAGCGAGCGCGCCAGCGGGTGGCAACGCATGGATTCCTCAGACACCGAGGCGCCGGTGCGCAACGCACCGAGCGTGCCAAACCAATCCTTCTGCTGCGCGTACGCCCGGGACAGTTCCAGCCACAGCCGGGCCCGCCGGTCGACGCTCGGCATAGCGTCGGGGTCGACGATGCTCGCCGCGTCCAGCGCGCCACCAGACTTGCGCAGCTCGACCTGTACCGACACCGCGCTGATTTCCGTGTTCGCGACGCCGAACAGCGTCCACGGGTGCGCCGACCCGGTGGGCAGCGCACGCGCCATCCCCATTGCCTGATCTATCCCGCGCAGCGCGTCACCCTCCCGGCCGATCTTGGCCGCGGTGATCGCGCCGTGCAGGTGGCACGCGCCCCACAGCGCTTTCGCGTCCTGGTCGCCGTCGAGACGTGGCGCAAGCAGCGCGACGGCGTCGGTTGCGAGCTGGTAGGCGTCATCCTCGCGGCCGGTCGCGCGCCAAACGTTGCCGAGTACCCAGCTCGCCGCGGCGAGCGTCACGGGGTCGTCTGCGTCCTCGGCCGCCGACATGCACCGATCAGCCGCGAGCCACAGCAGCGGCGCGTCAGCGACCCACGCGAGCACCTGCTCGGACAGTGCATAGGCGCCGGACAGTGCGGCGGCGGCTGTCCGGCGGTCCTGCCCGTCGAGGGTGCGCACCGCGCGGCGTCCGTCACGGATGAGCGCGGGCAGCATCGCGCCGGCATCGGCGCGTGGCGTGGTCGAGGTGTGCCACAGCCGCCACGCTCGCTCGACTCGCGCGCGTAACTCGGCCGGGTCGACGGGCGACGGCGACGGGGTGAGGTACACGGACTCGATCGCCTCGCGGATCGCCGGAACAACCGGGTGCCCCGCACGGCGGGCAACGCCGACGAGCAACTCATGGTCGCCGGTGATCTCAGTGAGGTCGCGCACGCCGAGAGCCTGCCCGACACGCAGCAGCATGTCGAGCGGCGGGGGGTTCTTGAGGCGGCCCTTTTCCACGTCGCGTAGCCAGTCGACAGACCGGCCGACAAGACCGGCCACGACTTCGCGGGACTTGCCCGTGCGCTCGCGGATGTTCTGTATGCGCTCGCCGATCGCCTTTACAGCGAGCTCGTCTGGGGTCGGCATATCTGCCTGCCTTCGCGGGGTCGACGTCTTCGCGGATACCCCCGGCCCGTCGGCCGGGGGCGATGCCCCTCCGCGAAGAGGTCCCACCAGCATAGATGCGTTGTGCCCGTGGCGATATGGGAAACGGGCAGGTGGGGAGATTCTCCCTACTTGCAAGGTGGGGCGCGGCTACCCGCTGCACCCCAAGGGGGCGAGCACGATTCACCTACGCCGCGGCGACCAGCTGACCTCGAGTCGCTGGCGCCGGGGCGCATCACTTCACCCCAGGGGGTAGCCCATGGCTGCGACACCAGAGATGGCGGCGCACATCGCCGCCGACGACGCCCTATTAGACCGAGACATGCTGGTCATCGGGTGGCCGCACGAGGCACCCGACCGGCCGTTCACAATCGACGGCGCGCACCACGCTATGCAGCGTCACGCCTCGTGCCCGCTCGACACGTGCGCCCGCAAGCGGGCCGCGCGCAAGGCGCTCGTCGAGGCCGGTCACATCGTGCCCGACCCGCGTAACTCGAAGAACCTCGTCCGGTGATCGGCGAGATTGCCCGCCTTGACGGGCACGACGACGACCAGGCTCGCCCGGTCGCATGGCGCCAGCGCGACGACGGATCATGGTCGGTGATCGACGAGTACGGGGTCGAGTGGCCGGTCGCTGCGTTCACACTCGCCGAGCTCGACGCCGACGTTCAGTCCGCACTCGGCGCGATCGGCGACCCGGTCGACGTGGCGCCGCTGTCGGTCACCGACACCGAGGTCGACCGGTGACGGCCGCATCGGTTGCGCTGCTACAGCCCGACCCGCGAGACGCCGGGGTGCGCCGCTACTTCGGCCTCGGCACACTCGCGATGCTGTCCGGCCACCCGTATCAGCAGGTACGCGAGTGGCGTTGGAGCGAGCGCGTATGGGTACCGTCGGCCGACGTCGAAGTCGGCCGGTGGTCCGGTTGGTCGCTGGCGTGCATCCGCGCGTGGTCGCCGGACGGCGCGCCGTTCCTGCGCCCGCCGCTTGTCTCGTTCGCCGACACAGCCGAGATGACGCGCCGCCATCGGGTGACGCGAGAAACGCTGTGGCGCTGCGTCTACGACGGCACGATCGCCGCGCCGGTCGTGTGGGTCGACGACCGCCCGGGCTGGCGGTGAGGGCGGCCGGGCTCGCGCGCACCTCGGCGGCACCGAGCGCGCCGTCGCGCTGGCCTGCGACGTGATCACACCTCGCGAGACGTTCCGGAGAGGGGGTGAATCGCCCGGGCGTCACCCGTAGTAGCAATTCCAGATCCGCCCGCGCGATCATGGACTCGACCGCGCAGCCCAACGAGAGGGGACACCCGTGGTACCCGCGACCGTTTACCGCTGGAAGCCGACCAACGGCACCGGCGTCATCAAGACGGACGACGACGGCACGTACGTGTGGTTCCACGTCTCCGACCTCGACGGCCTCCGCCACGCGGAGGTGCACGAGGGGCTGCCGGTCGACGTCGTGATCGACTGGACCCCACAGGGAAAATTCGAATGTCGAGCAGAACACGTACGTCCATCCTCACAACTCTCGTCGCCGTAGCCACGGCACTCCTACTCGCTGGCCCTGCGACCGCGCAGGTTCCGGCAGTCGTCACCTTCTCCCCAGGAAATCAGTCCGCCGTCGAGAAGAAGCACGGCACATGGACGGGCGATGTCGTCTACGCCTCCGAGGCGGGTTTCAGCAATCGCCTGTTCTGGACGCTCGTCCTCGCCCCCGAGGTGCAGGCGATCATCACCGGAAACACGATGAGCTGCGCCGCCTCGGTCGACGGGATGCCCAACTATCACGACCGGCACGACTCCGTACCCGCAGATTACAAATGGCACTCGACCGTCAAGGATCTCGCTCTCGACACCCCGTACACGTGGCGTGCTCACTGCGCGTTCGGAACGACCGAAGGACCCGGCGAGGTCAAGTTTGCCGTGTCGTTCGTCATGAAGTCCTGAGCTACCGAGCAGCGCCCCGCCGGATTCCCAACCGGCGGGGCGCTTCGCGTCGTAACGCCGTGCTACCACCGGCCGGTTCGCCGGACGGACGGCAACGCCCGAGGGTAGCCTGCGCGCAGAGTGAGAACCTCGCCGCGCTGGCACTTGTCGGATAGATAGGAACGCCCATGGGAATCATGAAGGATTTGAAGAACATTGAGGGCTCGGCCGCCGCCATGTCGGCGAAGTCGAGCGCGGACGACGCGAGGATGCTTGTCCTCGTTCAGCTCATGCAGATGAACTGGCCCACCCTCGACAAGCAGGCGGCGAGCATCTGGGTTGACAAGTGGCTGCAAAAGAACGGGCTCGGTGGTCGCTGACCTCTCCCCCCGACACGACGACTGCGCCCCCGCCGGTTGGCGGGGGCGCAGTCGTTTTCGGGTCCGGCTACAGGTCGTAGGCCGCGATCGAATCGACGGCCGGTGACGCGTACGCCTGGAACGGGTAGTTCCCCTCGACGAAAAACCCGAACCGCCGGTACGACGAGCCCGACGAGACGAGCGCGCCGGTGTCGTCCCATGTCAGGAACGTTGAGCCATTCCTGTACAGCGTGAACAGGTTTCCGTCTCGCTCGAACTTGAACAGGTCGGTCGTGGCGGCGTTCGTCGCCGTGACCGCGCGCTGCGTCTGCCCGGTCTGCCCAGTCGAGATGCCGCTCGTTGGCGGTAGCCCGCTCTGCGTGTAGATGGCGCACCCGTTCGCCGTCGTCACCACGAAGTAGCACATGACCCCGTCGCCGAATGTATCGCCGACGGCCAGCACACCGCCGGTCATGTTGTTGGTGGCGAGGTTGCCCACCGGTGCCGCAAGTTGGAGCTCGACCGCGTACCGGTCCGACGCGAGCCGGCCCGAGTCCGAGCCACCCTGGTAGCTCACCCAGCAGCCCGCGCGGCCTTCGCCGAACGCCTGCGTCTTCATCTGCGCCTTGTTGGTGTTGATCTGTGGCGAGGCGTTGCGGTCGACGCGGTAGTCGGCGCCCATGCTCGCGTTGTTGGCGCGGTTCATGTCGTCCGAATAGGTCCGTCCGGTCGAACCGGTCGCCGTCACGACGGTCGCGGTCGCGGTCGCTGCGGTGGCCGGCACTGTCGAGCCGGTCGACGGCGTGGCCGGGTTGCCGGCCGCCGCAGCAGTCGCGGCGATCGCCGTCGCGGTGGCGCTCGCCGACATCTGCGGGGCGGGGACCGCGGCCGTCGCGGCGGCGGCCGTCGCTGCGACCGACATCGACCCGGCGCCGTGCGCGTCGTAGACGATCGTCGTCGCCGTCGCCGGGGTCGCCGTTGCCATCGCGTCGGCTGAGCCGGTCGCGGCGGACACGGCGGCCGAGGCGGTCGCGGCGATGGCGTTCGCCACGGCGTCGAAATTCTCGTCGGCGACCGCGGCGTTCACGACCGCTGTTGCCGTCGCCGCGGTCGTCGTCGCCGTTGCCGTCGCGTGCGGGACATGGTCGAGAACGAGAGCCGTCGCGGTAGCGGCCGACGCCAGGCCGCCCGCCGAGGCCGACGCCGACGCCGTGTTCGCACCGGCCGCCGCGGTCGCAGCGCTCGCGGTCGCGGTGATCGAGACCGAGGCGACCGCCGGGCGAACCGCGGCGATGGCCGTCGCGGCGAGCGCTTGCGCCACGGCCGAGCGGGTGCCGTCCCACACCAGCACCGAGCCGACGTACTTGCGCAGCACCGGCTCGGTTCCGATGAAGAACGCGACCGGCTCGACGCCGCGCGTGTACTTGGGCATCGGACTAGGCGACTGTGATCGTCGCGATGCCCGCCGCGTCGAACGTGATCGACAGCGTGCCCGAGGTCGTCGACAGGTCGACATCGGACTCGAGGTAGGCGATGATCGGCCGCGTTGCATCGGTGCCTGGGGTCGAGTCGTACACGATCGCCTTACGTGCGCCGGTGATCGTCGAGTTCGGCCACGACGGGTCGGCGGCGTCCATCTTTATTGTGTTCGTCGCGGTGTCGTAGGTGACCGTCACCGAGGTGAGGGTCTGCCCGCCCGCGGTGTAGCCGGTGCCCGTGACCTCGTTCGTGACCTGGTTCTTGTACTGGTGGGTGTCCTGGTCGAACGTGTAGGCATTCGTGCACAGCATGATTTTGATTGCGTCGGAATCGAAATCAATTTCCTTGTTGAGCAGGCTCTTGAAGAACAGGCCCGCAAACTTGCCGGTGAATGTCGCCATGGCGATGCCCTCCTAGTCGGGGACGACCGAGTACTCGGTCTCGGGGTCGGGAGTGACGAGAGCGGCATACGCCGACTCGGTGATCTTCTGTAGGCGGGCGATGCCGCCGCCGTTGCGGACGACCGCACCGACCTGTGATTCCGGTGCGGGTAGGCCGGTCTCGATCAGCGGCCACAGGGTCGCGTCGATGTCGGGCACGGTGATGTCGTAGTGCCGGCCACCGATCTGAACGCGGGCCGGGCCCGGTTCGAGCTCGATCGTCAGCACGCCCGACACCGGCGTGACCGACACTCGGCGAGTGGTGATCATGGTCGAGCCGTCCTCGGCAACCCGGGGGTACAGCGCCTGCGAGAACCACACAGGCGAGTTGTCATCGACGCCCGCGATATCGCGTAGGTTCTGCGTGATGGTCACGGTCACGGCGGCCTCCTAGCTCAGGGCGTAGTACGGGACTCGGGTCTCGCCGAAGTCGAGCGAGGCGTAGGTGATCGACAACGGCAGCACGGTTTGCCCGCCCGGCGAGATCGCATACAGCGCACCGGGCTTCACCCCCGGTGGCGCGACCATTCCCCAAACGCGTTTGGCAAGAATGGATTTGCAGGTCTGACCGGCGCCGGTGACTTGCAAGATGCCGAGCGCCCATACCTCGGACTTGAGTGCGGCGACCGAGGCGGGCAGGTTGAACGTGTACTCGCGGTTCGTATCGACAACGGCCGCTTTGATGTCGCCCGTCGCGGCCATGAGCGACAGGTTCCCGGTGCTGCTGTCCATGAGGTACGCGCCGACATACATCGCGTTGATACCCAGCGCCGTCACGCTGTTGCCGGTACCGAACGTGACCCGACTGTATGACCGGTCTCGCGTGCACTCGAGGAACCCCAACTCGACGTAGTTCGCCCCGTGTCCGTCCGGTTGGTAGTCCGGCGGGTCGTCGTAGTTCATCGGGTGTGTGTGGCTACCGCCTGACGAGGTACCGCCCGAGCCGGTCCGGTCCGCCTGCGGTTCGAGCATGATCCGCGGGAACGTCGCATCGGCGTCCCTCGTGAAGCTTTTCCACAGCCCGCCGCCGTTCGGGATCACATTTCCGTCGGTGGCAGCGAGATCCTGCTGAGCACGGGTCGCCGAGCCGGTCGGCCCGACGATCGGGGCCTTGGACTTGTTGTAGATCGACGCCTCGGTCTCGTTCTGCCACTCGAGGAACGCCCCGGGCCGGGTCGGGTTTTTCGCGCCTGCGGGATTCGCGCCGTCGGGCTGCGTCACCTCACACCACCTCGAGGGGCGGGGGCGGTGGGACGGTGCCGCCGAGCGCGCGAACCTGCTCGGCGATCGCCATATCCCATTGCGTGTGCAGCATCGACGCCACACGGCGCGCCTGCTCGCGCTCGTGGTCGCGCTGTTCGTAGGCCGACAGTTTCGCCTCGACCTGCTCGACCCGCTTGTCGGCCGCCTCGGTTGCCTTGTCGGCGAGCCGGGTCGCGATGCCCTCTATCTTCTCGAGGGCGTCGACCTTGCGACCCCGGCGGCCGACGACGGCACCGACCACCGTGCCGCCGAGGCCACCCACACCTAGCGCGCCGCCCGCGACGGCGATCATCTCGTTCAGCACGTCGTCACCTCTCACCGTGTAGACCATGGGCGGTCACTGCCTCGGCTCGGCCGCGAGCCAGGGCGCCCACTGCGCGAGCGCCAGATTCACCGCGGGAACGGCCATGATCCGAGTGACGGCCGCCGAGACGCCGATCGCCGTTCCGACGCCCCACGCGGTCGACGACAGGCCCGACGACTCGACGATCACCGGCATAGCCGCGGCGATACCGACGCCCGCCTGAAACACCGAGCGAGTGACAGCGCGCCACGGGAACCGGACCTGTGACGGGCCCTCGGGTCGCGCGTGCCGCGCCATCACTTCGCCTTGCGGGGACCGATGCCGGCGGAATCGAGCAGCGCCGCCAGCGCCTCGACCTGCGTCCGGTCGCCGAGTTCCGTCCACCGCTTCGGGTTGACGACCGGCCCGCGGATCGCCTCGGAACCGGGGCCGAGCTGCTCGACGACGAGCTGCGCGGCGTGCTGGTCGATCCACGCCAGCACGTTGCCGACGGTCTCGCCCTGCGTGCCGTCCGGCCGGGGAATGCGTGTTTCGAGTAGGGCCTTAGCGACGTCGTTCGCACTGGGCATGTTGGTACCTCCCGTAATCGGCTTGCGGTTGATGGCGGCCTGCACATCCCGGCGGAACGTCGGCATGTCGATGGCGCCCGGGTCCCACTTCCCTTGCGCTGCGCCCGCCCATTCGCGGTGCGCGATGACGTGCGAGGCGTCGTGCCCGAGGTGGCGCAGGATCGCGGCCACGCCGCGCACGTAGGCGTCGTACTGCGCGTCGGACCATGAGGATCGGTGCGGCCGTCCAGGGGCGCCCCCGCCGTCGTTAGCCGCCTCGATCCCGATCGTGTAGCCGTTCGCGTTGTTGTCGGGCAGGCCCGGGTACGAGCCCTGCCCGGCGTGCCAGGCGATGCCCGCGCCGACGACGGTGTACACGCCGTCGCTGCCGAGGTAGAGCTGCGAGCACAGACCGAGTTGCGGGTGATTGGCGATGCTGCCCGGCGTCGCGCCGAACGAGCCGGTGTGATGAGCGACGACGCCCCAGATATTGCCGAAATCGCCGTGACCGCGGTCGCGCCATCCCTCGAACTCGCGCACGGTGAGTCCGTCGGCGCGCAGTACATCGGGCAACCAAAGTGGATCGGCCATGATCATGCCTCCTTGTGTCGCTTGAGAATTCCGTTCCGCTTGCTGCCCTCGGCCTCGAGCGCGATCACGCGCCGGACCTCGGCCGTGCTTGCGGTGCGGAGGTGGGCGAGGACCTCGACGACGGTGTGCTCGGCCGGGTCGAATCGGGTCACCTTGGTGACGTAGCCGCGGGCGACCTCGGCGGGGCGGGCCGCTGCTGCGACGGCGTCGCGTTCGTCGAGCTGGCGACTGAGTTCGGCTTGCATCACATTCGCGAGTGCCTGCGTGTCGACTTCGGTCGACCAATCGGGCGGTGGCGGCTCGTTCTTCCACTCGCCCGCGGCGAACAGCGGATTGATTTCGCCGGCGCGCGGTGGCCAATAGAACTCGCGCTGCTCAGCGACACGACGACCGCCGCCGTTCCAGATGCGAACCGACCACTGTTTCAGCCCAGCAATCGGCACGGCCATGGATGCGCCGCGCATCCCGGGCAGACCGACGAGGAACGGCAAGAACGCCTCTTCGGGGCAATCCGGGTTGCAGGTGTCGACTGTGGGGAGAGTGCCAGCGTTCAGCCATGGCGAGTGGTCGATCCCGCATGTGGTGTGGCACCACTGGCACGGGCACCGGCGGGTGCCGCACACCGTGCACACACGCCGCTGCGGCGGCGGTAGGTCGGCGCCGGGCGCCTGCGGGGGCGCGGTCTCGTCGCTCACAGGACCGGCCGAATCGCCTCGAGCGGGGCGGCGACGACGCGGCCTCGGTATCTGACCGGGACCTGCGACATTTCGTCGCACTCGTCCTCGCACTCGTCGAACTGGGCGACCTCGCCGACGCTGATCGCCATCCGGGGCCGCTTCACCGGCGGCGGGACGGCCGATCGGATATCGGTGAACGGGTGGCAGGCGCGCGGCGGTGCGGGGATCTGGAAATACACGAGCTGCGACATGCCGTAGCCCTCCAATCTTTCTGGCGTGGTTGAGAACTCAGCCGAAAACGCCGAGGTCGTGCAGCGCGGAGAACACGCCCTCGAGCTTCTCGATAGCCCGCACAGCGGGGTCCTTGTCGTCGGAGGTGTCGCCGATGACAGGCACCCACGACAGCGGCTCGGAATCGCTGTAGCGCAGCCGAATTGACTTGATCCGGTCGACATGGATACGGCCCGTACGGTCGCCGAGCAGGCCGAAGCCGACGCGGTCGCCGAGCCAGCAGTGCCCCTTACCCTGGTCGCCGATCACCCATGGCGAACCATCAGCAACGTTTACCTCGACGCCGAACTTGGTCCGAGTGGCCCAGAATCCGGCGCGCAGGACGAGCAGGGACTCGATCGTGAACGCCCTGTCGGCGCCGTCCTGGAAGTACTCGAAGTACCCGGCCCAACCGTCAGTTGTACTGCGCGCCAACGACTTAACGTTCATCCAGGCCAGGACGGTCCCGGTGTAGAGCGGGGCCAGGAGCGCGTCAGCACTGCCCCCAAGAGCGGGAATGAACAGCGCGGCGCTCAGGAGATCAAATGCGAGCTGCACCGTAGCTGAGATGGCCTCGTTCACGCCGTACATGGACTGACCGCCGACGACCACCTGCACGCCCTTGGACGGCCACCGCTTGTTCTTGCTCGACTGAATGCCGGTCTCTTCGCCCTCGAGCCACACCACGTAGGGCGTCGTCTTCGCCGTCGAGATCAGGCCCGGGATCTTGTACGTCGGCTCGTCGATATCGGCGACTTCCTCGACGACCGGGTCAATGAACCCGCCGACGAACTGGGCAAGAGTGCGAGTGAGACCGTCCCACAACGTGCCGCCGTTCGCGGTGCCCTGGTTGTAGAATCCGCTCCGGTCGACGATGTCGATCACGAGCGCACCCGGGCGCAGCGTCATCCCGGGAATCGGCTGCTCGTCGCCGAGGTCGGGCATGTACCGGCGCCACACGACCGACAGCTCGGCGTCGGCGAGAATGGGCTTGGCGATGTCGTGCCAGTTCTTGAACCGCGAGCTCAGCAGCGACCACAGAATGCCGTCCTCGAGGTCGTCGAGGAACGAATGCGGCTTGACGACAACCGACCATTGCGAGACATCGGCGGGCACCCATGACCCCGGGTCGAGTGGGTCGTCGGGCAGGTTCCACCAGTTCTGCTGCTCACGCATAACTTGCAGGTGGAGGGCGGTGAGCAGGCACCAGCGCGCCCCGCCGGCCAGCATGAAAACCCGGGGAAACTGGAAAATCGATGGTAGGGCTGCGTTGCTCCATACCGTGTACCACTTGACTGTCTCGTAGTCCGAAAGCCATTCCACGACAAGGACTTCCGAGCCGTCCTCGCGCTTCTCGGGCGAGACCGAGTCGAGTCGGCCGGACCATCGCGCGCCGTTGCGGCACTCGACGACGATGTGCACTTGCCGTTTCTCGCCACGAGCGATGCGGCCGTGCTCGTCCCACATCCATTGCGCGAGATAGTGATCCCACGGCAGCTCGGTGATCCCGGCGCCGGTGTCGTTGTCCTTCCACTCGAAATCGCCCAGGTATGCGGCGTCGAGCCAGCCCTGCATGTTGAACTCGCCGTCATAGACCATGACGTCGGGCACCTCGAGGCGCTGCGCGGCGCGCTGCCGGTCGCGTTCCTCGGTGACTTCCCAGATCGCCTCGCACTCGGCGAGCAGCTCGGCCGACATCACCGCCATGTCAGAACTTCTCCAATCCCCACGGGCGCGACCACAACCGCGGTTGGCGGAACAGGATTCCGAACGTGGCGCTCGTGACCTCGGACGCGGCGACCGGTAGCGCCGTCCATGGCGTGTA
This sequence comes from Nocardia sp. MH4, assembly GCF_019266065.1. GTDB lineage: Bacteria > Actinomycetota > Actinomycetes > Mycobacteriales > Mycobacteriaceae > Nocardia > Nocardia canadensis. The sequence goes on along the minus strand of NZ_LPNR01000071.1, from coordinate 30,364 downwards.
GGGCGGGACCGCGTACAACAGGCGGTTGCCGTGCATGAGGCCGACCACGTTCGTGCCGGTGAAGTCCTCGAACGGGATGCGCATCCGGTCGACATGCGCCGTCAGACCGTGCCCGTTCACCGCGCCGATTGGCATCGTGACGACCATCCGGTCGGAGTCGTCACGACCCGAGCGGAAGTCGACGCCCGGCACGCGCGCGCCCTTCGGCCCCGTCCACGAGAAATCGGCGATGTGCGCGCGGCCGTCGCCGGTGACGACGACCGTGTGCAGCATCGGCCGGTCGGTCGGGTTGCACACCCACACTTCGCCCGAGCCCGACGACCCGCCCGACATCTGCCATCCCGCCGGGTGCTCGTCATCGCCGAGCCAATCCGGCTCGTACCACATTGGTTGCGAAGCAACGAGTTTCGCGGGCAACGACGATTGGCTGTAGTCCCATGGGTCGGTGTCCATCGCCATAATCGGCGAATCGAGCAGCAGCACGTCGAGGGACCGGGTACCGCTGCGGTCGGTGGTGATCGACAGGCGCGCCGGTTTCGCGTCCGGGTCCCACGGGTCGACCTCGTAATCGAGAGCCATCCGCAGCGCCGAGTCGATCTCGGCCCAGTCCTCGGGGTCGTCGCTGAATGCGCCAAGCGACAGGTCGAGCTCGCGATACGGCCGGTCGACCTTGGCCGGTTTGCCGCCGACCTCGAACGCCCCGCGCTTCATCATCACCTTGACCGGGGCGTCGTAGAGGCCCTGCGGCCCGGTCTCGAGTACCACGCCCTGATTGCCCGCCTCGGCGCCGGACAGGCAGAAATACGAGCCGTCACATCCGAACAGCTCGACCGTTGCGTACACACCCACGTTCGCCCCTACTTCCCCGCCGTCTGGCGCTTCTGCTCGCGGGTGGCTGCACTGATCGCCTCGTACACATCGGCGACGACGATCGACCAGTTGTTGACGGTCTTCTCGATCCCCTCGACGTAGCCGCCGACACCGGGAAGGCTCGACTTCTGGCCCTTGAGGAACGTCGAACCGGCGTCGGACATGGCGCTGTTGAACTTGGAGAACGCCGCGTTCACCGCGGCGGCCTGGTCGAACGAGCCGTCGGTGTTGTCGCTCGTCGGGCTCACGCTCGACGGCGACGACGAGGTCGTCGTGTCCGAGGCCGCGGTGCTCGCCGACGAGCTGCTCGTCGACAACGACGACGGCCAGTTGTCGACCCACACCGGCACCGCGGTGCCCGACGGCCGCGAAGTGGCCGCACCCGCCGTGCTCGCCCCGCCGGCGCCCGATCCCCCGGTGCCGCCGGAGCCGAGCCCACTCGTCCCGCCCGAACCGCCTGCGCCACTACCACCGGTGCCGCCGGTGCCGCTGCTGAGCGGGTTGCCGCCGACCGGCCAGTGCCATTGCTGCGCGAAGGTCGACGGGTCCTGTGCGCCCGAGCCGACCTCGACGCCGTCCGTGCCGGACGACTCGAATTTCAGGTCGCCGAGCCGACCGGACATGTGCCCGCCGGTGCCGCTGCCGCCGTTGGTGCCGATGGTGAGATCGCCCGCACCGCCGGGTCCCGACTTCCAGCCCATCGACCCGAAATCGCTGTCGGTGGTGAAGTAGCGGGCGTTCGGGGTCTTGCCGGTGACCTTGGCCCATGCGCCACCCGTGATGCCCGAGCAGTCCCAGCTCGGGTTACCGGTGCCGCCGTACTGATACGGCTTGCCCGCCTCGCCCCGTAGCCAGTTCTGAATGTCGACCAGGCCGCCACCGGCGTAGGCGGGCAGTGGGCGGCCGTTGTTGATCGCCTCAAGCAGCGGTAGGTACTGCTGCGCGTACCGGGCCCGCACGACGAACTCGCCATTGCTCAGGGCGGCGAGGATGCTGTCGCTCGTGGCGGTGCCCGCGCCGGAGACCGGGCCGCCGTTTCGGAACGACTGCATCGCCCGGCCGAGGTCCTGTGCGGCACCGGCGCCGGGGATCTCGATCGGGCCGATGCTGCTCGGGACCTTGGCCAGGATGTTGCCGAGGAAATGCACGGCCGGGCGCAGGATGTCGGCGACGCCCGACCACATCGACTTGATCACGCCACCGGCGGTGCCGAACGCGTCGCCGACGAGCCCGATCCCGGTCTTGAGCTTGTCGAAGATGGGCGATACGACGTTGTCCCACGCGAACGAGATCGCATCGCCGATCCCACCGAACACCGGGTCGACGACGTTGTCCTTGAAGAACGAGAACGCGTCGCCGACGAGGCCGATCCCGGTCTTGAGGTTGTTGAACACCGGCGACCCGACGTTGTCCCACAGCCACGACATCACCGCGCCGACGGCCTGGAATCCGGGTACCGCGATGGTGTTCCACCACCACGAGATTGCGTCGCCGACGAGACCGATAATGGTCTTGAAGTTGTTGAAGATCGGCGAGCCGAAGTTCTCCCAGAAATACGAGATGGCGGCGCCGACTGCATCGAACGCGGGTGTGACGATCGAGTTCCACCACCACGAGATTGCGTCGCCGACAATGCCGATCGCAGTTTTCAGGCCCTCGAAAGCAGGCTGCACGATGCCGGTCCACCACGCCGAAATCAGCGCACCGATGAACCCGAACGCGGGCGAGAATACGTTCACCCACAGCCAATTGACCTTGTCGCCGATCCACTGAATTCCGGCGAGAATTCCCTGCCACGCGACTTTCAGGTATTCCCACGCCACCGACACGGCGGTCTGAATCCCGGACCAGATGGCGGCCCACCATTTCTTGCCGATCTCGGTCTTGGTGAAGAACGCCCACAGCGCCGCGCCGACCGCAGCGACGGCCAGGACGATCAACCCGATAGGGCCGGTGGCGAAAGTCATCGCCACGCCGAACGCGCGAGCGGCGACCGCACCGGCGATGAGCGCGACCCTGTGCGCCGCGAGCGCGATCGTGTTGCCGGTGAGCGTCGCCGCGCTGCGGCCGGTCGCCGCGGCGAACACGCCTTGCGCGACGGCACCGGCGAACGCGGCGGCGTTCCACAGCAGCATCACGGCGCCGGCGATTTTGAACCCGGTCGCGATCATGAGCAGGTACGGCGCGAGCGGCGCCATGTGCGCGACCATCGCGGCCAGGTGCGGCGCGACGGTGGCCAGCGTGGTGGCCCATGGGGTGAACGCCTCGACGAGTCGCGGGATGAGCGGTGCGAGTTCCTGCATCACCCGCCCGAGCGCGGGCATGATGATGCCGCCCATGTTCAGCAGCGCGGGCGTGGCCTCGCGGATCGCGTTTCCGACGGCGACGAACCCGGGGGCGAGGCCCTGCGCCGAGATCTGGCCGAGCTGCCGGAACAGGTTGAACAGCGGTCCGGCGACGTTCGAGATGTTGGTGAACACCTGCCGGAACTGGTCGAGCGCGCCGCGGATCTGCTCGGGCGTGATCGTGCGCAGCTTCTCGCCGAGGTCGAGGAACAGGTCGTTCAGGCCGCGGCTGGAATCCTGGAACGCGGTCGCGGCGGTGCTGGCGAATGTGACCAGACCGGACGACAATCCACCGAGGCCCGATTCACCCTTGTTGAGGTGTTGGAAGAACACGCCCGACGCGTCGCCCATTTTCTGGAACGCCTCGATCGTGCCCGGCCCGGTGAGAGACATCGCGATGTCTTGGCCGATCTGTCCCATGTAGACAGACATCCACCCGAATTTGCCGCGCACCTGGTCGATTCCGACGCCGATGCGCTGGAAAGCGGGAACGAGTTCGGCCGAGAATCGGTCGACCATTTCCATTCGCAATGTGCGAACGGCGGTCAGCATCGGCCCCATGCGCTGGCCGATCATTTTGTTGAATGCCTCGTCGGCATCGCTGAATTGCTTGTTGAAATCCGCAGCGCCGTCGGCGAGGCCCTTCATTCCGACCTTGAGCGCGAAAATGGCCGGGCCGCCGATACCGGCCGCGGCACCGGCGAACGCGCCGAGCGCCAGCGCCCCGGCGGTCAGTGCGGTACTGAGCGCGCCGCCGACGATGGTCGCCAGACCGGACACGACGCCGATCGCCGCGGCGCCGCCGACGGTCATGATCGCGAGCCGCTTGGCGAAGTTCGTCATGAACCCGATCACGCGGACGACGCCTTGCAGCACGAGGAACGCCGCGGTGATCTGCCCGATTTCCTTCGCCACCCGGCTCGCGATCGCGGCGATAAGGCGCAGCGCACCGGCTAGTTTCGTGAGCCCGGTCGAGGCGACCTGTTGCAGCGCGACCGCCGAGACGAACGTCGCGGCCGAGAACGACTTGACCACCTTCGCCGCGAGGCCGAATACGGACGCGATCGTGCCCGCGTTGACGATGAACAGGCTCGCGGCCTTGGTGGCGACGCCGAACCCGAGCGTGATCCCCCGAACGCCGGTGGTGATTCCAGAGCTGAGCCGGGACGCGATCGAGCGCCCGGTCGCCTGGTAGTCCTCGCTGCGTACGCCCTCGGAGATCGCGCGGCCGGTGTCGCGGCCGGTCGCTCGCCCGGACGAGACGAGCCCGGCGCGGAACCGGCCTGCCGCGTCGCGCCCGGCCGCCTCGTAGTTCGCGCTGGCCATGCCCGAAGCGATCGACCGCCCGGCGTCGTGGCCAGCTCTCAGGCTCGACGCCTTGAGTCCGGTTCCGACGCGCGCCCCGGCCGCCCGGCCGGTGGTCTCCCACTGTGCCGACCCGATGCCGGAGGTGATCGCGGTACCGGTGTCACGTCCGGCTTTCTGTCCGGCGGCGGTGAGCGGTCCCGAGATCTGCCGCTCGATTCGGCCTGTGATTCCCCGGACGGTGGGGATTACCTCGAGCGTGGCGTACGCGGTGGACATGGCTCACCCCCTCACTCGGTGCCGATCGCTCGGCGGCGGCGTGCGAACCGCGCTTGGACCTGCCGCGTCGCGCGACGGCGGGCGGCTGTGATGGCGCGTTGTGCGGGTGATTTGGGGCGTCCGGCGTGCGGTTGGCCGGTCAGTGCGCCCCAGATGTCGGCGAGCAGGTGCTCGGATACGCCCCACCGCGGCGTTCCGCCGTTCTCGTGCGCTGCGATCGCCGAGTCGCCGGGCAGGTCGACGATGCGGACCCAGATCTCGCGCAGCGTGAGTAGCGGCACCCCGGCGGCGTCGACGCGCCACCGGTCGGAGTACCGGACATGGTGATAGCGGGACAGGTCCCGCTCGACCTTGTCCGGTACTTCCCGGAGCAGCCGCAGCAGGGTCGCTAGTTTCCCGAGGTGTCGAACCCGGCCGCGTCGGCCCACGCGTCGAGCATCTTCACGTAGTCCGCGTCGTAGGGGTCGGTGTCGAGGAACTTCTTGAACTCGGCCGGGCCGAGCAGCTTCTCGAGCGCGATCGTGCCGAGCTGGTTGTCGAGGGCCCGCGCGACGCCCTTGGTCTTCTCGAGGTTCGCGGGCGCGGTGTAGGTGACGCCCTCGAACTCGAACTCGACGAACTCGTCGCCGTCGGCCTCGCGTTCGGCCGCGGACTTGAGGTGGTCCTGCGGCTCGCGCACACCGGCGGGCTTGTGCGGGGTGGCGCGCTTGGCCGGCGCCTTACGGGGGGCTCGGGAAGTGGTCATGATGGCGTGGTTTCCTCTCTGGATGCGAGGCGCAGACCTTGCGCCTCGAGTAGGTGGCGGGCCGCCTCGACGAGAACCGCGGTGGTGGTCTCGTCGCGGAACGGGCCCGCAGTGTTGAGCTCGTCGGCGAACTGGGCGAGCTGGGCGGCGGTTGTGCCTGCGGCCGGATCGGCGGCTGTGGCCGCCTCCTGTTTGGCGGCCTGCACAGCGGCGGCGATCCGGTTGCGGTCGCGCTGCCGGTAGTTGCCGTTCTCGTCGGCGAGGCCGAGCTCTTTCGCCCCGGCGCGGATCTCCGCCTCGGTGGGGATGTCGGGCATTGGCGTGGTTCCCTGCTGGCGTGGTCCTCGGGGAGAGTGCGACCGGGCCCGGCGAACCACGCCAGTAATTCCGGGGCCCGGCCGCGTCTGGGTTACGGCGCGTCGGCGACGGTGACGCCGGGCGCCGTGCCGCCGGTCAGGGTGTGGGTGGCGACGAGCAGCTCGTTCGGCTGTCCGGCGAGCTCGCCCTGCAAGGTCACGGTGTACGGGCCACCGGCCGAGCCGGTGACGGCGACGTTTCCGGTACCGAGCACCGCCTCGAGCGCGGTCTGCACGGCCGACGCCGCGGCGTCGTAGGTGATGTCCGCGCTGCCCGCGAGCTTGAACGCGCCGCCGGTCGGGGTGCCGGTGATCGTGACGAGCTGCACCTCGTGGATCGGGGTGTACTGCCGCGTGTACAGCAGTCCGTCGCCGCGGGCGAAGATGTCGGCCGTCACCTCGTGGCCGGTCGGGTCGCTCTCGTTCCGGTCGAGGTTCGGAATCCAGCACGTCGCGGGCCGCGCGGTGATGAGCCGCTCGGGCACGCCGAGGTCGTTGATGAACTCGAACCCGAGGATGAAATTCCCGGGCCGCGGAACGCGAACCTGTGTCGCGGTCGAACCGGGGTGCGCGATGCGCCGAGTCGTGTTGTTCGACTCGAGGCAGGTGAAAACCCGGTTCTCCTTGTAGTTCTTGTAGCCCTTCTTGTAGAGACCGATGCCCCACCCGAAATGCTCGGTGGTATCCCATTCCCTGGCGTTCTTCACGCCGTCGTCGCCGTTTAGAATGCCGAGGTTGTCCCACGTCGAATCGAACTCGTCCTCGATGGTGGCGGGCATGGTCGGCGTCAGCGTCTTGCCGACGAAAATCGCTGCGTCCGCGAAGATCTGGACGGCGTCGGGATTACGTTCGAGAGACATGCGTGTATCCCCTTTCGTGAGGATCGGATTTCCCCCACCGCCGGGAATCGGGGCAGGTGGCTAGGCGCGGTCAGCCCGCGATCGTGCGGGCGAGCGCTCGCACGGTGAACGACGTCATGACGCCGTGGTTGTTCTCGTCGACAGCCTCGAGCAACAGCGTCGGCTCGGTGATGGTGGCGACACCGGGTACCCGGTGCGCGAGCAGCACGCCGAGGCACCGGCCCGCGATCGCGCGGGACCGGTCGCGACCGTTCGCCCACACGGTGACGCGCACCGTGGGCGAGGTGGTGACCGGCCACTGCACGGGCCCGCTGTCGTCGAACACCACGACGGCGGGCGCGCTGCTTGTCGACCAGGACGACGGCAGCACCATGCCGACAGTCGGCGCCGGTGCGGCGACGAGCGGCGGCAGCACGGTGGCGAGATAGTCCTTGATCACCCGAGCGGGATCGCCGGGCAGGCGGTACGGCTTCACAGCTTCCCGCGCACGGTGAGCCCGACAGCGGCAGCGGCGCGGGTGAGCGCACCGTCTTTCGCCTGCCGGGCGGCGGGTACCGACACGGCCGCTTTCTGCCTGTCGGAGGTGAAGCGGCGCACCCGCGCGCCCTTGCGCCGCCCACCCGCCGCGCGGGCAACGGCGTTCGCGAGCTCGGCCACGTCGTCACCCCATGCGGTACGCAGCAGCCGACCCACCTCCTCGCGGTCGAGGGTGACCTTGACCCGTAGTGCCATCTGCTACCCCTCCCCACTCGTGCACAGCACCACGGTGGCGGTGCGGTTGGTGCGCGGAGAGCGCCAATCCTCGACTTGCACGAGGAATCGGCGACCGCGCACGGTGAGCTCGTCGTCGTTGGTGATGTCGACGGCGGGCGTGGCGTACACCGTGTACTCGACCCGGTCACCGTTGCGACCGCGGTCGACGTACTCGGCGGTTGTGCCGGGCGCCACAGCCCGCACGGTGAGCGGGAGGTCGACCCACGGCACCGGGTTGTTGTTGTCGTCCATCCCGCCACCGCGGTGCCGGATCACGGTCTCGCTCATGGCCGGAACGGGAGTCGGTAGTGGTCGAGTACCCGGTGCTGCGCCGCGGTGAGCACGACGCCGCGGTCGGGCCGGTCGCCCCACTCGAACGGGCCCATCTTCTCGGGCTCGTCACCGACGACGGCCTCGCCGACCGGTGCCGCGATTGCCGACGATGCGGCGTCGAGGATCACCGAGACGATGTTCGCGGGCACGGTCTCGTACCCGTGGTTCGCCTCGACGACGATCCCTCGGTACCGAGTCGTCCAGCAGCTCCACTTGCGCAGCGAGCCGTCTTGCGACCACTCGTAGCCGTAGTCCGGCAGGACGGTCCCGGACTCGGTCACCGAGGCAACCGAGTTCAGGCGCAGGGTGGGGAGCTGCTGTACAGCGGTGCCGTTGCCGTCGACGGTGAACACGGCATCGTAGGCCGGGGCGATGTGCCATCCGCAGTAGTCGCGGATTTCCTGGACGATCCCGGCGAGCCGGGTCGCCTCGAGGTCGGTCCCGGATACGAGCGCTTGGAACGCCGCGAGGTCGAGCAGCGGCGGGGCGGTCACCTACGTGCCCTTATTCGCCGCGGTCCGGGACTTGTTCGCCGGGGTGCGGCCCTTGGCGGGCGCCTCCTCGGCCTCGGCGGTCGAAGGCGCCTCGGCGGCGCTCCGCTGCGCGACCTCCTCCTCGGCCAGACGCGCGGACTCGGCGGCGACCTGCTCGGCCTCGAGGCGGGCGGTCTCGACGACCTCGGCCGCGAGCCACTCGCGTACCGCGGTGCGATGCTCGACGGTGTCCTCGTCGGTGAGACCGCGCGCGGCGGCGTCGGTCTCGGTGAGCTGCAACGTGGTCGGCCACCCGTGCACCTCGACCTCGTACACGCGAAGTTCGGACATGCATCCCTCCTCCTGCTGAGTGCGGGCGGCCGGGGCCGGGGCACCGGCCGCCCGCGAGGTGAACAGCGACATCACGCGGTGATGTCGACCTTGACGAACGCGGTCGGCCGGGTGACGGCGAACGCGAGCCGCTCCTCGGCGAGGATCGCGACCATGTTGCGGATGAAGAAATCCGCGTGAGAGTCGGTCATGGTGACCGTGGTCTGCTCGCGGTCCCAGATGACGGCCTTGTTGAAATCGCCGAGCAGCGCCTCGCCCGCGGGCTGAGTCTCGGACTCGACGACCGGCAGGCCCCACAGGGTGCGCTGTCCGATCGAGAACGGGCCGCCGTAGTAGTACCGGCCGTCCGCGTCCTTGGTCAGGTCGATGGTCTCGGCGTCGGCCGGGTTCACCACGATGCCGGTCGGGTTGACGCGGCCGACCGTGCGGGCCTTGGTGATGCCCTTGCGGATCGAGGTGAACAGGTCGGTCGCAAACACCTGCGTCTGCACGCCCGACCAGTTGAGAATGCCGGTGAAGTTCTCGCCCGAGCCATCGCCCGCGAGGATCTGGCCCTCTTCGGCCTCGGCGATGTCGACGCGCAACTCGTCGTTGATCAGGCCCTCGAGCGCGGCCACGTCGGCGAGTGCGCGCTTGGTGGCCGGCACCCATTCGGCAATGGTCTTCACGTTCGAGGTGCGCCGCTCGTAGGCCCACGAGCCCTCGGGCTTGTAGCCGCCGTTCGGGTTCAGCACCAGCGCGCCCGGCACGGTGGCCGGGGCGGTCGGCGCGGCCGAGCTCGTCGCCTCGGGCACGACGGCCGCGGCGTTGGTGTGGCTGGTCTGCGCGACGTACTCGACGACATCGGAGCCGGTGCGGCGCACCGACACCAGGTCGCGAATCTTGAGTTCCTTGCGGCCGAGCGTCTCGACGATGCCCGTCTGCTCGGGCACGACGAAAGCGCCGGCGGAAGTGTCGGACCCGCCGACGAACAGGCCCTTGACCGAGACGGGGTCGGTCTGGAAGTGCGTGCGGTCCGGGACGTGGCCGCCCTTGAACGGCGCCATCGCCGCCTTGAACGACGGCGACTCGATCACCTGCAAGCCGAGCGACTTCACCCGCTCGCGGATCGGGCGATTGCCTTGGGCGTCGAGGTCCTCGACCGCGGGCTCGCCGATCTCGGCGGCCAGGCCCTTGGCCTCCTCGATCACCTCGAGGTCGCGCTTGGCGACCTTGACCTGCTCGAGCAGGTCCTTGCCCTTCTGCATGGCCGCGTTGTAGTCGGCGAGCACGGCCTCGGCCCAGCTCGAGGGGTCGCCGTGCTTCTCGACGATCTCGCGCGCCTCGGCGGTCGCCGCAAGGGCGGCCTTCTGGAGGTCGGCGAGCTTGGTCTTGGTCATCATGGTGTGTTCCTCCTGGTCGTATGAGTTGCTATGCGCTGCACTCGATTTCGAGTACGAGCGCGTCCAGTGACGCCAGGGAGACGACCGGATTCGGCGTGGTCTTACCGGCGGGAGTCTGGCCAGACTTCCCCGGGGACGGTTCCTTACCGCTGGTCTTGTCCTGGTCTTCTTCGTCCTCGCCCGAGTCATCCACGGGGAGTATGGCTTTCAGAGATGCGGTGGCCTGCTCGAGCTGGCCCACCGTCTCGCGGATGAGGTCCTCGTTCTTCGCCGACAGCACGCGCCCGGCCTTGGCGCGCAGCGCCCCGGCGGCGGCCTTGACGGCGAGGATCTCGGTTTCCTGGTTGGCGCCGATCGGCACGATGGACACCTCGAACAGGTCGAGGGCCTTGAGCGAGTAGTAGGCGTCCTTGTAGGTCTTGCCCTCGCCGACCGGCTCGACCCACTCGCCCTCGACGATCGAGTACGCGAACGACATCTGCGAGACCCGGCCGGACTTGAGCAGCCGATAGACCTGCGCGGACTTCGGCGATTCCATGTCGAGGCGGCCGTGCACCTTGAGCCCGTGGAAGTCCTCGGCGGCCTCGACCACCTCGCCGAGGTTGAAGTCGGGGTCGGCGGTGTTGTGGCCCCACAGCAGCGGGATCGGGGCGCCCTTGGCGGCCCACGCCTCGAGGGTGGCGGCGAACGCGCCGGGCTGGACTACGTCGCCGTAGCTGTCCTTGTTCCCGAACACCGAGGCGTAGGCGACGAACTCGCCCTCGGCGAGACCGGCGTCGGGCCCGGCCTTGATCTTCACGGCGCATGATTTCGTGTTCACAGCCTCAGTCCTCCTCGGGCGGGTCGACGGGGTCGGCCGGGTCGGTGGGTTCGTCGGCCGGGTCGTCGTCGGCCGCAGGCTCGGCGGGTGTCGGGTCCTGGTCGCCGTTCTGGGTGACGTTGAGCGGGCGAATCAGCTCGTCGCCGCCGTCGATGGGCGGCCGGTTGTCCAGCGCGCGGGCCTCGTTCACCGTCATCCACGGGCCACCGACGGCGGTCTGTATGGTCTTGCCGCGTTCCTCGAACGAGCCGCTGAGCTTCTCGCGCAGGTTGAACTCGACGTAGAGCCGATCGGCGCTCAGGTCCGGGATCAGCTGTAACTCGATCTCCTGTTTGAGCTGGGTGAGCCAGGGCCCGAGCGTGTCCTGATACAGCATCTTGTGTTGCTGCGTGATGTTGGAAAACGTTGCGTGGTCGAGGATTCCGACCATGGGCGGCGGAATGAAGTACGCCGCGGCGACCTCCTCGCGCGAGAGCTTGCGCACCTCGAGGTACTGCAAGTCCTTCGCTGTCTGCGAGGCGGGGACGAACGTCATGCCGTCCTCGAGGACCGGCGTCCCGCCGACCTCGGGCCCGCCGCCGGTGTACTGGGACCGCCACGACTTGCGGAACCGCTCGCGCGCGGGTTCTTCCCACTTTGGCGCCTCGACCGGCCGGGACAGGTAGCCCGAGACGCGGGCGCCGTTGCGTAGCACCTGCTCGCGCATTCGGCCCGCGGCCCACTCCTCGGCGAGCGTCGAGCGCAGCGCCTCGATCGGCGACGATCCGAAGTCGTCGAGCCCGGCGTATCCGCGGAAGTACACGACCTCGTCAGCCGGAATCAGTCGCTTGCCGCGGCTCGCCTGCACCTCGAATTGGTCCGGGGTGAGCCAGTTCTCGCCCTTCGGCGTGACCAGCGGCGGAGGCAGTCGCACGAGGCCGAGGCCGCCGCTCTTGGGCTTGATCTTCCACCAGTACGCGCGGTCCCAGATCCCCATGTCGTGCATGAGTGCGGACATGAGGCGGTACTGCGTGGTGAACGGGTTCGGTGTTTCGAGCAGCTCGGGCAGCGGATGATTGGTGACGCGTACCCGCTCGAGGTCGCTACGCCGCTCGAACACGTGAATCGCCAGCTCGGAGACGTTGCGCGCCAGGAACGACACGCACGTGCGTACCGAGCCCTGCGTGCGCCACAGCTCGAGGTAATCCATGGTCATGTCATCGGCCAACCTCAGCCGCGGCATGGCAGGCGCCCCCGGCCGCGACAGTGACCGGATAGACCCCTCAGAGACGACGAACGCCACGTCTCACCCCCTCAGCGCCTGGATGTAGTCGACGTTCGCGCGGTCGATGACGATCTCGCCGTCGGCCGGGGCCGCTTGGTCGCCGTCGTGCACGGTCGCGTCGCGGACGATGAGCAGCGGCCCGCGTATCTCGGTGACGACGCCCGACACCGCGGTGCCGGTGCGCAGGTTCACCACGACCCGGCGGTGCGCGATGTACCGGCGAGCGCGCCACCACGTGGCGCCGGCCAAACCGGCGAGCACCACCGCGACGAGCACCAGGCCGAGGCCGAGGAATTCCATAGCCGCCCTTCACACGACCATGAGGTCGTTGTCGTCGTAGGCACTGGTCGTTTTCGGTGCGGCCTCGATCGCCCGGGAAAGCGCCATGATCAGCGCGACGACGGGGTCGATCTTGTCGGCGGCGTTCGCCTTGTCGGGCTTGACGTTCTCGGCCGCGTCGATCGCCACCGCGAAGTTGTCGACGGTCCACCGCACCGCCGGGTTGCCGCCGTGCCGCAGCACCGGCCGGGCCTCAGTGCCGGACAACATGAGCCGCTTGAGCTCTTTCGTCGGCGCCGACATCGACGCGAACCCTTGGCCCATGGTCACCATGGGCGCACCGTCGGCGGTGAGGTCGTTCACGAGCTGACTCGAATTCCACCTGTCGTACGCGATTTCGCGCACGTCGTAGGTCTGCGAGTCCGCGGTAATCACCGACTGGATGAAGTCGTAGTCGGTGACGTTGCCCGGCGTGGTGGTCAGGATGCCGCGCCGCACCCACACCGAGGCGGCGCCCGCGGTGCGCTTGTCGAGGGCGGCGACGTTCTCCTCGGGTGTCCAGATACGCCACAGCAGGTCGTAGCCGCCGCGCTCGGCATCGGGGAACACCCAGCACAACGCGGTCAGGTCGGAAACGCTGGCGAGGTCGAGGCCGCCGAACGCGGCCCGGCCGCGCAGGCGGTCGAGGTCGACGATGCTCGCGTTCCGATCCCACGCCGCCACGTCGAGGTACCGGGTGGCTTGCTTGGTGCGCAGGCCGAGGTGTAGCCGCAGGTACGACGACAGGTCGGCCGGTGACTGCTGCGCCTTCACCGCGGCTTGCCGCAGGAACGCCCGCGTCGGCGAGATCCCGAACCCGGGATTCGCCTCGCGCTGCGCCTCCTCGGTGAACGCGTACTCGGGGTCGGCGTCGGCCCGTTCGGCGTCGGCCGCCCAGATCACGCCATAGGTGGCCGGGTCCTTGAGCACGCCGCGCGCGAGCTGCTCGACGAGCGTCCGCTTGCGGTCGTACGGGGTCTCTTTCCGGCTCGCATCCGCGGTCGTGATGAACACGATCAGCGGTTGCGACCGCGAGCCGGTGCCGGTCTCGATCGCCTCCACCAAGTCGTTCGTCCGGTGCAGGTGGAGTTCGTCGACGATGCCGCCGTGCAGGTCGGCGCCGTGCTGGGCATCACCGGCATTCGAGACCGGCTGGAAGTACGAGCCGGTCCGGCCGTGCACGATCTTGGCCTTGTAGGTCTTGACGTGCTTGCGCAGCGCCGGGGCCTTCTCGGCTAGTTGCTTGATCGGCGCGAACACGAACTGTGCCTGCTCGAGGCGCGTCGCCGCGGCGATCACCTGCGCGCCTTCCTCGCCATCGGCGCAGGTGAGGTAGATCCCGATCCCGCCCGCGATCGTCGACTTGCCGTTCTTGCGGGGCAGGTCGACGTACACCGTGCGGGCGATGCGCACGTACACGCCGAGGTCCTCGTCGAGGTGGACCCACCCGAACACCGGGGCGAGCAGGTAGGCGACTTGCCAGGGGTCCGGCACCAGCGGCCTACCGGCGAGGCGGCCCTTGGTGTGGCGCAGCGATCGGAACGCGGCGAGCACACGGTCGACGCGCTCGGGATCGAATCGGGCGCCGGGCTCGTCGCGCGGCTCGGGCGTCTTCCACCGAGGCGGGCAGTCCGGCAACGGAATGCCGCGGTCGAGCAGGTACCAGGCGACCTCGGGCGAGAGCTTGAGCCGGTCGAGTTCCTCGGCGTCGGGGAGCTCAGGCGAACGGGTCGTCGTCCGGCTCATCGCCGCCGCCGTCCCGCCCGAGCCGGGCCTCGGCCGACGGCGTCAGGCCGAACTCATGGCACCACGCGCGGAGTTGCTTCGCTGCCGTCTCGGCCACCGCTACGGCGGGGTTCTTCGTCGACCACGTCGCCTCGGTGCCGTCCTTGCGCGTCGAGCGGTTCTCGACCACGAGGCCGTTCTTGCGCACGTCCCGGATTGCCGCGACGTAGGTCGCCCACGTCTCGCAGTACGCGGTCAGGGCGGCGCGGTCCTCCTCCTTGAGCAGGTCGAGGCGAGACAGGCCCGGAACGACGCGCTTCCATTCGGCCGCGGCCTCGCGCGAGAGCCACGTCGGCGGCCGGGGTGGGATGCGCCGGAACGCGGGCGGCGGGGTGACCACCCGACCGCCACTGTCGCGGCCTTCGGCCCGCCCGCCCAGTAGGCGCAGGTTCGCCGGGCGCTGTACCGGTGCTGCCATCGGTCACCCCCTCCCGGGTCGATGCCGGGCGGCGACCCCCATTGCGCCGGAGTTGAGCGCGCAAAATGAAAGCTGCACCGCCGGTGGCCGTGCCGGTCCCCTCAGCGATTGCGACCCCCCTACCCCTGTGGGGCGGTGCGGCGTCGACCCGAGGCGGCGTCGGCGCTGGTCTTCGCTGCGTGGCACGGCTCGCACAGCGCTTGTAGGTTGGCCCAGTCGTAGCGCGCCCCGCCTGCGCTCAGGGGCGTGATGTGGTCGACCTCGACGGCGAGGCGGTGGCATCCTCGTGCTTCGCATATCGGCTCGTCCTTGAGCTTGGCCTCGCGCAGCGTGCGCCACCGTCGCGTACTGCCACCACTCCACGCGCCACCCGACCAGGCAGGCGTACAGGGGCAGCGTTGCCCGGCCGGTGCGGGGCGCCGGCATCGGTTGCATACGCGCGGTGGTCGGCTCGGCATCAGCGGTGGTTCGTCTTGCTCGCGATGTACTGGCCCACGCGGGCGAGCACGGCGTCGAGCCAGGCGGGCATGGTCACAACGGCCATTCGAGTGTTGGCGTGTGCATGGGTTGTTCGAGGGTGCGGATGGGGTTGTGCAGCAGGCACCCCAGCAGCAGGCTGAACACGGACATCAGAGGATCGCCCGCAGCAGGACACCGGCGGCGATGGCGAGGACATCGCCCCAATCGACGGCGAACGCGGCGGCGGACACAGCAGCGGACAGGGTTTCGATCATGACGGAACTCCTCGGATGGCTGGATGGAACGAGGACCGCGGTGCGCAGCGTGACCCCCCGGGCAGTCAGTACCGGGGTTGCGGCACGACGCCGAGGTGAGTCGGCATCGGGAAGGGTGTGCGTTGGGTTGCTTGCCGAGGTGGCCGGTGGATCGTGGTTCCTGCCGGGCTCGGGTTGACGCACCGCGAGAATGTGGGGCCGGAATTGGCCTCTGACATGCGAAAACCGGCACTGTCGTCCGATTTTGGGGTCGGTCGGTCAGTACCGGTTTCGAGGTGCCACCCACAATAGCACCAGGTCAGAGCGTTTTCGATCTTGCCGGTTGGGCAGGGCGCGGCGGCGTGCCGTTCGAGGCGGGGCCCGGACATGCGACGGCCGCCCTCGTCGGGGGGGATGACGAGGGCGGCCGATTTCCAGACTACGCCCTTGATCCGCTCTCGATGGTCTCGCGCCGCGCCAGCTCGAGCGCGTCGCCGACGCGGTAGACCGGCACCGCGCCGTCCTCGTGCCGGTCGGTGATGCGGACACCGGCGCGTGATCGGATGAGCCATGCGCGCCGGGTGAGGCGGCCCTCGGCGGCCCACCGGTAGCCGGTGCGCCGGGCGATCGGTGACCCGACGGCCGCGCAGGCGTGCAGCAGCTCGGGCATGGTGCACAGCATTTCGCGGGCCGCCTCGGTGGCCGCGGCCTCGATCCGGGCGACCTCGTGCTGCACATGGCACCGCGGGCACCTCACCCACGACGATTCGTCGGCCCACAGGTTCGCCTCACATCGCACGGCGCGCGCGGGTGTCGGCTCGCCCCAGCGCGTCACCTCGGCGACGACGGTCGGGCACCGGCCGAGGTACCGGCGATCGGAGGGCCGATCGATCGCGCGCCGTAGCGCGCCGGTCGCGTTGACGATGTCGTGGTACGCCTGTTCGACGGCGTCGAGCTGGCGCAGCTCGAGCGGGTGCGAGGCGAGCCAGACCGCGAGCCGTTCGTCGGTCTGTACCGGCGTGATGAGGTGAGCGGCGGTGCGCAGCGCCACCCGGGATTCTCGGACACGCACGCCGTCGCGCAGGCGGCACTCGTGCACGACGGCGGGCGCCTCGACCGAGCCGCCGGTGTGCCTCGCGTTGGCGGCGAGCACGGCCAGGGCGCGTGATTCGATCGGTACCTCGGCGCCGAGGTGGTCGGCGAGCACGCGGGCCCACCCGTGCAGCGCGGTCGAGAGCGCCAGGGCGTCACGTTCGCCGAGCAGGCGCACACCTCGGCCGCGCTGCTCGCTGCTCGTGTCCTTGATCGGTAGCGGCGCCTCGGCCGACCGGCCACCGGCGCGGCCGTCGGTGACGCGGGCCTGCCCGCTGCGCGCCGTTTCGAGGTCGGCGAGCAGGCTCGGGACGGCGAGCAGTGCGTCGACGAGCGTCCGGCCGCATACCTCGCACAGCGCGAGCCGGTCGCCGACGAGGCGCGTGCAGATGCCGCACGGCGTGCTCATCGGCGCCCCGGTAGGCGTAGCGCCGGGTCGTCAATGGGCGGTATCGACCGGAACCGATCGCGGCGCAGGTCGTACCGTCCGGCCGGGTCGAGCGGGTCGTCGGGCAGCGACCACGCCGCCGCGGACTCGGCGGCGATGTAGCACCACAACCGATCGCGCACGGAGAGCCGGTAGACCGGCCGGTCGGGGTTGCGCACGGCGAACACGGCCGCGCCCCATGTGAGCCGGTCCCACCATGACAGCTCGGGGGCGAGGCTCACCCGGCCTCGGCTCACGTATGGACGCACGAGCGGCACCGGTTCGGGCGCGCGTTGCACGAGCTCGCCGAACGGATTTGCCCACGCCATGACGGCGGCGAGCTCGTCGTACGTGAGCGCCTCGACGGCGTGACCGCGGTTCATCGATCAGACCTCCAATCGCGTGATGGCGATGTACACACCGGGTGGCGCGTCGAGCTCGGCCAGACGCTTGCGGGCGCGGGCGTCGGTGACCTGCGAGTCGTCGACCCACGCAACGCCGGTGAGCGCGTCGAGCACCGCGCGCAGCAGCTTGTCGCCGTCCGGTTTCTTGATCGCCGGGGGCGTGCGCGATTTCGGCGTGCGGACCGGCCGGGGCAGCACGAACTCACAGTCCACGGCGAACGGGCCGTCGGCCGGGCGCCAGCCGTACTCGTGCGCGGCCCATGCGATCCGCTCGCGCCACGGGTGCAGCCGATCGCGGACTCGACGAGGATCGCGCGACCGGCGCGGTTCTTGCCCTTGTACGACTTGCTGCCCTGCGGCACCGGCGCGCCCGGCACGAACAGCCGGTCGCCGACCGGGCCAGCGATCACGGCGTATCCGCCGGTGACGGGCGTCATTCGTCGTTCCCCGTCCACACCGGAATCTCGGTGGTCCGGTTGTCGACATCGCCCGCAAGTCGCCGGCGAACGTGATCGCGGAGCCCCTCGACGGCGATCGGGTCGACCTTCACCCGCTCGAGCAGAGCCCGCGACGCCTGGTCGATGAGCTCGCCCGGCGCGTCGGGTTTGACCTTGCCGAGCGCCGATGCCGCACCGGTGCCGAACCCGTCGAGGAACACGTTCAGGATCGTCTCGAACTCGGCTGTGACGATCTCGGCGGGTGGCCGGTCCGGCGAGGCGGTCGCCGTGATGTCGCCGCGGAGCTCGTGCAGGCCGTAGACGGCCCAGCGCACCCGCGGGTCCTGTGGCGATGCCTCGGCGAGGTCGGCCAGGGCGTCGCCGAGCTCGGTGCGCAGGCCCTCGCTCGTGTCGAGTACGGGCAGGGTGGCGCCGGGCGCGACCCACCCGAGCACGTACCCGGCCGGACGCTGGGCGTGCCGCAGCTCGTCGAGCTGGCGCGCCATCTCGGCACGCTGGCGCTTCCAGCGGTCCTCGATCTGTAGGTGCTCCCGGTCGCGCGCGACGAGCTCGGCGTCGCCCGCACGCTTCACCGCCTCGACGGCGTCGGCCAGGGCGAGCAGCAGCTCGCGCGGCTTGTCCCATGCAACCTCGGCGTACTCGCGGGCCGCGGCGATCAATTCGGAGTAGTCAGCCACGTTCGGACTCCTGTCGTTTCATGGCTTGCCAGACGTAGACGTTGTGAACTGAGCGGTCGCGCTCGGCGATCTCGTCGGCGGTCATGCGGGGCGCGCCCGGATCGCAGACGAGCATCGGCCCGAACGCCTCGACGCACCCGTCGCACGGCTCGCCGACCGTGACGACCGGGGTACGGCACCCGGGCAGCACGCACTCGACGAGCAGGGAATCGGCCAGCTTGCTACCCACGGCCGACCTCCCGGTTCACGGTGTCCGCGAGCGCCTGGACGTGCCCGTGCGTGAGGTAGTCCGTGGTGTGCCGCCCGTCCCACAGGTAGCCGCGGGCGAACGCCATCGCGCCCGCCCAGCTACGCCAGTTCGCGGGTGACCACCACCGTTGCAGCGTGCCCGTGCGGCACTTCTCGACGATGTCCTCGCCCCAGCGCGCCACCTCGGCCGGGCCCGCGAGCGACCACCACTCGGACAGGTCGGCCACCGAACGCAACGGGTTGCCCGCCGGTAGGGCCGTGATCGGGTCGCCGTCGGCCGCGGCCCACCATGCGGGACCGGGCACGGGGCGCTGTCCGGCGATGCCGTATCCGGACGCGGGTGGCCGGTGCGGCGTACCGGCGAGCATCGGCCGGTACGGGTCGGCGATCAGGGCGCATCCGACGAGGTGGTCGGCCATCACGCCGGGCATGTGCTGGACGATCTCGACGGCGAGGTCGCCCGCGATGCCGGCGCCCTGCGAGTACCCGGCGAGGACGAACGGCCTGTACCCGACGATGTGGTCGAGCAGCGCCCACCGGCCGATGATGCGCGATTCGGCGTACGGACGCGGGTTGCCGTACTCGGCCGGGTACTGCACGATCCTTGGCGCGAATCGGGCCGGGTCGAGCGAGTCGGCGAACGCGCGCGAGATGCCGTCGGCGTTCCGGCCGTGGCCGGTGCCGGGCAGGATCAGAACGTCAATCACGAGTCGCCTCCTCGGTGTCGGCATCGCACCCGGGGCACGAGTCGGTCAGGTTGTAGCCGTGCGCGCACTGGGTCGCCGCCGGGTCGAACAGGATCAGCGCGGGCGCGTGCAACGAGCGCCACGGGAACGGCTCGCCGTAGCCGAAAACGACGCCGAGCTCGTAGTCGAACCGCGCGGCGATCGTTCCGTCTTTCGCCCGGACCACAACGCCGGGCATCACGGCGTGCAGTTGCTCGTCGGTCTCGATCCGGCGCGCGTGCTCGGCCCGGCGGCGGGCGAGCAGCTCGGTAGCGAGTCGCGCGGTGGTGTCGCGGCCCGGCTGGTAGGGCTGGACGGCCAGACGCGCCAGTTGCTCGTCGGTCAGGTCAGGCACGGTCGGCCTCCTCGGTGATCTCGTCCGCGGCCTCGACAGCGCGAGGCGGCGGCTCGGTGATGGTGGCGCCGGTCGCCTCGACGGCCGCGCGGATGAGCGCGCCCCACTCTTCGTGGGTGGCCTCGTCCGGTCGGCGGGCTGCGAACGCCGCGCCGATCGCCCGGTCTTGGTCGGCGCGCTGGACGACGCGGTCGCGCAGGCTCGCCAGCGCGGCACGCAATCGGCGGGTATCGGGTAACCCGGTGACGATGTCGAGGGCGGCGAGCACCTCGGCCGCGGTGTGGTCAGCCACGATCGACCCCCTTGCCGTTCGCGGCCTCGGCGACCTCGCGCTCGTCGACCGAGCACCAACCGCGGTCACCGTCGCCCCAATCCTCGAACCGCTTCACGCCGCCCGCGTCGGCGAAGTCGGGCCGAATGCGGTTGTCGGCCTCGAACACCGCGCATTTGCCGAGCGCGTCGAGCACGTGGTGCGCGGTCGCGAGCTCGGGCACCGGGTACTCGAATGTCGGTCCGCCGATCTGCGGGATGTACCAGACGAGCACGGCCCCGACCTGGGCGTCGATGTCAGGCACGG
Source organism: Nocardia sp. MH4 (assembly GCF_019266065.1). Taxonomy (GTDB): domain Bacteria; phylum Actinomycetota; class Actinomycetes; order Mycobacteriales; family Mycobacteriaceae; genus Nocardia; species Nocardia canadensis. Next base: position 10,030 of record NZ_LPNR01000071.1, on the reverse strand, counting down.
TCGGCCCCGTCCTCGTCGTCGAACTCGGCGCGCACGATGGCGGCCGATTCGATCGCGTGCTCGTCGACGAACGCGATCGAGTCGGCGATGGTGAGCGGTCGACCGAGTCCGGTCCTGCGGTCGGCGGCGGCCTGCATGTTCTGGGCGATCTGGTCGAACATGACGGCGACGGCCGATAACCCGGTGTACACGAGACGGGTCGCGCCGTCGTGGCCGTGCACGGCGATGGCGGCCTCGACGGACGGCCACACGACCGTTGATCGGTGCTCGCCGCGCCAGTGCACGACGGTCGTACCGTCGTCGAACACGACGCCGTCGGCGACGACACCGGTCCCGCTCACGCCGGACAGGTCGCGGTCGCGCCGGAACTCGAACGTGCGAACGGCGCTCATCGGGTGCCGTCCTGCCCGGTCGCCTCGGCGACAGCGTCCGCGATGTGCGCAGCCATGAGCACCTGTACGGCGCCGATCTGAGTCCCGGGCTCGCCGGACATCTCGCCGTAGATCTCGACGCCGCACGCGCAATCGATGAGTAGCCCGTCGTCCTCGTCGGTCGCGGTGATCGTCTCGGCGGTGTGGGCAGCCAGGACGCTGGCGAGGTGTGCCCGGTCGTCGACGACGAGCACGAATTCGCGGCCGGTGATCCGGGTGAGGCTCGGCGCGGTGGTGCGCATCGGTTCCGTCACGATGCCGCGGTACTCCTGGCGAATCACCGTGCACACCGCCTTGGCGAACTTGCCCTCGCCGAGGAATCCGTCGACGCGCAGTGTGCGCACGTTGTCATCGCGCCGGTCGCGGTAGAGCTGCCCGACTCGGACAAGCACGCCCTTGTCGGTGGTGACCTCGGTGATGTGGCTTGGGGTTTCAGTGTTCACGGTTCTGCTCCTTGCGGTCTGCTGCTGCGTACGCCTGCTGTGCTCGCAGGCTCGGGTGCGGTTCGTCGATTTCGGCGCGGCGTCCGGCGGTGTGGGGCTTGCACAGGGGGCACGGGATCGGGCGGCCCTCGTCGTCCTCGCCGAGCCAGCGGTTCCGGCATCGGGGGTCGTGCCAGGGCGCCGAGTCGTCCTCGGGCTCGAGCGGTGCGCCGGTGCGATCGAGGGTCATTTCATCCACACCCCCGCTCGGGCCGTAGTGAGTTGCGTTTGGAGTCGGCTACGCGGCGGGTTTGGTTGGTACTTGGTTGGTATGGGTTGGTGGTGTCTCACCGGTGAGACCCAGACTCGCCACCGGTGAGACCCAGACTTTTCACCGGTGAGACCCAGACTTTTCGGGGCCCGACCCGTACAGGTCTCATCCGTGAGACCCAGACTTGCCGCCTGTGGATAACTCCCGGTCTCACGGGCGAGACCCAGAGTTGTTGCGCGGGCGCCGTTTCCGGGACTCATCGGCGAGACCCGGACTTGGTTCCCTCGTCGGGGTCGAGCATCGGCAAATCGAGCACGTTCGACGGCACCGTGAGCCGGTACTCGTCCGAGTCGCCGCTGTGCCGGTTGCCCTGCTTCACGCGCTCGATGAGCCCCATGTCGCGCAGCAGCTCGAGGTGCCGGACGATCGTCGCCTTGCTGGTATCGGTGACCATGACGAGCCGCACTACACCGCAAACGATGTGAGACCCGTCGGCGTTCGCGTACGTCGACATCAGCAGCGCCACAAGCTTTGTCGTGGTCTGCATCTTGATTCGCCGCACGATTCGCTGCCACTCGAACGAGTCGCAGGGCATCAGCTCGCGCACCTGCGAGCCCGTCAGCGGGTCCACGGCGTAACCACCTCTCGTTCACTGCCGCCCCCGTTTCGATACGGACGGCGCCGACGGGCGCCGCGGCGCGCCCGGCCGTCATAGCTCGGGCCCGGCGTCCGCGGCGAATAGGTTGCCGTCGATCGTGTTCGCCTCGGCGAGCAGACCGGGCAGGCGATACGACCAGTCGCGCGAGAACGTGTCGGCCCGCTCGCGCCGGTCCCGGTCGAGCTCGCGCGCCACGCAGTAGCCGAGGAACGACTCGCCGCACCGGGCGAACACCCCGGCCCGGTAGCCCTCGAATTGCAGTGCGGCGCCGTAGACCTTGGCGGCCTCGCCGAATCGGGCGATGAACGGTCCGGACACGGCCATCTGGTCGAGGCCGCGTGCCTGCGAGCGTTGCATCTGCTCGATGTTCTGCACGACGCTCACGAGCGCGGACTCGTCGGCCGACAGCCGCGGAATCTGTAGCGCGCGGCCGTCGATCATTCCCGAGCAATCGGTGATGCGCAGGCGGTCGTCGAACAGCTCGAGGCGCAACAGCTGTTCCGGCGAGACGCCGTCGCCCGCGGTCCCCTTGCCGCCCTTGAAGATCGCGAGCACCTTCGCGATGTCGTCGGGCAGCAGCTCGACCGCGGCGAGGTTGTACCCGCCGGCGGGCGGGTCGCCCCACAGGGACACGATCGCGAGCGCGCCCGTGTATCGGTCGGTCGCCGACACGGTGACGTGCTGGCGACCCAGTTGCAGGCGTACGCGGTGGTACGCGGGGTCTTCCTTGTCGGTGCTCGCGTGTACCCTCACCGCGCTCAGCGCCTGCCGGAGGTCACCGGTACCGACCATGACTGACTCGCCCATGTCGTCCTTTCCGTCGAGCGCACCGCGCGGCCGGGACCTCGCGGTGCGACGACTCGGTCAGTTGCGGGTGTGCGCCTTTGCGCGGCGGCGGGCGGCGCACGCGGCCGGGTCGTGCGAGGCCGCGATGCGGTCGGCCACGTCGTGCAGCGAGAGCGCCTGCCCGTACGCGCACGCCGCGCTGGTGTGAAGAACCCGCGCGCGCAGCTCGCCGTCGGCGCTCGGCATGAGCGCGACCACCGCGACGGCCTCGTCCTCGATCTCGCGGCGGTTCGCGGCGAAGAACGCCGCGCGGGCCTCGGCGTCGCTGGCGTGGCGGAGGTACACGTTCCCGGCCTCGTCGGGCTGCTCGGCCGCGGTGCCGTCCTCCCGCTTGTCGGCGGTCTCGTCGTGATCGGGTGCGTTCTGCGACGCCTCGAATGCGCCGAGGATGGCGAGCAGCGCGAGCAGACCGGCGCCGGTTGGGACGGTGTTCGGCATGGTTCGGTTCTCCTTGTTGTGGTTGGTGTTGCGGTGGTGGTGGGTCATCGGCCCGCGGCGGGCGCCTGCCCGGTCATGCGGGCCCGCGCGACGACGGCGTCGTATCGGGCGAACGCCTCCTCGATCTGCTCGCGGGTAGTGCCGGGCGGAATGTGCACAAACCCGGCGGCGCCCTCGGAGTCGGTGGACAGTCCGAGCAGCTTTCGCACTGCCTCGCGCGCCGGGGCGATCTCGGCGTCGCTGTCGAACACGCCCATACGGCCGGTGCCGCTGAGCGCGTTCGCGATGCGCTGCTGCTCGACGAGCTCGCCGAGGCGGGCCTCGATGGCGAGGGCGGCGGATATGAGGCCCATGAGCACCCGGGGAACGACGTCCTCGCGGTCGATCAGGTTTGCGTTGGCGATGGCGTCGAGAGCGTCCGCGTGATGCTCGTCGGCGGCGCTCACTCGGCACCCCCGGCCGACTCGTCGAGCCCGGCCAGCTTGTCGGCGAGCGCGGTCCCGACCGCGTCGGCCTCGGCCGAGGTGAGTTGCCCGAGGTCGCCGACCGCGCGGCCTGCGATGTGCGCGACGACGGCGAGACGGTCGCCGTCGTCGGTGATGTGCAGCTCGGCGAGCAGCTCGCGGACGCGGGTCACCTGCGCCGCGCTGGCGACCGGATCGTTCTCGAGGTGCTCGAGCAGGCGGATGGCCTCGCCGCGGGTCACGTCGGCAGGCGCGGCGAGCTCGCGGTCGAGGAACGCACCGATCGCGGACAGGATCGCCGCATCCTCGGTGATGCCGCGCTCGGCGAACAGTCGGCCGACCTTCTTCTGCTGTACCCGCGTCATCGGCGGATCGGCCGGTGCCGCCTCCTCGGCGGGGGTCTCGTCCTGCGGTGCGGGCGCCGTGTCCGTCTCGGTGGGCGGCGCCCACTTCTTGACCTCGGTCGGCTCGGCCGGGGCCGTGGTGACCTCAGCGGCCGACAGGCGCTCGGACTGCACGCGCACCGGCTCGGGCTCGCTCTCGATGTCCTCGACGGTGCGCGAGATGCCGAGCAGCACATCGGGCGCCAGGCGGCGGCAGACGGTCGCGGCGGCCTTGGCCCACAGCATGTTTTCGGGCTCGGTGATGTACTTCTCATTGCCGATCAGGCGGCCGTTCTTGTTCACGGCGTACACCCCGGTCTCGGGGTCGATCTTCGGGACGTATCCCGCCTCGTCGGCCCGCTCGATCGTCCACTCGCTGGTCTCGGTCTCGACGCCGTCGGGCGAGGTCCCGGTGATCACTACGCGGGTCGGCCCGGCCTCGACCGTGCGGAATCGGAATCCCTTGCCCTTGAGCAGCGCGACCATGGTCCGGGCGTAGATCGCCGGCATTCCATGCACGGTGAAAATCTGCTGTAGCGATTGCAGGGGATTCAGCCCGAGCTCGGCGCCGTGCAGGATTGCGACGGTCGCGTGCTTGGCCTTGCCCTGGTAGATGGCCGGGACCATCGGCGTGACACAGATGTACTCGGCGAACTCCTTCGCGGCAGCGAGTACCTGCGTGTAGCGCAGCAGGGAGTCGAGCGGGTCGGGCACTGTCGGGACGAGGGTCGCGTCGACGGTGTCGGCGACGGCGAGTGCGGTGGTCATCGAAAGAGCTCCTTCTTGTATTCCCAATCGGGTAGGTCGATTTCGTAGGGCCCGGCGTGGCCCGGCCATTCGCCGCTCTCGCGACAGCGGGCGTACTTGGTGAGCGCCCGGCGAGCGATCTCGCCGCCGAGCTCGACGAGCCGCGGTTTCAGCCGGTGCACGGCGACGAGATGCGGCGGGCGCTTGGCGACCGCGACGAACGCGAAGTCGTCGAGCGGCATCCCAGCGGCCTCGAAAACGGCCCGGTACCACCACTCTTGGACGTGGTAGCCGAACCGGCGCACCTCGTCCTCGAAGTCGTCCGGAGCGGACGACTCGCACGTCTTGAGGTCGGCGGCCCGGCGTTCCTGTAGCCAGTCGGTACGGGCGCGCATCATCACGCCGGTGGGCTCGTCGTGCCCGTACGCGCTCAGTTCCGGCAGGCCGTCGGCGAAGATCGCCCCGGCCTCGGGGTGGTCGAACACGGACTCGGCCATCGCCTCGACGACGGCGATATCCTTCGTCAGCAGCGGGACCTCGCCACGCGCGCGAATCTCCTTGCGGCGCTTCTGGTCGGCCGGTTTCTTCCAGTCGGGCGAACGCACCTCGACGATGCGCGCACCCACGCCGAGGACGAGCGTGTGCGTCGCGGTGCCCTTCTCCATTTCAGGCGTCGGCTCGCGGTGCTCGGGGTGCTCAAGCTCGTACAGCCATTCGGCCGGGGCGAGCTCGAGCAGGCGGCGGGCGCCGCTCGACGACAGCGATTCGCGGTCGCGGTGATACGTCAGCTCGTCGACGCCCGCATATACGCCAGGCTCGGCCGGTGCCGTCACGACGCCGCCGCCTCGGCGAGCCGCACGGCGTTCGTGGACACCGCGACGGGCAGACGGCTACCGGGGACGGACAGCAGCCACGCGCCGCCGTGCGCCTTCGCGTAGACCCGCGCGCCGGCGACGAGCACGCCGACCGGGGTGTCGATGTCCTCGACCGCGACGACGAGCTGCTTACCGGGCGCGCCGCCACGCTGAGCCTGGCCGTAGCACGAGCCACACATGCCTTTCGCCTGCTGGCGCACGTGGCCGACGCCGAACATGTTGGACATCGGCCGCAGGCACATCGCGCACGGCTTCGCGAGGCGGCGCGCTCTCACCGAGGTGAGGCCGAGCATTGCCAGCAGCTCGGCCGCCTCGCTGGCATCGGTGGCGTGGTGGCAGACGACGAGCGCCGCGGCGTGCTTCTCGTCCTCGGGGTTCTCCTCGACCTCGCCGAGGTTGTCGGCGCCGCGCAGGGCGTTGTCGTCCATCACGCCACCCCCGCCCGGTAGTCGAGGTCACGGTCGCGGGCCCGGTCCCACTCGTCGCCGGGGTCGGGCTCGGGTAGGTCGACCTCGTCGTTGAGGATGTCGGCGTACTCCTCGGCGAGGTCGTTGTCGGGGTCGCACCCGCACGGCGAGCCGTCGGTCGTCCAGTGCCGTGCGCAGGGCCCCGGCTCGCCGGGGTCGTAACGCCGGTCGGGGTCGCACTCGTCGCACTCGTCGCACCCCCCGCCGCACCAACCGCACAGCTCGGCGGCGGCCGTCGCTCGGGCCCGGGCCTTGAGGTAGTCGACGACGGCCGTGCCGCCGAGCAGGAACAGCACGCCGAGCAGGGCGCCGCCGACGATGGCGGCCTGCAAGACGATGGCGAGCGGGCTCATCGCGCCGCCGCCCACGGCCGGACGCCGGACCGGCGTGTGCGAGTCGGCTTGCCGGTCGCGCGGTGCGCGGCGAGCGTGGCCTCGAGCCGCTGAATCCGGTCTCGGTAGTTCTTGGCAGCAGCAGCGGCGCCGGTCATGACGACCGCGACCGCGGCATTCAGACGGGCGATCTCGGCGTCGCTGCGTTCGCAGTTCTGGCAGGTCACAGGGATACTCCCGTCGACTTCTTGGCGCGCACGAGGTCGAGCTCGGCATTCAACCGGGCGATTTCGTCGCACTGTTCGGCGTGGTTGCGCTCGGCGGCGACGATGCGCAGCACGGCACCGGCGAGCAGCTGGGAAAGGTTGTCGGGGTTGCCGCCGTGCAGCTGGATCGCCAGCGACACGAACGCGTCGTCGGTCTCGCGGCTGCTGGCGCTCGCCTCGACGAGCTCGCCGAGGTACGACCGGGTCACGGCGTAGATGTGCGAGACCTGCTCGGACTCGTCGGCGGTCGTCATCGCGCACCGCCCATCGCGGCGGCCTGCGCCGCCCAGGTCATGCCGCAATCGGCACACCGGCCGTACAGGCTGTCGGCGTGACAGCAAGCGCGCTGCACGAGGTCGAGGTCATGCATCGGGCGCCCGCCGTCGACCTTGACCGCTGCGAGCAGCTCGGCCCGCATCAGTGGCACCGTCGGATCGGGATCGGCCGGGGGCGCGGTCGGGACGATGACGCCGTCGCACACCACCACGGCGGTGCGGATCACCTCGGCCGGGCTGCGCCATCCAGCGATCGGCGCGACGCGGGTACTGGACTTGCGGCGTTCGTCGGCGATCCGCTTCGCGATTACGGCGAAAGCGACCGCCGCCGCGGTGACACCGAGGGCGTGCCGCGGGATGCGACCGAACCGGCGGTCGACGTTCGTGGGTCGGTACTGCATTACGATCTCCTTGTTCCTGTTACTGGGGACCGCGTCCGTCGAGTGGCTGCTCGGCGGACGCTCTGCGTTACTGGGGGTTTGGCGGGCCGCCCGACGCGTGGAGCTGGTCACCCGCGTCGGGCGGCGAGATCCCCGGATCGGCGCCCGGGGACGAATCGGGGCGCACTGCCGCACACGACGCCACGACGGCGAGCAGGGCGAGCGCGAGATAGGTGGGCGAATCCCAGGTCAGGGCGCACCACATGAGCACGATCGCGGCGAGCGGAACGCTGGCGCGGGCGAGATCGGTGGTGAAGCGCAGGCCGTCGCGGGTCATGCTGCGGCCTTCGATGTGGTGCGGCGGATCTCAGACCCGGCAAACGCGCGGCGGATGACGTGCTGCTGCGCCGCGTTCAGCGGCGGGGCTTCGGCGAGGCGGGCGGCGATCCATGCATCCCGGCGGGCGGCGGCCGTTGTTGTTGTGGCGCTCATGCCCGCAGGTCTTCGGGAAGTAGATCGGACAGTGGACGATGGACAAGCTTGGAGAGGCGGTACAGCTCGAGTACGTCAAATGAGCTGCGGCCGAGCCCGTTGCACTTCCGGCTCAGGGTTGCGAGCGCGATTCCGGTCTCGTCCGCCGCCCGTCTGAGAGATACGTCAGCATCCTCGAGAGCGGCGAGTACGGAGGCTCCGACTCGTGCGGCGATGTGTTCCATAGCGAACACTTTATGTTCAGAAGCGAACACTTGGCAAGCGCTGGAGGTGGTCGATTTTGAACAAATTTTGTTCAGAGCCGCTTGCGCTCAGGTGATCCTCACCCGATACTTACCGGCTATGGGGATGACAGTGGCCGAGGCAAACCGCCTCATCGGGTCCAAGCTGCGCGGTGCACGCGCCGAGCGCGATTACAGCCGCGAGGAACTCTCGCAACGATCCGGCGTAGCCGTGATGACCATCCGCCGCGCCGAGGAAGGGAGCGCCGCCATCAAACCGACAACGCTCATCTCCCTATGCCGGGCTCTCGAACTGCCCGTCGGTGAGCTCATGGATCTCATTGCCGAGCAGATCGACCAGGCGGGAGGGCTTGACCCCGAGTAGAACGCCCAAGATCACGACTTCGGCCGGAAGCCAGACGGCGCGGGCGGCAATGCGCGCCCGCGCCTGCCCAGGATCGAACCCAAGCGCGGCCCTGAACGGGTTTGGCGGGCAGAACGCCAGCCGATGGGCAATCTCTGACGATTCGAGCACCACGCCTACCCCCGGTCTGCTGTTCGAAACCTGAGTCGTTCCATATCGAACATACATTCGATCATGGTTTACCGGAAGGCCCTCCGCGAAATTTCAGCAACAGGAACGGGACTCGCCCCCGTTACGTGACCCACTCGATTTCGATCCCGCCAGTCTGGAATCCGCGGCCGCCTCGCGCGCCAGGGTGCAGCGTCACCACCATCAGCGCGTCTACGATCGCGCGCTGTCGATCGAGCGGCAATCCAAGCAGGGCGGCAAGCGTGTCATCTGCGCCGATCACGCCCGCGAACACGCGGTGCCGTGCGGCATCGACGATCTGAGCCTCGGCAGCATCAATTTTCTCGCGTAGACGTGCTGTCGCGGTGCGCAATTGCGACGTAGTCAGCTCGCCGTCAGCGAAGTCGGCGGCCAGTGCGTCCAGCCGAGCTTGGTGAGCTGTCACCTGCGCCCGGATCTCGTCAACATTCGCCACGTCACGAGCAATCAGCAATTCGGCGGCGTCAGGTAGTGCGAGCCGGGCAGCGGTCAGACCACGAATGTGGTCATCGAATCCCGGTTGATTGCGGGACAGCCCGCAAGTGCGGCACTTGTACGAGTAATGACCCCCCGACGTCCCCGTGCCGAGCTTCGGACTATCGGCGCACCGCCCACACCTGAATAGCCCCGTGCCGAGGTAGCGGCGGCCGTAGTTCATCGGTCTCCGCGTGGGGTCCGACAGCAGTGCTTGGACTGCCCACCACGTGTTCTCGTCGACGAGTCCCGGCTTGTCGGACTTGCCGACGATGTCGCCGTTGTACGCCCGCAGACCGGCATATCGAGGGTTACGCAGTGCCCGACTCAGATTCGGCGAGGTCCACAGGTTTCCCCGGGCGGTCGTGTACCCAACTTTCACCCACGTGCGGCAGATCGCGCGAACGCTGATGCCGGCGAGTAGATCGTCGTAGGCGCTGCGGACTGCCGGAGCGTGCTCCGGGTGCGGGTCTCCGGTGTCGGTGAACCCGAACAAGGTTTGCCCGACCGGCGGCTTTCCTGCCTCGGCCCGCTGCAAGCCTGCGAGTTTCTGCCGGGCACTCTTTCGCTCGACTTCCGCGCGACCGACAGCACCCTTGATCCGCGCGAACAATCGGCCGTTATCGGTGGAGAGGTCGACATCGCCTGTGACCGTTGCCAGCTTGAGACCGAAGCGGTCAGCGAGGTCGATCAGATGCTCGAGCTCGACCGGACGACGGTACAGACGATCGAGGTCCCACACGACGATGGCGTGAATCTGGCCCGCCTCGATGTCGCGCAGCATCTCGCTGTATGCCTTGCGCTTCTTGCCAGTCGAGGCCGAGACGTCGTTATCGACGTACTCGTGTGAAACCCAGCCGCGGGCCGCGCACAGTTCGAGGCACGGCCCGCGCTGGCGCGCGATAGCGAGCAGGTTCTTTTCGCGATCGAGTGATTGCCGCAGGTAGACCGCTGCGTGTATCGAGGGTGCCGTCACTCCTCGATACTAAGCGCAGCAATATCCTCCAGCGGCGGGCA
>NZ_LPNR01000070.1 GCF_019266065.1 Nocardia sp. MH4 | reverse complement strand
GGCCGGAGCCGGATTCTCTGCCGGGGCCGGGGCCGGATCGGCGGGATTCGAGTTCGCTGCCGGGGCCGGGGCGGCGGGGTTCGGGTTCGCAGCCGGGGCCGGATCGGCGGCCCTCGGTGCCGGGTCGGCGGGGTTCGGATCGGATTCCACCGGCGCGCCCGGTGCCGGGGCCGGGGTGGTCGGCGCGGCGGCTGGTTCCGGCGCCGGAGCGGGGGTCGCGGCGGGGACGCGGCCGTTCGCGGGTGTCGAATCCGGCGCGGACGCGGGCACGGCGGCCGAGACGGGCTTGTTGAGCAGGAAGCCCACCACCCCGGTCGCGATCGCGACGGCGTGCTCGAGCTGTCCCTCGCGTGATTCGAGCAGTGCGGCGTCCTCGGGATTGGCGCCGTTGCCCATCTCGACGAAGACCAGCGGCACCTGGGTCAGCGCCGGGCCGGCCACATCTGCCCTGGTCTGCAACCCGTTGCTGACGCCCGCGTAGGTGGCGGACGGGAAGCCGGCGGCGAGATAGGCATCGCGCACCGCGGTCGACGCGGCGCGGCCCGCACCGGACTGCGCGCGGTCGGCGACCGCATCGGGGATCGGCAGCTGCGGCACGATCAGATGGAAGCCGCGCTGGTCGGCAGGGGCGCTGTCGGCGTGGATGCTCACCGCGATCGCGGCACCGGACTCATTGGCGGCGCGGGCGCGATCGTCGACGCAGCCGCCCCAGCCGGTGTCGTCGGCGCGACTGAGCACCACCTCGGCGCCGAGCGCCTGCAGCGACGCCTTCACCAGCTGGGTGACCTCCCAGTTGATGGTGTGCTCGGGGATGCCGTTGAGCGAGGTCATGCCGGTGGTCTGGCAGTCCTTGGTGCCGCCGCGCCCGTTGTCGACCTGGCGGCTCAGATCCTCCGCGTGCGCGGACCCCTGATGGCCGGGGTCGAGGAAGATCGTCTTGCCGGCGAGCTGGTCGCCGACGGCGGGTTCCGGCGCGGCGTGCGCCGTCGCGGGCACCAGTCCCGTCAGCGACAGGACGACCGCGGCGGAGACGGTGGAGCAGAGACCGGCCTTGATGATGTTTGGTTGCATGTTCGGTCGGTGCCCCGGAACGGAGCACCCCTCCCTTCCCATTGGTAACACCAAACCCAGTGGTTCACTCTTGCAACGTGAGCAACCACAGAGCAAGCACCGTTACCGAAATGTGACGAGAGGAAAGCGCAGGTTAGCGCTGGTCAAATGCCCAGATCGCGAGCGATGTCGACCCGATCAGGCAACCTCGGGCAATTGCCGCAGCGAGCGCAGCGCGTAGTGCACGCGGGTCTTCACCGTCCCCACCGGCACCCCGAAATCCGCGGCCACCTCCCGGTAGCCGCGATCGTGCAGGATCACCTCGACGACCGCGGCCCGCTGCGGCTCGGGCAGTCGGGCCAGCAGCTGATCGACCAGCAACCCGTCGACCAGCCCGTCGGCGAAATCCGGCCTGCCGATGCAGGCGACCTCGGTGATGTCGTCCCAGCCGACATCACCGGGCCGGGCGGCGCGCGCCCGCACGATGTCGACGACGACGTTGCGCTCGATCGCCAGCAGCCAGGTCCGCACGCTGCCCTTGCGCGCGTCGAAGTCGCGACACGACCGCCAGCCACGCAGCAGGGTCTCCTGCACCGCGTGCTCGGCCAGGCCGGGATCTCCCAGACTGCGCATCGCCCGCCAGTGCAGCAGGCCACGGTCGGTGGCCAGCACCTCGGCCAGCCCGTCGGGGGTACACAGGCGCGCGCAGTGCGCACCGCAGGAGTTGTCCTTCATGTGGGGTTATCGCCGCGCATCGCCCCGATGACAACGCCGGCGTTAAGCCGCTCTTCAGAATCCTGCTGGCCCCGCACGCGACACTCGTTTCGCGAGCCCGGCCAGGGCCTGCTCCAGGAGGGGGGAGCAGGGCCGCCGGGCTCGCCCTTTTCCACCCATTCCCTGGCGCGAGCGGGGATCGGCGACGACAATCGCGGCGAGGGAGCGAGAAAACGTGGACATCCATGCATATCCGACCGACGCGCAGACGCCGGTCGACCGGGCCGAGGCCACCCGCATCGCGGCCGACCATCTACCACCCCCGATCCCGGCCACCGACCGGCACATCGTCGAATTCGCCGGCGGCTTCGTCGTCTACGAGGTCCGGCCGCTACACGCGCCCGTGGATCGGCCACTGCCGATCGGCGGTTCGGTGTACGTCATCGACAAGGCGACCGGCGCCGTGTCGTACTGGCCGACCTACCCGTGCTCGGCGGTCGCCGAGCGCTACGAAGCGGGACGGGTGATCGTCGAGGACGACTGGCCCGAGCAGGACGACTGATCGCGGAACAAACACGCGACGCCGGTCGGCAGGCCGCGCCGGCAGTTCAGGCCCGGAACGAGTGCAAGGCGGCCGTGCACAGGGTCTGCTCGGCACCGAACCATTCGAAAGTGCCGACCACTCGAAGTCCCAGGCGAGCGGCGAGTCCGCGCGAGCGAACGTTGGCCGACCGGGTCGCGATGAGGACGGGCTGGTCCGGGAGTTCATCCGCGGCAGCGCGCAACACGGCGCGGGCGGCTTCGGACGCCAGGCCCGCGCCCCAGGCGCGACGCCGCAGCAGGTAGCCCAGTTCCAGTTCCCCACCGTCGTCGGTGACGTGGCCGGGCTCGTCGGCGGCGCGCCGTTTGAGTTCGAAGGTGCCGATCAGCTCATCGGTGACCTTGTCGGCGATGACGAAGTGGCCCGGAGTCGCGGTCGCGTTGGCCGCTCCGCCGATCGCGTCGATGCGTCGTTCGACATCCTCCCGCCGCCGCGGCTCCCCGAGGAAGGTCCAGACATCCGGGTCGGTCTGCAGCTCTATGAGCCCTTCCCGATCGGTGTCACGCGCCTTGCGCAGCAGCACACGCTCCGCGACGATCTGGATCGCGGACAGCATCGGTGACTGTGTCATGTGGCCTTCCGTTGCGTGGACGTCGATCCACCCATCTTGCACCCCGCTCGGACAACCTCGACATACGTGAACTCCTTCACGGCAATGACGTTCACGTGATCCTGAGCCCACCGACCCACAGGCCCAGGGCACGGACAGCGCCGGCGGATTCGCGTCAACCGTTCAGGTAGGTGCGGATCAGTTCACGATCCTCGGCGGTGGCGGGCAACTGCGCGACGAGGAGCAGTTCCGGGTTCTCGACCAGCCGCAGCTGGAACAGCTCGAGGGCGATCGGCCCTATCTCGGGATGGTCGATGTCGAGGACGGCGGGCTGGAAGTCCTGTACCGGATACTCCGACCACCAGCTGCGGAATTCGGCACTGGCGGCGCTCAATTCGGTGACCACGCGGGTCAGGCGTTGGTCGCCGGGGCTGTTGCCGACCAGCACCCGGAACTGGCTCAGGATCGCCCGCGCGGCGGCTTCCCAGCCGCGCATCATGGCTCGGTTGCGCTCGTCGGTGTACATCCACCACAGCAGATTCCGGCGCTCGGGTGCCAGGGCGGACGGATCGGTGCGGATCCGGCGGAACGCGCTGTTCCACACGACGAAGTCCAGGCAGGCGTCGTGCACCACGGCCGGAGTCGGCCACATCTCGTCGACCAGACGCTGCAGACGCGAGAGCTGATCGGTGGCGCGGTAGGTCACCACCGGGTCGGCCAGACCCGCCAGCCTGCGTAACTGTCTGTGCTGCACGGGTTCCAGGCGCAGCGCTCGGGCCAGCGCGTCGACCACCTGCGGGCTCGCGGTGATCTTGCGGCCCTGCTCCAGCCACGTGTACCAGGTGAGACTCACCCCGGCCAGTTCGGCGACCTCTTCGCGGCGCAAGCCCGGGGTTCTGCGGCGGCCCGGGATCAGGTCCTCGGGCAGACCGACGTCGGCGGGCCGCAAGCGGGAGCGGTGGGTGGTGAGGAAGGCGGCCAGTTCGGTGCGGCGATTTTCGCTCATGACGCTCCCGGTGTCTCGGCGAACAGTGATGTTCTGGGTAGCAGTATCGGTGCCAGGACCGCGAGGCGTCGGCGGCTTAGCGTCGTAGTCGAGAGGTGATCGCGAAAGATCAGCCGGGACAAGGGAGTACGACGATGAGTGACGACAACGGGCCGGTGCTGGTGATCGGTGCCACCGGGCAGCAGGGGCGGGCGACCGCGGCGGCGCTGCTCGAACGAGGACGGCGGGTCAGGGCGTTCGTGCGCGATCCGGAATCGGCGGGTGCGCTGGCGCTGCGCGCCGAGGGTGCCGAGCTGGTGGTGGGCGATCTCGACGATCCGGGCAGCGTGAAGGCCGCGCTGGACGGCAGCGACAGTGTGTTCCTGATGCTCACGATGATGGAGGGGGTCCACATCACCGCGGCCGGGATCGCCGCCGAGCAGCGGCGGGGTGAGCTGGTGATCGATCTGGCGCGCGACAGCGGGATCGACCATCTCGTGTACAGCTCGCTGCGGGGCGCCGGGGAGGACTCGGGGGTGGAGTACTACGCCGCGAAGACCCACCTCGAGGAGTACATCGCCGCGCAGGGCGTCCCGGCGACGATCCTGCGGCCGGTGTTCTTCATGGACAACTTCCGGTCCTTCAATCGTCCGGTGCTCGACGATTCCGGCACGCTGCTGGTGAATCTCGCGGTGCGCGAGGATATCCCGATCTCGCTGATCTCGGTTCGGGATATCGGCGCCTTCGCCGCGCTCGCCCTGACCCACCGCGAGGAGTACCTGGGCCGCACGCTGCCGATCGCCGGTGATCGGCTGACCCCGCCGCAGATCGCCGAGGTCTTCGGCGCGGTGGCCGGGTTGCCCGCGCGCAGCGTGCAGGTGCCGATCGAGGCGGTGCGGGCCTTCGACGAGCAGGTGGGCAAGATGTTCGCGTATTTCAACGAGCGGCCCGACGAACCGCTCGACCTGGCCGCGCTGCGCGTCGCCCACCCCGGTGTGCAGGACCTGCCGTCCTGGCTGGCGGCTACCGGCTGGCGGCCGTAGCCGGCCGGCGTAGGGCGACCAACACGCCGAGCGACATGATCGTGAGGGTCGGCACGCCGAACCAGTCGCCCCACCGGCCGTACGGCGTGGCGCCCTGGCTGGTGCCGAGATCGGCTAGGGCCATTCGGGTTTCAGTGATGTCGGTTTCGACCGCGACGGCGATCCGGCCGCGCGCGTCGACCCCGACCAGTTCGCCGAGTTGCGCGGGTCGGGCGATGGCGATGCCCGACTCGACGGCTCGCACGACGGCCATGCGGCTGTGCAGCCAATGGTCGACGGTGAAGTCCAGGGCGGGGGCGAGCAGCAGGGTCGCTCCGTTCGCGCGGTTCTCGCGGACGAGGTCGGGGTGGTCGAGATCGGCGCAGATCGCGAGTGCCCATGGCCGACCGGGTACCGGCACCACGCTCCGGCCTGCCCGCAAGCCGGCTTCCAGGCCGGGCACCAGATACCGCTTCGCGTAAACGATGTCACCCGGATAGGCGATGGCGGCATTGACGTTGCCGTCAGGGTGCTCCAGTTCCGACCCGACCACCACGTGTATTCCGCGCCGCGTGGCGACTTCGTCGAGTGGTCCGCTCAGCAGGGCGATGTCGGATCGGGTGGCATGCCAGGCCTTCTCGGTGAACACGACGACCTGCGCGCCCTGATCGGCCGCGCGCCCGACCATCGTCACCGCCTCGGCGATCATCGCCGCGCCGGGTGCGGAATCGACGGGAACGTACATCGGCGGCTGCGCCAGCGCGACGACCGCGACCCGGACGACAGGCCCCTCGGCGGCCGAGTACCACGCACCGACCCCGCCGACCCCGAGAATCAGCACCACCGCGACACCGAAGGTCCGGCACCGCACCGTCTTTCGCACCGATGACACGGCCGGGGCGTCGCCTGCGAGAGCGCGGCTTCGGCGCATGTTTCGCCCCTGATGCGCGGTACCGGCAGCACCATCGATCGTCACCGTTTTCGGCGTCGCCACGGCATCGGCAGTCGGGTGCGGGCACGCGGTTCGCTCTCCCGGCACCGTCACGGCCGCGACGACGGCGGGCACGGCCAGCACCAGGAAGCTGATCCCCGCGACGCCGG
Organism: Nocardia sp. MH4; assembly: GCF_019266065.1. Lineage (GTDB taxonomy): Bacteria > Actinomycetota > Actinomycetes > Mycobacteriales > Mycobacteriaceae > Nocardia > Nocardia canadensis. Next base: position 34,304 of record NZ_LPNR01000070.1, on the reverse strand, counting down.
TGACCGCCGCGATCCGCACGATCGGTCCCACCTCGGCCTGGGAGTAGCCGATGCTCCACCACGCGCCGACCCCGCCGACCAGGCGGTGCAGGTATTCCGCGCAGGTCCAGGCGGCGGGGAAGGCGAGCGCGGCGAGTCCGATTCGCCGGCGCGCGAGCAGCGTGCGGAACAGCAGGACGCACGCCCCGTAGGCGATGGCACTGCCGCCGAGCAGTATGGCGGCGGCGGTCAGCGGTTGTTCCAGCGTCCGGACGAAATACGGCCAGTAGCGGGTAGTTCCGCCGAGCCACGACAGCACGGCCGCCGCGCCCACAGCCCAGGCGGGATAACGCGGCGCCGTCCACAGCACCGGTAGTGGCGCGAGAAACGCGACCAGCGGGATCGGATGCAGGCCGGTTCCCACCGCCCACAACCCTGCCGACAGCGCCGTGGCAGCGCACCAGATACCTACGTGGACAGATCTTTTCGTCGAGAACGTCACCGCTCGATGGTGGGTGGCAACCGGCCCCGCGCACATCGCCCGGGCGAGCGGTCTCGCCTCCCTCGCGCGAGGGGGGTCAGCGTCCCGGCAGCCCGTTGTCGCCCGGCGCCACCATCCCGGATTCGTAGGCGAACACCACCGCCTGCGCCCGGTCGCGCAATCCGAGTTTCGCCAGGACCGAGCTGACATGGGTTTTCACGGTGTGCTCGGTGACGACCAGGCGCGCGGCCAGTTCCGCGTTGGATCGGCCCGCGGCGAGCTCGCGCAGGATGTCGCGTTCGCGGGCGGTGAGGGCCGCCAGGTGGGGTGTGGCATCCGGTCGACGGGTGCGCGCGATCTCGGCGATCAGGCGGCGGGTCACCGACGGGGCGAGCAAGGCCTCCCCCGCCGCGACGACGCGGACCGCGTTGACGAGTTCGGTGCGGCGAGCGTCCTTGAGGAGGAACCCGCTCGCACCCGCTCGCAGGGCCGCGTAGACGTAGTCATCCATGTCGAACATGGTCAATACCAGGACTTTCGCGTCGCCGGCCGCGCAGATCCGGGCGGTGGCGGCGACACCGTCGAGCCGGGGCATCCGCAGATCCATCACCACGACGTCGGGCCGCAGCCGTCGTGCCGCCGCAACGGCGTCGGTGCCGTCGGCGGCTTCACCCACGACCTCGATGTCGGGTTCGGCTGCCAGGATCAGCCGGAAGCCCGTGCGGAACAGTTCCTGATCGTCGACGACGAGGACCCGCATGCTCACTTCCCCTGTGTCAGTGGCAGTTCGGCGTCGACGGCGTAGCCGGTCGCGGTCGGCCCCGCACGGAGTACGCCGCCGCAGGCGTGCACGCGCTCGCGCATTCCGAGCAAGCCGAAGCCGGTGGCGTCCGATCGTGGCGCGGCGGTGCCGTCGTCGACGACGCTGACCCCGAGCCGGTCCGCCGACCAGCACAACGCGACGTCGACCCGGCTCGCCCGCGCGTGCTTGCCGGTGTTGGTGAGCGCCTCCTGCACGATCCGGTAGGCGGCGGCCTCGGTCTGCGGCGCGATCGGCGCGCGTGGTCCGTGTTCGGTGTAGTACGCGGCCAATCCCGCGCGCTCGGCCCGCGCGACGAGATCGGCGACGGCGGCCACGCCGAGTGGGTGCGGCAGGTCGTCGCTGTCACGCAGGGCGCCGATGCTGTGCCGGAGTTCGCGCAGGGCAGCGCGGCCGTCGTCGGCGATCGCGGCGAAGGCGGCGTCGGTGGCGGTCGGGTGCGCGAGCAGGGGGCCGGTCTCGGCGCGCAGGATCATGGCGCCGATGGTGTGGGCGAGGCCGTCGTGCATGTCCCGGGCGATACGCAGCCGTTCCCTGGCCACGGCGCTCGCCCGTTCCTCGTCGAGGCGGCGGGCCCGCTCGGCGAGAACGTCGATCTGGGCCTGGCGAGCCCGCGCCCCGGCGCCGAGCGCCCAGGCGGTCAGGAACGACATCGCGGCGTAACCGTAGGAGTCGGCGGATTCATGCGGTACCAGCAGCGAGACCAGAATTCCCGCCGCGACCAGCACGAACGCGATGCGCCGCCGGCTCGCCGGGCAGTAGGCGGCGATCGTGTAGACGCAGACGACGGTGCCGAACGGCAACACGGGCATGGCGTGCGCGCACGACAGCGCGGTGATCGCGGGTCCGACCACCGCCAAGGTGGCCAGTGGCGCCCGGCGCCGCCACAACACCGGAACCGAGGCCAACGCCGACAGGCCGACGATCCACCACGCCGCACCGGCGACGACGGCGGGCCCGACGGTCACGACCGTCACGATGACGGCGATCAGCACATCGATCGGTTCCGGCGGTTTCCGAAGCAGGTCCACGACGATCCAGTCTGACCGGTGACGCCGCGCCGCGCCTCCCTCGCGAGAGTGATTCCGGCGCCGCGCGGGTGGTTCCCCACGGCGGCGCTCACGGGCCTAGGCTGGATCCGGACCGGAGCAACGGGCAGCCCACAGGCCGATGACCTGCGATGATGCCCGGCTCGGACCGCCCCGACCAAGAACGAATTGCATACATAGCGATGTGTGCATACGATAGCGACCGATCGAACCGCAGGGAGAGGTGAACACGATGGGCGCAGGACACGGACACGACCACGGGGTGTCGGCCGACAGCGACAAGCGCTGGCTGGCCGGGGCGCTGGCGGTGATCGTCACCTTCCTGATCGGTGAGGTGATCGTCGGCATCGTGGCCGATTCGCTGGCACTGCTCTCCGACGCGGCGCACATGACCACCGACGCCGCCTCGATCGTGCTGGCCCTGGTGGCGATCCGCCTCGCCAAGCGCCCGGCCACCGGCCGGATGACCTTCGGCTGGAAGCGGGTGGAGATCCTCTCGGCGCAGGCCAACGGCCTGACACTGCTGCTGCTGGCGCTGTGGCTGGGCCACGAGGCGATTCGCAGGCTGTTCGAGCCGCCGGAGGTGCACGGCACGCTGGTGCTGGTCACCGCGCTGGTCGGCATCGTGGTCAATGTGCTGGCGACCTGGATGATCAGCCGCGCCGACCGGACCAGCCTCAATGTCGAGGGCGCCTACCAGCACATCCTCAACGACCTGTTCGCCTTCATCGCGACCGCCGTGGCCGGCCTGGTCATCATCCTCACGGGCTGGGTGCAGGCCGACGTCGTCGCCACCCTGATCGTGGTCGTGCTGATGATCAAGGCGGGCATCGGGCTGATCCGGGCGTCGAGCCGGATCTTCCTCGAGGCCGCCCCCGACTACCTCGACCCCGAGCAGGTCGGTCGCGACATGGCCGCCCGCGACGGCGTGACCGAGGTGCACGACCTGCACATCTGGGAGATCACCTCCGGCTCCCCCGCCCTCTCGGCGCACGTGCTCGTGCAGCCGGGGCACGACTGCCACGCGGTCCGCGAGGACATCGCGCACATGCTCGACCACGAGCACCACATCGAGCACGTCACCTTGCAGGTCGACCACGCTCGGCCCGCGGTCATCGGGATCGGCGCCGCCGACGACGACAGCCACTGCGGCGAGGCGCACGGCCCCAAGCACGTCTCGACCGGGCGGGCGCCGCACACGCACTGACCCCACGAACGAGGGAAGGCCCCACACCGGCAACGGTGCGGGGCCTTCTCGTCGGTCACGCTGTCAGGGCGGACCTGGTCGTTTCATCGACCTGGGGCTGGGGTCAGCCGCCGAAGGAGCCGGTCCACAGGGTGTCGACCAGGCCGTGCAGGGCGGCGCCGAGGGTGTCGAAGAGGCCGTTCAGGGCGGCACTACCGGTGTCGATGATAACGGGGATCATAATAATTCCTCTGTTTCTCGCATAGGCCCAGCCGAAGCTGGCTTACAGATGGCCTATCGACACCAGAACGCCGCGAGTTACGACATTCGGAGAATTCGTGACCCTCGTAACAACAACCCATTGAAACCTATTACCACCTGCGGTTTTGCTCAAATACCTCACGTTTCTGAGGGGATTATGAGAATCGCATGAGATTCATGTTGCGCTCATCCGATAAGCCCGAATTTCCGATGCCCCGAGAAATAGGGGCACCGATCACGAATACATAGCGCGACATCTGGTCACACATATTCGTCGCCGCGGATGGGTCGGCCGCCGAACATCCCCGCGACCAGGCCGAGGAAGCCGAGGTGGGCCCGCAGCGCGGCGCCGTCGCGGGCGACGGAGGCGACGGTGGCCGTCCCCGACGTCACCGGACGCCCGGCGAACCGGTCGGCCAGCCAGGCCAGCACGACCGGAACCACCAGGAACTCCAGCGGCAGGTGCGAGCCACGGCGCACGCGCAGGTATTCGACCGTCGCGCCCGCCCGCCGATAGCGCTCGACGTGCGCGTCGACGTCGGCCACGGCGATGACCTCGTCGCGCACGCCCTGCACCACCAGCAGCGGGGCGGCGGGCGCCCTGGTGCCGGGCTCGATGTCGGCCAGGATGCGGCGCAGGGCCGGTTCGGCCAGCAGCCCGGCGAGGCCGTCGCGCAGATGCCGGGTGACGTCGCGGCGGGCGAAGCGCCACAGCAGCGCGAAGGTGGTGCGCTCTTCGGCTTCGCCGAGCAGGCCGCGGTACCGGTCGTCGAGGTGGTCGTCGAGGACCGGGTCGAGATCGGGGTAGGCCCGGCGCAGACCCGCGACGAACGCGGCCGGGAATCCGGCGAACCAGCCGCCGTTGAGGCGGACGAACGCCGCCGCCGGATCTCCGACCGGCGACCCGGCCGCCGCGCCGACGATGTTCAGCTCCGGCGCGTAGTCGGCGGCCAGCTCCGCCGCCCACGCCGTCGCCAGGCCGCCGCCGGAATAGCCCCACAGGGCCACCGGCGTCGACGGGCTCAGGCCCAGCGGCACGAAGCCGAGCGCGGCTCTGATCCCGTCCAGCGCCCGGTAGCCGGGCTCGCGGGCGGCGCCGAACCGGCCACCGAGGCCCTCGTGATCGGGCACCGACACCGCCCACCCCTGCTTCAGCGCCATCGCCACGATCGGCAGTTCGAGCGGTGCGATCGAGCCGGTGGTCTGCGCGCCGAGCCGCAGCGCGTAGGAGGGAAAGCACCGCGGTGCGACGGCGTCGATCGCGCACTGGAACGAGATCAGCGGTCGCGGGCGGGTGGGGTCGGCGCCCCACGGCAACAGCACCGTGGTCACCGACACTTCCGGCGCGCCGTCGAGATCGCAGGTCCGATACAGCAGTTGCCAGGCCACGATCCGCTGCCGCACCACCCCGAACAGGGCCAGCTCCACCGAACGCGAGCGCACCACCGTGCCCGGCGCGAGCAGCTCGGCTCCGGGCGGGGCGAGGTAGAACGGATCGTCGGGCGGAAGCAGTGGCGCGGTGCCCCACTGCGTCAGCGCGGGCAGGTCGAGCCTCATAGGCTGCCGCCGCCACCGAAGAACCAGGGGTTGAACGTACAAGTCAAGGCGGGGCTGCCTTCCGGATCGAGAGCCCGCAGCGCGATCGAGGCCGCGCGGGGCGAGTACATCATGGTCAGGTGGTCGGAGACGTCCTGCTCACACCCGTCCTGCAGGGCGATGTTGTCGACGGTCGCGTCGGGCCCGGCCCGCAGGAAGGTCAGGTCGAGGGGGTTCATGACCTCGTCGTAGCGGGAGCCGACCACGGTGTAGGCGACGCCGGGGACGGTGTCACCGGTGGCGTTGAGCGTGGTGTAGAACGGCGAGCCGACGGCCTGTTCGACATTGGCCACGCCGATGATCGGCCGGTAGAAGCCGAGGATGTCGATGCCGGCGTTGTTGATCATCCGGCCGAGCGTGGCGATGCCGAGCAGCGCGGTGCCGTGGTGGGTGGCGCCGAAGGTGACCAGCTTGTCGACCTTGCCCTGTCCACCGTCGAACTTGAGGTACTGGTTGGCGATCGTGCCGCCCTGCGAATGGCCGACGATGTCGACCTGGTCGGCGCCGGTGGCCGCCCGCACCCGTTCGATGAATGCCGCGACCTGGTCGGCGGAGTCGGCCATCGGCCCGACCCCGTAGCGGCCCGGCAGCACGGCGCCGAGCCCGCCGCCCTCGAGCAGCGCCGACTTGCCGTAGTTCAGGGCGAAGACGCAATATCCGGCCTGCGCCAGGCGCGGCGAGAGGTAGGAGAAGGTGTCGTAGGCGTTGAGCCAGGTGCCGTGCAGGAGCACGACGGGGCGCGGATGCTGCGCGCTCGGTGTGCAGTCCCAGCGATTGGCGCCGGGCGGCGCGGCGTCGGGGTGCAGCAGGCCGTAGGCGAAGGCGGGCAGATAGGCCGACATCTCCGGCCCCTCGCCGACGGCGTCGGAGGCCCGGCTGCCCGAGGAACCCGAGCTGCTGCCGGAGGCGCTGCCGGTGTCGGCGATGGCGGTGGGGCGACGACCGTCGGGGGTCGTGGCCATGCCGGCGTCGAGGTATTCGGCCAGCGAGGCGATGGTCGGTTCCAGCACCGGGTCGGCGGTCGCCGTACCGGCGCCGAGGACCGAGGCCGCGGTGAGACCCGCGGCGATGCCGAGTCCGCACAGGGTGCGGCGCAGTGGCTGCGTCGTTGCAATCATGGTGGTCACTTCCTCGAACCGCGTCGGCCAGCGTCGGCTCGGACGCGCTCAGCGAATCTATGACCGGCGCCACATCGCTGTCACTGCACGGTGAACCGAGAAAACCCGACTCTTGTTGGCGCGAGAACCAAGATCTGTGCCTTCTCGACGGGAGGTGCCCACGACGCCCTGTTCTCGGACACAATCGAGTCATGCTCGCCGAACACCCCGTTTCCGCACCACCCGCTTTGACCGCACGACTATTGACACGCTGGCCGCAGATCGCCGAGCGCATGCTCGCCGCGGGGCTCGGCGCCACCGCGCCCGCCGAACTGCCGCCCGGCCACTTCACCGCGGAAGTCCTGCCGACCATCTACGCCTGCGGGCGCGCGGTGCTCGAGGCGATCGCGGCCGAGCGCGAGTTCACCCAGGCCGAGGTCGCCGCGTTCGTCGGGCCGGTCGCCGAGCGCCACGCCGAGGACCGCCTGCCGCTGCCGATGTTGATCGGCGCGATCCACGGCTCGGCGCAGGCCGTCCTCGCCGAGGCGTCCGCGCTGGCCGAGCCCACGGAGATGAACGACCTGATCCGGGTCGGCAGCGGGCTGCTCGAGCTGCTGCGCCATATCAATGTCACCGTCGTCGAGACCTACACCGAGGTCGAGCAGTCGATCTATCACGCCGAGCGCGAGGCCCGCCGGGAACTGTGTTCGGCGCTGGTGCGCGGGCTACCCGCCGAGGAACTCGCCGCGCGCGCCGACACCGTGCTAGCCGAGCAGTACACGGTGCTGGCGATCCACCTGAGCGAACCCGCCCGCACCGGCAGCGCGGCCAACCTGGTGACCCGCCGCCGCATCCGGGTGCTCCAGCGCGCGCTCGACGAGCTCACCGGCACCACCACCCCGGCCACCTTCGACGGCGCCAACGGCATCGCGCTGCTGAGCAACAGCTCCGAGACCGACGTCCTGGACGCGCAGCGCTTCGACGAGCTCGCCGCCCGGCTGACCGAGCAGTACGGCGTGACGGTGTATCTGGCCGAGTTCTCCGGCGTCGCCCGCGATGCCATCCCGGCCGCGGCCAAGGACGCGACCGAGCTGACCGAGCTGGCGCGGCTGCGCGGCAGGCCCGGCGGCTGCTACCGCCTCGACGACCTCCTGCTCGAATATCAGCTCACCCGCCCCGGCCCGGCCCGGGAACGCCTGGCGCAGCGGGTGATTCCGCTGCTCGGCAGCCCGCACCTGATCGAGGCGCTGGAGGCGCACCTGCGCCACGGCGCCGACCGCAAGACGGCCTCGCGCAGAATCCACGTGCACCCCAACACCTTCACCTACCGGTTGCGCCGCATCGCCGAGCTCACCGGCCTCGATCCGGCCGACCCCACGGATTCGCGCATGCTGGCCGCCGCGCTCACCGTGCACCGGCTCGACACCCCGCAGCGCCGCGGCGAGGATCAGCAGGTCTAGCGGGTCAAGCCGTCAGCGACGGCGCCGAGCCCGGCGGAGATCGCGGCGCGCTGCGCGGGCTCGAGCACGTCGACGAACACCCGGCGCACGACCTCGACGTGTCCGGGGGCCACGGCGTCGAGCTTGGCCCGGCCCGCCGCGGTGAGCACGGCGTTGACGCCGCGGACATCGGTGTCGTCGTCGACGCGGCGCACCAACCCGGCTCGCTCGAGCTTGCCCACCTGGTAGGTGAGCCCGCTCTTGGAGGTGTAGATCGCGGCGGCGAGGTCGGTCATCCGCATCGCGCCGCCGGTCTCGGCGGCGAGCCGGACCAGCACCTCGTACTGGGTGTGCGTGAGCCCCTCCCCCTTGAGGTGCTGGTCCACCGCGCGGTCGACGAGCGCGCCCGCGGCCAGGAACCTGACCCACAGCCGCATCTCCTCGGCATCGAGCCACCTGGGTTCTTCCATGCCGCAAACCCTAATCACTTCGGCGGAATAGCTGCGCATCGCGTATTGTTCAAATTTGAACATCAGTAGTTCACCCGATCCGAAGGAGCCCACCGTGACCATGCCGGTGCTCTACCTCTCCCACGGCGCCCCGCCGCTGATCGATCACGCCACCTGGCCCGCCGAGCTCGCCGCCTGGTCGGCCGAGCTGCCCCGGCCGCGGGCGATCCTGATCGTGTCCGCGCACTGGGAGTCGGCCCCGGTCACCCTGGGAGCGACCACCACCGTGCCGCTGGTCTACGACTTCAGCGGCTTCGCCCCGCGCTACTACGCCGAGCGCTACGCCGCCCCGGGCGCGCCCGATGTCGCCGCCCGGGTGCGTGAGCTGCTCGGCGGCACCGTCGCCGACGCTCCCGACCGCGGCCTCGACCACGGCGCCTACGTCCCGCTGAGCCGGATGTACCCCGATGCCGACATCCCGGTGCTGCAACTGTCGATCCCTACACTGGATCCGCGGGACCTGATGAAGCTCGGCCGCGCGCTCGCGCCGCTGCGCGACGAAGGCGTGCTCATCATCGGCAGCGGGTTCTTCACCCACAACCTGCGCGCGCTCACCGCCGACGACCACCACGTGCACTCGTTCACCGCCGAGTTCGACGACTGGGGCCGCCGGGCCCTCGACGACCGCGATATCGACGCGCTGCTCGACTTCGAGCACACCGCCCCCGCACCGCGCCTGGCCCATCCGCGCACCGAGCACTTCGCTCCGCTGTTCCTCACCCTCGGCGCCGGCGCCGAGGACATCGACTCCCTGCGCACCGTCATCGACGGTTACTGGTTCGGGATGGCACGACGCTCGGTTCAGATCGGCTGACCGGGCGAAACGGAAAGGACATCGCCATGACGACGACATCGACCACCCCCACCGACGCCGGCCTGCTGGTGCTACGCCTCGGCGTCGGCGCGACCATGGCCGCGCACGGCACCCAGAAGCTGTTCGCCTGGTTCGACGGCGGCGGCCTGTCCGGAACCGAGAAGTTCTTCGCGGCGAGCGGCTATCCGATGGCGAAATCCTTCGCCGTGGTGGCCGGACTGAGCGAGACGCTCGGCGGCATCGGCCTGATCCTCGGCCTGCTCACCCCACTGGCCGCCGCGGCGATCCTGGGCACGATGCTCAACGCGATCGCGGTGAAGTGGGGCGGGTTCTTCGCGCCCAAGGGTGTCGAATACGAGACGATCCTGGCGGTCGCGGCGACCAGCCTCGCACTCAGTGGCGCAGGCGGTTTCGCGCTCGACCGGTTCGTCCCGGGGCTGCGCGACTACAAGCTCGTCTACGGCTTGGCCGCTATTGCCCTGGCCGTGATCGTGGCCGGTATCACGCTGCTGATCCGGAATTGAAATTCAACGAAAAAACCCGCTATTCGACGTGTGCATCGAATAGCGGGTTATTCGTTTCCCGACAAGGAAAGTCTTACTTCAGCGCGCTTTACAGGTAGGCGCTGCACACCGGCCAGGCGCCGGGACCCTGCGCGGCCAGCACGTTCTCGGCGACGCGGATCTGCTCCTCGCGGCTGGCGTTGTCGGCGGTGCCGGTGCCACCGTAGGCCTCCCAGGTGCTCTGCGAGAACTGCAGGCCGCCGTAGTAGCCGTTACCGGTGTTGATGTTCCAGTTGCCCGTGCTCTCGCACTGCGCCACGGCGTCCCAGTTGTTCGCCGAGGCGGTCGCGGTGGTCAGACCGGCCGGAACGGCGATCATGGCGCCGGCGACAGCGGCGAAACCGAGGGCACGAGTGGTGAACTTGCGATTGAAAGACATAAGGATTCCTGCCTGCGCCCACCGGCTCGGTGATGAAATCCACCGCGTCCCTGCCCCTCAGTAATGTCGGGGATCCTCGAAATCGCGGGGCAGGCTTTCCGGTGTTCTGCGATTCGATTCGGCTCGGGTTGTTGTTCAAGCCGTGACCGAATGTAGCCGGAATGCGAGCCGAGATCACGTCCGGATCACGGACGCGTCTGTACCGGCCATTGTCCAAAGGAACAGTGTTCCGCGCTGGTCCGCCGTGACAAATCCGTAATCACATTACTGTCGTTATAGCACCGTAATGTGATCGGGATCACCAAGTTATAGAGACCCGGGTCACGTTTCCTATCCGGCAATTCGGGCATCGTGCCCGCGCGGATCAGCGATATTCGGGGTTCTCGAAGCCGAACCGGCAGCCGGCATCCCATTCCGAGCGCTGGTTGCCATGCGCCGGGATGCCGCCGACATCGCGCAGGATCCGGGCCAGATGCAGGAGATTCCAGGTCATGAAGGTGGTGTTGCGGTTGGTGAAGTCGTTGTCCGGGCCGCCCGAACCGGGGTCCAGGTAGGACGGGCCCGGCCCCGCCTCGCCGATCCAGCCGGCGTCGGCCTGCGGCGGAATGGTGTAGCCCAGGTGCTGGAGGCTGTAGAGGATGTTCATCGCGCAGTGCTTGACGCCGTCCTCGTTCCCGGTGATCACACAGCCACCGACCTTGCCGTAGTAGGCGTACTGGCCCGCAGCGTTGAGCTGGGAGGAGTTGCCGTAGAGCCGCTCGATCACCCGCTTGGTGACCGAACTGTTGTCACCGAGCCAGATGGGCCCCGCGAGCACCAGGATGTCGGCGGCCATGACCTGCTCCTGCAGCGCGGGCCACGCGTCGGTGGCCCAGCCGTGCTCGGTCATGTCGGGCCAGACACCGGTGGCGATGTCGTGATCGACCGCGCGCAGCTGCGAGACGGCGACGCCGTTCTCCGCCATGATGTGCGCGCTGACGTCGATCAGCCCCTGCGTATTGCTCGGTTCGGGCGAGCGCTTGAGCGTGCAGTTGATGAACAGCGCCGACAGATCGTCATAGGTCGCCATGGTCGTTCGGCCTCCTCGGTGGATGACGCGGCAGTGAACCCGCCACGCGGTACCGTGCCCGCACCGCCGGTGACGTTACGGCCGCGAGATCACGTTCCAAGCCGCCGCGAGAGCACAGCACGATGTCACGAAGGACGGCCCGCCCCGGCCACCGCGCTCTCGGCCGCCCGGTGCGGCAGGTCCGGGTCGCGATCCAGCCGGAGCAGGACCAGCTGGTGCTGGATCGGCGCCGCCGACCTCGTCGCGAGGTTGTGGGGCTAGCGCTGGAAGTACTGCTCGAGCCGGGCGCGCACTGTCGCTCTGGCGCGGTGCAGGATCACCCGCTGATTGCCCGCGGAGATGTCGAGCAGCGCGCAGACCTCGTCGGCGGAGTAGCCGTCGACATCGCGCAGGGTGAGAACCGTGCGGTGGCGGGGCGGCAGGGTGGCCACGGCGGCGGCGAGCAGGCGGGCCACTTCGGCGCGCTCGGCGGCGTCCTCGGGTTCGGACCACGGGCGCGGCTGGGCGCCGACCGCCCAGTGGCCCGGATAGCGGTCACCGGGTGGGCGGAAACGGCCCGGATCGACGGCCGGGCCCTCGTCCTCGGGCAGCAGCGTGGCGAACGGGACCGTGCGATGCTCCTTGATCCCGCGCTTCTTGGCGGTGTTCACCAGGATCCGATACACCCACGTCTTGAGCGAGGAGCGGCCTTCGAAACGGTCGACGCCCTGCACCACGGCCAGCCACGCCTCCTGCACGACTTCCTCGGCGGAGGCGTCGGTGGAGACGAACGAGCGCGCCAAGCGCAGCATCGAGCCGGACCAGGCGTCCACGACCAAGGCGAACGTCGCGTCGACTCCCGACCGTAGCTCGGCGACGAGCACGTCGTCGGCGGACAGGGCGCCGTCGTGTCCCACCGGGTCTCCTCGCTGTCACCACTCGCGTCGCTGGCAGCACAGTACCGCCGTCGCGCGGTGTAACGCGCGGGACGGGTCCGGGAACGGAGAACGCATGCGAGAGAAGGAGAAGACCATGCCGCACCGCCGTATCCGCCGTACCGTCCTCAGCGTGCTGGCGGTGGGGTTCGTCGCCGCGCTGGTCGTCGGCCTGTACCTGTTCCAGCCGTGGCGGTTGTTCACGACGACGACCGTCGACGAGGCCCCGGTCACGGCGACGGGCGGCGCGCCGCTGTCGGTGATCGCCGCCGGCGAGTTCCTCTCCCACGAGCACGAGACGACCGGTTCGGCACAGCTACAGCGCTCCCCCGACGGCGCACTGGTCCTGCGGATCACCGATCTGCGCACCTCCGACGGCCCCGCGCTGCACGTGTGGCTCACCGATCAGCCGGTGATCGGCGACGACTGGCACAACTTCGACGACGGCACGCACCTCGACCTGGGCGCGCTCAAGGGCAACGAGGGCAGTCAGAACTACGCCCTGCCCGCCGACACCGATCTGTCGGCGATCCGGTCGGTGAGCATCTGGTGCGCCCGCTTCCACGTGTCGTTCGGGGCGGCCACGCTGACGCCGGCCTGAGCGGGTCAGGCGGGGCGATGCCAGTCGCGAAAGGCCGCGAGCAAGGTGCTGCGCGCGTCGCCGGAGAGCTGCTCGGGCGTGAGTTCGCCGAGGTCACGGGTGGTGCGGCGGATCTGGTCGAGGTAGACCTCGCAGCCGTCGCACTCGGCGAGATGGGCGAGGAAACGCAGCTCGGTCTCGCTGTCGAGAGCGCCGTCGAGGAACCCGGTGACCAGCTCGACGAATTCGTCGCAGTCCATGCGTCCTGGCTCCTCTCGCTCGCTCGGCACAGCATAGTCATCGCCGCACCGGTTCAGAGCCCGGCGCGGGCCCGGCGTTACAGCGGGGGTGGCCGCCGTCACCGGCTCAGGCGAGCAGCCGCTTCTCCGTCGCCACCGCGACGGCCGCCGCCCTGGTGTCGACGCCGAGCTTGTCGTAGATGCGACCCAGGTGCGTCTTCACCGTCGCCTCGCTGATGTGCAGCGCGCGGGCGATCTCGCGATTGCCGAGGCCCCGCGCGAGCTGGCCGAGGATGTCGCGCTCGCGGGCGGTGAGGGTCGGGCCGGGATTGCGCATCTTGGCCATCACCTTCGCCGCGACCGGCGCGGACAGCGCGGTCTGGCCGCTCGCGGCGGCATGGATGGCGGCGAACAGTTCCTCGGGCCGTTCGGCCTTGAGCAGGTAGCCGGTGGCGCCCGCCTCGATCGCGCGGGTGATGTCGGCGTCGGTGTCGTAGGTGGTGAGGACCAGGACGTGCGGGGTCGGGGCGGCTTGCGCGGTGATCCGGCGGGTCGCTTCGACGCCGTCCATGTCGCTGCCGAGTTGCAGGTCCATCAGCACCACGTCGGGGTGCAGGCTCGCCGCCAGCGCGACCGCGGCCGGGCCGTCGGCGGCCTCGCCGATCACCTCGATATCGGGCGCGCTCGACAGCAGTGCGTGCAGTCCGGCGCGGACGACCGCGTGATCGTCGCAGATCAACAGGCGCACGGCGGGATTCACAAGTGCCGATGCTAGCGCGCGGCCCCGGTCGGAACAGCGTTCCCCGTTGCGCACACTGTTCGTCAGACGTACAGTGTTCGGCATGACGAACAACGTGCGTGCGGCGCGGAGTGGGGACACCACACCCGGCCCGATCGCGGCGTTCGCACGCTTCGTGGCGTGCGGCGGCGGGCTGGGACTGGTCTCGAGCGCGGCGGTCGGGCAGCTGGCCTGCGTGCTGCCGTGGGCCGTCGCGAACGCGGTGGTCACGATCGTCTCGACGCTGCTCGGCACGGTGCTGCACGCGCTGATCACCTTCGGCGGGCGCGCGCTGCCGGGGTGGCGGGAGCACTGGCAATCGGCGGGCTCGGCCGCGGCGGCCTACGCGGTGACGAGCGCGGCGATGTTCGCACTGTTCGCCGTCCAGCCGTCGCCGGGCGTATCGACCGTGCAGGTCGTCTATCTGTCGGCGTCGGGGCTGGCCGGGATCGGACGGTTCCTGGTGCTGCGGATGGTCGTCTTCGCGGGCCCGGAGCCGGCCGCGCCGTCCATCGCCGCACGTGGGCCGGTCACGAATACCGGCGCACCGGTCGAGGTCGTCGGCGCCGGGCGGCCCGCGGCCGGGACCCAGGCCCCGGTCCGGATGCGACCGAGCACCACCCGACTGGTCCTACCGGCGCCCCGGTCGCACCGGCACTGGATGCCCGCGGCGGCGTAGCGAATTCAGCCCACGGCCAGCGGAATCGCGACCGAGAGCACCGTGCCGTCCCCCGGCGCCGACTCGATCGCGCAGGTCCCGCCCAGCTGACGCACCCGCGCCCGGATCGCGGGCAGGCCGTGCCCGCGATGCTCGTCCGGATCGGCCAGGTCGGTGGGATCGAAGCCGCGCCCGTCGTCGGCCACGTCGAGGACGATCTGGTCGTCGAGGCTGGTCAATGTGATGGTCGCGGTCGTGGCCGCCGCGTGCTCGCGCACATTGGCCAGCGCCCCCTGCGCGACCCGCAGCAGCGTCGCCTCCACCCGCTGGGGCAGCGGGCCCGGCGTCCCCTCCAGATGACACCGCACCGTGAGCGTGTCGGTGGACTCCCGCGCGGCGAGCGCGGTGAGCGCGGCGGCGAGCGACCCACCGGCGGCCAGGTCGGCGGGCGCGAGGTCGTGGACGAAGCGACGGGCCTCGGCGAGGTCGCGTTCGGCGATCTCGGCAACCGAGCGCAGATGGTCGCGCGCCAGCCCGGGATCGCTGTCCCACACCAGATCCGCCGCCTGCAGCAGCATCCGCTGGCTCGATAACCCCTGCGCGAGAGTGTCGTGGATCTCCATGGCGAGCCGTTCGCGTTCGGCGAGGGTGCCCTCGCGGCGTTCGGTCTCGGCCAGCTCCCGCCGGGTGCGGACGAGGTCGTCGATGAGCGCCGCCTGCTGTTCGGTCTGGCGGCGCATACCGACGAACAGCACGGTGGTCACCGCCGCGACCGCGGGCGGCGCGAGCACCAGGTTCGGGTCCAGCCAGCCCGCGATCCGCACCTGACTGAACACCACCAGCGCGGTCAAGGCGCAGACGAGCGTCACCGCGACCCGTACCGACAGGATCCGTAAACCGGTGTACACCAACGGAACCGCGCACCAGGCGAAGCTCGGCGCCAGCACCACCAGCACCGCCCAGGTCGCGACCAGCAGCGCGAACCACATCACCCGATACGAATGCCGCAGCTCGCTCATCGCGTAGAGGACCGCGAGCAGCAGGGCGAGGGCGACGACCAGCGGGGTCGATCGCGTGTCGGAATGCCGGATCAACCAGCGCATGAGCGAGGCCGCCAGCAGCACGTAGAACGCGCTGTACACGATCACCGTGAGCAGTCGCGTATCGTCGTTCCGGTCGCCGAGTGTGCTCCGCATCGGTACCTCCCGTCCACATCAGCTGGGCAAACTCCCCCATTCTCTCCCGCCTGCCGCCGTGCCCGGGTCATCCGATCGGTTGACCCGGGTGTCGCCCGATCCGGCCGCGCAAGTGCAGCCACATCGCCGATCCGCGCGGGCCGCCGAGCGAACAGGATGGATATCACCAGGCCACGGCACCACCGCCGGACGGCCGAGAATCCGATCAGGAGCAGCCATGAGCACCCAGTTCAGCACCCGCAACCGTCTCATCGTCGCCGGCGCCTCGGCGGCCGTCGTCGCCGCGGGCGTGGTGGGCGCGGTGACGGTGCAGGCCCAGAACCCCGACCCGGCGACCCGCACCCCCGTCGTCGCCGATGCCGCCGACACCAACCTGACCCAGAGCACCCACCTCTCGATCGCCGCCGCCACCAAGGCCGCGCAGACCGCGCTCGACGCCGCGGCCAAGGAGAACCAGCGGGTCAGCGTGGCGGTCGTCGACCGCAACGGCAATGTCATCGTCACCCTGCGCGGCGACGGCGCGGGCCCGCAGTCCTACGACGCCGCCCAGCAGAAGGCTTTCACCGCCGTCTCCTGGAACGCCCCCACCACCGAGCTGAGCAAGCGCCTCGAGTCCGCCCCGCACCTGGCCGACATCGACGGCACCCTGTTCCTCGGCGGCGGCGCCCCGGTCAAGGCCAACGGCGCCCCGATCGCGGGCATCGGCGTGGCCGGCGCCCCCAGCGGCGACCTGGACGAGAAGTTCGCCCAGGCCGGGGTCGCCGCGATCGGCGAGTAGTCCCGAACACCGGCCGCGCTGTCTCAGTTCTCCCTGCGCGCCCTGGCCCGGCGTTTGCCCTCGTGCATGGCCTGCACCCTGGCGATCGGGATGGTGTGCCCCTCGGCGATCAGGTCGGCCGGAAGTTCCTGCGGTGCGGGCATTTCCGCGGTCCACGGGTCGGTGTCGCCGAGGAGGTTCGGCGCGCTGCGCAGGGTGAAGTCGGCCGGGACCACGTCGTCGATAGCGCTCCAGCGCAAGGGGAACGAGACCGGGACGCCGGGGCGGACGCGCGGACTGTAGGCCGCGATGACGGTGGCGCCGCCGGCCCGCGTCGAATCGAGGAAGACCTTGCCGTGGCGGTCTTCCCTGATGAACGCGGTGGTGCCGACGGTGGGGTCGATCCGTTCGGCGCGGGCGGCGATCGCGCGGGTCGCGGCGGCCGCGTCCTCGATCGAGATGCCCGGCACGACCGGAACGAACACGTGCAATCCCTTGGCCCCACTGGTTTTCACCGCGCCGTCGAGTCCGTCCGCGGTGAGGGCGGCCCGGATCAGCCGGGCGCCCGCCGCGGCATCACGAAAGGTCTGTCCCGGCGACGGATCGAGATCGAGCACCAGATGCGTGGGTCCGGCGCTGTGGTCGACCGGCAGCAGGGTCGGGTGATACTCCACCGCCCGCTGATTGCCGAACCACAGCAGCGTCCGCTCGTCGTTGCCGAGCGCGTAGGTGACTTCCCGATGCGAACTCTCCGCCCACACCGTCACCCGCGGCACCCACTCCGGCGTGTACTTCGGCAGGTTCTTCTGCATGAACGGTTCCTGCCCGGGCCGCACCCGCACCACCGACAGCGGGCGGTCGCGCAGCACGCGCACCAACCGCTCCCCGGCGAACTCCAGGTAGTCCACCAGGTCCCGCTTGGTCGCCTCGGCACCGTCGAACAGTGGTTGGTCGAGATTGGACATCTCGACCCCGCCCCGCACTTCCTTGCTGGCCATCGCCCCACCCTCCCCCGTCCGTCCCCCGAGGTCAACCAGCCGTTTTGGTCGATTGCCCGGTCGTCGGCTATCGTATGTTCCGCGCGGTTCACGCAGCTGAATCGTGGTTCTGGCCCCGTCGTCTAGCGGCCTAGGACGCCGCCCTCTCAAGGCGGTAGCGCGGGTTCAAATCCCGTCGGGGCTACAACGAACTCCCCGGTCATCGCGACCGGGGAGTTTTTTCATGCCCGGCCTCGTGCAACACATTGACAGACGTTGCACCGTCCATACACTGTGGGAGATGTTGCACCAGGAGGTGACGTGACCGAACAGACCGCACTGGGCAGGCGGCTCGACGACCTCGCCGCCCGGCCCGACGCCATCACCGCGTTCAAGGCGGCCCGATCCGGCTTCCTCGCCGGCCGCAGGCTCGAGATGAAGGAGCTCGCCGACGAGCTCGGCGTCAACCGGGCCACCCTGTTCCGCTGGGTCGGCGGCCGCGACGAGCTGCTGGCCGAGGTGATCTGGTCGGTGGCCGATCCGACCCTGCGCCGCGCCGTGGCCGCCAACACCGAGCGGGGTGCGCGCCGGATCGCCGGTGTACTGGGCGATTTCGCCGAGGCGGTCAACACCTCCGACGCCTTCCGCCAGTTCCTGCGCCGCGAACCCGAACGCGCGCTGCGCCTGCTCACCACCCGGGCCGGTTCCGTGCAGCGCCGCTTCGTCGACGTCATCGCCGGCCTGCTCACCGAGGCGATCTCGGCGGGCGAGCTCGATCCGCCGCTGCCGGTGCCGGAACTGGCCCTGCTGCTGGCGCGGATCACCGAGACCTTCATCTACGCCGACGTGATCAGCGGCGAGGAACCCGACGCGGCCAAGGTGGTCCAGGCGTCGCTGGTTCTGCTGGGCGAACGGCCCGAACAGTAGGAACCGAAAGGAAAACCATGCAGCGCACCATCTACTCCGAGGACCACGAGGCGTTTCGCGCCTCCGTCGCCGAATTCGTCAAGCGGTCGATCGAGCCCAACGCCGAACGCTTCGCCGAGGAACGCGCGATCGACCGCGACACCTGGCTGGCCGCCGGTGAACTCGGCTACCTCGGACTCGGCGTGCCGGAGGAGTTCGGCGGCAGCGACGCAGGCGACTACCGGTTCGCCGCGGTGCTCGGCGAGGAACTGGCCAAAGCCGGTGCGGCGCTGTCGTCCTCGTTCGGCATCCACTACGACGTGTGCGCGCCCTACCTGGTGGAACTGACCACCGACGAGCAGAAGCGGCGCTGGCTGCCCAAGTTCTGCACCGGCGAGATCATCACCGCGATCGGCATGACCGAGCCCTCGGGCGGCTCGGACCTGGCGGCGCTCAAGACCACCGCCGTACGCGACGGCGACGACTGGATCATCAACGGCTCGAAGACGTTCATCACCAACGGTTTCAACGCCGACCTGGTCATCGTCGCCGCCCGCACCAGCCCGGAGAAGAAGGCCAAGGGCATCACGCTGTTCGTGGTGGAGAACGGTATGGCGGGCTTCACCCGGGGCCGCAAGCTCGACAAGGTGGGCCAGCCCGAATCCGACACCGCCGAGCTGTTCTTCGACAACGTGCGGGTGCCCGACGCCAACCGGCTCGGGGAGACCGACCGCGGCTTCATCTCGATGATGGAACGGCTGCCGCAGGAACGCATCGGCGCCGCGATCTCCAATATCGCCCACGCCGCGGCGATCCTGGACGAGACGCTGGCCTACGCCAAGGAGCGCAAGGCGTTCGGGCAGCAGATCGGCAGCTTCCAGTACAACAAGTTCCTCTTCGCCGAACTGGTCACCAAAGTCGAAGTGACGCAGGCGTTCGTCGACCAGGGCATCGCCGCGCACGCCGCGGGCGAGCTCTCCGCAGTCGACGCCGCGAAGGCGAAGTGGTGGTCGGCCCAGGTGCAGAACGAGGTGCTCGACGCTTGCGTGCAGTTGCACGGCGGCTACGGCTACATGCGGGAGTACCGGGTCGCGCGGGCGTGGATGGACGCCAGGGTCACCAAGATCTGGGCGGGCTCCAACGAGATCATGAAGGAGCTCATCGGCCGCGATCTCGGCCTGTAGGTCGGTGCCAGGAGAGAGTGCGTCGCGCCCGGCGCAAGTCCACCGGGCGCGACGCGACGCCGGTCAGTTCAGGATGATCGGCAACGCGGCCAGATCGTTCTGCGTGAGCACCGGCAGGTTGCCGAGCTCGCTGTCGGGCACGGCCAGCCGCAGCTGCGGGAAGCGGGCGAACAACGCGGGCAGCGCGATCGCGGCCTCCAGCCGCGACAGCGCGGCGCCCGGGCAGATGTGCGGGCCGTAGCCGAAGGCCAGGTGGCGGTTGGCGGTCGGGCGGGTCACGTCGAACTCGTCGGCGGTCTCGCCGTGCACCGCGGTGTCGCGGCCGATGGCGCGGTAGGACATCACCACGCCCTCGCCCTTGGCGATCACGGTGTCGCCGACGGTGATGTCCTCGGTGGCGAAGCGCATCAGCAGGTGCGAGACCGGGCCGTCCCAGCGCAGCGACTCCTCGATGACCTGCTTCCACTCCACGTCGCCCGCCAGGACTTTCGCCAACTGCTCGGGCTCGTTGAGCAGCGCGCGCACGGTGTTGACGATCAGGCTGACGGTGGTCTCGTGCCCGGCGGCGACGAGCGCCTTGATGTTGCCGATCGCCTCCTCCTCGGTGAGCGGCTCGCCGCCCTCCTCGTCGGCGACGACGAACGCCGAGGTCAGATCGTCGCCCGGGTTCGCGATCTTCTGGCGCACCTGATCGGTGAAGTACACGTCGAGCTCGCCGATCACGCGCAGGCGCTCGTCCTGCGGGGTCATCACCGAGAAGAACTTCTTGTACCAGTCGAGCAGCTGCGCGTGGTCCTCGCGCGCGACGCCCATCAGGTCGCCGACCACGCGCATCGGCAGCGGGTAGGCGAAGACCGACTTGAGGTCCACCGGCGCGCCGTCGGCGCCCGCGGCCGCGAGGTCGTCGAGCAGTTCGAGGGTGAGCCGCTCGATCACCGGCCGCAGTTCCTCGAGCCGACGCGGCGCCAGCGCCTGCGCGGTCTTGAGCCGCAGCCTGCGGTGCTCGGCGCCGTCGACATTGAACATCGACCGGTCGACATCGACCATGCCGATCAGTGGCCACTGGTTGGTCACCACGCCGTCGGTCCACAGCTTCCACGCGTGGATGTCCTTGACCAGGCGGCTGTCGGTGGTCAGCTGACGGGCGACCGCGTGGTCGGTGACGGTCCAGGCGGGCACACCGAGCAGGTCGATCCGGGCGAGCGGACCTTCGGCGCGCAGTCGGGCGGTCTCGCCGTTGAGGTCACCGACCATGGGGTCGATGGCAAAGGGGCACTGGGAACTCACGACGAACCTCCGACGGGTCTAACTGGTGTGAAACGAACGGGCAGTGCGGTCATGCCCCGAAGGAAAGCCGAAGGTCGCCGGGTGAGTTGCTCGGCGGGAACCGCCAGGTCGACATCGGGGAGCCGGTCGAGCAGCACCTCGATCCCGGTCCTGGCGATGATCTCGGCGATCTGCTGCGCCGGGAAGGGGCAGCGGTATTCGCCGTAGCTGAACGCGAAGTGCGCGTTGTTGCCGGTCGGCACCGTGTCACCGTCGGTGAACGACTGGCGGATGTGCGGGTCGAGATTGGCCGCGGCCAGCCCGAGCAACAGCATGTCGCCCGCCCGGATGGTCTGGTCGGCCAGGCGGGTGTCGCGCGCGGCCCAGCGCCCGGCCAGGATCGAGGTGGGGCCCTCTTCCCAGAGCACCTCGTTCATGGCCTGGCCGACACTGCGCCTGCCGCCGCCGAGCGCCGCGGCGAACCGGTCGTCGACGAGCATCAGGCGCATGGAGCTGCCCAGCCAGTCGGCCGTGGTGAGGTGACCGGCGGCGGTGATCGCCATCAGGTCGTTGATGTACTCCTCGTCGGTGAACGGCTCCGGATCGGCCAGCATCAGCGACACCAGATCGCCGGCGGGCCGCGCGCGCTTGGCCGCGACCAGCCGGGCCATGTGCTCACCGAAGCGGGCGTGCCCGGCCTGGGCGTCCGCGCCACCGTCGGCGAGCAGTTTCATCGTCAGGGCGAGGTCGGCGGCGTCGCTGTCGGGCAGGCCGAGGATGCGGCCCAGCGCCAGCACCGGCAGCGGCTCGGCGAACTCGGCCACCAGGTCCGCGCTGCCACGGCCGCAGAACCCGTCGACCAGGCGATCGGCGAGTTCCTCACAGGCCCGGCGCAATTCGAAGTGGTCGACCGCGTCGAGCGCGGGCTCCACCATCGCCAGATGCCGGCGATGCTCGGCGCCCGCGGTGAAGTAGATCGAGGGCATCGGCCGACCGACCATCGGCAGCAGCGGCCAGTCGTCGGGCACCCGGCCCCACTGGTTCCACAGCGAGACATCGCGCGGGAACAGCAGCGGATCGCTGGTCACCTGGTGCAGTTCGCGATAGCCGATGACCAGCCAGGCCGGGAACCCGCCGGGCAGCTCGACCGAGACCACCGGACCGTGGTCGCGCCGCATCCGGCGGTAGACCTCGTGCGGTTCGATGTGGAATTCGGGGCCGCTCAACGGCACCGCGCCGGTGATCGGGCAGGCACCGGTGCCGGTGGGTGTGCTCATCAGACGGTCTCCCCCTGCGGGACAGCGGAATACAGGTGCTCGACCAGGGCGATCAGCACCTGTTTGCTCGATTCGCGCGAGCGCGCGTCACACATCAGCAGCGGCACCGCGGGATCGAGGTCGAGCGCGTCGCGCACCTCCTGCGGCTCGTGCGCGTCACCGAAGTCGTTGCAGGCCACCACGAACGGGGTGCCCTGATGCTCGAGCCGGTCGATCGCGTACCAGGAGTCGGCGATCCGGCGCTGATCGACCAGCACGATCGCGCCGAGCGCGCCGGTGAACAGCCGATCCCACAGGAACCAGAACCGCTGCTGGCCGGGCGCGCCGAACAGATACAGCACGTGCTCGTCGTCGAGGGTGATCCGGCCGAAGTCGAAGGCCACCGTGGTGGCCGACTTGCCGGGAACCCCGGTGGCGTCGTCGATCCCGACACCGACGTCGGTCATCGTCGCCTCGGTGTCGAGCGGCCTGATCTCGCTCACCGACCGCACCAGGGTCGTCTTACCGACGCCGAATCCGCCGATGACGACGATCTTCAACCCGTGTTTGGCCGTGCTGTGCAGCGGCGCCATGGCCCGCTCCGGCGCGGATTCAGAGCTTGCGAAGTCCAACGAGCACCTTCTCGAGGGTGGAAGCATCCAGCGACATCGCCACCGACAACGGTGGCCGAACGGTGATCTTCCCCGCGTGCAACAGGTCCCCCAGCAGCACCGTGGCGACGCCGACGGGCAGGCGCAGTTCCGCCGCGATCTCCACGACCGCGGTCGGCGCCCGGCACATGTCCAGGATCGCGACCTGCTCGGAGGTCATCCCCGCCGACGGCGCCGATTCGCTGACCACCAGGGTGACCAGGTCGAAGTCCTCGGTGGCCGGGGCCCGACCGCCGGTCAGGGTGTAGAACCGGTCCGGATCCTCGTCGCGGACCGACCTGCTCAATTCGGCGCTCCGCGTCTGGGCTGGGCGGCCATATGCTCGCCGAGCTGTTCGACCAGCTCGTGCATGGTGTGCCCGACCAGCCCCGCGTCGGCGTCCTCGGCGGCCACCACCGCTAAGTGCGCGCCGCGCCCCGCCTCGACCACGAACAGGATGCCGCCGTAGAACTCGGTCATCGACTGGCGAACACCGCCACGCCCGTCACCGAACTCGACGGAAGCCCCGTGCGACAGGCTCTGGAACCCGGCGGCGATCGCGGCCAGCTGATCGGCGCGGTCGACGTCGAGTTCCGGTGTGTGGCAGATCTTCAGGCCGTCCCCGGACAGCAGCAGCGCGTGCCGGGTGCGTGGGGTGCGGGCGAGCAGTTTCTCGAGCAGCCAGCCGAGATTCGTCGGGGCGGTGGTGGTCATCGGTCCTCCATGGGGTCGGGAGCAGTGGCGGCGCTGCCTGGGTGCTGGCCTGACTGATCCGCCCCGCGACCGGGCGCGGACCGCTGGAACGCGCCGAGCGCGGCCGGTTTGGCCGGTGCGGTGTCGGCGACCGGGGTCCCGGCCAGGCCGTCGGGATGGACTTTGGCCAGGGTGTCGCCCCTGCGTCGCTTGGGCAGGGCGGGTGAGGTGGACACCGTGGGCGTCGGCGCCTCGGCCGGGGCCTGGCGGGTCTGCTGGCCGACGGTCTCGGCCCAGCCCGATTCGTCGGTGGTCCTGGCGTGCTGGGCTCGCGGGGTGGGTGCGTCGAACTGGCCGAGGGTGGTGAGCTGGGGTTCGGTGCGACGCGGGGTCGGCGCGGCGAGCGGGGCGCGACCGCGGCGTTCGGCGCGGGCGGTGAGCTCACGCGGGACGACCACGACCACCGCGGTGCCGCCGATCGCCGACGGCCGATACGACACGGTGAGTTCGTGTTTGCGGGCCAGATGGCCGACCACGGCCAGACCGAGCCGGGTGCCCGACAGCGAGGCCAGGTCGGCACCCTTGCCCTTGTGGTCGCGCCCGCTGACCGCGGCCTCGGCCCGGCGCAGCGCCGAGTCGCTCATCACCAGGCCGCTGTCCTCGATCGTGATCACCACGCCCGCGGGCACTTCCGCGGCGTAGACGTGCACCTCGGTGGTCGGCGGGGAGAAGTTGCAGGCGTTGTCGAGCAGTTCGGCCAGGGTGTGCATCACGCCCTCGGCGGCGTGTCCGGCGATACCGACGTCGGCCACGGCGCGCAGCCGCACGCGCTGGTACCCGGCGACGCGACCCATCGCGCCACGCAGGATCGATTCCATCGCAATCGGTTTGGCCCACCGGCGACCGGTGCGGGCACCGCTGAGCACCGCGATGCTGTCGGCGAGGCGTCCGGTCTGCGCGGTGCGGTGGTCGATGTGGAGCAGGTCGGTGAGCACGCGCGGGTCGGCGTGACGGTGTTCCATCTCGCGCAGCTCGGCCAGCATCGAGGTGGTCATCGCCTGGATGCGGCCCGCGGCGCCGGCGAAGGCGGCCAGCGCGGCGGCGCCACGGCGACCGTTCTCCTGTGCCTCCCAGGCGTAGTGCGTCGCGTGGTCCTCGGCGGTGGTGATCCGCTGGGTCGCCTCGGCGACGGCCGCGGCCAGCTGCTGTTCGGCCCGGGCGGCGGCGGCCGTCGCGGCCCGGGCCCGCGCGCGCTGGCGCAGGGCGACGAACACCGCGGGGCAGGCGATCAGGGCGACGGCCAGGGTCGCGGCGAGAACCGGAATCCCGAGGGCGGGCGGTGTGAACACGGCGACCACCACGGCGATCGCGGCCAGCACCACCCCGGCCCCGAGGACGACGTAACCGGCGGCTCCCGCGGCCTCCCCGCGAGCGGTACGCTCCCCCGGCGACACAGCCGTCGACTGCGCCATCGGCCCGACTTCCGCAGTACTCACAGGCCCCCAACCACCAATCGGCACACCGAACACGCAGCACGACAGCCCGTTTCGATAACGCAGGCGAGCATATCGAGCCCTCGCCCCGCCTGCCACTCGAGCGGCGAGGGTTCATCACGAGTTCGACTGCGATTCGTTACCGAATCGGGATGTCCCCCACCCTCCGACCTGCGGTCATGCCGGGATCGCCGCACCGATCGTGGCGGCCGTCACGCCGTAACCGGAATCGTTGGGATGCAGGTGATCACCGCTGTCGAGCGCGTCGGCGAGCCGGGTCGGGTCGCCGGGCGCGGCCATCGCCCGGTCGAGATCGGCCACCGCGTCGAAGGCGCCGGGTGATCTGATCCAGCTGTTCACCTCGGACCGGAGACGGTCGCGGTCGGCCGAGTAGTACGGCGACCCGGCGAACGGCAGCAGCGTGGCGCCGACGACGCGCACCCCCGCCGCCCTGGCCGCGGCGACCAGTTCGCGATACCCCGCGACGAGCTGCTCGACCGAAACCTGTGGGGACACCTGACCGTCCGGGCCCGTCGATCCGGCCAGGCCGATGTCGTTGATGCCGATCAGCACCACGACCGTGCCGACGCCCGGCTGGTCGAGCACGTCCCGGCGGAACCGGGTGAGCCCGCTGTCGCCCAGCACGGTCGAATCGGTGAGCAACCGGTTGCCGCTGATCCCCGCGTTCACGACGGGCTGCCGGCGGCCCTCGGCGGCGAGGTAGCGGGCGAGGTGGTCGGGATAGCGCTGATCGGCGTCGACACCGGAGCGGTAGCCGTCGGTGATCGAATCGCCGAAGGCCACCGTGACATCGCGAGGCCGGTCGCTCCGAACGGTGTCGACGCCGACCAGGAAGTACCAGGACTGGGACGTCTCGGTGAACGCCGCGGCGGTCGGGTCGGCGGTGTGCTCACCCGTCGCGCGGTAACTCGTCGCGGCCGCCTGGGCGTGCTGGGTGGCGGGGCCGGTGGGCGTGGCGAAGTACAGCGTCACCGCGAGCGCCTCGCCCGCCGCGACCGAGGTGGTCACGGCATCGCTGGAGACCTCGGCGCCCGGCGCGATCTCGAACGACACCGCGCCGGTGACCGTCAGCGGTCGCACCGTCTCCGGGTGCACGGCGGCACCACCCGCGCTGCGGGCGACCGTCGCGCCCGCGACAGCCAGCGGTGCCGTGCCGTATCTGTTCGACAGCCGGACCCGCACCCGCGGACCACCGTCGGTGAGCCGAACCACCTGGCGGACGGTCTGATCGGCGAAGCCCGCCGCCGACCAGTTCGGCGTCACCGCGGTGGCCGGATGCTGGGCGGCGGCCGCCCACGCGCCCGACCAGTCCGGCGGGGTCGCCTCGACACCGCACGCCACCAGGGTCAGCGTGGTCAGCGCGGTGACGAGCAGCCCGAGGCGGCGGGCGAGCCAGGTCATCCGAGGGTCCAGCTCATGCCGAAGGCCGACAGCGCGTCGAGGAATTCGGTCGGCTCGAACAGCTCGGCGGGCGCCAGCGCGCCCGGCGTGCCCGCGCCCGCGGCGAGCCGGGTGGCGACCTCGACCGCGAGCTGAGCGCTGTTGCGGTAGGCGTCGGGTCCGCTGCCGATGCCGCGCAGGGTGCGCCCGGCGTGGTGGACGTCGACGACCACCGAGTACGCGGCGGGCGCCGACGGCGTTTCCGGCGCGGCCGCCAGATCGTCCTCGGTGACGGTGCCGATGATCTCGAAGATCGACGTCGCCAGCACGCCCTCCACCGATCCCGCCGTCGTGTGCCGCGGGATCGTCACCACCGACGGCTGCGGGAACTTCCGCACCGCAATGGGTTCGGTGGCGCCGGGCAGCAGGAAGGTGGCGCGGCGCGCCTGGGAGCCGGTGCGGAACTCGCCGTCGGACCACGACAGCCCACCGCTGGTGAAGACGTCCAGATTCCGCAGCACCGTGCGCATGCTGCCGCGCGAGCCCTCCCCGCCCGGCAGCGCGACATGACTCAGCACGATCTCGTCGGCCCCGCCGAGCCGCTGCGCTCCGAGGTGGGCGAGCAGATCGCCGAAGATGCCCGCCTCGGTGGTCGCGGTGGCGAGGGTGACTCCGGCCGCGGCCGCGAGCGGGCCGTACTCGGTGAACACCCGCTCGACGAAGAGCTGTTCGCCCGCGACGTCGACGTAGTGGGCACCGGCCGCGATGGCGGCGCGCAGCACGCCGGCTCCGTTGCCGGTGTAGTCGGGCAGGGTACTGATCACGACGTCGATCCCGGTGAACGCCTCGACCAGGGCGGTGTGATCGTCGGCGGCGGCCACCCGGATCACCCCGCCGACCTCGGCGAGCCGCCCGGCGTCGCGACCGACCACCACCGGGTCGATGCCACGCCCGCGCAGCTCGTCCACCGCGAATCGGCCGACGTGTCCGGTGGCTCCGTAGACGGCGATCTTCATGTCGTTCTCCTTGTTCATCGGGATGATGAACTCAGACTATGCAGCGATGATGAGACAGAAAATCATCCAGAATCTTCAGGAGATATCCAATCGTCTCGCAGCGTAGGGTTTACGACATGGATCTGCTCAGCGACGTCCTCGCCACCGCGCGGACCGGCACCCCCGCCTCCGGCATGTTCGTGCGGAACGCGCCATGGGGCCGTCGGTATCCGCACATCGACGGCGCCGGCTTCCACGTCGTCCTGCAGGGCTCGTGCTGGTTGACCCGGCCCGGCGTGGAACCGATCGCGCTCGGCACCGGCGACGCGGTGTTCCTGCCGCGCGGCATCGCCCACGATCTGCTCGACCAGCTCGACAGCCCGATCACCGAGACGGCCGGACCGGGCGATGTCCGGTTCGTCGACGGACCGGGCGCGCCCGCGACGCTGCTGTGCGGTTCGTATCACCTCGCCGTCGACCGCACCCATCCGCTGCTGACCGAGCTGCCCGAGGTGGTGCACGCCCCGGCGCGGCTGGGCACCCACCCGGCGCTGCGGTCGGCCGTCGAACTGCTCGCCGCCGAACTCACCGACGCGGGCCCCGGCTCCGACGCGGCGATTCCCCCGCTGCTGGATCTGCTGCTGCTGTATCTGCTGCGTGCCCATCTCGCCGAGGCCGCGACGTCCTCGGGCTGGGCCGCGGCCGTCGCCGACGCCGACATCTCCCGATCCCTGCGCGCCATCCACGACGACCCGGCGCACGGCTGGACCGTCGAATCCCTCGGCGCCACCGCGGGTCTGAGCCGCGCCGCCTTCGCCCGCCGGTTCGCCGAGCTGGTCGGCGAGCCACCGCTGACCTACCTCACCCGCTGGCGGATGCTCACCGCCGCCCGGCTGCTGCGCGACACCGACCACCCACTGGCCACGGTGGCCCGGCGCAGCGGCTATGGCTCCGAGTACGCCTTCGGCAAGGCGTTCAAACGCGCGTTCGGCACCGCCCCCGGCCGCTATCGCGCGGCCGGGACACCGGTGCTCGTCGCGGGCGCGAGCTGAACCGTCAGGCGCGGGCGGCAGGTGCCTCGACCTCGACGAGCAGGCCCGGTTCACTCGGCGCCGCGACGCCGAGCCGGCTCCCGGCATCGCGGCGCCATCGGCCGCGCTCGACCCCGGAATTGGTACTCACCGCGTTGTTCGTGGCGGCCGGGGACGATCCCGAGCGGTGCGCGCGGCCGGTGGCGGCGGGCGGGCAGGTCAGTCGAGTTCCGCGACCGCCCTTTTCGCCGCCTCGGCGACCAGCGCGTTGGCCGGCTCGGCGTCCTGGTCCGGCTTGGTGGTGAGCACGGCGAGCACGAGCGGCGCGCGCCCCGGCGGCCACGCGACGGCGACGTCGAGGGCGGAGCCGTAGGCCGGGCTGCCGGTCTTGTCGCCGACGATCCAGTCCGCGGGCAGTCCCGCCTTGATGCGCTTGGCGCCGGTGGTGCTGGCCTTCAGCCAGGCGGCGAGCTGCGCGCGTTCGGGCTCCGGCAGCGCGGTGCCGACGACGAGGGCGCGATAGTCGGCGGCCAGCGCGGCGGCCGTGGTGGTGTCACGTTCGTCGCCGGGGATGGCGGTATTGAGCTCGGGTTCCCAGCGATCCAGGCGCGACACCGTGTCACCGAGGGAGCGCAGGAACGCGGTGAAACCCTCGGGGCCGCCGAGCAGACGGAGCAGCAGGTTGCCCGCGGTGTTGTCGGACTGGGTGATCGCGGCGTCGCAGAGCGCGGCGACGGTCATGCCGGTGTCGATGTGGCGTTCGGTCTCCGGGGAGTTCACGACGATGTCGGCGGCGGTGTAGTGGATCACCTGGTCGAAGTAGCCGCTCGCGAGCGGATGGGCCTGCAGCAGCGCGCCGCAGGCCAGACCCTTGAAGGTCGAAGCCATCGGGAAACGCTCGTCCGCGCGGTAGGCGACGGTGCCGCCGGTGCCGGTGTCGATCACCGACAGGCCCAGGCGCGCACCGTATTCCGTCTCCAGCGCGGCGAACGAGAGCGCGGCCGCCGTGGTCGAGGAGACGGCGGGGGTGGTGGTCTCGGCGGCGGTCGAACAGGCCGGAACGGCGACGGCGGTCATCGCCAGCGCGACGGCGGCGAGGCGGCCGCGCAGGGTGGTGGTCACGAAGGAAGTCACCACCGCACCCCATCACCGCCGCCACCGCCCGGGCCAATACCCGACACGGCCGCCGACGAGTCGGCATCGATATCGGCGCAGGTCGCCGCCGACCGGCGCGGACGAACGGTCGAGCGCCGACGCCGGATCCGGGGCGCCCGTGCCGCGCACGCTGGTTCAATGGCCGACATGGATCTGCTGCGACACCTCCGGTTCTTCGTCGCGGTCGCCGACGAGGGCCACTTCGGGCGGGCGGCCGCCGCGCTGGAGATGACGCAGCCGCCGCTGTCCCAGGGGCTGCGGCGGCTCGAACAGCATCTCGACCTCGAACTGATCCACCGCACCAGCCAGGGCGCGATGCTCACCGCCGCGGGCAGGCAGTTGCTGCCGCGGGCCCGGCTGCTCGTCGACGACGCCGACCGGCTGCTCGCGGAATCGGAGCGGATCGCCCAGCGCAGCGGCACCGTGCGGTTCGCCGCCACGACCGCGCTGCCGGACCGGCTGGTGGCCGCCTGCGTCACCGCGCTGCGGGTCCCGGGCGGCACCGTCTCGACCGCGCTCGGCACGACGGTCGATCTCACGGCCGAGGTGCGGGCCGGGATCTGCGATGTCGCCGTGATCGAACATCCGGCCCTGGTCGACGGTATCGACGCCGGTCCGGTCGTGAAACTGCCCCGATGGCTGGTGGTTCCGGCCGAGCACCGCACCACCACCGCCGAGCGGCCCACCTTCCCGATGCTCGCCGGACTCCAGTTCGCGCATCCCGCCCGCAGCGCCAATCCACCCGCCTTCGACACCGTGCTCGACCTGCTGCGCGAGCGCGGCCTCGACACCGGCACCCTCAGCGCGCCCGACGACCGCGCGGTGCTGGCCGCGGTCGCCGCGGGCACCTGTTTCGGCCTCACCGCCACCCCGCCCACGCCGACGCCGGGCGTGGCCTGGCTGACGCTCGCGCCACAGTCGGTGGCTTTGCGGGTCAGGATCATTCGCCGCCCCGACGCCGCCGACCACGCCGACGCCCTGGACCGGGTGCTCTACCGCGAGCGCCTGCGATGAGCGTCACCGACCGGATCCGCGCCGTGTTCGCCGACGCGGGCTGCACCGGATGGCTGCATGCCCGCCGCTGCGACGACTCCCCCGCCGAGCTGTCGGTCGGCGGCCGTGAGCGGGTGGTCACCGCGTCGGTGTACAAACTGCTGCTGTTCGTCGCGTTCTGCCGGCAGGTCGACGACGGGCTGCTCGACCCCACCGCGCCGATCACCGTCGACCCCGCCGAATGCACCCCCGGCCCGACCGGCCTCGCGGCGCTGCACGACCCGGTCACCCTGAGCCGCCGCGACCTGGCCACGTCCATGATGACGGTGTCCGACAACGCCGCCGCCGACGTGCTGCTCGGCGAACTGGGCTTGGCCGCGGTGACCGATCTCGTCGACGCGCTCGGCCTCACCGAGACCCGCGTCCTCGGCGGCACCGCCGATCAGCACCGCAGTCTCGTGCGCGATACCGACACCCACACCACCGCCGAGGCTTTCGCCGCGCTCGCCGACAACGACGAGGCCTGGACGGTCTCGGCCTACGACCCCGCCTACGCCAGCGCCACCACGCCCGAGGAGATGACCCGCTTCCTGCGCCTGCTCTGGCGCGGCGACGTGTTGTCCACGGCGAGTACCGAATTCACTCGTACCGTGATGAGCAGGCAGATCTGGCCGCACCGGATCGCGGCGGCCTTCCCGCATCGCGGGGTCGTCGTCGCGGGCAAGACCGGCACCATCGGCATCATCCGCAACGAGGTCGCCGTCGTCGAGTTCCCCGGCGAAACCCCCGTCGCGGTAGCGGTTTTCACCCGCGCCGCCCGCGCCGACCCGACCCTGCCCGTCGTCGACGCCGCCATCGGCGAAGCCGCCCGCCTCGCCGTCACCGAACTCCGCCGCCCCCACTGACCGACCCCGGCGCGGCCGGATATGGCTAGCATCGTCGGTCGTGGGTGGAGATTCTTCCGGTGTCGGCCGGGTGCGGATGGTCGGGATCGTGGCGGGGGTCGTCGGGGTGGCGCTGGCGGTGGCGGCTCCGCTGCTGCCGGTGCGACAGGAGCGGGCGAGCCTGGACTGGCCGCAGCCGCAGTCGATGCAGCTGAGCGCGCCGCTGGTGGACTATGTGCCGTTGTCGCTGGAGCTCAGCGTGCCGTGCACGGCACTGCGGGACCTGACCGGGGCGACGGTGCTGGCGACGGTTCCGCCGCAGGCCCCGCGCGCGGGGTCGAAGGGACTGGTGGCGCGGATCGAGGACCGCCCGGAAACCGGCCGCACCCTCGCGGTCGTCCTGCGCGATCGACTGCTGCTGAGCGCGTCGCTGGCGGAGATCGCCGGTGGTGCGCCGCTCAGCGGTGGACCGGGCT
This sequence comes from Nocardia sp. MH4, assembly GCF_019266065.1. Lineage (GTDB taxonomy): Bacteria > Actinomycetota > Actinomycetes > Mycobacteriales > Mycobacteriaceae > Nocardia > Nocardia canadensis. The sequence goes on along the minus strand of NZ_LPNR01000070.1, from coordinate 2,580 downwards.
CGTCCGAGAACCGACCGTCGGGTACCGACCCCTCCGGCAGCACTCCCCCTTCCGGCGCCGCCCCACCACCCGGCACCTCGCCTCCCCCCGGCGCGACACCGCCACCCCCCGGGGCAGCACGGTCGGATGCTCCGGCCGGACCCGCAGCCGGTTCGCAGAACGGCGCGCCTGCCGGATCGACACCGACCGGCCAGGGCACACCCACCGGGCCTGCACCCGTGCCCAACGCTCCGCAGTCCGGCGCTCCCTCCGGGTCCGGCCCCGGCGCACCGACTGGCTCGGCACCCGCCGGGCCCGGCGCAACGAACGGACCGACCGGGTCGACACCTCCACCGGCCGGGGCGCCGGGTGGTGGAAACCCGAGCGGCGCACCGCAGAACGGGCAGACGGCCGGGTGCGGTGCATTGACGGTCGTGTCGACGGCGACGAGGACGACCGCCGAACTCACCGGGCTGACCAAGCCCGACGGGTCGCCGCTGCGGACCACCATCGATACCGATGTGCGCCCGCAGCTGGTCGGGGTCTATACCGAGCTGGATCGGGCGCGGGCGGGCGATGCGCGCCTGCACGCCGAGATCGATGCGCGGTTCTCGTCGAGTCCGAGCGGCTGGAAGCTGGCGGCGATCCTCGGTGCGGTGTTGTGCACGCTGATCGCGCTGATCTGCCTGCATCGCGGTGACATCCGCGACCGGCGGCGCGCACGACGCGTCCTGCCCGCGCGCTGGTGGCGCGTCACCGGCCTGGACGCGACGGTCGCGGGCACGCTGATGGTCTGGCATGTGATCGGCGCGAACAGCTCCGACGACGGCTACATCCTGACCATGGCGCGCGCCTCCAGGGAAGCCGGCTACACCGCCAACTACTACCGATGGTTCCAGGTCGCCGAGGCGCCGTTCGGCTGGCCCTACGAGGTCCTCGCCCAGCTCACCCGGATCAGCGACGCCGGACTGTGGATGCGCGTGCCCGCGCTGCTGGCCGCCCTGGTGTGCTGGCTGGTGCTGAGCCGGGAAGTGCTGCCACGCCTGGGTTCCCGCGTCGCCGCGAGCGCACCCGCCCGCTGGAGCGCCGCCCTGCTGTTCCTGGCCCTGTGGCTGCCCTACAACAACGGCCTGCGCCCGGAACCGCTGATCGCGGTCGGCGCGCTGCTCACCTGGTGCTCGATGGAGCGGGCGATCGCCACCCGCCGGCTGCTGCCCGCCGCCGTCGCGGTGCTGATCGCGGCGTTCTCCCTCGCCGCCGGTCCCACCGGTCTCATCTGCCTGGCCGCCCTGCTGGCCGGATCACGGCCGGTGCTGCGCACGATCATCGCCCGCGCGAGGACGGGCTCGGGACCGGCGCTGCCGCGCTACGCCGCGGTGCTGGCGCCGATCGCCGCCGCGGGCACACTCGTGCTCGTCGTCGTCTTCGCCGACCAGACCTTCGCGACGGTGCTGGAGGCCACCCGGGTCCGCCAGCTGGTCGGCCCCGACATGTCCTGGTTCGAGGAACGCACCCGCTGGGATTCGCTGCTCTCGGTGAATCCCGACGGCTCGCTGGCCCGGCGCTTCGGCGTGCTGGCCATGCTGCTGTGCCTGGCCGTCGGTGTCCTGGTGACCCTGCGTCGCGGCGGGCGCATCCCGTCCACCGCCCGTGGCCCGGTCACCCGCATGCTCGCGGTGACCTTCCTGGCCCTGCTGCTGATGATGTTCACCCCCACCAAGTGGACCCACCACTTCGGTGTCTACGCGGGTCTGGCGGGCGCGCTGGCCGCGGTGACCGCTGTCGCGCTGAGCCGCAGCCTCCTTCGGGCGGCCTACCTGCGCACCGTGTTCGCGGCGGCGGTGCTGTTCCTGCTCGCCGTCTGCTGCACCGGCTCCAACGGATACTGGTACGTCTCCGGCTACGGCGTCCCGTGGCCGGACCGGGCCCCGACCGTCGGCGGCATCGAGGTCTCCACCCTCTTCCTCGTGGCCACCGCCCTCACCCTGCTGGTCGCCCTGTGGCAGTACTACCGTGCCGCGCCCGAAGGAACCGAAACGAGCTCGCGCAGCGCCACACCCAGCGTTGCCGGCTCGCCGCACCCAACGGCCGACGACGCGGCCACCGCCACGGCATCCACGGGCGAGCCCGCGACGCTGCCCGGAACCGATGCCGGGGCCGCGAGCACGCCCAGGGCCGCCGGGCGATTCCGACTGCCGGTGATCTCGCCGCTCACCGTCGCCGCGGCGGCGATCGTGCTGTTCGACGTGGGATCGCTGGCTACCGCGGCCCTCGCGCAGTACCCCGCCTATTCGGTCGGTCTGTCGAATCTGCGGACGATGACCGGCGACTCCTGCGCGCTGGCCGACGCCGTACTGGTGGAAACCGATACGGCCGACTCGCTGCTGACTCCCTACACCGGCACCGTCGCCGACGGACTGTCCGCCGAGAACATCGGCTTCACCCCGAACGGCCTCGGCAGTCTCGCCCCCGACCCGGGCCCCGGCCAATCCTCCGCGCCCCCTTCGGGTTCGGGTCCGACCCCCGGCGGCCCTGGCGGCGCAGGACCGGGCAGCGCGGGTCCGGGCGGCAGCTCGGGGCCGGGTGGCGCAGCTCCCGGCG
>NZ_LPNR01000069.1 GCF_019266065.1 Nocardia sp. MH4 | reverse complement strand
GCCGCCCGCTGCTCGGCCGACGCCGTCGCTGGCTGCTCGACCTGCGACGCCGACGGGCCGGCGTCCTCGGAACCACCGCGCGGCCACAGCGCCACCGCCGCGGCGACGACCAGGATCAGCGCGGCCAGCGCCCAGCGGAAGGCGGGCCGCCGCACCGGCGACGGTTCGGCGGGATCACTCACAGGCCGACCATATCGAGCAGATGTTCGCGCTCAGGACCCTTGACCAGTTCGGCCGCCGCCACCGGATCGGTCGGCCCGATCCCGAACGACGGGCAGTCGTTGGCGAGGACACAGGCGCCGCAAGCGGGCTTACGCGCATGACACACCCGGCGACCGTGAAAGATCACCCGATGCGAGAGCATCGTCCACTCCTTGCGCTCGATCAGCTCGCCGACCGCGTGTTCGACCTTGACCGGATCCTCGTCCTCGGTCCACTTCCAGCGCCGCACCAGCCTGCCGAAGTGGGTGTCGACGGTGATTCCGGGCACATCGAAGGCATTGCCGAGGATGACGTTCGCAGTCTTGCGTCCGATGCCCGGCAGCTTCACCAGTTCCGGCAGGGTGTGAGGCAATTCACCGTCGAATTCGCTGACCAGCGCCTGCCCGAGCCCGATCAGCGAACTGGTCTTGTTCCGGTAGAAGCCCGTCGGCCGGATGTATTCCTCCAGCTCGGCCCGGTTGGCCTCGGCGTAGTCGCGCGCGCTGCGGTACTTCGCGAACAGCGCGGGAGTGGTGAGGTTCACGCGGACGTCGGTGCACTGGGCCGACAGGATCGTCGCGACGGCCAGCTCCAGCGGCGTGGTGAAATCCAGCTCGCAGTGCGCGTCGGGAAAGGCCGCACCGAGGGTGCGGTTCATCCGACGTGCCCGGCGGACGAGTCCGATCCGCGTTTCCGCAGCTATCGCACGGTTCTTGCGCTTACGCGCCGCGGAGATGCCGGTGGGCGCCGCAGCCGTTTCGGCGTCGCCGGCGGGCGCGGTGGAGGGGGAAACGGGCACCTGTCCACCATACGTAACCGCTACGACAACATTGGGCGGTCAGTTTGCCGCCTGTGTTCCATCTGAGACCTGGACCGTGTTTACTGCCTGTCATGCAAGGACTCGCTGTGGTGCTCTTCCCAGTGCTGTTGATGCTGTTCGCGCTGGGGATGGAGCGGGTCGAGAATCGGCTCCGAAAGCTTCTCGAACCCGACGAAGAGGTTCAGCAGTACCTGGACAACGCCAGCAACGCCGAAGTGAAAGAGCTGACGAAGCTCGGCCTCCCCGCCGCGGTCGCGCGGATGCGCAAGCGCCGCTCACGGACCGCCGAAATGGACGTCGCTCGGGCCAGCTGATCGTCGCTCCGCCGCGGGCACAACCCCCCGTTCACACTCCGCGCACAGTGCGCAATCCACTCTTTACGTGGTGTCTGTCACTGTGCTGCCGCGAGGCCGCGTAGACTGCGCTGTTGGTCGATTCGCTCGACCAGGTTCGCAAGCCATATCCCATAAGGAGCACATTCGTGGACGAGGCCCTCGCCAGAGCAGGCATCTTCCAAGGCGTCGAGCCCACCGCGGTGGCCGCGCTCGCCAAGCAGCTGCAGCCCGTAGATTTTCCGCGCGGCCACGTCATCTTCAACGAGGGCGAACCCGGCGATCGGCTGTACATCATCACCTCGGGCAAGGTGAAGATCGGTCGTCGGTCCCCCGACGGCCGGGAAAACCTGCTGACCATCATGGGTCCGTCCGACATGTTCGGTGAACTGTCGATCTTCGACCCGGGCCCGCGTACCTCGACCGCCACCACGGTCACCGAGGTCCGCGCGGTGACGATGGACCGTGACGCGCTCAAGGCGTGGATCGATCAGCGTCCCGAGATCGCCGAGCAGCTGCTGCGCGTGTTGGCCCGACGTCTTCGCCGCACCAACAACAACCTCGCCGATCTGATCTTCACCGACGTGCCCGGTCGCGTCGCCAAGGCGTTGCTGCAGCTCGCTCAGCGTTTCGGCACCCAGGAAGCGGGCGCGCTGCGCGTGACCCACGACCTCACCCAGGAAGAGATCGCCCAGCTGGTCGGCGCCTCCCGTGAAACCGTGAACAAGGCCCTGGCCGACTTCGCGCATCGCGGCTGGCTGCGACTCGAGGGCAAGAGCGTCCTGATCTCGGACTCCGAGCGGCTCGCACGTCGCGCTCGCTGATCGAGTAGTTCGACGACGTCTCGGCACGCCGGGACCACCGGTGCGGCTCCGCAGGAAGAGGGCCTCGTCCGCACCAGGGTGGTTCCGGCGTGCCGTCGTCGTTTCAGCGGGTGCGCCGGACAGGCCGCAGGCCGACGTGCCGAACGGCGCACGTCGGCTCCCGGGCCGGGCTCAGGCCCCGCGTTCGGCCCGCAGATATTCCAGCTGTGCCTTCACCGAGCTGCGCGCGGCGGGCCACAGTCGTTTGTCCACGTCGGCGTACACCTTGCGGACGACCTCGAAAGCGCCCGCGTCCTGGCCCAGTTCGACCAGGGCCGCCCGGATCTGATCGAGCCGCTCACGCCGGTGGTTCAGGTAGTACTGCACCACCGGAGCCGCGTCGGGATGATCGGGACCGTGCGCGGGCAGCAGTGCCCGGCCCGCGCCGTGGTGCCGCAGCAGTTCCAGCGACCGCAGGAAATCGGCCAGCGCGCCCGAGGACGAGGCGAGCACCGTGGTGCCCTGCCCGAGCACCGTGTCACCGGTGATGATCGCGTCGTCGAGCACGAAACTCACCGAGTCGCCGGTGTGGCCCGGGGTGGCGAGCACCGAGATCCGCACACCGGCCGCCTCGATCAGCTCGCCGTCGACGAGCGGGGTCACCTCGCCGCGCAGATGCTCGGTCTCCACCGACCGCACCGGCGTCCCGGTGGCTTTCACCAGGTGATCGATGCCGCCGGTGTGGTCGTGGTGGTGATGGGTGATCAGGGTCAGCGCGACCCGGCCACCGGTGGCCGCGACGATCGCGGCCGTGTGCTTCTTGTCCTTCGGACCTGGATCGACGACCACGTAGTCGTCGCTGCCGGGGGCGCGCAGCAGCCAGGTGTTGGTCCCGTCGAGCGTCATCTGCGACGGATTGTCCGCCAGCAACACCGATGCCGTCGGCGTGACCGCCCTGACCTGGCCGTACGCGGGGTGTTCCAGTGCCATGACGGCTGCCTATCCGACTGCTCGGTCCAACTCGACGATCAATTCCACCTCGACGGGAGTGTTCTTCGGCAGCTCCGAGACACCCACCGCGGAGCGCGCATGCACGCCCGCCTCGCCGAACACCTCGCCGAGGAACTCCGAGGCGCCGTTGATGACGATCGGCTGATCGGTGAATCCCGGTGCGGAGTTGACGAACCCGACGACCTTCACGATCCGCACCACCCGGTCGAGCCCGACCAGATCGTGCACCGCGGCCAGCGCGTTCAGCGCGCACAGCCGCGCGGCCTCCTTGGCCTGCTCCACATCGACGTCCGCGCCGACCTTGCCGACCGACGACAGCTCACCGTCAACAAAGGGCAGCTGGCCGGAGGTGTAGACCAGCGAACCGGTGCGCACGGCCGGGATGTAGGCCGCGACGGGAGCGGCGACCGGCGGCAGGGTGACCCCGAGCCGATCGAGCGCGTCCTTCCACGCGGTGGCCACGGCTACTTCTGCCGCTTCAGGTAGGCGACGTGCTGCTCGCCGGTCGGTCCGGGCAGCACCGTGACCAGCTCCCAGCCGTCGGCGCCCCACTGGTCGAGGATCTGCTTGGTCGCGTGCGTCAACAGCGGCACGGTCGCGTACTCCCACAGGGTGACTTCACTCATGGTGTGAGTTTAGGGCGCACCCCGACCACGGCCGAGAAACGGGTTATAGGCTCGGCCACGTGGGAGCACCAACAGCAGAGCCGGTTTCGTCGGTTCCCGAACCGTCGACCGGATGGCCACAGCGCGCGGCCACCGCCCGCTTGCACTACGTCACCGGCAAGGGAGGCACCGGCAAGTCGACCGTTTCGGCCGCACTCGCGCTCGCCCTGGCCGCAGGGGGACGCAAAGTGCTGTTGGTCGAGGTGGAGAGCCGTCAGTCCATCGCGCAGTTGTTCGACCGGCCGCCGCTGCCGCCTACCGAGACCCAGATCGCCAGCGCCGACGGCGGCGGCGAGGTGTTCGCGCTCGCCCTCGACATCGAGCACGCGTTCCTGGAATACCTCGACATGTTCTACAACCTCGGCTTCGCCGGCCGGGCGATGCGGCGGATGGGCGCGATCGAGTTCGTCACCACCATCGCTCCCGGTCTGCGCGATGTGATCCTCACCGGCAAGATCAAGGAATGCGCGGTGCGCGCCGACAAGAACGGCAAGCCCGCCTACGACGACATCGTCGTCGACGCCCCGCCGACCGGCCGGATCGCGAGCTTCCTCGATGTCACCCAGGCCATGGCCGAGATCGCCAAGGGCGGCCCGATCGCCTCGCAGGCCGAGGGCGTGTCCAAGCTGCTGCATTCGGACCAGACGATGATCCACCTGGTCACCCTGCTCGAGGCGCTGCCGGTGCAGGAGACCGCCGACGCGGTCGCCGAGCTGGCGGCCAACGACTTGCGGATCGGGACGGTGATCGTCAACCGGGCGGCCGAATCCCGGCTCACCGCCGTCGATCGTGAGCTGGCCGTGCGCGGCGAGCTCGACACCACCGACATCGCCGCCAGTCTGGCGAAGGCCGGAATCACCCTGCCCGACGAGGATTTCGCCGGTTTGCTCACCGAGACCGTCGACCACGCCGTCATGCTGACCGCCCAGGACGAGAGCGCCGCCGAACTGGCGCGCGTGGACGTCCCCCAGCTGCACCTGCCCGACCTCGGCGAGGGCATGGACCTGGGCGGACTCTACGAACTGGCAGAACAGCTATCGGCGCAGGGAGTGCGATGAGCGAGCAAGTGACCACCACGCCCCCGCTGGACGTCTCCCGGATCATCGCCGATCCGACGGCCCGCGTGATCGTCTGCTGCGGTTCCGGCGGCGTCGGCAAGACCACGACCGCCGCCTCGATCGCGCTGCGGGCCGCGGAGGCGGGCCGCAAGGTCGTGGTGCTCACCATCGATCCGGCGCGCAGGCTCGCGCAGTCGCTGGGTGTGGCCGAGCTGGACAACACCCCGCAGCGCGTCGATCTGGGGCCCGAGGTCCCCGGTGAACTGCACGCGATGATGCTGAACATGCGCCGCACCTTCGACGACATGGTGCTCGAGCACACCAGCGCCGAGAAGGCCGAGCAGATCTTCGCCAACCCGATCTATCAGACGGTGGCCTCGTCCTTCGGCGGCACGCAGGAGTACATGGCGATGGAGAAGCTCGGTCAGCTGGCCGGGCACAAGGAGTGGGACCTGATCGTGGTCGACACTCCGCCCTCGCGCAACGCGCTGGACTTCCTGGACGCGCCCAAACGGCTCGGCACCTTCCTCAACGGCAAGATGATCCGGCTGATCATGGCGCCGGGCCGGGGCGTCGGCCGGTTCGTCACCGGGGCGATGAGCCTGGCGATGCGCGGTGTGTCGACGATCGTCGGCGGCCAGATGCTCAAGGACGCCTCGACATTCCTGCAGTCGCTGGAATCGCTGTTCGGCGGTTTCCAGGACCGGGCCGAGCGCACCTTCGCGATGCTGTCCAAGCCGGGCACGCACTTCCTCGTGGTCGCCGCGCCCGAGCCCGACGCGCTGCGCGAGGCGTCGTTCTTCGTCGACCGGCTGTCCACCGAGCAGATGCCGCTGGCCGGCCTCGTGCTCAACCGGACGCACCCCGCGCTGTCGGGGCTGCCGGCCGATCACGCACTGACCGCCGCCGACCAGCTCGCGGAGACGGACCCGCTCGCCGCGTCGGTGCTGCGCATCCACGCCGAGCGGGTGGCGACGGCGAAGCGGGAACAGCGGTTGCTGCATCGCTTCACCGGCGCCCATCCGCGGGTCCCGATCGTTTCGGTCACCGCGCTGCCGTTCGAGGTCTCCGACCTGGAGGCTTTGCGCGCGGTCGGCGACCAGTTGGCGGGCAAACCCGCCGCGGTCTGAGCCGACCTGCCCGAATCCAGAGCTCGATTCAGACATATCGGCTATAGCTCACAGTCTCGTAACATCCGCCAACGGCGCCGATTCCGCAAACTCCGCGGTCTCGGCGCCGTTTGTGATAACGCTGCGGTCTCGCCTGCTAGATCGCCACCTGATGCTGGCGCTGGGCCTGGAAGAAGTCGGCCCACGACGTCACATCGGGATGCTGCTTGAGCAACGCGCGTCGCTGTCGCTCGGTCATCCCGCCCCACACTCCGAACTCCACCCGGTTGTCCAGCGCATCGGCACCACACTGCATCAACACGGGGCAATGGCGGCAGATCGTCGCCGCCTTGCGCTGCGCCGCACCACGAACGAACAGCTGATCAGGGTCCACTTCCTTGCATCGCGCCTGGGCAACCCAAGCGATCCTTGCCTCGGCCTGCTCTACATCCAGTCGAGCGATGGGGGTTGTGATGTGCATTTGATGTGCCCCTTTGCAGTCCGAACACCGTTGTGCGGCGCTCCAGAATCGCGAGCGCGGATCACAGCAACCCAACTACCGCTGCGGTCCGCACCACATTCCACTTTGAGTGTTAGCTCTATCACACTGGGTTCTCAATCTAGGTAAAGGTATGGCGGTTACGCAAGACCGCTCCCCGATTTTTTGGTACGGCCGTCCATTCAAATCAGGGATCCGACCGGGCAGTCCTGCTGTTCACCGGCGTGGCCGGGCGCGACACGCCGATGTGATCATTTTGTTGACACGCCCGAGCAACCCCCCTGGCACCGACCGGACATCCCCTGTCGAGCAGCACAGCCGTGAACACCGCCACCCCACCCTTTAGGCTGGGCTGGTGCCGATCACTCAAACGCTCGCGAGGCTGGCCGGCAGCTGCGCGCTGGCCTCCGTGCTAGTCGCCGGGCTGTTGTTCCCCTTGGCCGGTGGATTCGGGTTCATCTCCAACCGAGCCGCCGATGCCGTCGACAACGTCTCAGCCGAACTGGTGGAAGGCACGGTCCCGGCCGTCTCGACCATGGTCGACGCGAACGGCGCACCCATCGCCTGGCTCTACGAGCAGCGACGCTTCGAGGTGCCGAGCGATCGCATCTCCAACAACATGAAGCTGGCGATCGTGTCCATCGAGGACAAGCGCTTCGCCGACCACAAGGGCGTCGACTGGCAGGGCACGCTGCGCGCGTTCCTCACCAACACCTCCTCCGGCGAGGTGCAGCAGGGCGCGTCGACGCTGGACCAGCAGTACGTGAAGAACTTCAACCTGCTCGTCGTCGCGAAGACCGACCAGGAACGCCGCGCCGCGATCGAGACCACCCCGGCGCGCAAGCTGCGCGAGATCCGGATGGCGCTCACGCTCGACCGCGAGCTGAGCAAGGACGAGATCCTCACCCGCTACCTGAACCTGGTGCCCTTCGGCAACGGCTCCTACGGCGTCCAGGACGCCGCCCAGACCTACTTCGGCATCGACGCCGCCGACCTCAACGTCACCCAGTCGGCGATGCTCGCGGGCATGGTGCAGTCCAGCTCCAAGCTGAACCCGTACACCAACGTCCAGGGCGTCACCGATCGCCGCAACACGGTGCTCGACACGCTCATCCAGAACATCCCCAACCGCGCGGAGGAGTTCCGCAAGGCCAAGTCCGAACCGCTCGGCGTGCTGCCCGAGCCGAAGGGCCTGCCGCGCGGCTGCATCGCCGCCCACGACAAGGGCTTCTTCTGTGACTACGCGCTGCAGTACCTGGCCGAGTCGGGCATCAGCCGCGAGCAGATCGACAAGGGCGGCTACCTGATCAAGACCACCCTCGATCCGGTCCTGCAGGAATCGGTCAAGCGGTCGGTGAACGAGCAGGCCGACCCCAACCTCGACAACATCGCCGAGGTCATGTCGGTGATCGCCCCTGGGCAGGATTCGCACCCCGTCCTGGCGATGGCGTCGAGCCGCACCTATGGCCTGGACCGCGACGCCAACGAGACGCTGCTCGGCCAGCCGTACTCGATGGCCGGTGACGGCGCGGGCTCGATCTTCAAGCTGTTCACCACCGCCGCCGCGATGGAGAAGGGCCTCGGCATCGCCGCCCAGGTGGACGTGCCGGGCACCTACGCCGCCAAGGGCATGGGTTACTCGAACTCGCCGGGCTGCCCCGCGGACTCCTGGTGCGTCAAGAACGCGGGCAACTACCCCGGGTCGATGTCGTTGACCGACGCGCTCGCGACCTCGCCCAACACCGCCTTCGTGAAGATGATCCAGGACGTCGGCGTCGCCTCCGCGGTGGACATGGCCGTCCGCCTCGGCATGCGGTCCTACACCGATCCGGGCACCTCCGGGCACGGCAACACGAGCCTGGCCGACCACATCAAGAACAACAACATGGGCTCGTTCACCCTCGGCCCGTTCGCGATCAACCCGCTGGAACTGTCGAATGTCGCCGCCACGATCGGCTCGGCGGGCAAGTGGTGCCCGCCCTCGCCCATCAAGGAGGTCACCGACCGCACCGGCAAGCCCGTCCCGCTCACCCAGCAGGCGTGCGAGCAGGTCGTCGACCCCGGGCTGGCCAACACCCTCGCCAACGCGATGAGCAAGGACGACGTCAGCGGCACCGCCGCAGGCGCGGCGCGGGCCGCAGGCTGGGCGGCGCCGATGTCGGGCAAGACGGGCACCACCGAGAGCCACCGCTCCTCGGCGTTCCTCGGCTTCACCAACTCGCTGGCGTCGTCGGTCTACGTCTACGGCGACAGCCCGACCCCCGGCGAGATCTGCTCGTTCCCGCTGCGCAACTGCGGCGCCAGCAATGCCGCGGGCCTGTTCGGTGGTAACGAACCGGCGCGCACCTGGTTCAACGCCATCAAGCCGGTCATGGACCGGTTCCCGCCGCCCGCCCTGCCGCCGGTGGACGACAAGTACGTCCGCGGCGCGAACAACTCCCAGGTTCCGGACGTGGCGGGCAAGTCGCAGGGCGAGGCGACCTCGATCCTGTCCGGCGCCGGTTTCCAGGTCTCGGCGGTGACCAGTCCCGGCTCGCAGGCCAAGGGCACCGTGATGGGCAGTTCGCCGAACGGCTCGGCGATTCCGGGCTCGGTCGTCACGATCTACATCAGTGACGGCTCGGTCCGCGTGCCCGCGCCGACCACGCCGCCGCCCGCGGCGCCCGCGCCCGCGCTGCCCGGTCTCCCGCAGATCCCGCGTCTGCCACCGATCCCGATTCCGGTGCCGCGCTAGCAACGACACAGGGCCGCCGTCCTCGAAGGACGGCGGCCCTGTTCGTCGGCCAGGCAGGTCAGAGCCGGGCTTTGACCGCCGCGGACAGCCGCGAACCGTCGGCCTTGCCCTCGGCGAGCGCGGTGGCCACCTTCATGACCTGACCCATCTGCTTCATTCCGGGCCGTTCGCCGATCGCCTCGGCGACCTGGGCGATCGCGGTGTCGGCGACCTGGGCGACCTCGGCCTCGGTCAGCTGCCGGGGCAGGTACTGCTCGATGACCTCTTCCTCGGCACGCTCGTTGGCGGCCAGTTCGCCACGCCCGTTCTGCTCGTAGATCACCGCCGACTCGTTGCGCTTCTTGGCTTCCTTCTGCAGCACGGCGACGACCTCGGCATCGGAGAGTTCCTTCGCCTGCGCTCCCGAGACCTCGGCGTTCTGGATCGCGGCGAGCAGCATCCGCAGGGTCGACAGACGCAGAGTGTCCTTGGCTTTCATCGCGGCGGTCATATCCGCGCGCAGTTGCGATTTCAGTTCCGACATGCGCCTCACGCTAGCTGTTCACCTCGCGGAGTCCCATCACATTTTCATCGCAACGCAAACATTCCGCGCCGGGGCGCGGTTCTCGGCCCTGTAACCCCGATTCTTCCCTCCTCCGGGCACTCCTTCGTCGCATCCTCCGGTCGGTCCAGAATCGGGGGCGGGCCGAGAATTCTTATCACTTGTGCGGAAACACACGCGCCGTTCCGGGAGGGGGTCGCCTATGCTGGGCAAATGCCCGTTATCTCGACGTCCGCTGTCCGCCGAACCGCGTTGGGAGCCGCCGGGGCCGCCGTCGCCGGTATCGGCTACGCCACGCTGATCGAACGGAACGCGTTCGTCCTGCGCGAAGCCACGATGCCGGTCCTCACGCCCGGCTCGCCGACGCTGCGAATTCTGCACGTCAGCGACCTGCACATGATGCCGGGCCAACAGCTCAAACAGCAGTGGCTGCGCGAACTCGACCGGCTCGAACCCGACCTGGTCGTGAATACCGGCGACAATCTTTCGCACCCCAAGGCCGTGCCCGCCGTCGTGCAATCACTCGGTGCGCTGCTGGCCCGTCCCGGTCTGTTCGTGTTCGGTTCGAACGACTATTTCGCGCCGGTGCCGAAGAATCCGCTGAAGTATTTCAAGAAGGATCATCGCCGCGTTTACGGCGACCCGCTGCCCTGGCAGGATCTGCGCGCGGCGTTCACCGAGCGCGGCTGGCTGGACCTGACCCACACCCGTCGCGACCTCGAGGTGGCGGGCATCCGCATCGCGAGCGCGGGCGTCGACGATCCGCATCTGCAGCGCGATCGCTACGACACCGTCGCGGGCGCGCCCAACCAGCTCGCGCAGCTGAGCATCGGCGTCACTCACTCGCCCGAGCCCCGGGTGCTCGACCGTTTCGCCGAGGACGGCTACGACCTCGTGCTGGCCGGTCACACGCACGGTGGGCAGCTGGTCGTGCCCGGTTACGGCGCGCTGGTGACCAACTGCGGCATCGACAAGTCCCGGGTGAAGGGCGCCTCGCAATGGGGCGAGCACACCCAGCTGCACGTCTCGGCGGGCATCGGCACCTCGCCGTGGGCGCCCTACCGGTTCTGCTGCCGCCCGGAGGCCACCCTGTTGACGCTGGTCGGTGCCCCGCCGAAGCGGCCCTCGGCCGACACCGGCTACGGCATCTCGGCATCGGAGGCCGTCGCCCGCTAGGGTTGCGCCCCGAACGACGTTTGTCAGTAGGGGATGACAGTGAGCAGTGGATCCGACGACCGGCGCAACGACCCGACCGTATTCGGCGGCTCCGGTGCACCCGACCCAGCAGACGCGCAGTGGCAGCGTCCCGGTGCGGTGAACCCACCCCCGGGCGCGCCGACGCCGTCGGATCCCCCTGCGGGACAACCCAACCCCGACCCCACCACGGTCTGGACCCCCGGCAGCACGGGCCTCCCGCCCACCCTGCGCTGGGACGGCTCCGGCCCACCACCCCCGCTGCCCGATCCGACCCAGTGGACCCCGGCAGGCCCCCAACAATGGGACAATTCGCCCACCGGCCAGGCCGAGCCGCCCCAGTGGGGGACTCCGTCGGCACCCTGGCCCGGCGCCAATCCTCCTGCCGGACAACCTGGTTCCCCGCAGCCGTGGCAGCAACCAGGCCAGGCCGACGCCACCCAACTGCGCAACCCCGCCGAACCCGCGCCATGGCCCGGCGGTAATCCACCGGCCGCGCAGCCCGGGCAGGCGGACCCGACCCAGCTGGGGAATCCAGCGGTGGCATGGCCCGGAGCGAATCCTCCTGCCGGACAGCCCAGCTCACCCCAACCAGGGCAAGCCGACCCCACCCAGTTGCGCGGCCCCGCCGCACCCTGGCCGGACGCGTACCCCGGGCAGGCCGACGCGACCCAGTTGCGCACTCCGAACGCGGGGTGGCCCGGCTCGAATCCGCCCGGAGACCAGCAGTGGGGTGTGCCCGCGGGGCAGCCGCAGTGGGGCGCCTCGAACCAGCAATGGAATCCGGCTGTGGGGCAGCCGAATCCAGCCCAGCCGTGGGGACAGCCGCAGCAGCAGTACGGTGAGGTCCCGCCGCTCGAGCAGTTCGGCAACCAGCCCTACGGACAGCCGCCCTACGGACAGCCGGGCCGAAAGTCCGGCAGCAAGGCCGTGGTCTGGGTGGCGGCCGGGGTCGCCGCACTGCTGCTGGCCGGCGGCGCCATCACCGCCTTCGCGCTGACCCGTGGCGACGGCGACCCGACCACCACCGCGAGCGGCAGCACCACCCCGTCGATGGTCAGCGCCCTCACCACCACCGGCGCACCGCCGCCGACCAGCAAGTCGAAGCCCAGCTCCACCACCCCGTCCCCCTCCGGCGCCGCGGGCAACCGCACGCCGCTCATCGCCGGCTACCAGGTGGTGGCCTCCCCCGACCGGGGCGCGGCCTACGACGTCCCGCCGAGCTGGAAGGTCGCCACGGAGACGACCATCGGCGGCGTCGGCGAGCCCCCGGGCGACACTGTCATCGGCAAGGGCTACGCCACCGACGGCCGCGACTACTGCCCCGGCTCCACCCGCACCATGTCGCTGCTCACCGGCTCCAAGCAGGCCGACCACGCCGCGGCGGGCGCCGAGCTCGGCACCAAGGCCGCGCCCCTGGCCTACTCGGGCGCCACCGGCACCCCCGGTCCGGCCCAGCCGCTGAAGTCGATCGACGGCAAGACCGAGGGCATGTTCACCGAGACCACCGGCACCGTCCCCACGCCCAAGCCCGGCTGCGCGTCCACCTTCTCCATCTACACCTACGCGTTCAAAGGCTCGAAGGACGGCAGCTTCGTCATGGTCATGATCGCCGACACCGGCGTCCCCGACGCCATCGACGCCGCCACCGCCAAGCGCATCTTCAGCTCCGTCCGAGCCCTCAACTAGCCCCCTGACCAGCCGGTTTAACAATCCCCGCCACCTCGTTGTAAGCTACTTCAGGTTCGCCTCACGGGGTGTGGCGCAGCTTGGTAGCGCGCTTCGTTCGGGACGAAGAGGTCGCAGGTTCAAATCCTGTCACCCCGACGTGTTGGTTGAGACACAGAAGAGCCCCTGATCAGTTCGCTGGTCAGGGGCTCCTCGTATTTCCGGACCATTCTCCCGGTACTCGGCCGGAAAGGGCTCCGCCACCGCGGAAGCGATCGCCCACCCGTCGGGTCGGATCAGTGGTGCTCGCGGCGGGTGGGTCGAGGGACGGACGCACCGCGGAGCAGGGGTTCTTCGTAGGTCGGGGGTGTTTCGCGGTCGAGGGGGTTGGGCCACCAGACGGTGATGGCGATGACCGAGAACAGGCCGAGGATGAGGGCCAGGATGGCGGCGGAGGTGTTCATGGGACGCCCTTCCGGGGTGAGCGGAGTGGGAGCGCGACGGCGGGCTCGCAGCAAAGACTGCGCGCGAACTGTGTCACCGGAGGTTCCCTGCGTGTTCGAAAGTGGTTGAGAAGTGCTCTCCACGCGGACGCGCCCGTGGTGAGACGGGCGGTGTGAGGACCCGATAACCTGCCGCTTACTTTCTGTCACTTGATAGAAATTCCCGGTCGATAGCGTATACACCCATGTCGACAAGGGTGGATGCACCGGATGACGGCGCGAGCAGACCGCTGCGCGACGTCGTGTACTCGACGCTGCGCGCGGAGTTGATGAACGGCGACATCCGCTTCGGCGAGCGCCTCACCGAGCCGAAGCTGTCGACCAGATTCGGCATCTCCCGTACGCCGGTGCGCGAGGCGCTGACCATGCTGTGCTCGGACGGCCTGCTGGAGCGCGAGGAGTTCGGGTTCAGCCCGGTCCGGCCGAGCGTGGCCCGCATCCGCGACCTGTACGAACTGCGGCTGACGCTGGAACTGGGCGGGATGACCCGAGTGCGCACCGACCCCGCGCTCACCCACGACGAGCGGCTGCTGCGCGCCGAGCAGCAACGCTGGCTGGCCCTCCAGGCCGACCCGCCCGCCCAGGAACCGGGATTCGTCGTGGTCGACGAGGAATTCCACGTCGCCCTGCTGACCGCGGCGGGCAACACCGAGATGGTGCGCGCGCTGATCGCGGTGAACTCCCGCATCCGCCATGTGCGCATGTACGACTTCATGATCAACAACCGCATCGAGACCACGATCAGCGAGCACCTCGGCATCCTCGACGCCGTCCTCGCAGGCGAGCTCGAGCTGGCCCAGCGGCTCCTGCACACCCACATCGGCGACTCGCTCGATGTCGTGCTCGACCGCATCTCGCGCGCCGTCGCCGCCATGTCCATGAGCGATTAAGGAGACCCGCCATGTCAGCAGGACTACTCGACACCGCGACACCGACCGCCAGGGTCGCCGCGGCCTACGCGCGGATCGCCGAGGTGGACCGTCCCGAGGTCTGGATCACGCTGCGCCCGGAAAGCGAACTCGCGGGTGAGGCAGTGGAACTGGAGCGCCGGATCGCCGCGGGCGAGCAACTGCCGCTGGCGGGCTCACTCCTCGCCGTGAAGGACAATGTCGACGTCGCGGGCCTGCCGACCACCGCGGCCTGCCCCGAATTCGCCTATCCGGCCGCCGAAACCGCCGTGGCGGTGGCGCGTCTGGTCGCGGCGGGCGCGCTGGTGCTCGGCAAGACGAACCTGGACCAGTTCGCCACCGGCTTGGTCGGCACCCGCAGCCCGTACGGCGCGGTCCGCAACGCCCGGTACCCCGAATTGATCTCCGGCGGTTCGAGTTCCGGCTCGGCGGCCGCGGTCGCCCTCGGCATCGCCGACCTCGCGATCGGCACCGACACCGCGGGCTCGGGCCGGGTACCCGCGGCGCTGCACGGCATCGTCGGCATCAAAGCCAGCCTGGGCGTGATCCCCGCGCACGGCGTCGTCCCCGCGTGCGCGGACTACGACGCGGTCACCGTCTTCGCCGCCGACCTGGACCTGGCCGTCACCGCCGCCAAGACCATGGCGGGCCCGGATGCCCGCGATCCGCGCAGCCGCGCCTGGCCCGCCGACGTGCGCCTGGCCGCCTCGCCCCAGCCGAAGGTGGCGATCCCCCGCCCCGACGATCTCGCGCCACTGAGCCCCGCCTACCGGCATGCCTTCACCGAAACCGTTGCCACGCTGCGCGATCAGGGTGTCGCGGTGCACGAGATCGACATCTCCCCGCTGCTGGACGCGGCCCGGCTGCTCTACGACGGCGCGATCGTCGCCGAGCGGTACGCGGCCGTAGGCGAGTTCGTCGACAAGGGCGCGCCGGGCCTCGACCCCACCGTGGCGGCCATCATCGGCGCCGCGAAGGGACTGGACGCACCGGCCTTCGCCACCGATCTCGACACCCTCGCCGGGGCCCGCGCCACCGCCACGGCCCTGCTGACCGGCTACGACGGCCTGCTGCTGCCGACCACCACCGAGCATCCATCGATCGCCGAGGTGGCCGCCGATCCCGTGGCCATCAACCGCAGGC
Organism: Nocardia sp. MH4; assembly: GCF_019266065.1. Classification (GTDB taxonomy): domain Bacteria; phylum Actinomycetota; class Actinomycetes; order Mycobacteriales; family Mycobacteriaceae; genus Nocardia; species Nocardia canadensis. Next base: position 24,020 of record NZ_LPNR01000069.1, on the reverse strand, counting down.
TCGGCACCTACACCAACTTCTGCAACCTGCTCGACCTCGCCGCCGTCGCGGTCCCCGGCGCGCCGACGGCCGACGGCCTGCCGTTCGGCGTGATGGCGGTCGTCCCCGCCTTCGCCGACCAACTCGCCGTCGACCTGGCCGCCCGCCTCACCGGCACTCCGTCGCCGCTGCTGGTGGAAACCGGTGTGCCGCTGGCGGTTTTCGGCGCGCATCTGCGCGGACAGCCACTGCACTGGCAGCTCGAGCAGCTCGGCGCCCGGTTCGCCGGCCAGATCACCACCAGCGACGCCTACCGCCTGACCGCGCTCGACACGACGCCGCCCAAGCCCGGGCTGGTCCGCCACGGCGACGGCCTCGGCGCACCGATCCTGGGCGAGCTGTTCCTGGTCTCCCCCGGCGGCCTCGGCCGCTTCCTGGCCCAACTGCCGCCGCCGATGGCGCTGACCAGTATCGAGCTGTCCGACGGCCGCTCGGTGGTCGGCTTCGCGTGCAGCTACGACGCCGCCGTCGCCGCCACCGACATCACCGGTTACGGGGGCTGGGTGGCGTATCTGCGGGCTCGCTGACGGCGATCCCCAGCTCGGTGAGCAGGTCCGTCACGCGGCGGCCGATGTCGTCGCGGATGGGCCGCACCAGCTCCAGTTCCAGGCCGGCCGGGTCCTCGATGATCCATTCCGCGTAGCGCACGCCGGGCACCAGCGGACAGGTGTCGCCGCAGCCCATCGTGACGATCACGTCGGCGGCCCGGATGATCTCGTCGGTCCACGGCTTCGGATACTCGCGGGAGATGTCGATGCCCACTTCCGCCATCGCCGCCACCGCGGCCGGATTGAGCTGCTCACCCGGCACCGACCCGCCCGACCAGGCGACGGCGCGACCCAGCGCCAGCTCCTCGAAGAAGCCGAGCGCCATCTGCGACCGGCCCGCGTTGTGCGTGCACAGGAACAGCACCGTCGGGCGCGGTGTCGCGACCTTGCCTTCGACCTTGGCCAGCGCTTGGAGTCGCTGTCGGCCGAAACGTTCCGCCAGCAGCGGGAGATACAAAGTCACCGTCGCCCTGGCGGCGAAGTCGTCGTAGGAGGAGTGCAGGAAACGATGGATCGTCTCCAGCTCGAACATCGTCGCGAATTCTTCGCGCAGCCGTCCCTCGGCACGATCCAGCGCGTCTCGGTGCTCGGCGATTTCGACCACTCCCCAACCCTGACGGCGAACGCCGCCGAACGCAAACGACCGGGCCGGTCACCCCTCGATCAGACCGGCCCGGTCGGCGTACCCCGCGACACCTTCGGAACAGCTCCGGCCCAGTCCTTCGGTGTGGTTACCGTCGGCAGTGCGTCTTCAGCGTCTGGAAGAGCCACCTTCTGGTCTGCACCGCCGGGTCCGACTGATCACCCCTCGAGACCGGTCGGACCCGGTTGTTCCGGTGTCTGGAGAAAGGATGCGATGCCCGTCTCGAGAGGTTCTTAAGAACAACTTGTCAGCACAGGCCGGTTCATCGGCGATGATGGAAGTACCGACAAGATGGAGAGCGACGATGGAGACCTTGATCGTCTGGTTGCTGGCGAGCCTGCTGTACTGGTTCAGCAACTTCTGACCGAAATGACATCGATGGCGCGGACCGAGTTCCGCTCCGCGCCAACCTATTTCCTGCGGACACGACGCGAGGCAGGTAGGCCTCTCGGCGTACCTGCCTCGCTGTCGCTTCGATCGGCGGATCAGCCCTCCCGGCCGGCCCGCACCCCCTCCTCGACGCGCTTACCCAGATCGGCGTCGACATTGCGCCAGTACTCGAATACCCGGCTCAGGACCGGCTCGGTGACCCCGGCGAGCACGTGCCCGACGATATTGTCGGCCAGCCGCTCGCGGGCGGCGTCGTCGAGGACCTCCCGCACCAGCGTGCCCGCCTGGGTGAAGTCGCCGTCCTCGGCGTGCTGGATGTAGCCGGCCCGCACCATCGACGGGTCGAACTCCCAGAGCCCGCCGTCACCGGCCCGCGCCGGATCGGCGTGCGGACCGCCGTAGGAGTTCGGCGCGTAGACCGGCACGTCGGCGGGGTTGTACTCGTACCGCATCGCGCCCTCCTTCGAATAGGAGTTCACCTCGGCGGCCTTGGCCCGGTTCGGCGGCAGCTGCGCGTAGTTGGTGCCGATCCGGTAGCGGTGCGCGTCGGCGTAGGCGAAGACGCGGCCGAGCAGCATCTTGTCCGGCGAGAAGCCGATGCCGGGGACGATGTTGGAGGGCTCGAACGCGGCCTGCTCGATGTCGACGAAGAAGTTGCCCGGATTGCGGTTCAGCGTCCACTTGCCGACCTCGATCAGCGGGTAGTCCTGCTGCGACCACACCTTGGTCAGATCGAACGGGTTGAACCGGTAGCCCTCGGCCTCGGCGACCGGCATGATCTGGACCTTCAGCGTCCAGCTCGGGAACTCGCCGCGCTCGATCGCCTCCCAGAGATCCTGGCGGTGGTAGTCGGGGTCGGACCCGGCGAGAGTGTCGGCCTCGGCCTGGGTCAGGAACTCGATGCCCTGATCGGTCTTGAAGTGGTACTTCACCCAGAAGCGCTCGCCCTCGGCGTTGATCCACTGGTAGGTGTGCGAGCCGAAGCCGTCCATGTGGCGGTAGGACTTGGGCAGGCCGCGGTCGCCCATCAGCCAGGTCACCTGGTGCGCCGACTCCGGGCGCAACGTCCAGAAGTCCCACTGCATGTTGTGGTCGCGCAGGCCGCTGCCGGGCAGGCGCTTCTGGGAGCGGATGAAGTCGGGGAACTTCATCGCGTCCTTGATGAAGAAGACCGGGGTGTTGTTGCCGACGAGGTCGTAGTTGCCGTCCTCGGTGTAGAACTTCACCGCGAAACCGCGCGGATCACGCCAGGTGTCCGGGCTGCCCTGCTCGCCGGCCACGGTCGAGAACCGCGCCAGCGACTCGGTGCGCGCGCCCGGCTGGAACAGCTTGGCCTTGGTGTAGCGGCTGACATCGCCGGTCACCACCAGCTCGCCGTACGCGCCGGAGCCCTTGGCGTGCACGATGCGCTCCGGCACCCGCTCGCGGTTGAACTGGGCCAGCTTCTCGATCAGGTAGTGGTCGTGGAGCAGTACCGGTCCCTGGGTTCCGGCCGACAGCGATTCGTCGTCGCTCTCGACGGCATTGCCGGTGTTGGTCGTGGTCGGCTTGGTCATTTCGCGGCCTCCTGATTTCGACAGTCGGGGCACAACCCCCAGAAGACGACCTCGGCCTCATCGATCGCGAAACCGTGATCGTCCGCGGGCTGCAGACAGGGCGGGGCGCCGGACACACAATCGGTGTCGACGACCAGCCCACAACTTCGGCACACCAGGTGATGGTGATTATCCCCGGTCCGGGTCTCGAACCGGGCAGGCGAGCCCGCGGGCTCGATCCGCCGCAGGATCCCCGCTCGCACGCAGGCGCTGAGCACGTCGTACACCGCCTGCGTCGACACCGCGCCGAGCCGCGCCCTGGCGGCCGTCGCGATCGTCTCCGCATCCGAATGCGGTAGCGCCGCAACAGTATCCAGCACCGCGATCCGTGGTGCGGTCACCCGCAACCCCGCATCGCGCAACAGTCGGCGAGCGTCCATCTCCTCGGTGTGCACACCATCCACTCTCCCCGTTTTCTGGAATAAGTCAAGAAAACGACGAGATCAAGCAGGGTTGCGCGGATCACATCCAGGGCCTGGAATAGCCGCACCGGGGCGTTGGTTGAACACCACTGTCGGCGTCCGAACAGCCCCGGGCCTCACCCCTTTGTCGCTACGAGCGACCACTCGCCGAGAGGCGCTTGTGGGGCGTCGACACCCTGAACGGCCGCCCCCGCGGCGGCCCTTCGACTCGAACGCCGCCAGGTCTCCCTCATCGACCTGGCGGCGTTTGTCGTCTCCGGCGTGGCCGGCTCTCCGAGTCGGGGTTTTTACGGGGAGGTGAACATGCCGGTGATTAGGGGATCGAGCGGCCCCGCTATACGGGTTACGGACGGCGATGCGGGCTAGTCTCGGCCGCATGGGGCTGATCAGGGGATTTTTCGCGGGAACGGTCGTGGTTGCACTGACTTCGGGGGCGTTGGTCGCCGCGCCCGCTGTCGCCGCCCCGGAAACAGCGACGAGGTGCGCGGTGACCTCCGAGCGCGACCTCGAACGTGCCCGACCCGAGCAGGTCGGGCTCGACCCAGCCAAGCTCGACGAGGCACTGCAGTTCGCCGCGACCCGCAATCGGTTCAATGTCCAAGTGTTCCGGCACAATTGCCTGGTCGGGGAGGGCCCGCGCAACGACGAGACCGGCGATGTCGCGTGGAACATCTGGAGTGTCACCAAGTCGGTGGTGTCGCTGATCGCCGGAATCGCCTCCGATCAGGGCAAACTCGCGATCGACGCCCCGATCGACCGGTACCTGCCCGCCGGCCTCGGCGACGCGCTGCACCGGTCGATCACGGTGGAGAACCTGCTCACCGAGACCTCGGGCATGAAGGTCGGCGTGCTCACCGAGGGCGTCACCGCGGTGATCCCGGTCGACCCGAACAGCGCGGTCCAGGCGCTGGCGGTAGAGCTGACCAACCCGCCGGGCACCACGTTCAGCTACAGCCAGCGCAATGTCGACCTGCTGTCGTGGGTGATCGAACTGGCCGTCGGCGAGCCGCTGCAGCAGTTCGCGCAACGCGAGCTGTTCGACCCGCTGGGCATCGCCCGCTCCGACTACTACTGGGCGCGAGATCGGTCCGGGCACACCTATGGCTACGCCCACCTGCTGCTGCCGCCCAACGATCTGGCCAAGATCGGATTGCTCGTCGCCAACGACGGCCGGTGGGGCGCCGACCGGGTGATCTCGGCCGACTACCTGCGCAAGGCCCGCACTCCATCACCGCAGAACAGCTGCTACGGCTACCTTTTCTGGGTCGGCGCCGACTGCGCCGAGTCGCCCGACTTCCTGCCCGCCGACAGCTTCTTCATGTCGGGGCTCGCACTGCAGAACGTCTTCTTCCTGCCCGGCCTGGACCTGATGGTCATGTGGACCGGCGCGTTCGGCAACGAGACAGCGTACGGAGCGAGCGGGGTGATCGCGCATCCCGAGGAACTGCCGCACGAGTTCTTCCGCAGGCTGTTCGCGGCCTTCACCGATGCCCCGACCCCGGTCGCCGAGCCGTACGTCGAACCGCCGGTCGAGTTCGATCCGGCCCGGCTGATCGACGCCAACATCCTGCTCGCCGTGTTCGGCATCGGCCCCGGCGCCTATCCGGGCTGCACCGTCTTCGACTGCCTGAACCAGCCGCTGGCCGCGCCGTTCGCGAGCATTCCCCCGGGGTGCGCGGTATTGGTCTGCCTCGGTGACGACCCACGGACCCCGGGCATCCGGCGCTAGCCGTTCAGACGGACACGTCGTCGGCACCGCTGGGGTCGGGGTGCCGGAAGCGGGTCGGGTCCAGGTAGTCCGGTACAGCACCGCCTCGGCCGGGAGAACGGTGTCGAACGCGATCTCGCCGACGCGGTCCGGGCTGGCGAACACCGACGCCACCGCACCTTCGCGGTACTCCTGGACGGGCTGCGCCGAATCGAGTCGTGAGACGAGAAACGGGCCGGCCCACCGGATGTGGTGGACCAGCCCGTTCCAGCGAACTGCTCAGCGGTTGTTCAGCAGGACTTCCGCGATCTGAATGGTATTGAGCGCGGCGCCCTTACGCAGGTTGTCGCCGGAGATGAACAGCGCGAGACCGCGGCCGCTCGGGACGCCCGGATCCTGGCGGATGCGGCCGACCAGCGAGTCGTCCTGGCCCGCGGCGGCCAGCGGGGTCGGCACGCCGACCAGGCGCACGCCCGGCGCCTTGGCCAGCAGTTCCTGGGCCTGCTGCACCGAGATCGGTTCGGCGAACTCGGCATTGATCGACAGCGAGTGACCGGTGAAGACCGGCACGCGCACGCAGGTGCCGCTGACCAGCAGGTCGGGCAGGCCGAGAATCTTGCGGCTCTCGTTGCGCAGCTTCTGGTCCTCGTCGGTCTCGCCGGAGCCGTCGTCGACCAGCGAGCCGGCCAGCGGAATGACGTCGAACGCGATCGGGGCGACGTACTTGTTCGGCGCGGGGAACTCGACGGCGCTGCCGTCGTGCACCAGCTTCTCGGCGTCGGCGGCCACCGCGCGGATCTGCGTGGCGAGCTCCTCCACACCGGCCAGGCCGCTACCGGACACGGCCTGGTAGCTCGACACGATCAGACGCTGCAGGCCCGCCACGTCGTGCAGCGGCTTGAGCACCGGCATCGCGGCCATGGTGGTGCAGTTCGGGTTCGCGATGATGCCCTTGGGCAGGTTGCGCGTGGCCTCGGGGTTGACCTCCGAGACCACCAGCGGCACATCGGGATCCTTGCGCCAGGCCGAGGAATTGTCGATCACGGTGACACCCGCCGCGGCGAAGCGCGGGGCCTGCACGCGCGACATGGTGGCGCCTGCCGAGAACAGCGCGATGTCCAGACCCGACGGATCGGCGGTCTCGGTGTCCTCGACGACGATCTCGCCGCCGCGCCACGGCAGCGTCTTACCCGCCGAGCGCGAGGAGGCGAAGAAGCGCACCTCGTCGGCCGGGAAGTTGCGCTCTTCCAGCAGCTTGCGCATGACGGCGCCGACCTGACCGGTCGCGCCGACGACACCTACCCGTACACCCATGGTTTAACGCCCCGTTCCGCCGTGGACGACGGCGGCCTCTTCGCCGCCGAGATCGAAGGCCTTGTGCAGGACCTGCACGGCCTCGTCGAGTTCGGTGTCGCGCACGAGCACCGAGATCCGGATCTCCGAGGTGGAGATCAGGTCGATGTTCACGCCGGCGTTGGCCAGCGCCTCACAGAAGGTGGCGGTGACGCCCGGGTGCGACTTCATCCCGGCGCCGACCAGCGACACCTTGCCGATGTGGTCGTCGTAGAGGACCTGCGCGAAGCCGATCTCGTCCTGCCGCTTGGTCAGCATCTCGACCGCGCGAGCGCCGTCGGTCTTGGGCAGGGTGAAGGTGATGTCGGTCTTGCCCGTGTCGACCTTGGAGATGTTCTGCAGCACCATGTCGATGTTGATCTCGGCGTCGGCGACCGCGCGGAACACCTTAGCCGCGTAGCCCGGCTCGTCCGGCAGGGCGACGACGGTCACCTTGGCTTCGCTGCGGTCGTGCGCGACGCCGGTCAGGATTGCCTGCTCCACGGGAATGTCCTCCATCGATCCGAAAACAGTGGTGCCGATCTTGTCGGTGTAGGACGACCGGACATGAACGGGAACGTTGTAGCGGCGCGCGTACTCCACGCAGCGCAGCATGAGCACCTTCGAGCCGCAGGCCGCCATCTCGAGCATCTCCTCGTAGGAGATCTTGTCGAGCTTCTGCGCGTCGCCGACGATGCGCGGGTCGGCGCTGAAGATGCCGTCCACGTCGGTGTAGATCTCGCAGACATCGGCTTTCAGCGCCGCGGCCAGGGCGACGGCGGTGGTGTCGGAACCACCGCGGCCCAGCGTGGTGACGTCCTTGCTGTCCTGGCTGACGCCCTGGAAGCCGGCGACCAGCACGATCTGTCCCTCGGCCAGCGCCTCCTGGAGGCGGCCGGGGGTGACGTCGATGATCTTGGCGTTGCCGTGCGCGCCGGTGGTGATCACGCCGGCTTGCGAACCGGTGAACGAGCGTGCTTCGGCACCGAGCGAATGAATCGCCATGGCCACCAGCGCGTTCGAGATGCGCTCGCCGGAGGTGAGCAGCATGTCCATCTCGCGAGCAGGCGGCGCCGGGGCCACCTGCTCCGCGAGATCGAGCAGCTCGTCGGTCGTGTCACCCATGGCCGAGCAGACCACGACGACGTCGTGGCCCTGCTTCTTGGTCTCCACGATCCGTTCAGCGACGCGCCGGATCCGCTCGGCGGTAGCCACCGAGGATCCTCCGTACTTCTGAACAACGAGAGCCACGGCTAGGTCCTTCACGATCGACAATCAGGCTGGGTATCAGCGACCAAGAGTACCGGCCCAGGTCCACCGGTTTTGCCGCTACCTCCCCAGCCTGTGGAAAACGACACAGGCTCGTCACCTGTGGATAACCGTCGAAATCAGGCCCGGACGAACCAGGTGACCTGCGTGCCGTTGTCGAATTCCTTGCGCCGCACCGGAGTGAAAGATGTCGGTTTGAAGACGCCGGTGAACGCGTGCACGCCCGCGCCCGCGATGACCGGGTAGCTCTTGATGACCATCTCGTCGATCTCGTCGATCAGCTGACCGGCCAGGTTCCCGCCGCCACACAGCCAGATGTCGCCGCCTTCCTGCCGCTTGAGTTCGCGAACCAGCTCCGCGGGGTCGCCGGAGACGATCTCGACGCCGGGGTGATCGGCCTGCGCGAGCGAGGACGAGACGACGTACTGCTTCAGGTGCGAGAACGGGCTCTCGACGTGCTCGCCCGGGAGGATGTAGGTGCCGCGACCCATCAGCACCGTGTCCCAGTTCTTGGCCGGCAGCTCGGGGTCCATGCCGATGTGCGGCCGGAGATGGGTCGGGATCGAATCGGGGAACTCGGCCGTCATCCATTCCATGTAGTTCTGCGGCGTCGGATAGAAGTCGACCTCGCCGCCGGGACCCGCGATGTAGCCGTCGAGCGAGACACCGATGTAGTAGACAAGCTTTCGCATGGGTACCGCCTAAGTTGTTGTACTCTGATTGAAGTGGTTTGAACGTAGTACTACAGACGGAGTGGTGTCAAGTGCGAACTAATCCCGAACGACGGCAGGCGCTGCTCGACGCGGCGATCGAGGTGCTGGCGGCCGAAGGCGCGCGCGGCCTCACCTTCCGCGCGGTGGACAAGCAGGCCGGGGTGCCCGTCGGCACCGCGTCGAACTACTTCACCAGCCGCGACGAGCTGCTCACCCAGGCAGGCACCCGCTTCTACGAGGTGGTCCAGCCGAGCGAGGAGACGATGGCGCTGGTGAGCGAGGGACCGAAGACGGTCGAGAACATCACCGCGCTGATGAAGGAGGTCGTCGGCCGGCTCGAATCGCACCGCACCGCCTACCTCGCGCTGCTCGAACTGCGGCTCGAGGCGACCCGGCGTCCGGAGTTGCGCGAGGTGCTCACCGAGCGGGTCAGGGCCGACCTGGATTTCAACGTCCGCAACCACCTGGCGTCGGGCCAGCCGGGCGACGAGGCGTCGGTACTCCTGCTGTATCTGGCCCTGAATTGGCTCATCGTCGAGCACCTCACCCTGCCCGGTATCTTCACCGAGCAACAGAGCATGGAGCTGATCGAAACCGCCGTCGAGCGGGCGATACGCCCCTGACCCGGTCATTTGTCCAGACCATAGACGTGTTGACGATCACTGGTACACGTGTGCACAATCGGGCGCGAAGACAGCGGGGGTTTCGGAGGACAGGCAAGATGCGCTCGAAGATCGACATCCGATTCACCGTGGATGCTCCCGTCGACCAGATCATGGATGCGTTGCTCGCCGTCGATCTCCTAGCCGAGTGGTCGACCAACTACAGCGACGTCCGCGTCGGCCCCCGCGACGCCGACGGCAGGCCGCGCCGGGTCTTCGTCACCGCGACCTTCCTGGGCAACTCCGACGCGCAGGTCCTCGAATTCTTCTGGGAACACAACCGGGTGTCCTGGGAGGTCGTCGACAGCAGCCGCGGCTCCAAGGGCAGCGGCTCGTTCGACCTGGTCGAGGGCCCCGAGGGCACCGAGATCGACTATCACGTCGAGATCCAGCTGCCGCTGCCCATCCCCGGCATCCTGTTCAAGCGCACCCTGCGCAAGATGAGCGATGAGATCGTCGCGAACTTCATCGACTTCGCCGAACGGTATCCCGAGGTCCACCGCTACGGCGTCGGCTAGCGGTTGCGCCGACGGCGAAAGCCGCGTCCGTTCCGCGCGGGCGAGCACGCCGGGTGCGACGATGAGCGCATGATCGGTACTCGACGGGTTCGGTTCCAGCAGGTGGCCGAAGGCGCCTCGGTGACCCAGCTCGAACTGTTCTTCGACCTCGTGATCGTCTTCGCCTTCACTATGGTGACCGCGCTGGCCGCCGACAACCCGACCGGCGCCAACGTGGTCCGCGCGGCCCTGGTGCTGGCGCTGATGTGGTGGCTGTGGATCGCCTACTCGTGGCTGGGCAATGTGGTCAGGGCCGACGAGGGCATCGCCCGGGTGGCGATGTTCGTCGCGATGGGCGGCGCGTTCATCGCGGCGCTGACCATTCCCGAGGCGTTCGAGGACCTGAGCGGCGGCTGGTTCGGTCCGCTCGTCTTCGCCATCGCCTACCTGGTGGTGCGGCTGGTGCACGTCTCGATCTTCTGGGTGATCAGCGCCGAGGACTCCCAGCTGCGCGGCCAGGTGTTGCGCTGGGCGCTGGGCTCGATCACCCTCGGCACCGCGTTGCTCGTCATCGCCGCGATGACCGACGGCCTCACCCAGATCGTGCTGTGGCTGGCCGCGATCATCGGCGACATGGTCTGGACCTGGTTCGCGGGCACCGACTGGCGGATCAACTCGGCCTCGCATTTCGCCGAGCGCTACGGGCTGATCGTCATCATCGCCCTCGGCGAGTCCATCGTCTCGATCGGCATCGGGGTGGCCGGCCTGCCGATCTCCTGGCCGATCGCGCTGGGCTCGATGCTGGGGCTCGCGGTGTCGGGCCTGCTGTGGTGGCTGTACTTCGACGTCGCGGCGATCTCGATCGAGCACGCCTTCGCCCATTCCCGCGGCGCGCACCAGATCAAGATCGCGCAGCGCAGCTACACCTACGGGCACTTCCCGATCATCGCCGGCGTCATCGCGCTCTCGCTGGGATTGAAGAAGGTGCTGTACTACGTCGGCGACGCCTCGCATCACAAGCTCACCGACGCGCTGCACGGCATTCCGCTGGCCGCGCTCTTCATCGGGCCCGCGCTGTTCCTGCTCGGCGTCGTCGCGGCGAAATACTATGCGACCAAGGAGATCTCGATCGCCCGGGTGATCACCGCGGTCCTGCTGGTCGCGGTGATCCCAGTGGCGACGCACCTGCCCGCGCTCGCCGCGCTGAGCCTGCTGTGCGCGCTGCTGGCCCTACTGGTGATCTTCGAGACCATTCGGTACGCGACCCCGCGCGACCAGATCAGGCACGCTTGATCCGACCGAGGTGGTGGCGCACGCCGTGCTCGGCGGGCGTCGCCCCTCGGTGCGACGGCGGCACCCTGACCCCGGCGCGCACCGCGTCGTTGATCTGATCGAGGTTCTCCCGCAGCATGTCGGCGACGAGTTCGTCGGTGCGCGGGTCGTCGAGCAGCTGGCGCAGCATCCGGTACACGGTGTCGGCGACGAGCCGGATGATGTCGTCGTGGAACGGGACGTAGCGCAGTTTGCTGGTCGTCGGGTCGTTCTTGATCAGGTCGACGATCATCTGGTCGACCTCGGCGTGGTTCTCCTCGAGCGCCGCGGCGATGTTCTTGGTGTAGTGGCCCGCCCGCAGGACCTTGGAGACCTCGTCGAGGATCGCGATCGTCATCGGGCGCTTGATCACGTCGACGATGGTGCCGACGAAACGGTTCACGATCGTCGCGGTGACCCGCTCCCCCAGCGCGCGGTCGGCGACCCGGCCGAGCCGGATCAGGATAACCACGATCCGCAGCAGCCGGAACCCGCGGAAGATCGGGCTGGTCACCGGGATCATGCCGAGCACTTCGTACCAGTAGATGAACGGGAAGCTCCACGGCCAGCCCGCCCGGCGCCAGCGCCAGAGGAACTCGATCAGGAAGATGCCGCAGATCGTCCAGTCGGCGACCACGATCGCGTGATACGTCGTCCCGGAGACGGGAAAGAAGGTGATCCAGACGACCAGCGCGACCGAGATGATCGCCAGGACCAGCATGAACAGGTCGGTCCGTAGCGATGGCGTCTTCGAGCGTACGTCCGGCAACGCCTCGACCCGCTCGATGCCCGGTGAGGCCACCTCGGTACTCCCTTCGAACGCCATCGTCCTTGCCGAGCGTAACGGCCGGTCGACGCGGATCGGTCACATTGCGCGCGACGGTCCGCGCGAGTGTCAGCGACCGGCGCCGATGACGGCCGCGATATTGCGTTCGGCCAGCGCGGTGATCGTGAGCGAAGGGTTGACCGTCGCGGTGCTGCCGGGGATCGCCGCGCCGTCCATCACGTAGAGGCCAGGGTGCCCGTGCACACGGCCGTAGGCGTCGGTCGCCTTGCCGAGCACCGCGCCGCCCAGCGGATGCGCGGTGAACTGGGCGTTCGCGTCGTAGCCGAGCGCGCCGTACTCGGCGACCGCGCCCGCGCGTTCGGCGATCCGGTGATCGACCGCGCGCGCCGCGTCGACGACGGCGTCCTGCGCGGCCGCCGACCAGCTCAGCCCGACGCCGCCGCCGGCGTGATAGCCGAAACGGGCCCTGGTCGGGTCGAGGACCATGCCGAGCGAGGCCAGCGCGCCGGTCTCGAACGGAATGCCCGGGATGTACCAGTTCTCCAGAGTCAGCGGGACGCGCGACTCGTCGAAGACGCGGCTCGCGCTGGGCACGCCCTGGCCCTGACCCGCCACCGCGCTCGCGCCGCGCGCCAGCACCACGTCACCGTTGGTGCCCCAGCCGTCGCCGATGTGCTCGTTGAGGTTGGGCAGCGCGCCGGTGGCCTGGGCGCGCACCAGCAGCTCGGAGGTACCGATCGAACCCGCGCCGAGGAACAGCTTGTCGCAGGTCAGCGTGCGGGTGCCGAGGTTCTGACCGGTCGGGGCCAGTTTCGTCACCGTGACCACGAACTTGCCGCTCGCCTCCTGGGCGATGGCGTCGACGCGGTGGCCCGGGTACACCTGCGACTTGCCGGTCTCCCTGGCGTAGCGCAGATAGTTCTGGTTCAGATCGAACTTGGCGCCGTTGGAATTGCCCAGGTTGGAGCGGGCGGCGGTAGCCGAGGCGCGGGAGGTGCCCGCCAGCTCGCTGCGCAGCACGTCCCAGGTGAAGATCGAATCGTTGGCCACCGGCTGGTAGCCCGCGGCGCGGACCTGGTCGTCCCAGGCGCGCGAGTGCGCGAACGGCGTGGAGTGGTAGATGTCGGCGGGCATCGGATCCAGGCGCAACATCTCGCGCACGCGCGGGTAGTAGACGCGCTCGAGCTCGCCGTAATCGACGACGCCACCGAAGACGTGGTCGAACAGCTTGCGCTCGGGCGCCACCATCGCGCCGGTGAAGATGACCGAACCGCCGCCGACCGCGGCGGCGCGCCACACGTCGATGCCCGGGTACTCGGTGACATCGAGGACGCCGCCGAATGCGCCGAAGCTCATCGGCACCTTGGTGACGCCGGTGAAGCTGGTGCGGTGCCAGAAGCCGCGGCCGTCGGGCAGGTCGTCGCCGGTGAAGATCTCCCGCCACGGGTCGTTGGGCCAGCGCGAACCGCGCTCGAGCACGGTGTTGGCGATCCCGGCCTCAGCCAGCCGCAGGGCGGTGACGGCGGCGCCGAAGCCGGAACCGATGACGATGGCCTCGGTGTGCGCCGGTGCGTCGGGGAGGGGTTCGAAGATCTCCGGTACCCAGGTCCGGAACATCGCCTCGCGCGGATCGGCCGAGGCGGCCGTGGTCGTCAGCGTCGTCCCCACGGCACCGGCGATCGTCGCCAGTCCCGCCGCCTTGAAGAAGGCACGTCTGTGCACCAGGCCACCTCCCTCATCACGCATGGCCGAGCGCAGGATACCCCGTGTGAAACGCCAATGGTGTTCAACGGAGGGGCGTTTGGTCGTAGTCACAACCGGTGGGCGGGCCACATGAAGCGGCCCAGACTCAGCCCGCCGTCAGCAGCCGGATCACCGCGATCGTGCCGACGACGACGATCACCGCGCGCAAGACGTTCGGCGGCAGCTTGCGACCCACCTTCGCGCCGAGCTGGCCACCGATGATCGAGCCGACCGCGATCAGCGCGACGGCCTGCCAGTTCACCTCGGCGATGGCGATGAAGATCGCCGCCGACACCGCGTTCACGATCAGCGCCAGCACGTTCTTCACCGCGTTGAGCCGCTGGATGTCCTCGTGCACGAAGACCCCGAGCAGGCCGAGCAGCAGCACGCCCTGGGCGGCGCCGAAGTAGCCGCCGTAGATGCCGGTGCCGAACACCGCGACCAGCAGGATCGGGCCGCCGTGCTCGGGAGTGGCCGCGTCACCGTCGGCCCTGCGCCGCTTCACCCAGGCCGCCAGCCGGGGCTGCACGACCACCAGGATCAGCGCGGCGATGATCAGCACCGGCACGATCGCCTTGAAGGCCTCCGCGGGCATGACGAGCAGCAGGATCGCGCCGGTGATGCCACCGAGCAGCGAGGCGGTGCCCAGCTGCAGCAGTCGCGACCGCTGCCCGTCCAGTTCGCGGCGGTAGCCGATCACCCCGCTGACCGAGCCGGGGACCAGACCGATCGTGTTGGACACGTTCGCCGTCACCGGCGGCAAACCGAAGGCAAGCAGCGTGGGGAAGGTGATCAGGGTGCCGGAGCCGACGATCGTATTGATGCCACCCGCGGCGATGCCCGCCGCGAGAATGGCCACTTGCTGTAACCAAGTCATTCGAGTTCCTTTGTGACGTCTCGTCGGACGCGATGGTCCGTACAAGCGTGCGATTCGCTGAAAACCGTACCGCTCGCTTACTACCGGCCGGTTTCCCCAGGCCGCTTACCAGCGGGGTAGGGCACGCGGTATCCTCGAAGGATCATGCAGCGGGCACTTCTTCTCGGCCGCCGCGACGGGTTCTGATACGGACCGGCTCCCGTCGCGGGGTTCCAACGCGCCGGTCGACCCGCTCCCACCAGGGAATCCACCTCACCCACGGAGAAACTTGCATGTCCTCGGCTGACGCATTCGTATCCGCTTCGCGCACCATCACGGCCCCCGGCAAACCCGCACCGGCCGACCAGCCCGCCTGGAACCATCAGAAGAACTCGTCGATGCCGTCGTTCCGGTACCGGCCCTTCGCCGAAGAGGTCGAGCCCATCTCGGTGCCCGACCGCACCTGGCCCGACAAGATCATCGATCGCGCGCCCGCGTGGTGTGCCGTCGACCTGCGCGACGGCAACCAGGCCCTCATCGACCCGATGAGCCCGGCCCGCAAGCGCCGCATGTTCGACCTGCTCGTCCGGATGGGCTACAAGGAGATCGAGGTCGGGTTCCCGGCCGCCAGCCAGACCGACTTCGACTTCGTCCGCGAGATCATCGAGGACGGCGCGATCCCCGACGACGTCACCATCCAGGTCCTGACCCAGTGCCGCGCCGAGCTGATCGAGCGCACCTTCGAGGCCTGCAACGGCGCCCCGAACGTGATCGTGCACTTCTACAACTCCACCTCCATCCTGCAGCGTCGCGTCGTCTTCCGCGCCGAGCGGGACGCGGTGAAGAAGATCGCCACCGACGCCGCCGCGCTGTGCCTGGAGATCGAGAAGAAGTACCCGGACACCGCCTGGCGCTACGAGTACAGCCCGGAGTCCTACACCGGCACCGAGCTGGACTACGCCCGCGAGGTCTGCGACGCGGTCTCCGAGATCATCGCGCCGACCCCGCAGAAGCCGCTGATCATCAACCTGCCCGCGACCGTCGAGATGGCCACGCCGAACGTGTACGCCGACTCGATCGAGTGGATGCACCGCAACCTGGCCCGCCGCGACTCGATCGTGCTGTCGCTGCACCCCCACAACGACCGTGGCACCGCCGTCGCGGCCGCCGAGCTGGGCTACCAGGCCGGCGCCGACCGCATCGAGGGCTGCCTGTTCGGCAACGGCGAGCGCACCGGCAACGTCTGCCTGGTCACCCTGGGCATGAACATGTTCTCCCGCGGCATCGACCCGCAGATCAACTTCTCCGACATCGACGAGGTCCGTCGCACGGTGGAGTACTGCAACCAGCTGGCCGTGGCCGAACGTCACCCCTACGGCGGCGACCTGGTCTACACCGCGTTCTCGGGCAGCCACCAGGACGCCATCAACAAGGGCCTGGACGCGATGAAGGCGGCCGCCGACGCGCAGAACGCCGACGTCGCCGACATCACCTGGGAGGTCCCGTACCTGCCGATCGACCCGAAGGACGTCGGCCGCACCTACGAGGCCGTCATCCGGGTGAACTCGCAGTCCGGCAAGGGCGGCGTCGCCTACATCATGAAGACCGACCACGGTCTGGTGCTGCCGCGCCGGCTGCAGATCGAGTTCTCGCAGGCGATCCAGGCGATCACCGACGGTGAGGGCGGCGAGGTGACGCCCAAGGAGATGTGGGACGTCTTCGCCACCGAGTACCTGAACCCGATCCTGCCGCTGGAGCGGATGCGCCAGAAGGTGACCGCGTCGGAGACCGACGGCGGTGTCGACACCATCGTCGCCACGGTCAAGGTCGACGGCGTCGAGCAGGAGATCACCGGGTCCGGCAACGGCCCGCTGGCCGCGTTCGTCGACGCGATCGCCACCGTCGGCTTCGACGTGCGGGTGCTCGACTACAGCGAGCACGCCATGTCCGCCGGTGACGACGCGCAGGCCGCCGCCTACGTCGAGGTCGCGATCGGCGACAAGGTCGTGTGGGGCGTCGGCATCGCCACCTCCATCACCACCGCGTCGCTGCGGGCCGTCGTCTCGGCGGTCAACCGGGCCGCCGCACGCTAGTTCGCCGACACGAAGGCCGGGCCCGCAGCACGCGGACCCGGCCTTCGCCGGTTGTGCACACTGCCGAAAGGGCTGTGGACAACTCGGGCCCGACCGGTCGGCTTCGGTACGGATCTACCGGTTGAGCTGCGCGCATGCCCGCTCACAGCCGCTCCGGAGCCTGCCGCCCCCGGCGCGCGGAAATTAGCACCGTGCTAGCGTTTTGGTGCACATTCAGCGCCGAGCTTCCTGCTCGTTCATCGGGCAAAGTGGGGGAACTGTGACCAACAACGACCATAATCCGACGTCTCCGCCCTGGCTGCAGAGTCCGTCGGCTGAGACGGCCGACGCTGCGTCCGGATCCGCCGGAGTGCAGACGGCCACCGACGACGACCTCGAGCCGACAGGCGCCGCGGGCGAGCAGGCAGACGAGCCCGCCGAGCCGCAGCCCGCCGAGGCGGCCGTGGCCGAGCCGCAGGCCGGACTCGCCGAGCAGACGGTGTTCCAGCCGGGTGGATTCGTGCCAGGCCCCTTCGCGCCGAGTCAGTATCCGGGAGCGCCCGATTCGTACCAGAGCGGTGGCGCGCATCCGGTGGCGCACGGCCCCGAGCAGCAGCCGTGGCCGGGTCAGCCCGGCCCGGGCGCCGAGCAGCCGTGGCCCGGTCAGCCCGCCCCCGGCGCCGAACAGCCGTACCCCGGTCCGCAGGCGACCGGTGAGCAGCCGTATCCCGGCCCGTACCCGGGCGCGCCCGAGCAGCCGCAGTTCCCCGGGCCCGAGCAGCAGCCCCAGGGACCCCAGTCCGAGCCCATCTACAGCTGGGCGCCTCCGCCGCCGCCGATGTACCAGCCGCCGATGCAGGGCGGCATGCCGCCCGGTCAGCCGGGGCAGCCGGGTCCGCTCGGCCCGCCGCCCGGTCAGCCGCAGTGGCAGGGCGGGCCTGCGCCGCAGCATCAGCCGTTCCAGCCGCAGCACGTGCCCGCCCCCGGTCAGCCCGGCCATTCGGTCAACGACCTGAACCTGCTCAAGCGGGCCCGCAAGGCGCCGCGCAGCGGATGGCGGCGCGCCGTGCACAAGGCCTCCGGCGGCATGATCAACCCGGGTGAGTCGGCGGCCGACGTCGTCCACCGCGATCTCGCCGAGCGGGTCAACCAGCCGGTCCGCGGCGACTACCGGATCGCGATCCTCTCGCTCAAGGGTGGCGTCGGCAAGACCACCACCACGGTCGGTCTCGGTTCCACCTTCGCCTCGCAGCGCGGCGACCGCGTCATCGCGATCGACGCCAACCCCGACCTGGGCACCCTCGCCCACCGGGTGCCGCGGCAGACCCGCTCGACGGTGCGCAACCTGCTCGAGGACCAGAACATCACCCGCTACTCGGATGTGCGCGCGCACACCTCGCAGGCCCCGAGCCGACTGGAAGTGCTTGCCTCCGAGCAGGACCCGGCCGTGTCGGAAGCCTTCAGCGAGGCCGATTACCGCAAGGCGATCGGCATCCTGCAGTCGTTCTACAACATCATCCTGACCGACTGCGGCACCGGCCTGATGCACTCGGCGATGTCCGGCGTGCTGGACATGGCGAGCTCGCTGGTGCTGGTCACCTCGCCCGCGATCGACGGTGCGCGCAGCGCGTCGGCGACGCTGGACTGGCTCGACCACCACGGCTACAGCAAGCTCGTCGAGCGCACCGTCGTCGTCGTGAACGCCTCGCGTCGTGGCGCGTCGACGGTCGACCTGGACCAGCTGCGCAAACTGTTCCTCGACCGCACCCGCGCCGTGCAGATCGTCCCGTTCGACGATCACCTGGCCGAGGGCGCCGAGATCGACCTCGAGCTGGTCAGCAAGCCGACCAGGCGCGCGCTGCTCGAACTGGCCGCCATGGTCGCCGACGATTTCGGCTACCACGGACAGCAGCAGGGCCAGCAGTACCCGCCGCAGGGTCAGCCCTACCCGGGTCAGCCGTACCAGCCGGGGCAATTCTGAGATAGCCGAAGGTCGTGGGGGGAACATGTCCGAGGTCGATGCCGCGCGCCATCTCGCCGACGTGGCGGCGGGCGCGGGGCTCGGTAACCACCGGGCGGCCTACACACCGGCCGTGATGGCGTGGAGCCGGATTCGTGTCCTCGGGATCGTGGCCGGTGTCGCGCTCGCGACGACCGCGCTGGCCTTCGTCATCGATCAGGCCGGGATCGCCTGGATCACCGGGCTGACCGCGATCGGCACGGGGTTCGGGTTCGTGCTGGCCACGGCGCAGGCGTGGTGGCACGAACGCGAGACCGTGGGCAACCGGCTCGCCGTCTACGACCACGGTTTGGTCGCGGTGGTGGGCGGGCGCACCAGCGTCGCGCGGTTCGACTCGACGACGGTGCGGCAGAAGATCGTCGGCGAGCACACCGACGGTGGCCCGATCATCACCGTCCACACCTACACGCTGACCGATCTCGCCGGTCAGCCTTTCGTGCTCGACAGCTCGTTCATCCAGGCCGAGCAGTGGGGCCGGTGGATTCAGCAGGCCGTCACCGCGGCCCAGCTGCCGCGGGCGCTCGCGGCGGTGCGGGCCGGTCACCGCCTCGGCTTCGGCGATATCTGGCTGACCGCGAACGAGATCGGCGCGCGCAACAAGAGCGTGCCGTGGCACCAGGTGCAGGGCCTGCGGACGGTCTCGGGCTACGCCGAGATCGCCGTCGAGGGCGCGTGGTTCGGGCTGAACTCGACCTCGATCGCCGATATCCCCAACTTCTACGTCCTGCGCGCGCTGGTCGATCGGCTGCGCGCGTCGGTCAGCTCGCGCTGACCTGCACGGCCGCGGCCTCGAAGGCGTCGAGCACCGCGGCGATGGCGGGCCGCCGGTGCGCCTGTGGCCGGGTGAGCAGTTCGTACACCCGGGCCGCGCGCACCCCCGCCAGCCGCAGTACCGACAGCCCGGGATGCGCGACCGCGAAGCGGGGCATCAGCGCCACGCCGTAGCCCGAGGCCACGAGCGTCTCGATGACCCGGAACTCGTTGAGCCGCTGCGCGATCCGCGGCCGCACCCCGGTGATGGTGGCGATCGACTCGAGCACGTCGTCGACGGGGAATCCGCCCCGCACGCTCACCCACGTCTCGTCGGCAAGCTCCTCGGGGCGGACCGCCTGCCTGCCCGCCAGCGGGTGCGTCGCCGCGACGACGACGTCGATCGGCTCCCGCATCAGCACCCGCGCCGAGAGCCGTGGACCGGCGGGCGAGGGCGCGCGTTCGTCGCGATGGGTGAGCACGATGTCGTAGTCGGCCAGCAGTTTGGGCGCTGCCGACGGCGGTAGGTCCTCATCGCCCGCGACGATCCGCACGCCGCTGTCGGACAGCGCGGTGAGCACCGGCGGCAGCAGCAGCGCGGCGCCCGAGGGGAACGACGCCACCCTGACCTGCCCGCGCGGCGAGCCGCGGTAGTGCGCCATCTCGGCGGTCGCGCGCTCCATCGCGGCGAGCACATCGTCGGCGCGCAGCACGAGTGCCTGGCCGGCGTCGGTGAGCCGCACCCGTCGCCCGTCCGGCTCGAGCAGCGCGACGCCCGCTTCCCTGGCGAGCACCTTCAGTTGCTGTGACACCGCCGAGGGCGTCATCGACAGCGCTTCGGCGACGGCGGCGACCGTCCCGCGATCGGCCAGCTCGCGCAGAATTCGCAGTCGGTCGATGGAAAACATGAAGTAAATCTACTTTGTTGATCCACTTTTATTCGATTGTGCTGATGCTTCGCCGAACGCACGATTAGCACTGTGACCACCCGCGACCGCCTGCTCGGACTGACCGTCGTCGTGCTCTGGGGCCTGAACTTCCTGGCCATCCGAATCGGCCTCGATCATTTCCCGCCGTTCTTCTTCGCCGCGCTGCGGTTCGCCGTCATCGCGATCCCCGTGCTCGTCTTCATTCCCCGCCCCGCCGTGCGCGTCCGCTGGCTGCTGCTCTACGGCACCGGCTTCGGCATCCTGCAGTTCGCGTTCCTGTTCACCGCGATGCGCATCGGCATGCCGACCGGGCTCGCCTCGCTGGTGCTGCAGTCCTCCGCGCCGTTCACGGTGGTGCTGGGCGCGGTGCTGCTGCGCGAGCGGCTGCGGCCGGTGCAGGTCGCGGGGCTGGCGGTGGCGGTACTCGGCATGATCGTCATCGGCGCCGATCGGCTGGCGCACGCCACGTTGCTCCCGGTGCTGCTGACGCTGGCGGGCGGGCTGGGGTGGGCGTTCGGCAATATCGGCGCGCGCCAGGCCGGCGCCGACTCCCCCGGATTCGATCCGCTGCATCTGACGCTGTGGATGTCGGTGATCCCGGTGCTGCCGCTGCTGGCGCTGTCGATGGCTGTCGAGGGGCCTGACACCGGTTTCCGCGCGCTCGGCGGCGCGGTCTCCTCGACCGCCGGGCTCCCCGCGCTGGCCGCGCTCGCCTATATCGCGATCCTCGCGACAGTCTGCGGATCGGGCCTGTGGACGTATCTGATGAGCCGCTATCCGGCGGGCACGGTGGCGCCGTTGTCGCTGCTCGTCCCGGTCGTCGGCATCGGCGCGGCCTGGGTGGCGCTCGACGAGCAGCCGTCGGTGGCCGCACTCGTCGGCGGGGCGATCGTGATCGCGGGTGCCTTCGCCGCGACGACCACCCGGCGGGTGCGCGGGATTGCGGATCCGGTTCCCGGCCGCGGCCTGGTTCAGGTCTGACGTCCAATTCAGCGCACAATCGCGCAGGCTCTGGCTAGCATGTGACCGATCGCGCGATGCGTTTTCCGCGCGACCGGTCGGTTTCGAGCTCGGGCGAACGACATGCAGGTCGCAACAGCCAGGTCTTCGCCGCGCTCTAGAGTGATAGCAAATCGCAGGCAATAACTCGAGCAAGGCAGCTGAACAGCATATGGCGCAACGGTGGCCCGTCTCGCGGAGAACATTTCTCCGCGGCACAGTCGCAGCGGGGGTGGTATCGGCAGGGGCCGTGGCGGGCACGCCGGGTGTTGCGCTGAGCGCGCCTCCCGGCCGCCGGGTCGCGGTCCTCGGCGGCGGCGTCGCCGGGCTGACGGCCGCGCACGAGCTGGCCGAACGCGGTTTCGAGGTCACCGTCTACGAGGCCAGGGCCTTCGGCGGCAAGGCGCGCAGCGTGTCGGTGCCGGGCACCGGCCGCGACGGCAGGCCCGATCTGCCCGGTGAGCACGGCTTCCGCTTCTTTCCCGGCTTCTATCAGAACCTGCCCGACACCATGCGCCGGATCCCGGTCGCCGGCAATGCCGACGGCGTGTGGAGCAACCTGCTCACCGTGCCGGAAGCCAGGTTCTCCCGCCGCGACACCGACGACATCCTGCTCGCCCTGCCCGACGGCTTCACCAACCCGAACACCCATCCGGACGCGATTCGGGAAACCCTGGCCGCCACCATCTCGACGATGACGAAGATGCCGCCCGCCGAGGTCGCGTACTTCGCCAATCGGCTGCTGGTGTTCAACAGCAGCTGCGACGCCCGCCGCTTCGGCCAGTGGGAGCACACCTCCTGGCAGGACTTCGTGCACGGGAACGAGCGCTCGCACGAGTTCCGCGCGATCGTCTCCCGCTCGCTCACCAGCATCATGGTCGCGGCCAAGGAGGACCTGGCCAGCACCCGCACCATCGGCAGCATGGGCGAGCAGTTCCTCGGCAATCCGCTCGGCCTCGGCAACGACGGCGGCCTGGACCGGGTGCTGAACAACGCCACCAATATCGCCTGGATCGACCCGTGGGTGCAGCACCTGCGCGGACTCGGTGTGCGGTTCGAACTCGGCGCGCGCGTCGAGGAACTCGTCGTGCGCGACCAGCGCATCGGCGCCGCGCGGATCACCGACGCCGGCGGCGCCCGCACCGTCGAGGCCGACTATTTCGTCACCGCGCTGCCGGTCGAGCAGGCCCGCAAACTCTGGTCGCCGCGGGTACTCGAACTGGCCCCGGAACTGGCGGCGACCGATCGCCTGTTCGTCGACTGGATGAACGGCATCCAGATCTATTTCCGTTCCCCACTGCATATTTCGCGCGGCCATACCGCGTTCGTGGATTCACCGTGGTCGCTCACCTCGATCAGCCAGAACCAGTTGTGGACCCACAAGCTGAATACGTTCGGCGACGGATCGGTGGCCGACTGTCTGTCCGTCGACATCTCCGACTGGAATACCCCCGGCATGCTCTACGGCAAGCCCGCCGTGGAATGCACACACGAGGAGATCTTCCGCGAGGTCTGGGCCCAGCTCGCCGCGCACCTCAACGACCGCGAACAACTGCTGCGCCCCGCCGACGTCCATTCCTGGTTTCTCGATCCGGGGATCACCTGGCAGGGCAGCCGGAACGCGAATGCCGATCCGTTGCTCATCAATACCGCGGGCTCCTGGGACGCACGACCGGAGCCGCACGGATCGATCGAGAATCTGTTCCTGGCAGGCGATTACGTGCGCACCGATGTCGACCTGGCGACCATGGAGGGCGCCAACGAATCGGCGCGCGCCGCGGTCAACGCGCTGCTCGACGTCTCGGGCTCATCGGCCCAGCGCTGCCGCACTTTCCGGCTGCGCCGCACGCCGGAACTCGAGCCGCTGCGGGTGATCGACGCCGATCGCTACGCTCGGGGATTGCCCAATATGTTCGACGAATAGTTGTGAACTGTTAGAACGACCAGAACGCGCGTTGCTTCTGCGTCCGGTTCCGCCGACAATAACGACCGTCTGTTCGAAACTTGGTGTTAGCGGGGGGATTTCTGGTGAATCTGCGCGTGCTCGGCTCGATCGCGGTAGCGGCGGCGGTGCTGGCCGGCTGCGGTCCGGTCGGTCCGCCCGGAATCGAATTCGGCGCGGCCGCTCCGGACAGCCGACCGATCCCCGTGACACTGCCCGCCACCGTCGAGAATTGGCCCGACGCCTGCGCGGTGCTCACCGACGCCGAGATCACCGCGATCCTGCCCCAGGCCACCCATCTGAAACGCACACCGCAGACCGTGCAGCTCGTCGACGAATCGGTGCGCAATATCGCCCAGGGCGGTTGCCTGTTCACCTTCGATCTGCCCGACCGGCCCGCGTCCTCGGGCAATACCAAGATCACCGTGATGTTCTCCTCGGTCGGCGAGGAATCCGCCGTCACCGCCTACTACGCCGATATGAAGCGCTTCACCGGCGATCCGGTGGCCCCGGCCGAGTGGGGTGCCACCGAATGCACCTACGGCAAGATCATCGAATCCACCGTGGCCTGTCATCGGGGGAATTTCGCGTTCGCGGTCAGCGGCGACTCCTCGGTCAGCGGCCTGGACAACTCCGCGCGCTTCCAGATCTGGCGCGACGAGGTCACCGCCGAGATCGTCCGCACCCTCGTCGCGCGAATGAGCTGACCCCCCGCTCGATCATCCGGCTCACGCCACCGGCGCGAATGAGCTGACCCCCCGCTCGATCATCCGGCTCACGCCACCGGCGCGAA
>NZ_LPNR01000068.1 GCF_019266065.1 Nocardia sp. MH4 | reverse complement strand
TCACCGGGGCCGCCGGACTCCCGGCGGCGGGTGGGCCGCTGACCACGGCCACGGCCCGCGCCGCGCGGGGTCGACGGACGACCGCCCGGCTGCACGGTGTCGGGCACCGCCGCCAGTTCCACGATGTGGCGCACACCGTCACCGTCGACGGCGACGACCAGGTCCGAGCCCGGTGTCCAGAGCCGGTCGGCGACACCGTCGAGCGCCCCGGCCACCGGCTGCGGGCAGCGCAGATCCGGGATCACCGCGGTGCTGCGGAAACGGTGGACCCCGGCCCGGCCCGCGTCGTCGACGACCAGCCGCACGCGGGTGCGCCAGCCGCCGGTGGCCTCGCCGGAGTCACCGGCGATCGGCTCGACGGTCACCTCCCGGTCCACCCCGGCCAGCCTGCGCAGCTGCTCGGCCACCACCGTGGCCTTGAGCGCGCGCTGCGCGGCGGGAGTGGCGAAGGAGAAATCACAGCAGCCCGCGCCACCCGGCCCGGACACCGGGCAGGTGGCCGGCACCCGATCGGGCGACGCCTCGACGATCTCGACGGCATCGGCCCGGCAGAACGACCCGCCCCGGTCCTCGGTGACCCGCGCCCGCACCAGTTCGCCCGGCAGTCCGTGGCGCACGAACACCACGCGCCCCTCGTGCCTGCCGACGCAGAATCCGCCGTGTCCGGGCGGCCCGAGCCGGATCTGGAATTCCTGTCCGCGCCAATCGCTCATCGACGACGGCCCGGCTCTTCGAAACCACGGCGCACCGATCCCGGCGCGTTCCCCTCGGCGGCCTGCTTGGCCCGCGTGGAGGAACTGAGCTGCCACGGCACGCTGGTGACCATCACGCCCGGCTCGAACAGCAGCCTGCCCTTGAGCCGCAACGCGGACTGGTTGTGCAGCACCTGCTCCCACCAGTGACCGACGACGTACTCGGGGATGAACACGGTGACGACATCGCGCGGCGCGTCCTTGCGGACCCGCTTGACGTAGTCCAGCACCGGCTTGGTGATCTCGCGATAAGGCGATTCGATCACCTTCAGCGGCACGTTGATCTCGCTGTTCTCCCACTCGCGCACGAGCCTGCGGGTGTCGGCGTCGTCGACGTTGACGGTGATCGCCTCGAGCGTGTCCGGGCGGGTCGCGCGGGCGTAGGCCAGCGCGCGCCGGGTCGGCAGGTGCAGTTTGGAGACCAGCACGATGGAGTGGGTGCGGCTGGGCAGCACCCCGTCCCAATCGGATTCGTCGAGTTCGCGCGAGACCGAGTCGTAGTGGCGGTGGATGAGCTTCATCACGACGAAGATCGCCACCATGGTGATGATCGCGATGTAGGCGCCGGCGAAGAACTTGGTGATCAGCACGATCACCAGCACGGTGCCGGTCGCGGTGAGGCCGATGGCGTTGATCACCCTGGACCGCTTCATCTTCGACCGCTGCGCCGGATCGGTCTCGGTGCGCAGCAGGCGCGTCCAGTGCCGCAGCATGCCGGTCTGGCTCAGCACGAACGAGACGAACACCCCGACGATGTAGAGCTGGATGAGCTTGGTCACCTCGGCGCCGAACAGCACGACGAACGCGATCGCGGCGCCGGACAGGAACAGGATGCCGTTGGAGAAGGCCAGCCGGTCGCCACGGGTGTGCAGCTGACGCGGCAGGTAGCGGTCCTGGGCGAGGATCGAGCCCAGCACCGGGAAACCGTTGAACGCGGTGTTGGCGGCCAGCACCAGGATCAGCGCGGTGACGATGGTGATGAAGAAGAAGCCGATCGGGAAGCCGTGGAAGACGGTCTCGGCGATCTGGGCGATCAGCGTCTTCTGCTGGTAGTCGGCGGGTGCGCCGACCAGGTTCGTGGTGTCGTGGGCGTAGACGACGCCGATCTTCTGCGCCAGGATGATGATCCCCATCAGCAGCACGATCGCGATGGTGCCCAGCATGAGCAGCGTGGTCGCGGCATTGCGCGACTTGGGCTTGCGGAACGCGGGCACGCCGTTGCTGATCGCCTCGACACCGGTCAGCGCCGCGCAGCCGGAGGAGAAGGCACGGGCGATGAGGAAGGCGAAGGCCAGACCGTAGAGATGCTCGTCCTCGGCATTGAGCCCGAAACCGGCCGATTCGGCTTCGAGGTCGTCACCGAGCACGAAGATCTGGAACAGCCCCCAGCCCAGCATGACGAACATGCCGACGATGAAGGCATAGGTCGGGATCGCGAACGCCGTACCGGATTCGCGGATGCCACGCAGGTTGATCGCGGTGAGGATCGCGATCGCCACCACGGCGAACAGCACCTTGTGGGTCGCGACGAACGGGATGGCCGAGCCGATGTTGGAGGCCGCCGAGGAGATCGACACGGCCACCGTGAGCACGTAGTCGACCAGCAGCGCGCTGCCGACGGTCAAACCGGCGTTGGGGCCCAGGTTCTTCGTCGCGACCTCGTAGTCACCGCCGCCGGAGGGATAGGCGTGCACGTTCTGCCGGTAACTGGCGACCACCACGGCCATCACGAACGCGACGGCCAGACCGACCCAGGGCGCGTACAGATAGGCCGAGATCCCCGCGGCCGACAGCACCAGGAAGATCTCCTCCGGCGCGTAGGCCACCGACGACATCGCGTCGGAGGCGAACACCGGCAGCGCGATACGTTTGGGCAACAGCGTGTGGCCGAGCGAATCGCTGCGGAACGGCCTGCCGAGCAGCAATCGCTTGGCTGCCGTCGTCAACTTGGACACCGGGCTGAGCATAGAGGAGAACACCCGCGGCTTCGCGCGCACGTCGGCGCCACACCGGCCCGGTGTCGTGATTGTTTGTGCCGCGTCGCCCGGGGGAAAATGGGCGATGGGAGCATTCGGCGGGTACGGTCCAAGCCGGATGCCACGGGGTTGGCCAGGAACGAGGGTGCGCGGTGTACGTAGTGATCATGGGGTGCGGACGGGTCGGCTCGTCGCTGGCGCGCGCTCTGGTCCGGGTGGGACACGAGGTCACGGTGATCGACCGCGATCCCAGCGCGTTCCGCCGGCTGGGTGAGGGGTTCACCGGGCAGGAAGTAGTCGGCGTCGGCTTCGACCGGGATGTGCTGACCCGCGCGGGAATCGAACGCGCCGACGCCTTCGCCGCCGTGTCCTCGGGTGACAATTCCAACATCATCTCGGCCCGGGTGGCCAGAGAGATGTTCGGCGTGGAGCGGGTCGTCGCCCGGATCTACGACGCCAAGCGCGCCGAGGTCTACGAGCGGCTCGGCATTCCGACCATCGCGACCGTCCCGTGGACCACCGACCGTTTCCTGCGCACGCTCATCGGCGACAACTCGACCACCACCTGGCGCGACCCCACGGGCGCGGTGGCTGTCACGCAACTCACCCTGCACGAGGACTGGTCCGGCCGTACGGTGCGCGATCTGGAACGCGAGCTCGGAGTGCGCGTGGCGTTCATCCTGCGTTTCGGCCAGGGCCTGCTGCCCGAGTCCAAGACCATCGTCCAGGCCGACGATGTGGTCTACGTCGCGGCGACCTCCGGCAGTGTCGGTGAGGCGGTCGCCCTGGCCGCCAAGGCTCCCACAAGCGAGGACTGAACAACATGAAGGTGGCCATCGCCGGAGCGGGCGCCGTCGGGCGCTCGATCGCCAGGGAACTGCTACGCGGCGGGCATCGGGTGATGCTGCTGGAACGTCAGCTCGACCACATCGATCCGCCCGCCATCCCGGATGCCGTCTGGGTGCACGCCGACGCCTGCGAGCTGTCGCTGCTGGAGAACGCGGGACTCGAGACCTACGAGGTCGTCATCGCCGCCACCGGCGACGACAAGGCGAATCTGGTGCACAGCCTGCTGGCCAAGACCGAGTTCGGCGTGCGCCGGGTGGTGGCGCGGGTCAACGATCCGCGCAACGAATGGCTGTTCAACGAGTCGTGGGGCGTCGACGTGGCGGTCTCGACGCCGCGGCTGCTCGCCTCGCTCGTCGAGGAAGCGGTGTCGGTGGGTGATCTGGTGCGGCTGATGACGCTGCGGCAGGGTCAGGCCAATCTGGTCGAGATCACCCTGCCCGCCGACACCCAGCTCGCGGGCAAACCGGTCCGCAGCCTGGTCATGCCGCGCGACACCGCGCTGGTGACCATCCTGCGCGGCGGCCGGGTGATCGTGCCCCAGCCCGACGACCCGTTCGAAGGCGACGACGAACTGCTGTTCGTCACCTCGGTGGAAGCCGAAGAGGACCTGCGTCTCACCCTGGCCACCCACGGCATCAAACCGTAACCCTCCGATACGGTTTTCGGCGCGCGGGTGGCGCCGGATCAGGCGACCTTCAGCTCCGCGCGCAGCTTGTTGAGCGCGCGGTGCTGCATCACCCGCACGACGCCGGGGCTGGTGCCGATGGCCTCGGCGGTCTGGGCCGCGCTCCAGCCGAGCACGATCCGCATCACCAGCACCTCGCGGTGGTTCGGCGCCAGCACCTGCATGAGATCCCGGGTGGCCGCGCGCCGCTCCAGCGCCAGCGCCCACTCCTCCGGGCCCGCCGCGCCGCACGCCGCGTCGGGCAGCTCGGCCATCGGGTACGCGGTGTGCTTGGCCCGGCGGAAGGCGTCGGAGACCTTGTTGGCGGCGATCCCGTAGACGAAGGCCAGGAACGATTTGCCCTGGTCGCGGTAGCGCGGGATGGCGGTGACGGTGGCCATCAGCACTTCCTGGGTGACATCGTCGGCGGTGACGGTCAGATGCCCGGTGGCACCCATCCGGGCCGAGCAGTACCGGCGGACCAGCGGGTGCACCAAGCGCACGATCTCGGCGACGGCGTCGCGGTCACCGGCCGCGGCGGGCCCGATCAGCGCGTCCAGCTCGGCTCCGATGCGCTTGCTCTCCGACAGCACGGAGGCGTTCGACTTCTTCGATGCGCCGGGGCGGTGCTCGGTAGCCATCATGGTCGCCGGTCCTTTCACGATCACTGCGTTTTTCGGTACGCATTGATCGTGCGACGAACTCGACGGTGCTACCAGGCACCCCAGGGTGGGTACTTCCCCACCTCCGGCGGCGGTCCGGCCACCCTCAGGCGTGAGTGGAATCCGTTCCGGCGCCGGATTTCTCGACCGGCAGGTGGCCGGCCCGGCGCACCGCCCACACGGTGACCACCAGCGCCACCGCCGTCAGCGGCCAGCCCATGCCGATCCTGGCCACGGCCAGCCAGGTGGTGTGATCGGTGTCGTAGAGCTGGGACTGGACCAGATAGCGGGCGCCGAAGACGACCACCCACACGACGGTGGCCAGGTCGTAGAGCCTGCGGATGCGCCGGTCCGCGCGCCAGCCGGTGCCGTGCCCGTTCAGAGCGCCCCAGATCACGCCGACCAGCGGCCAGCGGAACAGGATCGACAGTGCGAACACGCCGCCGTAGACCAGGCTGGTGTAGATGCCGAACAGGAAGAAGCCCTTGGCCTCGCCCATCCGGTAGGCGATGAACGCGCACACACCGACACCGAGGAACCCGGAGATCGCGGGCTGCACGGGGCTGCGCTTGTACAACCGCCACCCCAGGACTCCCGCGGCGACGCCGAGAGCGGCCCAGATGGCCGCGGTGAGGCCGGCGAAGGTGTTCACCGGGACGAACACCAGCACGGGCAGGGTGGAGTAGATCAGGCCGCTGATGCCACCGAGCTGCTCGAGCAGCGTCTGCTCGGCCTGCTCGACCTCGGCGTCCACCGCGGGGTCGACCGGCTCATCGGTCGCCACGGGCAGTGCCACGGTGGGCTCGGGGTCCGCCTCGATGCGGTACTCGTCGCTGGAGGGCATACGTCAGCTGTTCCCGCGCAATTCGTAGTAGGGGTTGAAGATCACCTTGCGGCCGTCGCGGTCGCCCACGCGGCCACGGACCAGGATCCGCCTGCCCGGTTCGATGCCCGGAATGCGCCTGCGGCCGATCCAGACCAGGGTGATCGCGTCGGTGCCGTCGAAGAACTCGGCCTGTACGGTCGCGCCCGCGGCTTTGGGACACGCCTCGACGCTGCGGAGCCTGCCCAGGATGGTGGCTTCCTCACCGCGACAACAGTCCACCGCGCGCCGGGCACCGGAGGCGTCGGCCGTCTCCGCCAGTTCCTCGGCGTCGAGCTGGTCGATATCGGCGGTCAAGCGGCGCCCGAGTCGACGAAAGTATCCCGAGTCCGGACCCGATCCCGACTTGTGTCCGCCCGTGGATGACGACATGGCACGCTTCTCCCGCTAGTTGGCCGTACACCGCCACTGTAGATGGGCAAACGATCGGCCGCTACGCTCGGTCCGTGTTGCGCATCCCATCCCAGGTCACCGTGGTCGCCCTGCCCGGAACCGGTTCCGACGCCGATTTCGCCGCCCGCGCGTTCGGGCCGGCCGCAGCCGCGCACGGACTGCCATTCCTCGCCGTCGAACCGGACCCCCAGGCCGTGATCGCGAGCTGTACCGCGGCTTTGGCGGCCGCCGCAGCGCGCGGCCCCGTCCTGGCCGCGGGGATCTCCCTCGGCGCCGCGATCGCGCTCGACTGGGCAGCCGGGCACTCGACCGCGGTGGTCGGTGTCATTACGGCATTACCCGCCTGGACGGGTCCCGAAACCGCTGCCTGCCCGGCCGCGCTGAGCGCCTCGGTTACCGCCGAGCAACTCCGCGCCGACGGCCTGGACGCGGTGATCGAGCGGATGCGCGCCTCCAGTCCGGCCTGGCTGGCCGACGCGCTCACCCAATCCTGGCGCGGTCAGTGGCCGCACCTGCCGCAGGCGCTCGACGAGGCGGCGGCCTACGCCTGGCCGACAGTCGAGCGGCTGGCGGGCACCACCGTGCCGGTGGCCGTGGTCGGCGCGAGCGACGACCCAGTGCATCCGATCGCCGTCGCCGAGCAGTGGGCCGCGACACTGCCGCAGGCGCGGCTGCGTCGGGTGACCCTCGCCGAGCTGGGCGCCGATCCGGCGGTGCTGGGTTCGGCGGGATTCGCCGAACTGGCAGCGCTGCACGCCGATTCGACCCCCGCCCGCGCCTAGACCGAGACCACGCCGAGCGAGTCCGGCGACCGCCCAGACCTCCCGCGACACCGCCGGTTCGCCCGCGCAGCCACGGACACCGGCTGTGCGCGTTCGGTTCTCAGTTCAGGCCGAGCTGCTGCATGGCCGATCCGTCGGCGCCGCGACGCGGCTCGTCGGGCATCTTCGGCGGCAGCGCCGACGTCGGCGCCGCCTGCGCCGCGGCGGCCTGCGCCGCCAGCGCCTGCTGCTGGGCGAGCACCTGCTGCTGATGGGCGGCGGCCAGCTGTTCGGCCAGCTCCTGCGGCAGCACCACCGGGAGCGGATCACGCACCGGCAGCGGCTCGTCACCGCGCCGCACCACGGCGTCGGCCAGGACGGCACGGGCCGCGGTGATCAGCGGACTGCGCTCGTCGACCGCGCCGGACGGGCCCGCGGCGACCAGACGGATCATCCAGCGCGGACCGTCGACGCCGATGAAGCGCAGGTCGGCGCCCTCGGTGATGGCCTTGACCTCGCGGCCCCACGGCCCCTTCTCCACGGCGACGCTCGCGCCGTCGCCGCGCAGCGATTCGGCCAGATCGGCGGCGACCGTACGCCACTGGCCCGCCGACTTGGGCGCCGCGTAGGCGGCGACGGTGAGCCTGCCGTGCTCGGTGGCCAGGTGCACCGCCTGCGGGGTGCCGTCGGGGCTCATCTCGACCTGGAGCTGCCCGCCGTCGGGCACGGGGATGACCACCGACCCCAGATCGAGACGGCGCGCGACCATCTCGTCGGTGACCTCGCTGATGTCGTACGGACCGGCCGCGGCGTCCGGCTCGTGGTCGAAGTTGCCGTAGATGCGCTCGTCGGTCGGGGCGTCGACGAAGTCCAGGTGCGCGAAATCGGGGCGCTGGAATTCGTCGGTGTCGTACTCGTCCTCGAACTCGTCGAAGCCGTCGGCATCGGTGTAGTCGTCGGCCTCGGCGTACTCCGCCTCGTCGTAGGCCGCGTCCGCCCGCGGTGCGCGCTTCTTCTTCCCGAACAGACCCATTACGCCTCCTCGCCGGCCAGGCTGGCATGCCCGCCGCTCGACCCGTATCCGCCGGTACCGCGGGCGGTCTCGTCGAGATCGTCGACCTCGGCGAAATCGACCAGCTCGACCCGCTGCACCAGCAATTGCGCGATGCGATCGCCGCGCCGCAGCTCGATGGCCGTGCGCGGATCGTGGTTGATCAGGCACACCTTGATCTCACCGCGATAGCCCGCGTCGACCGTGCCGGGGGTGTTGACCACCGACAAGCCGGCCTTGGCGGCCAGGCCGGACCGGGGATGGATCAACCCGACCGTGCCGACGGGCAGCGCGATCGCGATCCCGGTGCCGACCAGCACCCGCTCGCCCGGTTCGATGATCACGTCCTCGGTGGTACACAGATCGACGCCCGCGTCACCCGGATGGGCACGCGTCGGCACAGGGATGCCGGGATCGAGCCGCCGCAGCGGAATCGGTGCAAGTGCGTTCACATCGGTCGAGCCTACGCGGTCGGCGCCGGACCTTCTCGTCGCCGCCCTGGTGCGGTGACCTAGTGTTGAGGGGTGCCCGACCAGCCCCATTCGCCGACCACCGACCCCGCCGCCACCGAGCGCTCAGCGTCCTCGGGACACGGTGTCTCGCCCTACCGCGAACGCCTGTGGGTGCCGCTGTGGTGGTGGCCGATCGGATTCGCCATCGCGGGCCTGCTGGCCGCCGAGATCCACATGGGCGCGCCCGGCGTGCGGGCGTGGTTGCCCTACGTGCTGCTGGCGCCGATCCCGGTCTGGATCCTGCTGTGGATGTCGCGGCACCGCCTGGAGGTCACCGTCGCGCCCGACGGTACGGCGGAACTGCGCGTCGACCGCGCCCACCTGCCGGTGAGCTTCGTCGCGCGCGCCGCGGCCGTCGCACCGACGGCCAAGAGTGCGGCGCTGGGCCGACAGCTCGACCCCGCCGCGTATGTACAGCACCGGGCGTGGATCGGCCCGATGGCGCTGCTCGTACTCGACGACCCGGACGACCCGACGCCGTACTGGTTGGTCAGTACGCGCAGGCCGGACCGGGTCTTGGCCGCGCTCGGACTCCCGAGCGCGGGCTGACCCGTCGCGTCGCGCTAGGCGGCGCAGTCCATGCAGATCAGCTGGCCGCCCTTCTCGCTGGCCAGTCGGCTGCGGTGGTGCACGAGGAAGCAGCTCGAACAGGTGAACTCGTCGGCCTGCTTCGGGACCACCCGAACGCTGAGTACCTCATCGGACAGGTCCGCGCCGGGAAGCTCGAACGATTCCGCCGTATCGGACTCGTCGATGTCCACGACGGCGGACTGCGCCTCGTTGCGGCGGGCCTTCAGCTCCTCGAGCGAATCCTCCGACACTTCGTCGGATTCGGTGCGCCGCGGTGCGTCATAGTCGGTTGCCATGTCGTCTTCCCCTCAGTCCTTACTCCGTATATCCCGGATCAGTTCGATGGCCGTACCCCACTGGGGTCCGGCGTTCGTACCGCCCCGCCGGTGGTGCACCTCACACGTACACCGGCCGCCTATCAGGGTCGATCGAGGATCGATGACTCCGACAGCGTTCGGTTAACGCAGGACATGCCCTTGTTGTTCCCGCGACCGACCACCGTTTCACCGGTGATTATTCGATCTGGGCGGCCAGACAATAGCGGACCTACGGACAAATGTCGCAATCAAAACCCGGCCGAGTCGAAACCGACGACGAATCTTCACCTGGCGGGAAACTCGCCGAGACCTCCCGCACTCGCGCATCGCCGCCGGACTCGTAGAGTGAGCGCGTGGTTTCACTGATCACCGAAGGCAGCGCGACCGATCGCGACGGCAAACCCTTCCCGCGACGGCGGCCCGAGCTGTGGCTCGCGCTCGTCCTCGTGCTGGCTCTGGTGAGCCTGTTCGTCTGGATCACGGCGTTTCGGACCCATGACGACAGCAACGAGCCGATGGCGTGCAACGCACCGAGCACCCCGACGGCCACCAACGCGGCCCAGCCCGCGCCGCTGGGCACCCGGATGGGCCCCTCCCGGCTCGACGACGTCGATCCGGCGGCGCTGTCGGAGTCGAAGGTGCGTGTGTTCAACGCCAACGGCAAGAGCGGTCAGGCCGGTCACATCGCGGCCGCGCTGGGCGACCTCGGGTTCGCGGGCGCGCCGGGGACACAGGTCGGTAACGATCCGGTCTATGTCAACGGGGACCTCAACTGCACCGGCCAGATCCGCTACGGCGTCAACGGCAGGCCCGCGGCGGCCTCGGTGCAGCTGGTCGCGCCGTGCGCCGAGCTGATCGAGGATCCGCGCACCGACGACACCGTCGACCTGGTGCTCGGCCTGGCCTTCGGCGAATCGCTGCGTCCCGGCGCCGACGCCGAGGAGGTGCTGCGGTCGCTGAAGAACCTCGCCCCCGGTGCCAGCTCGTCCTCGATCGATCCCGCGCTGCTCGACGCCGCCCGCACCGTCAAGTGCTGAGCTGAGCCACGCGCCGCGGGTCTCTCGCCCGCGGCGCGTGCGCGTCAGTCGGGCAACGCGGTGGTCGCGCCGACGCGGGTGAGCAAGGCGGTCAGATCGGCCGCGACGCCCGGCGCGGCCACGATCGTCAGCTCCCCCGCCGCGCCATCCACGGTGATGTCGGGAACGCGCACGACCGCACCGGCCTCCGCCGCGATCAGCGCGCCCGCCGCCCAGTCCCACGCGTTGAGGCCGTGCTCGTAGTAGGCGTCGAGTTCGCCGGCCGCGACGTGGCACAGGTCCATGGCCGCCGCGCCGAGCCTGCGGATGTCGCGGATCTCCGGGAGCACCTCGGTCAGGAACTGCGCCTGGCGCGCGCGCCGCTGCCTGCCGTAGGCGAAGCCGGTGCCCACGAGCGCCACCGCCAGCGAATCCTCCTGCGCGCACTCCAGTTTCGTGCGGGTGCCGTCGGCGTGCACGGCGTAGGCGCCTGCCCCGCGCGCGGCGCTGTAGGTGGTTGCCGCGGCCACGTCGACGACCGCGCCGGCGACCGGCGCGCCGTCGCGCACGGCGGCCACCGAGACGGCGTAGCCGGGCAGGCCGTAGAGGAAGTTCACGGTGCCGTCGATCGGGTCGACGACCCAGGTGATCGCGCCCGCCGCGGTCGCGCCGACATCGCCGCCGCCCTCCTCGCCCAGGATCGCGTCGGCGGGCCTGCGCTCGGCCAGCAGCGCGCGGATCAGCTGTTCGGATTCGGTGTCGACGACGGTGACCGGATCGGTGACGTGCCCCTTCGTCGCCACCGCACCCGCGACCGGGCCACCGGCGGCGAATACCTCGGGTCGGCGGGCACGCACGTGCGCGGCCGCCGCCTCGGCGAGTTCGACGGCCAGCAGCCGCAACTCCTCGTGGTCGGCGGCGGTCGGGGCGAGGACGGTCTCGGACACGATGGGTTCGGGCACGACTCCATCGGATCACATGTGGCGGCGGCTCGCGCGCAGGGTGACTACCGCTACTCTTTGTCAGGCACATCGACCGCGTCAGCAAGGGGTTGAACCATGTCCGCTCGGGGGCACGCATTCGGCATCGATATCGGCGGTAGTGGGGTGAAGGGCGCCCTGGTCGACCTGGCCACCGGCACGCTGACCCACGAGCGCCTCAAGATCGCCACGCCACAGCCGTCCACGCCGGATGCCGTCGCCGGCGCGGTGGCCGAACTGGTGGCACTGGCGGACTGGGACGGCCCGGTCGGACTCACCCTGCCCTGCGTGGTGCTCGACGGCCACGCCAGGACCGCCGCCAACATCGACCACGCGTGGATCGGCACCGACGCCCGCGAGCTGTTCTCGAAGGCGCTGGGCGGGCGCGCGGTGACCGTGCTCAACGACGCCGACGCCGCCGGGCTGGCCGAGGACAGCTACGGCGCCGCCCGTGAGCTCGACGGGCTGACGCTGCTGCTGACCTTCGGCACCGGGATCGGCTCGGCGCTGATGTACAACGGCACCCTGGTGCCCAACTCCGAGCTCGGCCATCTGGTGGTCGGCGGTGACGAGGCCGAGCATCTGGCCGCGGCGTCGATCAAGGACCGCGAGGAGCTCACCTACCCGCAGTGGGCCGAGCGGGTGAGTACGGTGCTGCGGCACCTCGAGGACCTGTTCTGGCCGAAGGTCATCGTGGCGGGCGGCGGCATCAGCCGTGATCACGAACAGTGGATCCCGTTGCTCACCAACCGAACTCCGGTGATTCCGGCCGTGTTGAAGAACACGGCGGGTATCGTCGGCGCGGCCATGGCCATCGACAAGGGCATCGCGCCGTAGCCCGGCGCGGAGGTCGGCGCAACGCCTGGGTGGCATCGTGCCATGAGTACCCTGGTTGGATCGTTACAATGGAACACGTCCGGCGGTGAGCCGGTGAAACCTTCCGGCCGCGGCCGGTCGCGAGAAGACCGGTGAACAGACCGGCTCCACCCGACCGACGCACCGCCGGTGCAACCCGACCGACCGCTCCGCCGGAAAACCACTCTGGCGTGACGCCGCACGAGACCGTCACGAAAGGGCGTACGTGGTAGCCACGAATACCCGTCAGACCGCCGACTCGGCCGACGCCGACGCCGACGCCACCACTCCGGCCAAGAAGGCTCCGGCCAAGAAGGCCGCTGCCAAGAAGGCCCCGGCGAAGAAGGCCGTCGCCAAGAAGGCTCCGGCCAAGAAGGCTGCCGCCAAGAAGGCGCCCGCCAAGAAGACCGCCGCCAAGAAGGCGACGTCGGCCGAAGGTGGCGAGGAGCAGCTCGACGACGAGTCGATCGAG
Source organism: Nocardia sp. MH4 (assembly GCF_019266065.1). Taxonomy (GTDB): domain Bacteria; phylum Actinomycetota; class Actinomycetes; order Mycobacteriales; family Mycobacteriaceae; genus Nocardia; species Nocardia canadensis. Next base: position 26,376 of record NZ_LPNR01000068.1, on the reverse strand, counting down.
CTCGACGATCTCGGCGACCTCGAGGTCTCCGAGGACGAGCTCACCGACGGTGACGCCCTGGTCGAAGAGGTGGCCGAGGACACCGCCGAGGAGACCGAGACCGAGGAGCCGTCCGAGAAGGACAAGGCTTCCGGCGATTTCGTCTGGGACGAGGAGGAGTCCGAAGCGCTGCGTCAGGCGCGCAAGGACGCCGAGCTCACCGCCTCCGCCGACTCCGTGCGCGCCTACCTCAAGCAGATCGGCAAGGTCGCGCTGCTCAACGCGGAGGAGGAGGTCGAACTCGCCAAGCGGATCGAGGCGGGCCTGTTCGCCGCGGAGAAGATGCGCGAGTTCGCCGAGGCGGGCGAGAAGCTGTCGGTGACCACCCGCCGCGACTTCAACTGGATCGTGCGCGACGGCAACCGGGCCAAGAACCACCTGCTCGAGGCCAACCTCCGGCTGGTGGTCTCGCTGGCCAAGCGCTACACCGGTCGCGGCATGGCGTTCCTGGACCTGATCCAGGAGGGCAACCTCGGCCTGATCCGCGCGGTCGAAAAGTTCGACTACACCAAGGGTTACAAGTTCTCGACCTATGCGACGTGGTGGATCCGTCAGGCCATCACCCGCGCCATGGCCGACCAGGCCCGCACCATCCGTATCCCGGTGCACATGGTCGAGGTCATCAACAAGCTCGGCCGCATCCAGCGCGAGCTGCTCCAGGACCTGGGCCGTGAGCCCACGCCGGAGGAGCTGGCCAAGGAAATGGACATCACGCCGGAGAAGGTGCTGGAGATCCAGCAGTACGCGCGTGAGCCGATCTCGCTGGACCAGACCATCGGCGACGAGGGCGACAGCCAGCTGGGTGACTTCATCGAGGACTCCGAGGCCGTCGTCGCGGTCGACGCGGTGAGCTTCACCCTGCTACAGGATCAGCTGCAGTCGGTGCTGGAGACGCTGTCCGAGCGTGAGGCGGGCGTGGTGCGCTTGCGCTTCGGCCTCACCGACGGCCAGCCGCGCACCCTCGACGAGATCGGCCAGGTCTACGGCGTGACGCGTGAGCGCATCCGTCAGATCGAGTCGAAGACCATGAGCAAGCTGCGCCACCCGAGCCGCTCGCAGGTACTGCGCGACTACCTCGACTAGCGCCGACGACACGAGAGCCCGTGTCCATCTTCGGATGGGCACGGGCTTCTTTATTTCCGAATGCACGTGCCGATCGGTCGGTATTCCCCATGAGCCGAATTCGGTAACCGTTTCGTGATCAAACCCACAGTGACGGATTGCGCTGTGAACGACGTGGATTCGCGATCTTCGCCGTATCGTCACTCCCAGCTTTTCGTTCTACCGCCGGCCGGTCAGCGGTACTGGCATTGAGGGTTTTCGCGGCGTGCTCGACATCTATCACTTCAGCTACGGCTGGATCACTCCCGTTCTCGCGTATTTCATGTCCGTCACCGGATGCCTGCTCGGCCTGCAGTGCGCGGCCCGCGGCCGCAACGCGGTGGAGGGACGGGTCGGCTGGCTGATCGGCGCCGCGATCGCGATCGGCGGGACCGGCATCTGGGTCATGCATTTCATCGCGATGCTCGGCTTCTCCATCCGGGGCGCGGAGATCCGCTTCGACATTCCGCTGACGCTGTTCAGCGCGATCACCGCGATGGTCGTCGTCGGGATCGGGCTGTTCATGGTCAACAAGCCCCAGCCCACGCTGCGCTCGCTGCTGGCGGGCGGGACGATCACCGGGCTCGGCGTCGGCACCATGCACTACTCCGGTATGTACGCGATGAAGTCGACGGCGACGGTGAGCTACGACGCGAAGTTCGTCACCCTGTCGATGGTGATCGCGGTGGTCGCCTCGATCGTGGCGCTCTGGTTCACTCTGCGCGTCAAGGGTTTCCTCGCGACGGTCGGCGCGGCGGTCATCATGGGCGTCGCGGTCTGCGGCATGCACTACACCGGCATGGCCGCCATGCACGCCCACTCGAACCATCTGGCGGCGCCGCCCGCCGGCTCGGGTGCGATGGACCTGCTGGCCCCGCTGATCGGTGTCAGCAGCATCGTCACCATGCTGGTGCTGATCAGCGTGAGCCTCACCGAGATCGAGAACGAGGAGGCGCTGCCGCGGATGTGGCTGACCTCCCGCCGCCGGCCCCAGCCCCGCCCGCAGCGCGAGGTCACGCCGGTGGCACCGATGCCGCCGCACCCCTACGTGGAGCACCACACCGAGGAACTGGTCTACGACGGCGTCGGCGCCTGGCCGCGCCGGGTCGTGGACTGATCAGCTCGGCGCCAGACCCACACGGCGCCGGGTGAATTCGACGACCGGCTCGACGACCCTGGCCGCGATCGGTCCGAGGATCGCCATCAGCAGCACATAGGCGGAGGCGAGTGCGGCCAGCCGGGGATCGACCTTGCCGTAGGCGACCGCCAGACCGGCGATGACGATGGAGAACTCGCCGCGCGCCACCAGCGCGGCGCCCGCCCGCGCGCGACCCATCCGGCGGATCCCCTGCCTGCTCGCCGCCCACCAGCCGACGCCCACCTTGGTGCCCGCGGTGACCACCGCCAGCGCCACCGCCCAGCCGAACACCGGCGGGATCGCGGCCGGATCGATGGACAGCCCGAAGGCGACGAAGAAGATCGCGGCGAACAGATCGCGCAGCGGCTCGAGCAGTTTGGCCGCCTCGTGCGCGGTGGAGCCCGAGATCGCGATGCCGAGCAGGAACGCGCCGACCGCGGCCGAGACGTTGAGCCCCGAGGCCGCGCCCGCCACCAGCAGCGCGGCGCCGAGCAGTTGCAGCAGGAACACCTCGCGGTCGGCGCTGTCGAGCACCGCCGAGACCACCCGCCCGAACCGCAACGCCACCACCAGCACCACCGAGATGGTCGCCAGTGCGACGGCCAGCGACATCAGCCCACTCAGCAGGCTCAGGCCCGCCAGCATCATGGTCAGGATCGGCAGGTATACCGCCATCGCCAGGTCCTCGAGCACCAGGATCGACAGGACCACGGGAGTCTCGCGGTTACCGAGGCGGCCGAGGTCGTCGAGCACCTTGGCGACGATCCCCGACGACGAGATGTAGGTGACGCCGCCGAGCACCACGGCGCCGGTCACGCCCCAGCCCAGGATCAGCGCCACCGCGGCGCCGGGCAGCGCGTTGGCCACCAGATCCACCAGGCCCGCTGCCCAGGAGCGCCGCAGACCGGTCATCAGCTCGGGGGCGGTGTACTCCAGCCCGAGCAGCAACAGCAGCAGCACGACGCCGATCTCACTGGCCAGGTGCCCGAACTCGGTGGCCGCCTCCAACTGCAGGTAACCGCCGCGGCCGAAGGCCAACCCACCCAGCAGGTACAGCGGGATCGGCGACATGCCGAACCGGCCCGCCACCCGCCCGCAGATCCCCAGCGCGAACAAGATCACACCGAGCTCGAGCAGAGCCAGGGCCTGCGAGGTCACGGCGGTCAGCCGTGCGCGAGGATCTTCGCGGCCGCGTCCAGGCCGTCCGGGGTGCCGACGACCACGAGCAAGTCACCCTCGGTGAAGGTGAAGTCGGGGCCGGGCGACGGGTGCAGCTGACCGGCGCGCATCACCGCGACGATCGAGGTCTTGGTGCGGGTGCGCATCGCGGTCTCACCGAGTGTGCGTCCCGCGTAGGGCGATTCGTCCCCGATCGCGAGCTGCCGGGTGGTGATGCCCGGCAGATCGCGATGGTCGTCGTTGAGTTTGGCGACCAGCTGCGGCGCGCCGAGCAGGTTCGCCAGCACCGACGCCTCGTCGGTGGACAGCGGCACCTGAGCCGCGATCGCGTCCGGGTCGTCGGGTTTGGACACGATCAGGTCGATGTCACCGTCGCGGTGGGCGACCACCCCGACGCGACGTCCCGACTTGACCTCGAAATCCTTGCGCACTCCGATCCCCGGTAGCGCTGTGACGTCGACGTTCACCCCTCCACAGTAGCCGCGCACCCCGCGCCGATGTGGCCTACGCCACTGTGCCGCGCCGGGGCGTATCGAAGCGGCCGTCCGGTCCCGGCAAATACGTGGCGGCCTCGAGCACGGCGGCGACGGGCAGCGGGGCATAAAGATGCGGGAACAACATCGAGGCCGGATCGGTCGGCACGCCCGGCTCCCAGCGCACCTCGCCGGTGAACCGGGCCGGGTCGAGCCACAGCACCACGAGGTCGGTGCGGCCCGCGAAGAGCCGGTTTGCGGGCAGATGGACCTGAGCGGGCGTGGACAGGTGCACGAAGCCGCTCTCCGACAGCGAGGGCGGTCGGCGCTCGCCTGCCCGTTGTGCGTCGTCCCATTCTTGGGAAGTACACAGGTGAACCAGCGTGTGAGTGTCGGACGTCACGGGTAATCTCCGGGTAGACAACAGGATCGGACGTTCACGACCCTGTCACAGGATGATCGGTACGGCGCACTTCGAGGTCGCTCGGGACGTAACGAGCAACACCGCAGCGAGCGACATATCGGTGAGTGACAGGAGCGAGTGGGAGGTGGCAGCGACGGCACCGCGAGTGGTCGGCGAGGGCTCGTGACCACGACCAGCACATGTTCGCTTTCAGCGAAACCGCAGGTCGTGTTATCGAAAACACAAAGATTCACTTCCGGGAACAAAGCCTGAACCCCGAACGTCTGACAAAGTAGTCGTACCCCTGCTGGGAAGTAGCGGACGCGAGCCACGTGGAGTGACCACGGGGCCCACACCTAGGCGAACGGCCACGCAGCGCCGGGAGCCGGGACGGAGGAGTCATGCCAGGAACCCTGACCAGCACCCCACTGACCGCGGTCGATCGTTGCGATCGTTGCGGGGCGGCTGCCCGAGTGCGTGCCGTTCTTCCCGCGGGTGGCGAGTTGCTCTTCTGCCAGCACCACGCGAATGAACACATGGACCGTTTGCGCGAGCTCGAAGCCGTGATCGACACGGAATCCGCTCCCGCTCTCTGACCACTCCTCGCGTCCGAAACAACAACATCTGACAACAGAACACCCGACAGCGGGCGATCCGGAATCCGGACGCCCGCTGTTGCGTGTCCGGGATCAGCCCGCGGCGTCGGCGAGGATGCCGTCGACCAGCGTCGCGACCCCGTAGACGAAGGCACCGTCGGGATCGGCCGGTGCCTGGTAGTGCTCGCCGACAGTGGTGCCGACGCGCCCGGCCAGCGGGAACTCCTCGGCGGGCATCACCTGGGCCAGCAGGGGGCCGTGCACCTGCCACCAGTCCGCGTCGCTGAGCTGGGCCGTCGCGCCCGCCGCCGCGACGGCGAGGCGGGCGTTGCCGGTGGCGAAGTCGGTGAGCACCGCGATCGCGCGGTCCATCGCGAGGTCGTCGAGCCCGATGCCCTCGATCGCGGCGAGTTGACGTTCGTAGCGGCGCATCCTGGCCGGGCCGAGGACCTGCCGCCACGGCGAGACCCCCAGCAGCCAGGGATGGGCGATCAGCTCGGACCGGATCCGGGTAGCGACGGCGATCATCCGGTCGCGGATCGGCAGGTCGGCCGGGATCGGCGGGTCGTCGGCGGCGACGGCGTCGACCATGAGCACCAGCAGCGCGTCCTTGCTGGGGACATAGGTGTAGAGGCTCATGGCGCGCAACCCGAGTTCGGCGGCGACCGCGCGGATCGTCAGCTTCTCGATGCCGTCCCGGTCGGCCAGCGCGATGCCCGCGGCGACCACCGCGTCGACCGTGACACCGGGTTTCGGGCCGCGCGCGCCCGGCTTGGCCGGCAGGGCGTGCCGCCACAGCAGTTCGAGGATGCGGGTGGCCTGTGCGGTGGATTCGTCGCCGTCGGTGGGCACGCGCCGTCCTTTCTGGCGGTCGGGAACAAACTCAGTACAGTGTACGTTGTTAGGTCGTTCGTGCTGCCCGATCAGAGGAGACCGCTCTGCCCGCCACCCAGGCCACCTATCTCCCCGACCGTCACCTGTTCGCCCTGTGGACCTGGACCGGCCACGGCGCCGGTCCCGCGCCGACGGACGTCGGCGACCAGGAACGGCTCACCCTCGCGCTGCCGGTCGGCGAGCGCGGCGCGATCGAGCCGACCGAGATCCCGGCGGCCGTGGTGACACCCACCGAGCTGGCCGCGCTGGCCGCCGTCGACCTCGCGCCGTCGACGCTGGCGTGGCGTGCCCTGCTCGGCCCGGACGCCGAGGTCCGACCCGACGCGGCCGCCGACCTGCCCGTCGCCGCCCATGCCGTCCCCGATGCCGTCGGCACCGCGGTCTGCTCGGCGCAGCGGGCGGTCCGGGTACTGCGGGAGACCGAAGTGGCCGCCGTCGAGCTGGCCGGGCTGCTCGACGCCACCCTGCGCCCCTACCAGGTACGGGGGGTGAGCTGGTTGCGCGAGACCGTCGCCGCCTACGGCGGTGCGGTACTGGCCGACGAGATGGGTCTCGGCAAGACCGTGCAGACCATCGGGTTCCTGCGGGGCCGGGCCGACGGGCCGCAACTGGTGGTATGCCCGACCTCGCTGGTGGGCAACTGGGTGCACGAGATCGCGCGGTTCGCGCCGGATCTGACCGCCGTGTCCTGGCGCGGCGGCGAGGTGCCCGCCGCGCCCGGCACGATCGTGGTCACCGGATATCCGACGCTGCGCCTGCACGGGGCCGCGTTGACCGAGACCTCCTGGGCCACCGTGGTGTTCGACGAGGCCCAGGCACTGAAGAATCCGCGCACCCAGGTGTCGCGGGCCGCCAAGGCACTCCCCGCCGACGCCAAGGTCGCGCTGACCGGCACGCCGGTGGAGAACCATCTCGACGAGCTGTTCGCGCTGCTGCACCTGACCGTGCCGCGACTGTTCGCCCACCGCACCCAGTTCCGGCGCCGGTTCGTCAAACCGATCGAGGAGGGATCGGCCGCGGCGGCGGCCCGGTTGCGCGACGCGGTGGAACCGGTCGTGCTCGGGCGTAAGAAGCTCCAGGTCGCGGCGTCGCTGCCGGCGAAGATCCACAGCGACCTGCTGTGCGATCTGACCGCCGAGCAGGAACGGGTGTACGACGCGGTGCTCGCCGAGGCGCTCGACGAGGGCTTCGGGTCCGGTCTGCAGCGTCAGGGCCGCGTGCTCGCCGCGCTCACCGGGCTCAAACAGGTGTGCAACCATCCCGGGCTGGTCTCCGGCGATCTGGACGAACTCGCCGGGCGCTCCGGCAAACTCGACCTCTGCACCGACATCGTGGCCACCAATCTCGACACCGGCGACCCCACCCTGCTCTTCACCCAGTACCGGGCGACCGGCGAGCTGCTGGTGCGCCATCTCGCCGAACAGTTCGGCGTCACCGCGCCGTTCTTCCACGGCGGGCTCGACGCCGACCAGCGGGCCGGGATCGTCACCGCGTTCCAATCACCGGACGGTCCACCGGTGCTCGTGCTGAGCCTGCGCGCCGCGGGCACGGGCCTGACCCTCACCCGCGCCGCCGACGTGATCCACTTCGATCGCTGGTGGAATCCGGCCGTCGAGGCGCAGGCCTCCGACCGGGCCCATCGGATCGGGCAGACCCGCACCGTCACCGTCACCACGCTGACCAGTTCGACCACCGTCGAGGAGCACATCGCCGCCATGCACACCCGCAAGTCGGCGCTGACCGACCTGTCCGACGCGGCCGGCATCGCCGAACTGGCCCGCCTCGACGACGACGCGCTGGTCGACATCCTGCGCCGGAAGCGAGCGAACTGATGCCCGACAACGAATTCGGCTTCACGCCCTGGGGCCGGGACTGGGTCCGGCTGGCCGAGCCGCTGCGCCAGACCAAGCCGGAACCGCTGCTGCCCCGCGCCCGCAGCATCGCCCGCAATCACGGCGTCCGCACCGAGATCGAGGGGCGCACGGTCCGCGCCCATCTGCATCGAGGTGGTCAGGCCTCGATCGCCCATGTCGAGGTGGTGCCGCTGACGCGGGCCGCGGTGACCACGATCGCGCACACGATCCCCGACCCCTCGGTGATCACCGACGAGATGCACCGTGCGCTGCTGGACGTGGGCCACTCGCCTGCTCCGGCCCTGGCCGGCACCGACTGCTCGTGCTCGGCGCGCACCGCCCGGTGCGTGCACATCCTCGCGGTGCTGTACACGATCGCCCGGCAGGTCGACGAGAACCCGCGGCTCGCCCTGGAGCTGCAGGGCTACTTCGACGCGACCGACGACACCGAGGCACCCGTCCAGGAGCACCGCTGGACCAGCGTCCATGCTCTCGATCCGACGCGGTTCTTCGCGGTCTGACACATCGGGGCGGCGCCGGGCGGTCTGCCGGCCCGCTCAGGCGTTGGTGCCGCCGTCGATGGTGATCACCGCGCCGGTGATGGTCCGCCCGGCGGGACCGGCGAGGAACGCGACGAGATCGGCGACGTCCTCGGGCGTGCCGAAACGGCCCAGCGCGCTGAACTCCCGCTGGACCGGCGCGTGATCGCTGCCCGCCGGGTTCATGTCGGTGTCGGTGGGTCCCGGCTGCACCAAGTTGACGGTGATCCCGCGCGGGCCGAGTTCGCGGGCCAGCGCCTTGGTGTAGCCGTTGAGCGCCGACTTGCTCAGGTTGTAGAGCGCCAGGCCGCCGAAGAGCGCGCGATCGGTCAGGTTCGACCCGATGGAGATGATCCGTCCACCCTCGCCCAGATATGCCAGCGCGGCCTGGCCTGCGACGAACGGGGCGCGGGCGTGGATACCCAGTGTGCGGTCGATCTCGTCGAGCCCGAATTCCCCGTACGGCTTGGCCGGAAAGATGCCCGCGTTGTTCACCAGCACGTCCAGCCCGCCCAGGTCCCGGGCGGTGCGGTCGACCGCGGCGACGATCTGCTCGGCGTCGGCGCTGTCGGCCCGGATCGGCACGGCCCGCCTGCCCAGCGCCTCGATATCGGCGGCGACGACCTTCGCGGCGACCTCGTCGCGCTGATAGGTGAACGCCACGTCGGCGCCCGCGCCCGCCAGTGCGCGGGCGATGGCGGCGCCGATCCCCCGGCTGCCGCCGGTCACCAGGGCCACGGTGCTGCTCGTCATCGGTTCGCTCCTTTGTGTAGTGATCAGTACACAAATAGCCAAGCGCACGACGACGGGGCGCGTCAAGAGTTTCTTATCGATCGACACAGAATTCACCGGCCTGCGGCGCAGGGGTATATTTGTCGGTCGACACAGAAAGGTTCGCCATGGCAGAACGCGGCCGCCCGCGCGGTTTCGACCGCGACATCGCCCTGCGGCGTGCCATGGAGGTGTTCTGGGAGCGCGGCTACGACGGCGCCTCGATGGCCGACCTCACCACCGCCATGGGCATCAACTCCCCCAGCCTCTACGCCGCCTTCGGCGACAAGGAAGCCCTGTTCCGCGCCGCGGTCGAGCTCTACGGCCGCACCGAAGGGTCACGCACGGCACGGGCCCTGCGCGAGGAACCCACCGCCTACACCGCCATCGAGGCGATGCTGCGCGACAACATCACCGTCTACACCGATCCCGAGCTGCCGCACGGTTGCATGGTGGTCCTGGCAGGCGCGACCTACACCACGCGCAACGCCTCGGTCCGCGCATTCCTCGCCGAAGCCCGCCGGCACACCACCGCCGACATCCGGGCGCGGCTCGACCGCGGCGTCGCCGACGGCGACCTGCGGCCCGGCACCGACACCGCCGCGCTGGCGGCGCTGTACAGCACCGTCCTCTACGGGCTCTCGATCCAGGCCAGAGACGACGTCGGCCATGCCGAGCTCAGCGCCGCCGTCGACAGCGCCCTCGAGGTACTCGCGGCGTCGACGACGTAGCCGACGCGCTACTGACGCCGCAGGGCGGCGATGCGCTCGGTCAGCTGATCGGCGGTGGCCAATGCCGTGGGTGGGCCACCGCATTCGCGACGGAGCTCGCCGTGGATCACGCCGTGCGGTTTGCCGGTGCGATGGTGGTGCATCGCGACCAGGCTGTTGAGTTCCCGGCGCAGTTCGCCCAGCTTGTCCGACGTCGCGACCCGTTCGACGACCGCTGCGGGCGCGGGAGCGACGGCCTCCTGGGCACTGCGATCGGCGAGCTGACGCGTCTGCCGCTCGCGCAGCAGCGCGCGCATCTGGTCGGCGTCGAGCAGACCCGGGATGCCCAGGTAGTCGGCCTCCTCGTCGCTGCCGGCGATGGTGGCGGTGCCGAAGGACGAGCCGTCGTAGATCACCTGGTCGAGCTCGGCGTCGGCGGCCAGGGCGACGAAGGACTTCTCCTCCTCGCCCGGCTCGTCCTTGGTCTTGTTCGCGTCGATGAGCAGCTCGTCGTCGAGCGCGTTCTTCTCGCGATGTGGCTTGCCGATGACGTGATCGCGCTGCAACTCGAGCTGGGCGGCCAGGTCCAGCAGCACCGGCACCGACGGCAGGAAGACACTGGCGGTCTCGCCGGGCTTGCGCGCACGCACGAACCGGCCGATGGCCTGAGCGAAGTACAGCGGGGTCGACGCGCTCGTCGCGTACACGCCGACGGCCAGGCGCGGCACGTCGACGCCCTCGGACACCATGCGCACCGCGACCATCCACGGCTGGGTGCCCTTGGCGAACTCGTCGATACGGCTCGAGGACTGCGGGTCGTCGGAGAGCACCACGGCGGGCCGCTCGCCCGAGATGTGTTCCAGCAGTTCGGCATAGTCGCGGGCACGTTCCTGGTCGGTGGCGATCACCAGGCCGCCCGCGTCGGGGATGCCCGAGGCGCGCAGCTGGCGCAGCCGGGTGTCGGCCGCGCGCAGCACCGCCGAGATCCAGTCGCCCGCCGGGTCCAGGGCGGTGCGCCAGGCGCGCGCGGTCTGCTCGGCGCTGAGCGGTTCGCCGAGGCGGGCGGTGTGTTCCTCGCCCGCGCTGTCGCGCCAGTGCGCGTCACCGGAGTAGGCCAGGAAGACCACCGGGCGCACGACGCCGTCGGCGAGGGCGTCGGCGTAGCCGTAGGAGTGGTCCGCGCGCGACCGCGGGAAGCCGGCCTCGTCGGGCTCGTAGGTGACGAAGGGGATCTTGGAATCGTCGCTGCGGAACGGGGTTCCGGTCAGCGCGAGCCTGCGCGTCGCGTCGCCGAAGGCCTCCTCGGTGGCCTCGCCCCAGCTCTTGGCGTCGCCCGCGTGGTGGATCTCGTCGAGGATCACCAGGGTGCGGCGGTTCTCGGTGCGCACCCGGTGCCGCGCGGGATGGGCTGCGATCTGGGCGTAGGTCACCACGACGCCGTGATAGTCGCCGGAGGTGCCGCCGGTGCTGTTGGAGAAGCGCGAGTCGAGCTGGATGCCGGAGCGGGCGGCCGAGGCGGCCCACTGGTGCTTGAGGTGCTCGGTCGGCGCGACGACGGTCACCTGATCGACCGTACGATCGGCCAGCAACTCCGCGGCTACCCGCAGCGCGAAGGTGGTCTTACCGGCGCCGGGGGTCGCGACCGCGAGGAAGTCACGTGGCTTGGTGGCAAGGTATTTCGTGAGCGCGCGCCGCTGCCAGGCGCGCAGGGAGCCACCCGGCGCACCCCCCGCGGCCGCATCGCCCGGTGTACCCGCTTCTCTCGCCGCAGCGACGCCACCCGACCCAGTCACGCAGACGACCCTAGCCGCCCGATGCGGCGTGTCGCCAAACCGACGCGGGGTGGGCGACCGGCATCACAACACAGCCCGAGGTCACCGGCCATTTACCTGTTACCCGCCGACACGATGCCCGGCCCGCACCACGCGGACCGCCGAGGTGCGGGATGCTGGAGACACGATGAGCAACGACCAGATCCGGGCAGCCGATGCGGCACACCCGCCGCAGGCACCCCTGCCCGGCGGTCTACCCGCGCAGCCAGTGACCGCGGCCGGGGCCGACGGGCAACGTCCCCGCGAACACACCCGGGTGGTGCGGTGGCTGCTCATGGTGTGGCGGCTGGTGGTCCGGGTGTCGCAGAAGTGCTGGAACAACTCGATCTTCGCCAAGTCGGCCGCCGCCGCCTTCTGGCAGACGCTCTCGCTCGCGCCGCTGCTGCTCGGCCTGCTCGGCAGCCTCGGCTACGTGGGCGGGCTGTTCGGGCCCGACACGGTGCAGATCGTGGAGGCCAAGATCATCGCGTTCAGCCGGGAGTTCTTCAGCCCGTCGGTCGTCTCCGACCTGATCGAACCCACCGTCGACGACGTGCTGGGCCGCGGCCGCGGCGCCGTGGTGTCGGTGGGCTTCGTGCTGTCGCTGTGGGCCGGGTCCTCGGCGATGGCGACCTTCGTCGACGCGATCGTGGAGGCCCACGACCAGCAGGACGCCCGGCACCCGGTCTGGCAGCGGATCTTCGCGCTGCTGTTGTACGTGCAGTTCCTGGTCGCGGCGGTGCTGATCCTGCCGGTGATCGCGCTCGGACCCACCCGGATCGGCCGGGTGCTGCCCGAGGCCTGGCGCGAACCCGGCCTGCGCCTGATCGACACGTTCTACTACCCGATCGTCGGCTTGCTGCTGATCGTCGGGCTGACCACGCTCTACAAGCTGGCCCTGCACAAGTCGCTGCCCTGGCACCGGCTCTTCGGCGGCGCACTGGTGGCGGGGGTGTTCTTCATGGGCGCCAGCGATCTGCTGCGCCGGTATCTGGCCTGGATCACCGCCACCGGCGTCAGCTACGGCGCGCTGGCCACCCCGATCGCGTTCCTGCTGTTCACCTATTTCCTCGGCTTCGCGGTGATTCTCGGCGCGGAGTTCAACGCCGCGGTGCAGGAATTCTGGCCGGCCAGGGCCACCCGGATGGAGCAGGTCAAGGAATGGTTCAGCAATCAGGTCCGCGGTGACGACGACGAACGCGAGAACGACGGACGCGACGAAGCGGCCGACGCCTCACCCGAGGCGCCGACCACACCGATCACCGAACCCGCTCAGTCGCCGCCCTTGCGCAGGCCGTCGTAGACCTTCTTGCAGTCCGGGCAGACCGGTGAGCCCGGCTTGGGCGAACGCGTCACCGGGAAGACCTCGCCGCACAGCGCGACGACCATCGTGCCCATCACGGCACTCTCGGCGATCCGGTCCTTCTTCACGTAGTGGAAGAACTTGGGGACGTCGTCGCCGGTCGTCTCGTCGGTCGTGGTTTCCGGGCGTACCAGAGTGTCTGTACTCACGCCTTCCATGATGCCGCATCCCGAGCGCGCACCGCTGACCAGCCGCGTGTGCGTTCGTCGGCGGCGAGTGGAAGACTCGGGGTATGCAGTCCCACGGCGACACCCCCGGCGCCGACGAGCCGACACCGGACCCGGAGGTGACGATGCCCGCCGCGCCGAGTTCCTCGCGCGGCTATTTCCCGGGCGCCGACGCCAAGCACCCGGTGCTCATCACCGAGGCCGCGCCGTCACTCGACGACCAGCATCGCGCCCGCGTCCGCCGCTACACGATCATCATGGCCTTCCGCATCCCCTGCCTGATCCTGGCCGCGGTCGCCTACAGCGCGTTCGAGAACCCGCTGATCTCGATTCTGATCATCGTGGCCTCGGTGCCGCTGCCGTGGATCGCCGTGCTCATCGCCAACGACCGTCCGCCGCGCACCAAGGACGAGCCGAGCCGCTGGGACGGCCGCGCGAACCAGATCGCGCTGGACTCACGTCCGCACAAGGCCATCGACGGCTGACGGCCGCCGCACCAGCATCGACATCAGCGCCGCCAGGCCGCACAGCGCGCCGGCGAGGTACCAGGCCAGGTCGTAGGAGCCCTGCAGGTCGCGAATGAGACCCGCGCCGGTGGCCGCGATCGCCGCGCCGACCTGATGGGCGGCGAACACCCAGCCGAACGCGATCGGCCCGTCGGCGCCGAACAGTTCCCGGCACAGCAGCACGGTCGGCGGGACGGTGGCGATCCAGTCCAGGCCGTAGAAGACCACGAACACCCACATGCTCGGCTGGGTGTGCGGGCCGAGCAGCGAGGGCAGGATCAGCAGCGAGAGCCCGCGCAGCGAGTAGTACCCGAGCAGCAGGTAGCGCGGATCGACGCGGTCGGAGAGCCAGCCCGAGGCGATGGTGCCCGCCACGTCGAAGATCCCGACCAGCGCCAGCAGGCCCGCCGCGGTGGTCGGCGGCATGCCGTGGTCGTGGGCCGCGGTCACGAAGTGCGTGCCGACCAGGCCGTTGGTGGAGGCGCCGCATACCGCGAAGCCGCCTGCCAGCAGCCAGAATCCGGGCCTGCGCGCAGCCGAGGCCAGTACCCGCAGCGCCCGGCTCGCGCCACCGGCGACCGCGACGCGCACCCCCGCGTCCGATCCCGCGGGTGCGCCGTAGGCCCGCACCCCGACATCGCTCGGGTAGTCCCGCACGAACAGCCACACCAGCGGCACCACAACCAGTGCCACGGCCGCCACGATGACCGCGGGCAGCCGCCAGCCGTGCGCGTGCGCCAGCATCGAGACCAGGGGCAGGAACACCAGCTGACCGGTCGCGCCCGCGGCGGTGAGCACGCCGGTGACCAGACCGCGGCTGCGCACGAACCAGCGGCCGGTGATGGTGGCGACGAACGGCATCGACATCGAGCCGACGCCCACTCCGACCAGCAGACCCCAGGTCGCCACCAGCTGCCAGGCCTGGGTCATGAACACCGTCAGCCCGCTGCCCGCCGCGATCAGCACCAGTGCCGCGCACACCACCCGGCGGATGCCGAAGCGATCCATCAACGCGGCCGCGAACGGTGAGATCACCCCGTAGAGCAGCATGTTCAGCGACACGGCCGCCGAGATCGTCGCGTGTGACCAGCCGAACTCGACGTGCAGCGGGTCGATCAGCACGCTGGGCACCGATCGGAAGGCGGCGGCGCCGAGCAGGGCGACGAAACCGACGCCCGCCACGATCCAGGCCGGGTGCGGGGCGCGACCGCGCCGATCGGTGGCGTCGGGGACGGCCGGGGCGCCCTCGGCCGGGTCGTCGCCGGCGGGCGGCAGGGGTGCGCGGAGATCGGTCACCGGAACAGGGTGCCGGAACCTCGCGGCACGAACGAGTGGCCGCGATGACATCTTTCGCAGATATCCTGCCAACCCGCGGTCCGGCGTGATCACGGTCGACAGCGCGCCCACGGCCGCCTACCGTGCGGACAGGACCTCCGGTCCGGGCCGGTACTTCGTCGGCCCCACCGCGTACCCGATCCATCTCGAAACGGAGACAGCATGATTCGCTGGACGTGGGCCTTTCTCGACCGCCCCGCCGCCGGTTTCGACGACTGCGTCCGGTTCTGGGCGACGGTCACCGGCTCCACCGTGTCCGAACCTCGTGGCGCGCAGGGCGAATTCGTCACCCTGCTCCCGGCCGCCGGTCCCGCCTGGCTCAAGATGCAGCGCGTCGGTGGCGACGGCGGCGTCCACCTCGATCTCGATGTCGACGACATCCCCGCCGCGATGGCGACCGCGACCGATCTCGGCGCCCGGGTCGTCACGGTCGAACGCGACTACACGGTGCTGGAATCGCCCGCCGGACAGACATTCTGCTTCACCCCGGTGCACGCCGATGCCCCCGCGCCCGAGGACGAGACGCCGCCGCCGGTCGTCGTCTCGACCGCGCCGGACGGCACCGTGACCCGCCTCGATCAGATCTGCCTCGACCTGTCCCCCGCCGACATCGCGACCGACACCGTGTTCTGGCGAGCGCTGACCGGCTGGACCCACCAGCCGGGCCGCCGCCCCGAATTCTCCCGCCTGCGTGGCCCCGACCAGCCGCTGCACTTGCTGCTCCAGCGTCTCGACGAGGCCCGGCCCGCCGGCGCCCACCCCGACCTGGCCTCCTCGGACATCGCCGCCACCGCCGCCTGGCACGAATCCCTGGGCGCCACCCGGGTCGCCGACGGCGAACGCTGGATCGTGCTGCGCGACCCCGGTTCCGCGGTCTACTGCGTCACCGGCCGTGACCCCTATACCGGCTGACACAGCGGCAACCGGGCCCACCTTCGTCACTGTCGCGCGTTCGCCCGGCGGCCGAGTGCCCCGGGCGCATCACCCGGGCGGGGGTAGCGACACCGCCGACCACCCGCCGGGGGACGCATCCGCCGACGGCCTGCGGTCGCACGGTCCGGCGTGGCGCGCGACACGCGGCCGTAGCTGGTCGATCCGGGCACGCGCCGCCCTGGCACAGTAGGCGGGTGTCTACGAACCCCACCGCCACCGGTTCCCTGCTCACCGCGCTGTGCCCGGACCTGCGCACGGCGTTGATCCGCGTCGGCTACGACGCCGACACACTGGTGGAGGCGCTGGGTCCCGACGTGCACGCCGCGCTGGGCCGCTCCGAGCCGGTGCCCGTGCGCCGGGTGGCACGTGCGGCGGGCGAGCTGGGCACGCTGATCCGGCTGCTGCTGCTCGGTGACGCGCTGCCCGCACGCGAGGTCGCCGCCGCGCTGTCGCCGGTCCGGATCGACGACGCCGTCGCGGCGGGTCTGCTGGCCCGCGACGGTGACGAGCTCAGGGCCGCACTGGATCTGCGCCCGCTCGACACCGGCGCCGGCACCCGCTGGATCCTGTCCGACCTCGACGATTCGATGCGCAGGCGCACCCTCACCGAGGACCATGTGCTCGGGGTCGGGCACGCCTCGCTGTCGCTGCTGCGCGCCACGCCGACCGAACCGGTGGGCACCCTGCTGGACCTGGGCACCGGCTGCGGCGTGCAGGCCGTGCACGCGGCGAGCTACGCGGGCCGGGTCACCGCCACCGATGTCAACTCCCGGGCGCTGTGGCTGGCCGAGGCCACCGCCGCGCTGAACGAACTCGACATCGAACTGCTCGAAGGGTCCTGGTTCGAGCCGGTCGCGGGCCGCACCTTCGATCAGATCGTGGCCAATCCCCCGTTCGTGGTGGGCCCCGCGCGCATCGAGCACACCTACCGCGACTCCGGGCTCGCGCTGGACGGCGCCAGCGAGCTGGTGATCGGGCAGGCGCCCGGCTTGCTGGCCCCCGGTGGCACCGCGGCCATGCTCGCCGCCTGGGTGCATATCGAGGGCCAGGACTGGCGGCAGCGGGTGTCGTCGTGGCTGCCCGCCCACGGCGTCGACGCCTGGGTCGTGCAGCGCGACGTCGCCGATCCGGCACTCTATGTGGGTACCTGGCTGCGCGACGCCGGGCTGGACCCGCGCGACCCGGCCGCCCAGGCCAGGGCCGAGGCGTGGCTGGCGGCGTTCGAGGCCGCCGATGTCGAGGGCATCGGGTTCGGGTTCGTCTACCTGCACGCCATCGACGGGCCGACCGAGCTGATGGCCGAGGACCTCACCCACGGCTTCGACGATCCGCTCGGTGACGAGGCGCCCGCCTACTTCGCCCGCTCGGCCTGGCTGCGCGCCGTGGCCGCCGACGACCGCCTCGCCTGGACCTCCCGTTTCGCCCCGAGCCCGGCCACCGCCCTGGAACGGGTGTATCTGCCCGGCGAGCACGGGTGGGAGGAGCAGGTCGCGCGGCTGCATCGCGGCGACGGTCCGCGCTGGCAGCACGAGGTCGACGAGTCCACGGTGGCCCTGATCGCGGGAATGCGACCGGACGGTCTGCCGTTGTACGAACTGCTCGAACTGCTGGCCCTCGCCGAGGGCGCCGACCAGGTGACCCCGGAGTTCGCCGCCCAGGCACTCGGTGTCGTGGCCGGTCTGGTGCGCCACGGATTGGTGCGACCCGTCTGAGCCGACCGGCGGTGGGGGCCGAGTTCCGGCCACGGTGCTCTTCTCAGGAACTTCTCAGCCGTACAGGTGTGAACACGCAGCTCAGAGCGGTTTATCACCAGCGCGATCGGGAACTTTCTCTAAGTCGGGTCCGTTGATCGGAGTGAGACACCACCGACAGGAGGCAAGTCATGACAAGCCCCGCCACTACTCGTGTGCGCCCCAGCGAGTCCGATATCGACGCCCAGAGCCCGGCCGCCGACCTGGTACGCGTGTACCTGAACGGAATCGGCCGCACGGCACTGCTCACGGCGGCCGACGAGGTCGAGTTGGCCAAGCGTATCGAGGCGGGCCTGTATGCCCAGCACCTGCTCGAGACGGGTAAGCGGTTATCGGCGACCCGCAAGCGTGATCTGGCGATTCTGGTCCGCGAGGGGCAGGCCGCCCGCTCGCATCTGCTCGAGGCCAACCTGCGCCTGGTCGTCTCACTGGCCAAGCGCTACACCGGCCGCGGTATGCCGCTGCTCGACCTGATCCAGGAGGGCAACCTCGGACTGATCCGCGCGATGGAGAAGTTCGACTACGCCAAGGGCTTCAAGTTCTCCACCTACGCCACGTGGTGGATCCGCCAGGCCATCACCCGAGGCATGGCCGATCAGAGCCGTACGATCCGGCTCCCCGTGCACCTGGTCGAGCAGGTCAACAAGCTCGCCAGGATCAAGCGTGAACTGCATCAGCAGCTCGGCCGCGAGGCCACCGACGCCGAACTCGCCAACGAGTCGGGCATCCCGGTGGAGAAGATCGCCGACCTGCTCGATCACAGCCGCGACCCGGTCAGCCTCGACATGCCGGTCGGCAACGACGAGGAAGCCCCGTTGGGCGACTTCATCGAGGACTCCGAGGCCACCTCCGCCGAAAGCGCGGTCATCGCCGGCCTGCTGCACCACGACGTGCGCAGCGTCCTGGCCACCCTCGACGAGCGCGAACAGCAGGTCATCCGTCTGCGCTTCGGCCTCGACGACGGCCAGCCCCGCACCCTGGACCAGATCGGCAAGCTGTTCGGGCTGTCCCGCGAGCGGGTCCGCCAGATCGAGCGCGAGGTCATGTCCAAGCTGCGCAAGGGTGAGCGCGCCGATCGGCTGCGCGCCTACGCCAGCTGATCCCCGAGAACCCGACGGCCCCGCGGGGTCGTCTGCCGAAACGCCGACCGGTGTCCGCGACCTCTCCCCTCCGGGGTCGCGAGCCGGTCGGCGTTGTTCGTCGGGGACCCCCGCTCAGGCCAGTCGGCGCGGACCGGTGTCGAACCGGCTCGGCTCCGGGCCGATCCGGGCGCGCGCGTAGATGATCTCGGCCGAAGACGGCGCCGCGAGCACCGGATCGCAGGACAACTCGCGCATCTGCGGGATGTCGTCGAACAGGGCCGAGATGCGTTGCGCCAGTTCGGCCAGCGCCGCCTTGTCGACCGCCGGTCCGGCCTGCCCACCGGACAGCAGCGGCGCGGCGCGTGGCGCCTCGATCAGGGCCACGGATTCCTCGGCGGTGAGCGGCAGCGCGCGGAACGCGCGGTCCCCGAGCAACTCGATGATCAGGCCCGAGAGCCCGAATTCGATCACCGAACCGAACGAGGGGTCGTCGGTGACGCGCAGGACACAGCCCATGCCCTTGGTCGCCATCTTCTGCACGTGCAGCAGCGGATCGCCGCAGATCTCGACCAGATCGGTGTAGGCCTGGCGGACCGCGTCAGGCGTCCACAGGTCCAGGCGCACCCCGAGCAGGTCCGGCCTGCGCCGCCACAACTCCCCGGTGGCCTTCGCCGCGACCGGATAGCCCAGTTCCTCGCCGGCCGCCACTGCCTGCTCGGCGTCGCGCACCGCCCGGAACTCGACCACGTCGATGCCGTAGCAGCCCAGCAGCCGCACCGTTTCCTCGTCGGTGAGCCAGCGCCCACCCGAATCCGCCAGCCAGCCCGCCACCAGGTCCGCCGCGGCCGCGGTGTCGATGCCCGGCGGTCGCACGACCGGGGAGACCGGCCGGTCCCGCCAGCGGGCGTACCGCTCGACCCGGGCCAGCGCCCTGGCCGCGCGTTCCGGGTCCGGATAGGACGGGATCGAGCCCCTGGCCGGCGCGCCACCGGTCGTGCGCACCGCCAGCAGCTTCGGAATGCCCGACTCGGCGACGAAGGTGGTCAGCACCGGTTTGTCCTTGCCCGGCGCCGCCGCGGCCGCCGCCCGCAGCGCGTCGGCGAAGCCGGCCATCGGTACCGGCACCGGCGGGGCCACGACGACGATCACGGCGTCGACCTCGTCACTGCGCAGCGCGGCCTGCACCGCCTCCCGGTAGTCGGCCGGGGTCGCCTCCGGGCCCAGATCCACCGGCCCGTCGACCGGCGCGCTGTGGACGGTGCGCTCGGTCGGCCGCACACCGGGTCCACGATCCACGACCGAGGCGGGCCGGCGCACCCGCAGGCCTTCGCCGTGCGCGGCATCGATGGCCAGCCAGTTCAGCGCGGCGCTGTTGCCGACCACCGCCACCCGTGGCCCGCGCGGCAACGGCTGACACGCCAGCAGCGCCGCACAGTCGAACAGTTCCGAGATGGAGTCGACCTGGATGATCCCGGCCTGGGCGAACAGGTCACGCACCACCGTGCGATCCATATCGGCGCCCGCGGCCAGCCTGCCGCTGCTCACCGCCACGATCGGCTTGCCCCGCGCCACCCGCCGGGCCAGCCGGGAGAACTTGCGCGGATTACCGAAGCTCTCCAGGTACAGCAGGATCACCTCGGTATCGGCGGCGGTGTCCCAGAACTGCAGCAGATCGTTGCCGGAGACATCGGCGCGGTTACCCGCCGACACGAACGTCGACAAGCCGAGATTGCGCGCCGCGGCCTCCCCCAGGATCGCCGCGCCGAGCGGGCCGGACTGGCAGAAGAACCCGATCCGCCCGCGCTCGGGCAGCACCGGGGCCAGGGTGGCGTTGAGGCCCACCGCCGGGTCGGTGTTGGCGATGCCGAGTGCGCTGGGCCCGACCACCCGCATACCGTGGCCGCGCGCCGCGGCGACCAGCTCGTGTTCGGCGGCCAGGCCCTCGGGCCCGGTCTCGCCGAAGCCGGCCGTGAGCACCACCAGGCCCTTCACCCCCTTGGCCATACAGTCGTCGAGCACCGACCCGATCGCGGCCGGAGGCACCGCGACGACCGCCAAGTCCACTTCGTCGGGGATCTCGCGGACCGTGGCGTAGGCGCGCACGCCTCGCACCGATCGGCGGTTCGGGTTCACCGGGAACACCGGCCCGCTGAAGCCGCCGGCGAGCAGGTTCGCCAGCACGGCGCCACCGACCCTGGTCCGCTCAGGCGAGGCGCCGATCACCGCCACCGACCCGGGCGCCAGCAGGTTGCCGACGCTGCGGGCCTCCGAGGCCGCCTCCCGCGCATCCCGCACGGTGCGCAGCGCTTCGGTGGGATCGATCGCGAACTCCAGGTGCACCTCGGCGCCGTCCCGACTGCGCTGCAGCTGATAGCCGGCGTCGCGGAACACGGTGATCATCGCCTCGTTCTCGGCGAGCACCTCCGCGACGAAGGCCATCACCTCGTTCTCGGCCGCCGCGCCGGCGAGGTGCTCGAGCAGCACCGAGCCCAGACCACGGCCCTGGTGCTCGTCGGCGACCACGAAGGCCACCTCGGCGGCGCGCGGGCCTCGACGATCGAGCAGTTCGTAGCGGGCGACGCCGATGATCGCGTCCCCGAGCAGGGCGACCAGCCCGACCCGATCGTGGTAGTCCACATGGGTGGTGCGGTACATGTCCTTGGGCGAGATCCGCGGGTACGGACCGAAATAGCGCAGATACCGGGTGCGATCCGACAGCGCGGCGTGGAACGTGGCCAGCGCCGGGGCGTCGGCGGGCACGATCGGGCGCACGCGGACCACGCCTCCGTCGGAGGCGAGCACATCGCCGTACCAGTGTTGGGGTGGCGCAGGCGGATTCGCGGGCGTATCGGGGGTGTCGGGCAGCAGCGGCTCAGTCACGAGGGTCCTCCGGGTCGAGCCCGAGCAGGGCGAAGCTCGCCCGCCGGGTGGCCGTGATCGCGGTGTCGATCGCCCGCTGGGCCCGGATCTGGCCCGCGTCGCCGACCTCCGGGGTGCCGCCTGGACCGTCCCAGGGCAGGTAGGCGGTGTCGCCGCCGTCGCCCATGCTGGTCGGCGGCTGCACCCGGGGCGCGGCGGCGCGGACCTGGTCGATCCAGCCGGCCGGGACCGGCGTCTCCGGCGCCAGCGGCCGGTCCAGAGCCGCGGCGAGCAGATGCGTCCAGGCGCGCGGTACCACCCGCACCACGCCGTACCCCCCGCCGCCGATGGCCAGCCAGCGGCCCTCGGCATGGCGGTCGGCCAGCTCGCGCATCGCCAGGAAGGCCGCGCGCTGGCCGTCCACGGTGAGTTCCAGGTCGGCCAGCGGGTCCTCGCGATGGGTGTCCACCCCGCACTGGCTGACGATGATCTGCGGCCGGAAGGCGGCCACCGCGCCGGGCACGACCGCGTGGAATCCACGCAACCACTGGGCATCCCGGGTGCCGGGCAGCAGCGGCAGGTTGATCGAGGTGCCCTCCGCCGCGCCGAGCCCGGTCTCGGTGGGCCAGCCGGTGTTGGGCCACAACGTCGCCGGATGCTGGTGCAGCGAGATCGTCAGCACCCGTGGATCGGCGTAGAAGGCACGCTGGACGCCGTCGCCGTGGTGGACGTCGACATCGAGGTAGGCGATGCGGTCGAAGCCGTGGTCGAGCAGCCACGAGATCGCGATCGCGGCGTCGTTGTAGATGCAGAAGCCGGCCGCGGCGTCGGGCATGGCGTGATGCATGCCACCACCGATGCTCACCGCCCGCCGGGTCCGCCCGGCCGCGATCTCCCCGGCGGCGGCGAGGGTACCGCCCACGATGACCGAGGCCGCCTCGTGCATGCGGGGGAAGATCGGGTTGTCGGCGGTTCCCAAGCCGTACATCGTGTCCTCGGGCGTCGGTGGTCCGTCACCGGCGCGCCGCACCGCCTCGATATAGGCGCTGCTGTGCACCCGCAGCAGGTCGGCCTGGGTGGCCGCGGCAGGTGCCAACGGCTCGACACCGTCGAGCACGCCCAGACTTTCGGCCAGCGACATGGTGAACTGCAGGCGCGCCGGTTTCATCGGGTGCTCCGGACTCCAGGTGTAGCCGAGGAATCGCTCGGTCCACACGACGGTCCCGGGCTCTTCGCTGTGCGGCGGCGTGACCATGCTCGCCACGCTAGTCGGAAGCAGCGACCCCCGTGACGCGTTGACATGCAGTAGAAATAGGGCCGCCGGTCCGGCGGGCGGACGGGCGTTCGCGCGTGGGTAGAATTCGTGCCGACGAAGGGGTAACAGGTGAAGGATCTGGTCGACACCACGGAGATGTATCTCCGTACCATCTACGACCTCGAGGAAGAGGGCGTGGTGCCGCTGCGGGCACGCATCGCCGAGCGGCTCGAGCAGAGTGGTCCGACGGTGAGCCAGACGGTCGCGCGGATGGAACGCGACGGCCTGCTGCTCGTCGCGGGTGACCGCCACCTCGAGCTGACCGACAAGGGCCGCGCCATGGCGGTCGCGGTGATGCGCAAGCACCGGCTCGCCGAGCGGTTGCTGGTCGACATCATCGGCCTCGACTGGCAGAACGTGCACGCCGAGGCGTGCCGCTGGGAGCACGTGATGAGCGAGGAGGTGGAGCGGCGCCTGATCGAGGTGCTCAACCACCCGACCACCTCGCCCTACGGCAACCCCATTCCCGGTCTGGACGAGCTCGGCCTCGGCGATACCCCCGCTGCCGAGGAGACGCTGGTGCGCCTGTCCGACCTGCCCAACGGCGCGCTGCACGCCGTCGTGGTGCGCAGGCTGGCCGAGCACATCCAGACCGACCCTGAGGTCATCGGCAGGCTGCGCGAGGCGGGTGTGGTGCCCGACGCGCGTGTCACCGTCGAGACCAAGCCGGGCGCGGTGCTGATCACGGTGCCGGGGCACAACGGTTTCGAACTGTCCGAAGAGATGGCGCATGCCGTCCAGGTGAGGCTGGTCTGATACGTGAAACTTCTGGTCACCGGCGGCGCCGGCTACGTGGGTGGCGTGTGCGCCGCAGTCCTGCTCGAGGCGGGCAACGAAGTGGTCGTCGTCGACGACCTGTCGACCGGTAACGCCGACGGCGTCCCGGCCGGTGCCCGCTTCGTCGAGGGCGACATCGCCGTCGCGGCGCCGGAGCTGTTGCGCGCCGAATCCTTCGACGGCGTGCTGCATTTCGCGGCGCAGTCGCTGGTCGGCGAGTCGGTGGAGCAGCCGGAGAAGTACTGGCACGGCAACGTCGTCAAGACGCTGACCCTGCTCGAGGCGATCCGCGAGACCGGTACCCCGCGCCTGGTGTTCTCCTCCACCGCCGCGACCTACGGCGAACCCGAGCAGGTGCCGATCACCGAGTCGGCGCCGACCCGCCCCACCAACCCCTACGGTGCGAGCAAGCTGGCCATCGACCACGCCATCACCTCCTACGCGGCGGCGCACGGCCTGGCCGCGACCAGCCTGCGCTACTTCAACGTGGCGGGCGCCTACGCCGGTCTCGGCGAGAACCGGGTCGTGGAAACGCATCTGATCCCCCTCGTGTTGCAGGTGGCGCTGGGCCACCGCAAGGCCATCTCCGTCTACGGCACCGACTGGCCGACGCCGGACGGCACATGCGTGCGTGACTACATCCACATCCGCGACCTGGCGCAGGCGCATCTGCTGGCGCTGTCCTCGTCGCAGCCCGGCAGCCACCGGATCCTCAATCTCGGCTCGGGCACCGGTTTCTCGGTGCGCGAGGTGATCTCGGCGTGCGAGCGGGTGACCGGCCTGCCGATCGAGGCGATCGACGCGCCGCGCCGCCCGGGCGATCCGGCGGTGCTCATCGCCTCCAGCGACCGCGCGATCGCCGAGCTGGACTGGCGGCCCGAGCACAACGATCTCGACGAGATCGTCTCCGACGCCTGGGAATTCCTGCGGTCGCTCGGCGACAAGGCGCACAGCGCGCGCTGATCTCCGCCGCTCGCCGTCCTCACCGGTGGAGCGGGCCGATGTCGACCCCCAGATCAGCCGCGATCTGGTGACCGCACTGCGCGAGTTTGCGCAGCCGTTCCGGCCGCAGCCCGCTCTGCAGCGAGGTCTCCAGCAGCACGGCCATCGGGTGGGTGGCATCGGCCTCCACCGCCGCGGCGAGGGCGACGCCGGCGAACGGCCCGTCCCCGCGCAGGTAGGCGCTGAAGCCCAGCAGTGCCGCGGCCTCGGCGCGGTCGGCGCCGGGCGTGGCCCGGGCGAGTTGAGCCCACAGCTGTTCGGCGGCCTCGGCGTGATCGCCCAGCGCCAGCCCGTACATCGCGTCCCGGATCGGCCGGTCGCGCAGCGTGGCCGCCAGCTGCGCGAGTTCGCGATCGGCACGCGGCGCGCCGGAGGCGGCGTCGGCGATCTGCCACAGGACCCATTCCAGCGCCCGGCGCTGATAGGCCGCCGTGTGCCCGGCCCGTGTCGCCGCGGACAGGCCACCGCGATAGCGCGCGACGGCCGGTCCGAGCCGGCGCCGCACCTCGGCGCACAGTCGTCGGTCGGGCCGCACCAGGGCGGTGAGTTCACCGCGCGAGCGGCGGATCTGTCTGCCGTCGAGCACGTGGGACAGCGCCACCATCGACGACGCCGGATCACCGACGACCCCGCCCGCGCCGCGATGGAACAGGTCGCGGAAGCGCGCCCCGGCCACGATCGAGGGCACCGACCAGGCCCCGCACACGGCGATCCCCTCGTCACCGAGTGCCTCGAGCAGCGACGCGGCCCGAAGCGCCTGCATCACCCCGCCCCCGGCCTCGTCGACGAACACCGCCAGCACCCCGCCGGCATGCTCACGCAGGCAGATCGATCCGACGCAGGCGGTGAACTGGCCGATCCGGTGCGGATCGGCGAGCGCGTCCAGATCGAATCGCACCACCGCCTCGATCGCCGTTGACCCGCCCGGGGCCGCCTCGTGCAGGACGGCGACGACCAGCGAGCGTTCGGGGACGAAGCCGAGCATCGCGGGCAAGGCGGCGATGAGCTCGCCGGGATCGTCCACCCGCAGCGACGGCTGCGGTGGTCCGGCGGGGTAGCCGGGGGTGGATTCGGCGCAGGTGAGTGCCCGGGGAAAGGGTCCGGAGCGAGTGGCCCGGCGGGTGGAGTTCGTCGACGATGTCATGGCTCCACCGTGCCCGTGGCCCCCGACGGCACCGGGCGCCCGACCTGGGCGTTGTGCTGCCCTGTTGACGGCCCCGCGGCTGGGGAGCGATCCCGGTCCCGGCGTCGCGCCCGGACCGAACCTGTCACCCCCGCGTGCTAGGGCCGCGGGTCAGACCCCGCGGACCCGGCGCACGGCGGTCGCGAACATCTCCGCGACGGCCTGCTGGTCGGGCAGGCCCGCGCCGAAGGTCATCGACGTCACCGTGATCCGCACGTCGCCGATCTGCCCGATCGTGGTCTGCATGGTCTGGGTCAGCCCGGCCCCGCCGACGTCGGGAACAACAGTGCGCCGCAACGACACCGCGTCGTCGGCGCCCGTCGGGCTCGTGGTGTCGAGCACGGTCGTGACGGTCGATTCCGCGCCCGCCCGGCTGACCCGGATCTGCTCGCACCCGGCGAGGCGGTCTCGCAGGCGCGCTGGCGCCTCGGTGGTGCGCGAGAGTTCGACGGTGAGCGTGGCCCGGCTCGCGTCGTCGTTGCCGACCGCGACCGCGGCCGGTTCGGCGCCGGGCTCGGGGTCCGGCGGCGTGCACTTCGCCGGGCGGACGGTGGCGCCCGCCCCCACCCCGTCCAGATCGCCCGCCGCCGCGGCCG
>NZ_LPNR01000067.1 GCF_019266065.1 Nocardia sp. MH4 | reverse complement strand
GCACCGGCGGGCTTGGGATCGCCCGGCTGCCCCGGCGCGGACGGCGCGCCCTGCGGACGCTGCGGTCCACCGGGTCCGCCCGGCCCACCGGCCGCGAGGTTGCGCTTGGGCAGATTGGCCGCGGCCAGCTTGCCGCGCTGCGGCACGTTGCCCTGACCGGGCGCCGGCGGACGCAGGGTCGGCGAGGACTGCTCGGCGGCGTCCTGCTGCAGGCCCTGGGCCATCGAGTTCCCGGGCTGCCGCTGCGGCAGCCCACCCTGACCGGCCGGGATCGGCCCGCTGCTGACACCGGGATCGACGGTGACCATCACGTTGCCGCCCGGGGTCCGGGTGATCGCGCGGGTCTGCATCGTGCTCTGCTGGTTCTGCGGGTTCGGGCGCTGCTGCTGCGGCGGCGCCTGCTGCTGCAGCTGCTGCGGCGGCACCACCGGGCCGCCGGCGCCGGAGACGATCAGGCCGACCGGCACGTGCACGGTGACGGTGACGCCCGGATCGCGCGCGGTGTCGAAGGTCGGACGCAGGCGCACGGTCAGACCGTGCCGCTCGGCGAGCCGGCCGACTACGAACAGACCCATGTGGCGGGCGGTGTCGGGACCGGGCTCGGCGGTCTGCTCGAGCCTGCGGTTGATCTCCGACATCTCCTGCGGCGGCATACCGATACCGCGGTCGGCGACCTCGATCAGCAGACCCTGATCATGGGCCTGGGCGAAGGTGAACTTGACGTCGGTCTCCGGCGGGGAGGCCCGCAGCGCGTTGTCGAGCAGCTCGGCGAACAGGTGCGCCATGTCGGAGGCGGCCGGTTCGACCAGCGAGCCACGCGGGGTCGCGCCGAGCTTGACCCGTTCGTAGTCCTCGACCTCGGAGATCGCGGCACGCAGCACGTCGGCGATCTCGACCGGGGCCGACTTGGTCCGGCGCTGCTTGGTACCGGCGAGGATGAGCAGGTTGTCACCGTTACGGCGCATGCGCGCCGCGAGGTGGTCGAGCCGGAAGAGGTTCTCGAGCAGGCGCGGGTCCTTCTCGTCGTACTCCATCGCCTCGATGAGGGTGAGCTGATGGTCGACGAGCGACTTGGAGCGCCGGGCCAGAGTCTCGAACATGTCGTTGACCTGCGAACGCATCTGCGCCTGATCACTCGCCAGGCGCAGCGCCTGACCGTGGATGTCGTCGACGGCGCGGGCCAGCTGGCCGATCTCCTCGTCGGAGCGCACCGGCATCGGCTCGAGCGGCACGTCCTCGGGGGCGGCGCCGTTACGCAGCTGGGCGACCTCGTGCGGCAGATCGGACTCGGCGACACGCAGCGCGGCCAGGCGCAGGCGGTGCAGCGGCACGATCATCGAGCGGGCGACGAACACGGCCAGCAACAGCGCGGCGAGGATCGTCGCGATGACGACGCCGGTGTAGGACCAGGCGCCGGTGGCGGCGGTGGTGGTGAGTTCGTCCATGGACGACTCGATGGCCTTGGTGGCCTGGTCGACGACGCCCTCGTAGCCGACGAGGCTGGTGACGAGCGACGTACGCATGTCACCGATGGGCAGCTTGCCCGCCGCGACCTCGGGGCTGCTGACCAGGTTCTGCCGGACGTCGGCCTGCGCCTTGAGGTCCGCGATCACCCGATCGCCGTCGGGGAAGCGGTTGGCCAGCACGTCGAGCAGGTGCCGCTCGGTGGCGACACCGGTGATGAAGTCCTGCGAACCCTGCGGCAGACCGCGCAGCATCTCGGAGATGCCTGCCAGCTGGTCGACGAGCACGGAACGGGTGTTGAGCGAGTCGACGAGGCGCAGCTTGGCCTGGTCCATGACCGGATCGCTGACCTGGGCGATGGTGGTCTCGACGATGTCGACGCTGTCTTTACGCATCTGCTCGACCGAGGCCAGCGCGGGCTCGGCCGACGAGGTCAGCGCCTTGCCCTGGCCGCGCACGTTCTTGGCCTGCGAGATCATCCGCTGCAGCGCCTCGTGCGCCCGCGGCAGATCGGTCAACCGGCCCAGTGAGGACTCGGCGGCGGCGATGGCCGCATCGAGATCGGCGAGGTCCTTGTCGGTGACCAGGGTGACCCCCGGCCCCGCGGGAACCATCTGACTACCGGTGACCCGCGCCGAGGTAGCACTCAGCGCGGTGACCGACGGAATCGAGTCGACCTGCTCATTGATGCTCGACAGCCGGTTGGCCTCCGAGAACTCCGAGGTAATTCTCGACACGCCGAGCCCGACCGCGACCGCGAGCGGCACGGCCAGCACGGCCGTAACCTTCCAACGCAGGTCCCAGTTGCCGAGCGCCCAGCGCTTGCTGCCGGACCTAGCGGCGTCACGCATCTCCCACTCACTTTCCAAACTGGCCTCGTACCTTGCGCCATCAGCGAACCTCCACAGGCGCGATGGCGGCTCACCAGAGTTGACTGGCCGAGAACTGCGGCTGGCCGAGAAATTGCGTCTACGACTGCCCGAATAAGTGACATCAGATTCTAACGGATCAATAACTTCTTGGCTGACTCCCGGTAGAGGTCCGCGCGATGACCTGCCCGTTCCAGGCAAAACCAAAGGTCGCGGCACCCCCTCGGGTGTCGCGTGAAGTCTGCCACAATCATCAGGATCTATCGAGCGGGCATCGAAGCGAGGCTAGGGAGTCACGGGCTTGGACGTGGAACACGAGTACCGACCGGTCTATCAGACCAGTCTGGTCGACCCAGCCGACTTCTGGTCCGCCGCAGCTCAGGCCATCGAGTGGGACGTGGCGCCGCAGCAGATCGTCGACGCCGCCGACAAGCGCGCGGCCCGCTGGTTCCCCGACGCCCGGCTCAACACCTGCGTCAACGCGCTGGACCGGCACGTGCGAGCGGGCACCGTCGCCGAGGGCGGGCACGCCGATCAGGCCGCCCTCATATATGTCTCCGCTATGACGGACACCACCACCGTCTACACCTACGCCGAGCTGCTCGACGAGGTCGCCCGATTCGCCGGAGCCATGCGTGATCTCGGCGTCGTGGCCGGTGACCGGGTGGTGATCTACCTGCCGATGATCCCCGAGGCCGTGATCGCGATGCTGGCCTGCGCCCGCATCGGCGCGGTGCACTCGGTGGTGTTCGGCGGCTTCGCCGCGCCCGAACTGGCCGCCCGCATCGACGACGCCGAACCGGTCCTGGTGGTCACCGCCTCGGGCGGCATGGAGCCCCACCGCCGCATCGACTACCCGCCGATCGTGCTGCAGGCGCTGGATCTGGCGCAGACGGCGTCGGTGCGCACGGTGATCGTCAAGCAGCGCCCGGAATTCCCGACCATCGAGTTCCCGGCAGCGCTGCCCGCCACCGACGTGCTGCCGTCCTCGGAGCAGACCGTCGCGGCCCGCTGGGTCGACTGGGCCGCCACCGTCGCCGACGTCACCCCGGCCGAGCCGGTCTCGGTCGCCGCGACCGATCCGCTCTACATCCTCTACACCTCGGGAACCACCGGCAAACCCAAGGGCGTGGTCCGCGACAACGGCGGGCACGCGGTCGCGCTGGCCTGGTCGATGCGCAATATCTACGACGTCGGCCCAGGTCAGGTGTTCTGGGCGGCCTCCGATGTGGGCTGGGTCGTCGGCCACTCCTATATCGTCTACGCGCCGCTGCTGGTCGGCGCGACGACCGTGCTCTACGAGGGCAAACCGGTCGGCACGCCCGACGCGGGGGTGTTCTGGCGGATCATCGACGAGCACGACGTGCGGGTGCTGTTCACCGCGCCGACTGCGTTGCGCGCGATCCGGCGGGCCGATCCCGAGGCCGCCGCCGCCCACCGCCACGACCTGTCCCGGCTGCGCGCGCTGTTCTGCGCGGGCGAGCGGCTGGACCCGGCCACCTTCGAATGGGCCTCCGGCACCCTGCTCGCCGATCACCCCGACACCCCGGTGGTCGATCACTGGTGGCAGACCGAGACCGGCTGGCCGATCTGCGCCGACCCGCTCGGCCTGCAGGAACTGCCGGTCAAACCCGGTTCGTCGTGCGTGCCGGTGCCCGGCTACCGGCTGCGGGTGCTCGACGCGAACGGCAATCCGGTGCCGACCGGCGTCGAGGGCAACATCGTCATCGGGCTGCCGCTGCCGCCCGGCGCGCTGACCGGGCTGTGGCGCGACCGCGAGCGGTTCATCCGCTCGTATCTGTCGGCCTTCCCCGGCCACTATCTGACCGGCGATTCCGGTTACTTCGACGAGGACGGCTACCTCTACGTCCTCGGCCGCAGCGACGACGTGATCAACATGGCCGGGCACCGTCTCTCGGCGGGCAGCATCGAGGCCGCCATCGCCGGGCACGACGCGATCGCCGAATGCGCCGTGATCGGTGTGCCCGACGAGCTCAAGGGCCACCTGCCGCTGGCCTACGTGGTGCTCAAGCAGGGTGTGGAGGTCGATCCGGAGCAGTTGCGGACCGAACTCGCCGAGCGGGTGCGCGAGCAGATCGGCGCCATCGCCACCCTGCACAGCGCGATCATCGTTTCGGGCCTGCCCAAGACCCGTTCGGGCAAGATCCTGCGCAAGACGATCCGCCAGCTCACCGCCGGGGAACAGGTGGAGACCCCGGCCACCATCGAGGACCCGGCCGTGCTCACCGCGCTGGCCGACCGCATCCTGGCGAATCCGCCGCTGGGCAATCCGCCCCCGGCCGCGCAGGACACGCCCACCCCCGACCTCGACGGCGACCCGGTGGCCCCGACGGCCTGACCATCGGGCCCGGTGGTGGCCGCCGCCCCTAGGATTGCGGCGTGACCGATCGTGCTGCCTCCACTGTCCTGGTCGTCGACGACGACGAGGACGTCCTCGCCTCGGTCGAACGCGGCCTGCGGCTGTCCGGGTTCCAGGTGCTGGTCGCGCGCGACGGCGCCGCCGCTCTGCGCGCCGTCTCCGAGCACGCGCCCGACGCGGTGGTGCTCGACATGAACATGCCGGTGCTCGACGGCGCGGGCGTGGTGACGGCGTTGCGGGCGATGGGCAACGACGTGCCGGTCTGCGTGCTCAGCGCCCGCGCCTCGGTCGACGACCGGATCGCGGGCCTGGAGTCCGGGGCCGACGACTACCTGGTGAAACCGTTCGAACTGGCCGAGCTGGTGGCCCGGATCCGGGCCCTGCTGCGCCGCCGCACCGATGCCCCGGAGCCGGTCGCGCCCGGCGCGATCAGCGTCGGCCCGCTCCAGATCGACGTGGCCGGATACCGGGCGCTGCTGCACGGCAAGGAAATCGAGCTCACCAAACGAGAATTCGAATTGTTGTCGACGCTGGCCCGGAATGCGGGTGTGGTGTTGACGCGTGAACGGCTGCTGGAATTGGTGTGGGGTTACGATTTCATAGCCGATACGAATGTCGTCGACGTGTTCGTCGGATACTTGCGACGCAAACTCGAAATAGATGACACGCCAAGGATTTTGCACACGATTCGCGGCGTAGGGTTCGTGCTCCGGGAACCGAAATGATCGAGGCCCCGCCGAAACGCCGTCGGAGACAATCGTTTTCGCTCCGAACTCGGGTCGCGGGCGCGGCCGCGGCGGGTGCCGTCATCATCGTCTCGATCGCCGCATTCGTGGGTTTCCAGGCGATCGAACGCAACAATGTGACCCAAACCGACCAGCAGCTCGAGATCGCCTCGCGGATCGTGCTGATCGAGCCGGTGCTGGCCACCGGATTCGTCAACCTGACCGGTCTGCAGACCACCATGGCGCTCACCGTGCGCGACAACGGCCAGGTCACCGCGTCCAGTTCCACCCAGCTGCCCGATCTGCCGCCGGGCTCGCAGACCGTCGAGGTCAACGACCAGCCGTACCGGGTGCTCACCACCACCGAGAACCAGCCGGCGGGACGCACCGTCTCCCTGGCCATCCCGACCACCGAGGCCGCCAAGGCCACCGCGGACCAGCAACGCTGGGTGCTGCTGGGCGCCGCGATCGCGGTGGCGGCGGCCGCGGCGCTGGGCTGGCTGCTGGCCGGTCGCGCCGTGGGGCCGATCGTGAAGCTGACCAAGCAGGTCTCCGCGCGCAGTTCCTTCGGCGACCCCGACCACTCCGCCCAGCCGGTCGACGGGTCCGGTGTCGATGAAGCGGTCAAACTGGCCGACGCGGTGAACACCATGCTGGCCCGCGTCGACGAAGCGCAGGCCGAGACCGCCGCCGCGCTGGAGACGGCCCGCGATTTCGCCGCCGTGTCCGCCCACGAGCTGCGCACCCCGCTGACCGCGATCCGCACCGACCTCGAGGTCCTGCGCACCCTCGACCTCACCGACGAGCAGCGCCGCGAGATCCTCGACGACCTCGCCCGCAACGAGACCAGGATCGAGACCACGCTCACCGCGCTGGAACGCCTGGCCCGCGGCGACCTCACCGCCGAGGCCGACCACATCCCCACCGATGTGGCCGATCTGTGCGACCAGGCCGCCCACGACGCCATGCGCCACAACCCCGGCCTCTCGGTCCGCATCGACACCGACGCCGAGCTCGTCACCCGTGGGCTGCCCGCCGGTCTGCGGCTCGCGATCGACAACGCGCTGACCAACTCGGTCAAGCACGGTGGCGCCACCCATGCCGTCGTCTCGGCGCATCGCGCGCCCGGCGGTCGCATCGTCATCGCCGTCGACGACAACGGCACCGGCGTGCCGGTCGCCGAGCGCGACGCCGTCTTCGCCCGCTTCGCCCGCGGGACCAATGCCAGCAAGGGCGGGTCCGGCCTCGGCCTGGCGCTGGTGGCCCAGCAGGCCCAATTGCACGGCGGGCGGGCCTATTTCGAGGACAGCGCGTTCGGCGGGGCTCGGCTGGTCATCGAACTGCCGGCCCGGGACACGCCCTAGACGCGCGATAGCCCCGCCGCCGCCACAAGGCGCGACGACAGGGCTATCACGGAGCTATTGATCAGCCTCGTCGAGGGATCAGGGCAGCACCTGCGGCACCGACTCCGGGATCACCAGGCCGATGACGGCACCGATCACGGCACCGGTCAGCGCGGTCGAGATCACCGACGGGATGGCGCAGAAGACGTAGCCGATGATGAACGCGGCCAGTGCGGGCACGCACATGATCGCGGCGGCCAGCGCGCCGATGGTGGCGCCTGCGGCCGCACCGTTCTGGACCGGGTCGTGGTTGCCGGCCTCGGGGTTGGTGGCGATGTCCTTCAGCTCGGTGCTGGTGTCGCCGGACAGCTGCGGCGCCATCTGCACGGTCTTGCCGTCGGCGGAGACCACCGAGGCGATCGCGATGGCGTTGCCGTCGACGGTGTTGAACTTGAGCGGGACCTCGCCGACGGTGACACCGGTGGCCGAGACCACGGTGACGGCGTCGGGGGTGATCACGAAGCGGCCGTTGTCGATGCTCGCGGAGATGGTGCGCAGGTCCGGCGAGACGGTGGTGCGGAAGTCCACGCCGTCGGCGGCACCGGCGCTGGCCAGGCCGGTGGCGATCTGCGTCTGACGCTCGGTGTCGACGTCAGCGGCCGCGACACCCGCGGTGACCAGCGACGTGGCGACGGCCAGCGGCAGCGCGGCCACGAATGCGCGACGGCCCGCCCGGGTGATGGTGCGGTGGAACATGTTCGATGTCTCCCTCCCGATGCCCCCGGCGAATCCCCGAACCCCCCGGACGAATCGATGAAATCTCGATCTCGATTGACTCGAGATTTGTATCGGACCCGGAGAAACAATGGAAGGCACTGTGATGCACGCCATATCACGACATCGTTTGACGTCCCGATGAGCGGGAATCGCCCGCCCGAGAACAGGTTCCGGCACACCGTCAGCTATCCCCGTCGTGCCATCCTCACCGAACTCTCAGACATCTCCCACGACCCGGCGCGAACTCGCTCGATACCGTCGGCGGCGTGATCGGAAAACGCACCAGGATGGTCTGTCTCGTCGCTGCTGTCGCGCTGGCGGGTGGTGGTATCGCCGCGTGCGCGGGCACGTCCGACTCCCCCACGGGATTCGCGCTCGTCAACGCCGATACCGGGCCGACCGGGGAGCGCGTGGCCAAGGCGGTCCAGGACGCCGGCGGCTACGAGTGGACGGTGGCCAAGCCGGGTGAGCTCGACGCGGCCGACTACGCCGCGGTGATCACCCTGCCCGCCGATCTCACCGCGTCGATGGCGACGCTGGCCACGCCGGAACCCAAGCGCGCCAAGGTCACCGTCACCGCCCACGACGGCGCGGACGAGAACGTCGTCAACGGCGCCGTCGCCGCCGTGACCCACCGGATCGGCGCCTCCGGCGTCGACGCCGCGCTGGCCGCGGTCTCCCAGGCCCGCAATCAGATGACCTCGGTGCAGTTCACCGCGCAGCTGCTCAACGCCGGCGTCACCGCGGCCGCCGACGGCGCCGCCCAGTTCAGCGGCGGCGCCAGCGAGATGCTCGGGTTCCTCGACTTCGCGAAACAGGGCGCGGGAGAACTCACCTCGGCCATCGAGCTGCTGAACCAGACCGTGGACGGCGCGACCAAGCAGGCGAACCAGCTGGCCGACGCGCTCGGCGCCACCGGCGTCACCATCGCCGGCGTGGAGCGTAGCGCCACCGCGCTGAGCACCGGCCTGGACCAGGTCCTGCCGCTGCTGCGCGCCCTGCCGTTCGCCACCGATCCCCAGCTGGCCGACATCATCACCAAGCTCGAAGCGCTGCGCGGCATCTCGAGTCAGGCGGGCGCCCAGCTGACCGGCCTGGCCGATCTGACCGGCGCCGCCGTCGACCCGAACACCGACCTCGGCACCCTGCTGCGCACCGTTGTCACCCGGCTCGACAGCGCCCGCACCCAGCTCACCCAGGGCGCCGAACTCGCCAAGGGCCTGCCCACTCTCGCCGAACAGGGCGGCGCCCAGATCACCTCCGCGATCGAACAGATGACCACCGGCGTCGGCGCCCTGCAGAACATCGTCGGCAACCTCAACACCCAGACCGGCAAGGCCATCGAGGCCCTCCCCGCCCGCAGCACCACCCAGAACTCCGCCCTCGCCCTCGCCCTCACCGACCCGGTCGAGGTCGTCCGGGAGTAGCGACATCGCGACCCACGTCGTCGGCATCGGCCTTCTTCCAGACCACAAGTCCGCTCGCGGCCTGGCGGTATGCTCACCGGCATGACGATCCAGCCGACGGATTCGCTCCCTCATCTGATGACCGAAGAGGAGTACCTCCGGCTGCCGGAAGCCGCGGCGCGTGAGATCGAAGTGGTCCACGGGCATGTCATCGTGTGTGAATCGCCTACTCCGGAACACAATCGCATCGCTCGGCGCCTGGCCGACGCTATGGAGCGGCTGCCCAGTACCGAACCGTGCATCCGGGTCGACACCGACATCGACGTGGTGCTGTGGCGCGTCCCGAAGTTCACCTTTCGCCGCCCTGACGTGGTGATCTACCGCTGCCTGGACAGGCCGGGAGCGAAACCCGAAGCCGCCGACGCGTTGATCGTGGTCGAGGTGTCGTCGCCGTCGACCGCCGCCGAGGACCTGCTGGACAAGAAGGCCCAGTACGCGCGGGTCGGGATACCCCTCTATCTCGTGGTCGTGCTGGACACCAAGTTCGGGATCGAGGAGGTACTCGAGTTCCGCCTCGACGCACATGCCCGGGAATACCGATTGCACCAGATCCATCGCGGCATCGTCGCGCTCAGTCACGTCGTCGTCGGCGAAATACCGATGGCCGACCTCACCCGCTGAGCACTCCTCACACACAGACAACTGAGGCCGGGTTCCTGTCGGGAACCCGGCCTCAGTGTGTTGTTCGGCTGGTCAGTTCGCGTTGAGCAGGTCGATCACGAAGACCAGGGTCTTGCCGGAGAGGTGGTGGCCCGCGCCGGCGGGGCCGTAGGCGAGCTCCGGCGGGATGGTCAGCTGGCGACGGCCGCCGACCTTCATGCCAGGGATACCTTCCTGCCAGCCCTGGATCAGGCCGCGCAGCGGGAAGGTGATGGACTCGCCACGGTCCCACGAAGAGTCGAACTGCTCGCCGCTGTCGAACTCGACGCCGACGTAGTGCACCTCGACGGTGCCGCCGGGCACCGCTTCCTTGCCTTCGCCCTCGACGAGGTCCTTGATCACGAGCTCGGTGGGCGCGGGGCCCTCCTGGAATTCGATCTCCGGCTTGGTCATTCGGCTATCCCCTTCGATAGTTTCAGTTCGGACTAACGGCCAGCGATGTCGCGGTAGTCACGCTCACCGTAACCGGTGTAGATCTGGCGCGGGCGGCCGATCTTGAGCGGCTCGGAGTGCATCTCACGCCAGTGGGCGATCCAGCCGGGCAGGCGGCCCATGGCGAAGAGCACGGTGAACATGCGGGTCGGGAAGCCCATCGCCCGGTAGATGACGCCGGTGTAGAAGTCGACGTTCGGGTACAGGCGCCGCGAGACGAAGTAGTCGTCCGTGAGGGCGGCCTCTTCGAGCTGCTTGGCGATGTCGAGCAGCTGGTCGTCGCCGCCGATCTTCGACAGGATCTTGTCGGCGGCCTGCTTGACCAGGGTGGCGCGCGGGTCGTAGTTGCGGTAGACGCGGTGCCCGAAGCCCATGAGCTTCACGCCGTCTTCCTTGTTCTTGACCTTGCGGATGAATTCCTTGACGTCGCCGCCGTTGGCCTTGATCTCGTCGAGCATCTCGAGCACGGCCTGGTTGGCGCCGCCGTGCAGCGGGCCCCACAGCGCGTTGATGCCACCGGACACCGAGGTGAACAGGTTGGCGTCGGAGGAGCCGACGAGGCGCACGGTCGAGGTGGAGCAGTTCTGCTCGTGGTCGGCGTGCAGGATCAGCAGCATGTCGAGCGCGGCGGCGATCTCGGGGTCGACCTCGTAGGGCTCGGCCGGGAAGCCGAAGGTCATCCGCAGGAAGTTCTCGACCAGGCTCAGCGAGTTGTCCGGGTAGAGGAACGGCTGGCCGACCGACTTCTTGTACGAGTAGGCCGCGATGGTGGGCAGCTTGGCCAGCAGGCGGATGGTGGACAGCTCGACCTGCTCGGGGTCGCGCGGGTCCAGCGAGTCCTGGTAGTACGCCGAGAGCGCGTTCACCGCCGACGACAGCACCGGCATCGGGTGCGCGTTGCGCGGGAACCCGTCGAAGAACCGCTTCAGATCCTCGTGCAGCAGCGTGTGGCGGCGGATGCGATCGGTGAAGTCGTCGAGCTGGGCCTGGGTCGGCAGCTCGCCGTAGATGAGCAGGTAGCTGACCTCGATGAAGGTCGAGCGGCCGGCCAGCTGGTCGATCGGGTAGCCGCGGTAGCGCAGGATGCCCGCTTCACCGTCGATGTAGGTGATGGCCGACTTGGTCGACGCGGTGTTCATGAAACCGGGGTCGTAGGTGACGTAGCCGGTGCTGGCCAGCAGCTTGCCCAAGTCGAGTCCGTCGTTGCCCTCTGCGGCCTTGGTGACCGAAATCGGGAACTCGCCACCGGGGTACTGCAGTACCGCCTTGGCGTCATCGGCGACGTTGGTGATGTTCTCAGCGGGCACGGAAGGATCCCTCTCAGGCTAGAACCGTAGGCACCGATGCGGTCGGCACGCGGTGCACTTGCGCTAACGCTAGCTGTTGTTCGGTCGAGACAAGCAATCAGGGTTGTCCTGCGCCGTTCTCACACCGGGGCCGATCGGCGGTGAGGTCGGCGCACAGCTGCCGACCTGCGCCGATCCCCTGTTCGCCGACCTCGCGCGGTGCTGCCGCGCACGGCGGCGGGCCCCTGCGCGGGCGAATCGGCGATAGTCATGTAATCCCTTCTCGCACAACTCAATTGACCAGTGAATCGGTGTGCGCGCGGGTCACCCGGTAACGGACGAAGGCGGGGAAGGCCAGTGCGGCGAGCACCACCCCGATGACGACCAGAACACCGCCACCCGCGGCAGCTACAGCGGTACCCAGGCTCGCCGCGGCGAAACCGTGGGCAACATCACCGATCCGCGGCCCACCTGCGACAACCACGATGAACACGCCCTGCAGACGGCCGCG
This sequence comes from Nocardia sp. MH4, assembly GCF_019266065.1. Classification (GTDB taxonomy): domain Bacteria; phylum Actinomycetota; class Actinomycetes; order Mycobacteriales; family Mycobacteriaceae; genus Nocardia; species Nocardia canadensis. The sequence goes on along the minus strand of NZ_LPNR01000067.1, from coordinate 27,137 downwards.
CATCTCGTCGGTGGAGACGTTGAGCAACATCGCCGTGCGCAGCGCCGCCGAGACCATGTCGACCGCGCCGCCCAGGGCCAGGAAGGCCACCGCGATCCACAGCCACACCCCCAGCCCGAACAGGTGCCCGGCCAGCCCCACCGCCAAGCCGAACCCGATCATCGCCACGCCCCAGATCACGATGCAGACGATCACCGCCAGGCCCTGCCTGCGGATGCGCGGCACCCAGCCGGAGAACACCCCGCCCAGCACCGCGCCCGCCGAGATGGCCGCGAACAGCAGACCCAGCGCGACACCGCCCTCGACCGGGTCGTGGAAGGTCTCGTGCGCGATCTGCGGGAACAGCGCGCGCGGCATGCCGAACACCATGGCGATGATGTCGACGACGAACGACGCGAGCAGGATGCGCTGCTTGGTCAGATAGCGGAAACCGTCGATGACGGCGCGCAGCCCGGCCCGGCGCTGATCGCCGGTGGGCGGGAAGGCGGGCAGTTTCCACACCGCCCACACCGTCGCGAGCAGCGCGATCGCATCGATCAGATACAGCGTCGACAGGCCGAGCACCGGGATGAGCAGACCCGCCAGCACCGGTCCGGCGATCATGCCGACGTTCTGCACGGTCATGCTCAGCGAGCTGGCCGCGGCGATCTGCTCGGGCGGCAGCAGCCGGGCGATGGCCGCGCTGCGGGTGGGCTGGTTGACCGCGAAGAACGCCTGCTGGGCGGCGAACAGGCCCAGCACCAGCCACACGTTGTTCGTCCCGAGCGCGGCCTGCGCCCAGAACGCCACCGCCGTCACACCGGTGCCCGCCGTGGTGATGATCAGCAGGGTGCGCCGGTCCATCACATCGGCCAGCGCGCCGCCCCAGAGCCCGAACACGACCAGCGGGACCAGGCCGAACAGGCCGGCCAAGCCGACGTACCCCGAGCTGCCGGTGATCTGGAAGATCTGCTGCGGAACCGCGACCACCGAGAGCTGCGCACCGATGACGGTGACGATGTTGGTGGTCCAAAGCCTGCGATAGTCGGGATGACGCAGGGGTTCGGTGTCGGCGAGCAGCTTCACTCGCCGCAGATTAGCCATCGCCGGGCGATCGCAGAACGGATGCGCTCGGTGAGATACCCCACCGCTCGTTAGGGCTGCAAACGTTCCACGGTTGTGCCTGCGTCGCCGATCCGCACGACGATCCGGTTGTGCAGCCGACCCCGTCTGCCCTGCCAGAACTCCACCTCGTCGGGCCGCAGCAGGTACCCGCCCCAGAACGGCGGGACCGGAATGTCGTCGACGTCGGCGAAGCGGGCCGTGGCCTCGGCCAACGACCGATCCACCTCCGCGCGCGAGGCCGCGGGCCGCGACTGCCGCGACGCCCACGCGCCCAGCCGCGAGTCGCGCGGGCGGGTCTGCCAGTAGGCCTCGGTCACCTCGGCGGGCACCCGCTCGGTGATCCCGCGCAGATGGACCTGCCGGGCCAGCGCGGGCCAGACGAAGGTCGCCGCGGCGTACGGGTCGGCGGCGAGCTGGTTGCCCTTGGCCGAGTCGTAATTCGTGTAGAAGGTGACGCCCTCGGGCGCGAGTCCCTTGCACAGGACGGTGCGCGCGACCGGGCGCGGGGCCGGGCCCGACAGCGACACCGTCGCCAGCACCATCGCGTTGGATTCGGCGATGCCGAGACCGCGCGCCTGCTCGATCCAGCGGCGCAGCAACGGTTCCCAGCCGCCGGCCACCCAGGTCTCGTCGAGGTCGGTCTCCTCCGGCACCGACAGCGGGTCGCCGTAGTCGACGCGCATGGCGGCGAGGTCGGCCGCGGTCGCGGGTTCGTGGTCAACCATGAGGACAGACGGTACGCCGGGACGCGGGCCGGGAAGGGGTCCAGGTCTGGCCAGGGGCGACGTTACTACCCGGTATCCCCAGGGCTATGGTTCAGAAAGATCGGCATGCCCCTGCAAGGAGAGTCACCATGACTACCAGCTCGGTACCACAGGATTTCGTCAGCGGATTGGAAGGCGTGGTGGCCTTCACCACCGACATCGCCGAGCCGGACAAGGATGGTGGCGCGCTACGTTATCGCGGCGTCGACATCGAGGACCTGGTCACCAACCGCGTCACCTTCGGTGATGTGTGGGCCCTGCTGGTCGACGGCCAGTTCGGCCGCGGCCTCCCGCCCGCCGAGCCCTTCCCGCTGCCGGTGCACACCGGTGACGTGCGCGTCGACGTGCAGGCCGGTCTGGCCATGCTCGCCCCGATCTGGGGCTACGAGCCGCTGCTCGACATCGACGACGAGACCGCCCGCGAGAACCTGGCCCGCGCCTCGGTGATGGCGCTGTCCTACGTGGCGCAGTCCGCCCGCGGCATCTATCAGCCCGCCGTTCCGCAGCGCAAGATCGACGAGTGCACCACCGTCACCGAGCGGTTCATGACCCGCTGGAAGGGTGACCCGGACCCGCGCCACACCGAGGCGATCGACGCCTACTGGGTCTCGGCCGCCGAGCACGGCATGAACGCCTCCACCTTCACCGCCCGCGTCATCGCCTCCACCGGCGCCGACGTGGCGGCGTCGCTGTCGGGCGCGATCGGCGCCATGTCCGGCCCGCTGCACGGCGGCGCCCCCGCCCGCGTGCTCCCGATGATCGAGGCCGTCGAGCAGAGCGGCGACGCCCGCGCGCTGGTCAAGGGCATCCTCGACCGCAAAGAGAAGCTGATGGGCTTCGGCCACCGCGTCTACCGGGCCGAGGACCCGCGCGCCCGCGTGCTGCGCGCCACCGCCAAGCGTCTCGACGCCCCGCGCTTCGAGGTCGCCGCCGCGCTGGAGCAGGCCGCGCTGGCAGAACTGCGGGAGCGTCGCCCGGATCGGGCCATCGAGACCAATGTCGAGTTCTGGGCCGCGGTGATCCTGGACTTCGCCGAGGTCCCCGCGCACATGATGCCCGCCATGTTCACCTGCGGCCGGACCGCGGGCTGGTGCGCGCACATCCTGGAGCAGAAGCAGCTGGGCAAGCTCGTTCGCCCCGCCGCCATCTACACCGGCCCCGGCCCCCGCACCCCCGAAGAGGTCGCCGGCTGGTCCACCATCGCCGGCTGACCCACCCCGCATCGCCCGACCGGGCGTCGACGGCCACCCCGGCCGCCGACGCCCGGTCGTTGTCGATCTACCGGTCGTTCGTCTCCACGACATCCGGCGCCGACAGGATGTGTTCGCGGAACACAGCCGGTCGACGGCCTGTTCCGGCTGGTGGAGCGCTCGGCGGCGGTAATGTTCAGCCGACCTGATCGATAAGGGTGGGCGGTGCGGAACGAGGGGTTTTCCCGGCGTGAGCTTTTCGGCGCGGGGGCCGCGTTGGCGGCGGGTGTGCTGACCGGCTGTGCCGCCGCGCAGGGTGATTCGGCCGCGCCCGAGGTGGCAGCCGGGCCATCCGTGGCCGCGCCGCCGACCGCGCGGCCGATCTCGACCGTCGTCGCGCCGACCGCCGTCTCACCCGCCGCGGTCGCCGCCCGGCACGCCGGCGCTCGGCCACACGCGTGGGGTGTCGATCTGCCCGGCATCACCACCGGATTCCCGGCGAGTGGCAAGCAGCTGGCGCTCACCTTCGACGCGTGCGGCGGGCCGGGCAACAGCGAGGTCGACCAGGCGCTGCTGGATCTGCTGATCGCCGAGCGGATTCCGGCGACGCTGTTCCTCAACAAGCGCTGGATCGACGCCGATCCCGGTCGCGTGCAGCGGCTCGCCGCGAACCCGCTGTTCGAGCTGGCCAGTCACGGCGTCGCGCACAAGCCGCTGTCGGTGACCGGGCGGGCCGCCTACAACATCGCGGGCACGGCGTCGGCGGACGAAGCGGTGCACGAGGTGTGGGCCAATCACGAACGCCTGCTCGAGCTGACCGGACGGGCGCCGCGATTCTTCCGCGCGGGCACCGCCCACTACGACGACGTCGCGGTCGCCATCGTCGCCGAGCTGGGCGAGACCCCGCTCGGGTTCACCGTCAACGCCGACTTCGGCGCCACCGCCTCGGCCGCGCAGGTACAGCGGGCGATGAGTGCGGCCGCGCCCGGTGGCATCGTGCTCGCCCACATGCACCGGCCGAAGTCGGGCACGGCAGCCGGCATGGCCGTCGCGATCCCGGCCCTGCGCGCGGCCGGGTTCACCTTCGTTCACCTGTAGTCACGGCGTCGTCCACCGGTAGCCGACACGCGGTCCGGGTGGACCGCCGCTCAGCTGGCCCAGGCCGCGGGCATTCAGGTCAGGCTGGTGAAGTCGATGGCGACGGAGGCGCCGCGATCGACGGTGAAGAAGGCGGCGTCGAGGCGGGTGCCGAGTTCGATCTGCCCGACCGCGGCCAGCGGCACCGGCTGGATCAGCCGCACCCGCCACGGCGACGGCTCGTCCCAGGCCCGCAACTCCAGGTCCAGGCGCAGCACCGGATCGTCGCGGCCGGTGTAGTCGGCCGCGATCGGCGCGACCGCCAGGACCGTCGCCTCCGCGCGGCGCCCGTTGGCCAGGATCTTGGCGGCCGCGCTGCGTCCCGACCGCGGCACCTCGGGGACGAACAACACCACGCGTTCCCGATCGCCCGGGTCGACGCGGCAGCCGACGACGTCGCCGGGCTGCATCCATTCCAGATCCTGGCTACGCACCCGCTGCCGCACCCGCGCGTCGTAGACCAGCTCGTCGGGCACCTCTACCCGCACCGAGAACCGGTATCCGCCCTCCCCGCGCCGGGATCGCACCGACAGCACGGTGGCCGTGGCGGGTAACCCCCTCATCAGCAGTTCTCGCCGGGAGCTCTCGGCCAGCAATCCCGGCCGTCTCCCGAACGCCCACACAAACCGGTCGAGCAGGGTCCGACCCGAGTCGGCCACGGCGAGGCTCATAGCAGAAGCGTAATGCGAATGCCCTACGCACAAGGGCAAATTCCCCGCACGCGCCGATCCGGGTCGACGTGACGGCCGCGCGGGGCCCGCGGTCGGGGCGTTCCGGGCACCTGCCGGGCCCGACGGTCCACCGGGTCGAGCTGGGCACCCGCCCAGCACGCCGGGTGCCCGCCACGCCGTGCCCGCGCCCCCGAGTGGGCCGCCTCACAGCCCCGCCCCCGTGCGCGTCGGACCATCGGCGGACCACTAAACTCGCCCCCATGACCAGTGCGTTCCCGACCATTCCCGCCGACCTCAAGCCCGCCGACGGACGGTTCGGCTGCGGCCCGTCCAAGGTCCGCCCGGAGCAGCTGCAGTCCCTGGTGACTGTCGGCGCCTCGGTGTTCGGCACCTCGCATCGCCAGAAGCCGGTCAAGGACGTCGTGGCGCGGGTGCGCAACGGCCTGCGTGAGCTGTTCTCCCTGCCCGAGGGCTACGAAGTGGTGCTCGGCAACGGTGGCACCACCGCGTTCTGGGACGCCGCCGCCTTCGGCCTGATCCGCGAGCGCTCGCTGCACCTGACCAACGGCGAGTTCTCCTCGAAGTTCGCCTCGGTCGCCAAGGGCAACCCGTTCATCGGTGACCCGATCGTCGTCTCGTCGGAGCCGGGCAGCGCGCCCGAGCCCGTCTCGGACCCCTCGGTCGACCTCATCGGCTGGGCCCACAACGAGACCTCGACCGGTGTGTCCATCCCGGTCTCGCGTCCGGCCGGCTCGGAGAACGCCCTGATCGCCATCGACGCCACCTCCGGCGCGGGCGGCCTGCCGGTGAACATCGCCGACTCCGACGTGTACTACTTCGCCCCGCAGAAGTGCTTCGCCGCCGACGGTGGCCTGTGGATCGCGATCATGAGCCCCGCCGCGCTGGCCCGCGTCGAGGAGATCAAGGCCTCGGGCCGCTGGACCCCGGAGTTCCTGTCGCTGCCGATCGCCATCGACAACTCCACCAAGGACCAGACCTACAACACCCCGGCGCTGGCCACTCTGCTGCTGTTCGCCGACCAGATCGAGTGGATGAACGCCAACGGCGGCCTGGACTGGACCGTCAAGCGCACCCTCGACTCGTCCTCGCGCCTGTACTCGTGGGCCGAGTCGAGCTCCTTCGCCACCCCGTACGTCACCGATCCGGCGCACCGCTCGCAGGTCGTGGGCACCATCGACTTCGACGACGCGGTCGACGCCGCCCAGGTCGCGAAGATCCTGCGGGCCAACGGCATCGTCGACACCGAGCCGTACCGAAAGCTGGGCCGTAACCAGCTCCGCGTCGGCATGTTCCCGGCGATCGATCCGGAAGACGTTTCGCAGCTGACCCGCTCGATCGACTGGGTCGTCGGTCAGCTCTGAGATAAGACCGCAATCAGGGCCGGTGCCCGGTGAACCATTTTCCGGTTCATCGCGCACCGGCCCTTTGCATTGGGCCCGGGCAGGTTCGCAACATTTGCATTCGGTCACACCGCCGCGGGCCGGTATTTGATGTTGATCTATCACCAAACTGCCTGCACACGACCAGGATTCGTGTGGTGAGCCGATCAGATTAGCGGGACCTGGGGTCTCGGTGCGCGATTTCGGTCGTGCGTGTCTGCTGCCGTGGGCAAGTAATGTGCACTACTGTCTAGGAAAGTGGGCGGTGTCGTAGCCGACGCGATAGGGAGGTAACGGTGCGTGAACTTCGAGTGATCGGGGTGACGCCCGACTCCACGCACATCGTGTGCAGCGACACCGAGTCCGGCACCAAGTTCCGGTTGCCCGCCGACGACAAGCTCCGCGCGGCGGCGCGCGGCGACCTCGCACGATTCGGCCAGATCGAGATCGAAACGGAAGCGTCTATGCGTCCTCGCGATATCCAGGCCCGTATTCGAGCCGGAGCGTCCGTCGAGCAGGTCACGGCGGAGTCCGGGATGCCGGCCACCAAAGTCGAACGTTTCGCCTACCCGGTGTTGCTGGAGCGTGCCCGCGCCGCGGAACTGGCGCAGAAAGCGCATCCGGTGCGCCCGGACGGTCCCGCGCTGGAAACGCTGCACGAGATCGTCACCGCGGCCTTCGCCGAACGCGGCCACACCATCGAACAGGCCGAATGGGACGCCTGGAAAGACGAAAAGGGATTCTGGGTCGCCCAATTGCAGTGGCGCCACGGTCACTCCGAGATCGCCGCGCACTGGCGCTACCAGCCGGACGCGCACGGCGGCTCGGTCTCCCCGCTCGACGACCCCGCCAACGACCTGATCGATCCCGATTTCGGGCGCGCGCTGCGTGGGCTGGCCACCATCCTGCCCACCCCGGTGGAGAAGGCGCCGCCGGTCGTGGAACCGCCGACCCCGGTCGAGCCGCGCCCGCGCGAGCAGGTCGCCCCGACCGCGCGGCCGACGGCCCGGCCCGCCCAGCCGACGCTGGACGAGTACTACGAGCAGCGCGCGGTCGCCGCCGGTGGTGGCGCCGCGGCGATTCCGGCCGCGCCGGCACCCGCTGCGCCGGTCCCGGCGACGCCGCCGAGTCAGCCGGTCGCGCAGCAGGAGAAGGAGCAGCCCGCGCCGGAGCCGGCACCGGAGAAGCCCGCCGCCAAGCCCGCACGGGCCAAGCGCGGCAAGGCGCCGATGCCGTCCTGGGAAGACGTACTCCTGGGCGTGCGCAGCTCCGGGCACTGAGTCGTCCCGCCTCGCCGGGATGTCGGCCGGACCTAGGTGCGGCGTCGGGGTGGGTTGGCCAGCGGCGGTCGTCGGTGAGGTCGCGGTAGCCCGTTCCCGGTGAGTTACCCATGTTCTTGCTGGAGCTGGTGATTCGGTCTAGGTGGGAGGTGGTTGTCGGTGCTGTCCGCTTCCACGCTCTGGTATGTCGACACCCCGGATCCGGCGGCCGTGCTGCGTGGGCGGCCCGAGCCCGATCCGGCGGCCGCTGCCGCCTTGGCCGGGCAGTTGTACGCCGAGCACGATGTTCGGCCGATCATGATCGGGACGCTCAACGGATGCGCCGCGCCGGATCGGAACGAGGTGTACATCGGGTGCTATCCGGGGCTGACAGTCGTGTGCACGGCCGAGGCGGCGCTGGTGCGGCCGACGAAGCTGCCGGATCTGCTGGTGCGGCCGCTGGCCTCGGAGCACACCTATCTGGTCTCGTTCGACGCCACGCTGCGCTGGGGCGCGTTCGCGCACTGGGAGCGCGGCGAGTTCCGGCGCTCGTTCAGTTCCACCCGGGTCGACATCCTGGAGAACGAGGGCTTGCCGATGGTGTGGGAGCGGCCGTTCTGGGCCGGTGACCATCCGGTGCCGTGGCAGCCCGGCGACCGTCCCGAACCGCAGTCACTGCCGTTCGACCCGCCTGCCTTCGCCGATGCCGCCAACGACGAATGGCTCGGGTTCCGCTATCGCACGCAGGCCGCGCCCGGCGGCCTGGTCCCCGGCGACCTGGCGGTCTGCGGCTTCACGCTGTACCCGAAGGGGCAGGCACCGCAGCCACCATCGCTGGTGCAGGCGGACAGCCCCGGCGCGGCCACCCGGCGCAAGCGGGGCCTGTTCGGCTGGCTGCACCGGACCGACCGGGTGCTGTGAGACCGCTCAGCTGAGCTGGTCGACGAGCAGCGTCAGCCAGCCGAGCACCACCCCGAGCGCCGCCCCGGCCAGCACCCACCGCACGACCGGGGTGAACCGCCAGCGCCACGCCGTCGGCGCCACCCCGACCGCGGCCACCACGTTCACCGCCACGGCGAGCAGCCAGTGGACCGTCGCCAGCGCGGCGCCGAACGCGTACACCGCCACGGCGCCGAGCGCCGCGACCAGCACCACCACCGTGACGCCCGCGGCCCACGGCACCGAATCCGGTTGCGCGCGGTACGGACCGTCCGGTTCCTGCTTCACGATGTTCGCACCCGCTCGTAGAAGGCCATCGCCGCCGCGGTCGCCACATTGAGCGAATCGGTCCCGGGCGACATCGGAATTCTCGCGCGAATATCGGTGGCGCGCATGGCTTCTTCGGTCAAGCCCGGTCCCTCCGCGCCGAGCAGCAGCGCGACCCGCTCCCCCGTCATCGCCGTCGCCAGGTTCACCGCCGCCGGATTCGGCGTCAGCGCGATGATCTGGAAGCCGCGCTCACGCAACAGCTCCAACCCGCCCGGCCACTGCGGCAGCTGCGCGAACGGCACCCGCAGCACGTGGCCCATCGAGACGCGGACCGCGCGCCGGTAGAGCGGATCGGCGCAGCGGTCACCGAAGAGCACCGCGTCCGCGCCGAGCCCGGCCGCGTTGCGGAACATCGACCCCAGGTTCTCGTGATCGTTGACGCCCTCGAGCACCGCCACCGTGCGGGCGCCGTCGAGCACCTGCTCGACCGACAGCTCGGCGGGCCGCGGTGCCACCGCGAGCACGCCCCGGTTGAGATGGAAGCCGACCACCTCGGCCATCACCTCGGCATCGGCCCGGTAGTACGGGATGTTCCGATCGGCCAGGTCCTCGGCCAGCGCCTCGTAGCGCTTCCCGACGCCGAGCAGCGCGCTCGGGGTGAACCGGGAGTCGAGCATCCGCTGCACGACCACGACGCCCTCCGCGATCACCAGGCCCTTGCGCCCCGGCAGGTCGGGCCTGCGGTCGGCGGAGGACAGGTCACGGAAGTCGTCGACGCGAGGGTCGGCGGGGTCGTCGATGTCGATCACTTCGGCCACGGGACAATCCTGGCATGATGGATACATGAAGCTCGTACAGTTGATCTTGAACATCCTGTGGGTGGTGCTGTGCGGTTTCTGGATGGCCCTCGGCTACCTGCTCGCGGCGCTGATCTGCTTCATCCTGATCATCACCATCCCGTTCGGCATCGCGTCGCTGCGGATCGCCGGCTACGTGCTGTGGCCGTTCGGCCGCAGCGTGGTCGACAAACCGAGCGCGGGCGCCGGCTCACTGATCGGCAACATCATCTGGTTCGTCTTCGCGGGCTGGTGGCTGGCGATCGGTCACATCGCGACCAGCATCGCGCTGGCGGTGACCATCATCGGCCTGCCCTTCGCCTGGGCGAATCTCAAGCTGGTGCCGCTGTCGCTGTTCCCGCTCGGGCACGAGGTCGTCGACTCCGACCAGACGCGCTGATCACTCCGATTCGGCGACGATCTGGTTCATGATCTCGACCGCCCGGTCCAGGATCTCGATCTGCTCCGGTTGCAGGCGCGAGAGCTGATCGGTCATCCAGGCCTCACGGGCACTGGTCTCGTCGGCCACCAGCGCGCGCCCGGCCGGGGACAGCGAGACGATGATCTGCCTGCCGTCGGTCGGATGCGGACGACGCTGCACCAGATCCAGGTCCGACAGCGAGGCGATGACGCGCGTCATCGACGGCGGCTGCACCCGCTCCTTGCCCGCGAGCGCCCCGGGTGTCATGGCACCATCACGCGCCAGCGTCGCCAGAGCCGACAGCTGGGTGAGCGAGATCTGCGCGTCGGCACGGCGGCCGCGCAGATGTCGCGTGAGCCGTACGACGGCCAGTGAGAGGTCACCGGCCAGGGCACGGACGTCCGATGGCGTTGTCACAGTGCAGAACTCTACGGTACGTCCGCGCCACCTGATGTGTTTCACGCGGCTACTGTTTGGGTATGGATAACGGTCACGTCAGCTCCGCGGTCCCCGAACTGCCTCGAAGCCTGGTCGATCCGCGTCCGGTGGTGGTGGTCGGATTCGTCGCCTGGATCGTCGCGACCGCGCTGGTGTGGCTGAATCCGGCCTGGTCGGAGGCCCGGTCGGTGTGCCTGATGGGCTTGGCGGTCGGCGTGCTCGGCGTCTCGATCTACCTGGCCCAGCTCCGCTCGGCCCGCCGTGGCGACAAGGGCGCGCAGGTGGGTCTGTCGACCGACTAGCCGGTCACCTCGAATTCGGCGCTGGTCCCGGTGACCGGACGCAGCACACCGTCGGCGCCCAGCGCGTCGGCGAAATGCACGAACCGGTGCACGCCGGCGGCCGTCGCGGGCACGTCCCAGGTGAACCTGGCGATCGAGACCGCCTCGCCCTCCTTGCGCCAGTGGAACCGCACGTCCCACTCGCCCTCGTTGGCCACCCGCTCCCAGTCGCCCGCACCGGTGCGACGCTGCACCTCGAGGAAGGTGTCCCCGCGACGCGGATTGTGCTTCGGGTGCGCCGAGACGAATTCGACCGCCACCCGCTCGCCGCGTGCGCACGTCGCCGGCGGCTGCACGAGGACATCGCCGAAGCCTCGCCCCTGCGGCGTCGTGTCCGGGCCGGGCACGGCGGCGAAATTCGGCTGGAGCGCCGACACATCGCGCGGCGCCGGACCACGCCCGATCGCCCCGCCCGCGACGAACGCGGCGGCCAGCCGGGCGAACTCCTGCTGATACGCGCACAGCGTGTAGCGGCCGAACAGCGTCGAGGCGCCCTCGTACTGCTGCGCGTCGTACTCCTCCGGCGTGGTCACGTACTCGTGGTAGGAGTTCGCGTAGCCCTGCAGCAGCACGTGTTCGGGCTCGACGCCGAGCACCGCCGCCACCGCGCGCCGCACCCGCAACCCGGCGACGATGGTGAATTCCGCGCCTGCGGCGGCCAGATAGAGCCCGCCGATCCGGATCAGCTGGATCGGCACCACGTTCGGCACCCACGGCACCGGCGGCAGCAGCCCCAGCGGCACCGCGATCGCCTTGGGCGCCTGGGCGTCCGCCAGCCAGGCCGGGTGCGGATGGTCGATCCCGCCGAGGAAATCCACCATCGGATTGCGCACACCCTCGGGAATCGGCCCGCCCGGCAGGCCGGGCCCGTCCTCGACGCTGCCCGCGATCAGCGAAACGCCGGCGGCGGCAGGCGAAGTGCGCCGCGGCGCGCCGTCCGGGGTGAACCGGCCGTCCACGGCGATGTCGGCCAGGTCGATGTAGCACAGCATCGATCCGACCGGCCCCGACATCGGCACCGCCTGCGCGGCAGCCGCTTTGGACGCGTCGTACTGGCGCTCGCCGAGGATTCTGGTGTTGTCGAACTCGTCGGTGGTCGGCCCGTCGCCGGGCCGCAGATTCAGGTTGGGTGACATGTCACCGGCGTTGGTCTGCGCGAACGCCGCGATGTAGGCCGGTGGGCCGTCGAGATGGCGCACGCCGTGCTCGATGTGCTCGGCGGCGAAGCTGGCGTAGCCCTTGTTGTCCGAGCTGATCAGCCGGTTGGCGTTGGTCATCGAGGTGTTGTGGGTCGCGAACCAGGTCAGCGCGCCGACCTCACGACCCGCCCTGGTGAAGACCAGCGTGGTCACGGCCGGGTCGATGGCGTCGGGGAACACCGCGCGGTCGGCCTCGGGATTGCGCTCGAAGGCGACGCGGGACCGGTTCACGCTGGCGTCGCGCAGGGTGGACCGACCCAGTGCGATGGCGCCGGGCCCGAAATCGGCGTCGGCGGCGACGATCGCCTCGACGATGCCGTTCACCTCGGCCTCGTAGACCTGCTGCTGAAATCCCAGGGTCGCCAGCGTATAGGCGTAGTCGTGCGCGGAACCGCCACAACTGGCATGGGTGTGGGTCGAGGTGAGCACGACATTTCGCTCGGTATAGCGATCGCCGAATCGCTGCGCGAGCGCGAGCAGCACACCGCGATGCACCGAGCCGAACACCGCCCCGTTCTCCACCGCGACGTAGGCGACGCGATTTCCGTCCGCGCCTATCACGAACGCGCGGGCGCGGGGGCGCAGATGAATTCCGGCCGTCGCCTGATCGAGTTGCGAGTAGCCCATCATGCCGCATTCCGCGGCCGGTCCGGTGAGATCGGCGATACCGAGCCCGAATTCGAATCCGCCTGGTTTCGGATTCGCGCGGGCGGCGGGCGTCGCGGCGCCGGTGAGCGCCGAGACGACGGGCACGGCGGCCACACCCAGGGCCGAGGCGGCCAGGACGGTACGGCGGGACACGGACATCAGGCGACTCCTTCGCAACTTCCGATTCGGAGACAACCACATCAACTGGTCAGATGTCCAGGATTTTCTCGCGGACCGGCGAATTGACTGTTTGCCACGCGGGCGCTTAACTCGCACACGTGTCCTCCCGATTGAGCGTCGAAGAACGACGAGCCCACCTGATCGAGGCTGCGATCGGTCTCGCCGAGAAAAAAGGCGTCGCGGGCGTGACCACGCGCGATGTCGCACAAGCCGCGGGCGTCTCACTCGGTGTGGTGCATTACTGTTTCGAAAACAAGGACGCACTGATGACCGAGCTGGTCAAAGCGTTGTCCATGGAATTGCGCGATTCCGTCGATGCCGATGATTCGCTGTGGGCCGATGCCGGAACCGGAAAAGAAGCGCTTCAGAAATTGGTGCGTTCCGGTTTGGAACTGATGTGGCGCAACATCGAAGCCACTCCGGAGCGCCAGCTGCTCACCTACGAGACCACCACCTACGCCCTGCGCGAGGGCGAGTCGACGCCGGCCAAGATCGCGATCGCGCGTGAGCAGTACGCGTTCAACGACACCACCGTCGCCGACGTCATGGACCACTTCCGGGAAGCGACCGAGACCACCTGGACCACCCCCGTCACCGAGCTGAGCCGATTCATCCTCAGCGTCATCGACGGTGTCGTGCTGCGCTGGCTCGTCGACGACGACAGCGAGGCCGTGCAGACTCAGCTCGACCTGCTCGCCGCGATGGTGGCCGCGCACGCGCGCTAGCCCCGCGGCACCTGCACGTGCACCGCGTCCTCGGTGTGCCACCACGGCACCCGTACCGTGCCCGTCAGCGCACCGCGCAGATGCACCTCGAGCGTCTCGTGCAGGACCAGCGCGCCCGAGGTATCCCGCGGTGACCACAGCTGACGCAGCACCACCCCCAGCGCGTCCGCGGCCCAGGTGGTCCGTCTGCCGGTGCCGAGCACCTCGGCGCTGACCTCCTCCGAGACCAGCGGCAGGTCCAGCAGGGTCGCCAGTCCCTCGGCGCTGTCGATATCACCGGCCACCAACTGCTCCGGCGGGACGACCAGACCGAAGCAGGGCTGGTCCAGGACCAGGACGGTGCTCGCGTCGACGACCGCGCCGGACAGCGCGCGCACCTGATCGGGCAGATCCAGTTCGCGCGGATCGAGCGCACCGGTCTCCACGGCGGCGGCCAGCCGGGCGTGGGTGTGCGCGATGACCTCGGGTGCCGGGGTTTTCGACGGGTCGGCGAGGGCATCGAGAAGTTCCTCGGCCAGTTCGGCCGACATCACGTCCGGGCGGACCAGCAGCGGGCGCAGCACGTCCAGGTCGGTGCCCGCGATGCCGTCGACCTCGAAAGCCGGGAGCAGGCCCGCGAATTCGTCGTCGTCGGGGTGCCGCAGGCGGCCGAGCGCGATATCACCGACGTGCGCGTGCCGATGCAGCCACCAGGCGGTGTAACCGTCGCGGTCGGCGAGCAGGGCGCGGGTGCGCGGCTCCGCCAGCAGCTGCCGCAGGGCGGCGGGCCAGCGGTTCTCGTCGACCAGATCCAGATCGCGGACGGCGGCCAGCTCGCGCGGATCCTCGGAAAGACCGTCCCACCAGGCGTGTTCGTCGTCGAGGTCGTGATCGGGGCCGACCGGGTCGGGGTCGCTGACCACCGCGAAGTCCCAGCCGACGCCGATCGCGCGCAGGGCCTCGGCGCCGTACTCGGCGACCGTGTCGTCGGCGACGGTGCCGAACGGCGAGTCGTCGACCAGGACGGCGGCCAGCGGTGCGCCGGGCAGCAGCAGTTCGTCGGCGGGACGCGGTTCGCCGGTGTCGTCGGGCAATTCGAGCAGGCCGAGCCACGACGGGAGCAGTTCCGGGGTCGCGAAGGGGGCCAACCGCAGGACCGCGTCGACGGTGTCGGGGTCGGCCGGGTCCTGCTCGAGCAGGTCGCGCAGGCCCGGGTCGGTGAGCAGGTCCTCCGCGGTGGCGCTGCGGGCGCCGAGGCGGGCCAGCAGCGCGTGGGTGGCGTCGGGGTGCACCAGGCGGGCCCAGTGCACCGGAACGGCCACGGTGAGCTGATCGTCGAGGACGACGGTGCGCGGGCCGGTGACCAGCCTGCCGTCGGCCAGCGGCACCGCGAGCGCGCCGAATTCCTCGGCGGTCCTGGTATCGACCACGAACGGTTCGAGGGCGGCGTAGAACCGCTGCCACCAGTGCGGTTCGCGATCGAGGCCGCTCGACAGGTCGGCCAGGGAGGCGGGGCCGAGGCGGTGCACATCGAGGACCGACAGCTTCTCCTGCTGAGCGCGGCCGGACAGTTCCGGGATCAGCAGGGGGCCGGTGACATCGGCGAGTAAAGCCGCCAATTCCGGTGTGAGATCAGGGAATACGCTCGCGCGGGTCGGGATACACACCCGGTCCGCGGTCGCGTCGGGGCGGAAGCCCACGGTCGCCGTCGCCGATCCGAACGCGAGGGCGTCGGCGGACGCGGTTCCGGTCGCATCCAGCGCGACCTCGTCCCGCCCGGGCCAGGCCGAAGCGTCGGCCGCAGAGCTCGCGGCGCTCGGATCGGACTCGGCCGATCCGGTGGGCGCGAAACCCGCTGTCTCCGAATCAGACTCGGGCGACCCGCCGAACAAGGGGCCGACGGCCGTGACCGATGCGGAGCGGCCGTGGTCAGCGGTGACGGCTTCTGGCAGGTCGGGCTCGGTGGCGAGTTCGACCGGGTCGTCGATGTGGGCGGCGCAGACGGGGAGCCACGGGTTGGTGCGGAGTTCGGCGGTGACGGCTTCGCGCAGGAGGCCGTCGGCCTCGCTGCGGGCGAAACCGGGGGCCGGGACCAGGACGAGGCGGTCGCGGGGCGGGAGGGCGCGGGCGAAATCGGCGTAGCCGGAGGCCAGTTCGGACAGGCGGGCGCCGGGCAGGAGGCGACGGCGATCGGGCTGCATCGCGATGTCGGCCACCAGGATCGCGGGCAGGAACAGCTCCTCGTCGGAGCGGGTGGGGGCGCGCAGGACATCGGGCGCGGCGGCCACGGGGCGGCCGTCGCGCAGCGGGAGCAGCCAGCGGGCCCTGGGGGTGCGGTACTGCCACCAGCGCCGGGTGGCGCCCTCCGGCTGGGTGATGGCGAGTTCGGTGCGGCCGTCGGCACCGAGATCGGTGACGGTGCTGGTGAATTCGTCGGCGCCGATCCGGATGCGGTGCAGGGCGGGCAGTTCCAGCAGCAGGTCGGTCGCCTCCGCGCGCAGGGCGGCGAGGAGGGCGTCCGCGTCGATGTCGTCGCGCAGGTGTACGACGACCTCGGTATCGGCGCCGGCGACCGGGGTGGTCGGCACGGGCCAGGCCAGGCGCAGCACCGGCGGCTCGATCGTCGGCAGCTCCTCGGGGATCTCGATCCCGATGTCGTGCAGCGCGTTCCGGGTCGCGGTCCGGGAGAACCGGATCGAGCCGGTGGTCGACCGCACCTCGATCTCGTCGCCCACGGAGCGCACCGCCGTGAAGCCGACGCCGAACCGCCCGACCTGCTCGGCCTCGGCCTTGCCCGAGGCGCGCAACGCCGTCAGCGCGTGCACACCGGAAACACTGAGCGGCACGCCGGTATTCGCGACGTGCAGGCGCCCGTCGAGCACCCGGACACTCAACTCGCCGGGAACACCCGCCTTCGCCGCCGCGTCGGCCGCGTTCTGGGCCAGCTCGGTGAGCACCCGATCCCGGTAGCCCGCGGCCACCAGATCCGCCTCACTCGCACTGTCCTCCCGCAACCGGGTGGGCGAATCCCGCCAGGCGGCGAGCACTCCGGCACGCAGCTCCGCGGTGCCGAAGGGATCCGCCGATCCGTTCAGCGCGCCACCGACGATCCGTGCTCATCGGCGGAGTCGCCCTGCGCCGCGTCGACGACCTCGGCACCCGCCGCGTCCGACGCGGTTTCCGTCGCGGACGGACTCGCCACTGCGGCACCGGCGACGGCAGCCTCCTCGGCAGCGTCGGCCCGCGCACCGTCGGCGGCCGCATCAGTGTCGGCCTGCGAAACAGATTCGGCCACCTCCGATTCAGCGGCCGCTACCGACGCGGTGTCTTCCGCCGCATCCCGAGCAGCCAACTCGGCGGCAGCACCCTGATCCGCGGCAGCCTGATCCGCGACAGCGGCCTGGTCGGCGGCGGCCGACGCACGCTGATCGCCGGTCGTGGGTTCCACGGCAGCGGTGTCTGCCACAGCCGCAGCGGAGGACTCGGCGGTGACCTCGGGATCAGCGACCGGCAACTCAGCGACGGTGTCGACGTCCTCCGCGCTCGAGGGCGCCTCGGTAGCAGGCTCGACGACCGAAGCCGTCTCGGCATCGGGGGCCGACTCCTGCCGCGCGCCTTCGGCGAGTGCTCGAGGCGCGGTGGCGGCCGCGTCGGCAGCCTGGGCGGGCTCGGCCACAGTCCCGGCGGCCGAAGCGGGCTCGGCCACGGGGGCCGGCTCGGCGGCGACGACCTCGTCGGCCGATTCCGGTCGCGCGCCTTCGGCGAGTGCTGCGCGGGTGGCGGCGGCCGCGTCGGCGGCTTCGGCCTCGGCGGTCTCCTGCTGCTCGGTCACTGCGGCGGCGGATGCCTCGGCAGCGGCGGTGCCGTTCGCGCGCACGATCTCGACGAGTTCCACGGCGTGGTCGTCGAACGCCTCGTACCGCGGCGAACCGTTGCCCGAGGGGGCGACCACGTCGGAGTGGGCGCCACAGCCGTATTCGATGTGGACGACGTGGCCGTCCGCGCCCATCGCGTTGCCACAGACGCCGAAGGATTCGCGCAGGGCGCCGGCCAGCGGCAGGAAGAAACCGCACAGGCCGCAGGTGGACGGGGCGGCCTTGGCCATCTCGGTGTCGGGGCCGAACTCGGTATACCAGCGCTCGGCGGCCTCGATCCGGCCCTCGAGGCTGAGCACCTGGGTGCGGCCGAGGCCGACCTCGTGACAGACCTCGTCGACCACGGGATCACCGGTCGCGATGTAGCCGGGGACGAGCCGGGGATCGTCGGCGGGCGGGGCGAGCAGATCGCCGGGGCCGAGGTCGCCGGGCCGGACCCGCTGCTCCCACGGGACGAAGTCGGGGGCGATCAGGGCGTCGGGCCCCGGCAGCAGCGCCGACTCGCTGACCGTGGCATATGTGGCCTCCGGCGGCGCGGCGACCACCACGGCCCACTGCCAGCCCCGGTAACCGGGCAGGGTCGCCTCGAACCGGTGGGTGGCTGCCGTCTCGTCCTCGGCACTCACCCCCAGATGGACTCCTACCCCGTCGGGTTCCAACTCGACGAGCGCACGACGTGCGACTTCGGCCGCATCGGCCAGAACAGGACGCACGCCGGACTCCGAAACAGATACTGCGCTCACGGCATACATTTTGCCGTATGAAGTGCAATCGGAGTTCGTTGGCCGTCGCAGTGCTGGTCAGCCTGCTCGGCGTGGGGGCCTGTGGGGGCCGGGAAGAGCCCGCGCCGCCCCGCCTGCGCGTCGAGGTGATCGGCTCGTCACCGCACGATCCGCGGGCCTTCACCCAGGGCCTGGAGGTGGTCGACGGGGTTCGCTACGAAAGCACCGGCATGTGGGGCGTGTCGAGCGCGCGCGCCGCCGATCAGGCCACCGGCGTCGAGACCGCGCGCGTCGACCTGCCGGGGAACCTGTTCGGCGAGGGCATGACCAGGGCGGGCGGGATCGTCTGGCAGATCACCTGGCAGGACCACATCGCCATCGCCCGCGACCCGGTCACCCTGGCCGAGACCGGCCGCGTCGAATACGAGGGCGAGGGGTGGGGCGTGTGCGCGCAACCCCAGCGCCTGGTGATGAGCGACGGCACGCCCACGCTCACCTTCCGCGACCCGGTGACCTTCGCGAAGACCGGCTCGGTGACTCTCACCGGCTACCCGTCCCCCCAGCCGAACGAACTCGACTGCGCCCCCGACGGCACGGTGTACGCCAACAACTACCCCTCCGACGAGATCCTGCGGATCGACCCGGAGACCGGCCGGGTGCTCGCGGTGATCGAGGCGAGCGGACTGCTCACCGCCGCCGAGCGCGCGGGTACCGATGTCCTCAACGGCATCGCCCACCTGCCCGGGACCGACCGGTTCCTGCTCACCGGCAAGTACTGGCCGCGCCTGTTCGAGGTGCGATTCGTCCCCGAATAGCGCGCTGTGGCCAACACTGCCGCGCCGCGAGTGAACGCGGAAACGCCGCGTGGGCCAGAATTGGACTGTGACTACTCCCCGCGATCCCTCCGGTCCCGACCGTGGTCGCCGGGACGGTAACCCCGCGGGCAGGCATCCCGGCTTCGGGCAGTACCCGCCGCGCGCGGGCGGGCCGGGTTACGACGAGCAGCCGCGCAGGCCGACCGCGCCGCGGAAGGTCTTCCCCCGCCCCGACTCGCCCGACCCGCCGACGATCCGGTCGAAGAACCCGTTCCGGCGCGGACGGTCCGAGCCCGATGCCGCCCCGACCACACCCTTACGCGGCGCGCCGACGCCCCGCGAACGCGCCAGGCCGACGCCGCCGGAGAAGGATCTCGGCCCGCCGGGCACCCGCCCGCTCCCCCGCGCCGAGGAGCCCGTCGACGACGAGATCAAGCAGCGGGTTCCGCGCAAGCTGACCGTCACCCGGGTCGCCGCCATGCGCAGCCGCGAACTCACCGAACGCGGATTCGCCACCTTCCAGCGCGCGGCCAAGGCCGACGGCGCCGATCAATCGGGTCTGACCGCGCTCACCTACGCCACGATGGCCAACTTCGCGCTCGACGCCGCGATCGCCGTCTCACTGGCCAACACCCTGTTCTTCGCCAGCGCGACCGCCGAGTCCAAGACCAAGGTGGCGCTGTACCTGCTGATCACCATCGCCCCGTTCGCGGTGATCGCGCCGCTGATCGGCCCGCTGCTGGACCGTTTGCAGCGCGGCCGCAGGCTGGCGCTGGCGACGACGTTCGGGCTGCGCGCGGTCTTCGCCCTGCTGCTGATCTTCGAGATCGACACGTGGGGGCTGTATCCGCTGGCGCTGTGCATGATGGTCGGCTCGAAATCCTTCGCGGTCCTCAAGAGCGCGGTCACGCCGAGGGTGCTCCCACCGGATATCGACCTGGTGCGCACCAACTCCCGGCTGACGGTGTTCGGCCTGGTCGGCGGCACCATCGGCGCCGGCGCGGTGGCCGCGCTCGCCGCGATGATCGCCGGCTCGACCGGCGCGCTGGTCCTGGCGACCGGCATCGCGGTGGCCGGGGCGTATCTGAGCTTGCGGATTCCGTCGTGGGTGGAGGTGACCGAGGGCGAGGTGCCCGCGACGCTGAGCTATCACGGCCCCGACGCGCACACCGAGGTGCTCGAGCCAGGCACGGAGTCCTCGGTGCCCGCCCGGAAACGCCGGCAGCCGCTGGGCCGGGCCGTGGTCACCGGGCTGTGGGGCAACAGCTCCATCCGCGTGCTCACCGGCTTCCTGACCTTCTACATCGCCTTCGTCGCCAAGGGCTCGGGCGGCAGCCCGACCGAGCAGGCGGCCATGCTCGCGGTGGTCGGTGCCGCGGCAGGCATCGGCAACTTCGGCGGCAACGCGACCGGCGCCCGGCTGACCCTCGGCAGGCCGTCGCTGGTGGTGCTCGGCTGCACCGGCGCATGCGCCGCGGTGGCACTGTTCGCGATGTTCACCGGCAACCTGTTCGGCGCGGCGTTCGCGGCGCTGATCGCCTCGGCGGCGAGCGCGCTGGCGAAGGTGTCGCTGGACGCGGCCATCCAGGACGACCTGCCGCCGGAGTCGATCGCGTCCGGTTTCGGCCGATCGGAGACGGTGCTGCAACTGAGCTGGGTGATCGGCGGCGCGGCCGGTGTGCTGTTGCCGATCGAATTCTGGAAGGGTTTCGCGGTGATCAGCGTGATCCTGGTGATCGGCCTGATCCAGACGTTCGTCAGCTACACCGGACATTCGCTGCTGCCCGGCCTGGGCGGCAATCGTCCGCAGCACGCCGAGCAGGAAGTGCCCAACACCCATCCGTACCGGGCAGACCCCGGTGCGGTTCCGCGAGGGACAGGAGACCCCATCCGGTGAGCAAGCTCAACGTCCGCACGATCGTCGTTCTGGTCGCGGTCGGACTCTTCGCTGTCGCCGCGGTGACCGCGGGTCTGGTGGCCTACGGCGTGTCGAAGGCGCCCGAGCGCGACCCGCAGATCACCGCGTTCGCGCGCGGCACCACCGTCACCGTCGACCCGTTCCTGTACTGCACGGTCACCATGCAGGACTGCCGTTACGGCGAGACCACCGAGCTGACGACGACGGCGGGCCGCCCGGTGCAGCTGTCGCTCCCGGACAAGATCGCCGAGTCGCCGTGGCTGGTCCAGCTGATCTACCAGCGACCTTCCGGCGAGCAGGTCGACCGGGTGCTGAGCTTCGCCGACTTCCCCTCGGGCGCCCGCGCGCTCACCATCGATACCAAGCCCGAACCCGACCTGCGCCTGGCCGGCATCGAGGTCCAGCTCCCGATCCTGGCCCGCGACACCGTGACCGGCCGCGAGACCTACATCCCGCACGCCGCCTGGTCGATCAGCACCCCCGAGGCCTGACACGACTCGGTCCCGGACACCGTGGTGCCCGGGACCGAGGATCGGATCAGTGGTCGAGTTCGCGGGCGACGGCCCGCACGACCTCGGAGATCCGCTGGGACAGCTTGCGATCCGGGTACTTGCCGCGCCGCAGATCCGGCTGCACCTTGGTCTCGAGCAGCGTGATCATGTCCTCGACGAGGCCGTGCAGCTCGTCGGGCGACTTGCGCGGGCCCGCGTCCTTGCGGGCAGGCTGCTGAGACTGGTTGCCGCGCACGGTCGGCGGCGCCTCGAGCAGCTTCAGGCTCAGTGCCTGCGGGCCACGCCGACCCGCGGCCATGCCGAATTCGACGCGCTGGCCGGGCTTGAGACCTTCGACGCCATCGGGCAGCGCGGAGGAACGGACGTAGACGTCCTCGCCCTCGTCTTGGGAAAGGAAGCCGAAGCCCTTTTCGACGTCGTACCACTTCACCCGGCCGGTCGGCACTGCGCTCACCCGTTCATCATTCGATACCCGGACCCTTGTGGCTCGGGTTACATCTGCTTGTCGCGAAAAGAACGCGCCCCACAACAAGGCAGGACGCGATGTGCTCAGAGTCTACCCCGGTTGCTATAACGCGAGCACATCAGTTTTACGGTGCACCGGTGACCAACACACCTCCGCCCGCCGCCACTCCGCCGGAGCGCGACCCCCGCCGGCCCAGCGATCGACTGCTGCGACTGGCCGTCGCGCTGTTCGGTATCGGGATCCTGGCCGTGGTCGCCATCTTCGTGACGCCGATCGTGTCGGACTCGTCTCCGGGGCTGTGGCTGTACCTGCTGGCGATGCTCGCGCCGGTCGGCTTCCTGCTCGGCTTGGTGTTCGCGCTGTGGTCGGGCCGCCGCGCGCGTTGACGCGTCAACTGATTACCCGCGCGAATCGATACCCAGACAGTAGTGTGATCCTCATCACATAACAAGTAGGTCACGAACTGAGCGTGCAACCGTCGCGCACACCAGACACCGCGACTACCTGCGCGGACGCCTCGGGGATCACCCTGAGACCACCCCGAGACCCACCCGTACACGCCGGTTACCAAATAGTGACTTTCCCCGCTGTCCGTCGTACCGTTTCTCTCAGCCGGGGCAACCCCCGGAACCACCGGCCCGCCGCACCGAACCTCACCCCGCGGGTACCGGACCCCGATTGGAATCAGGAGTGAGGGCGGACCGGGAGACCTCTCAGTCCGGGCCACATGCAGGTGCGCACGAGAGGAAGAAACCCGATATGAGTGGACGCCACCGCAAGCCGACTTCCACCGGCCGCACTGTCGCCAAGGTCGCCGTCACCGGCGCGATCATCGGCACCGCCAGTGCAGCTTTCGCCGGAAACGCCAGCGCGGCCCCCGACTCCGACTGGGATCGCCTCGCGCAGTGTGAAGCCGGCGGCAACTGGGGCATCAACACCGGCAACGGCTACCAGGGTGGGCTGCAGTTCTCGCCCTCCACCTGGAACGCGCACGGTGGTGGCGAGTACGCCGCCACGGCCAACCAGGCCACCCGCGAACAGCAGATCGCGGTCGCCGAAAAGGTTCTCGCTTCTCAGGGTTGGGGCGCTTGGCCCTCCTGCTCGTCTCAGCTGGGTCTGAGCAGCGGCCCGACCGAGCGGATCGCGCCCTCCTCGCCGAGCTGGGCCCCGCAGGTGACTGTTCCGCAGGTGCAGGATCCGAGCCAGGAAGTCTTCCAGGCCGTCGATCGCGCCCTCTCCGTCGTGCAGCAGCAGGGTGTCGCCGTGCCCCAGCAGGCGCTCGATTTCTTCAACGCCGCCAAGGGCACTCAGCTCGACCCGGCCGTGATCGACTTCTTCGAGGCGAACAAGGGCCTGCTGCCCTCCTGATCGCCCGCGCAGACAACTAGAGCCCGCATCCCTAGGGATGCGGGCTCTTGTCTTTCCCGTCCTACCTACACCCGGTTGATCACCGTCTGCGGGTGGATGTACGGCAGCTTCGATGCCGGGACGGGAAACTCGGTGTCCTCACCGAAGGGCGAGAGGTTACCGGCGCGGGTCGACGACAGTTCGGTCACGGCGTGTTCGCCGTCGGCCACCTGCGGCCAGCCGTTGTCGACGTAGGGTTTCTTCGATTTGTTCACCACGGGGTCATTCTGGCATACCCACCACGGTGCTCAATCGCGGCTGGCGCCGCAGGTTCTCGGCCCGTTTCCGCGATCTTCTCTCCCTCCGGGCACTCCTTCGTCACAGCCTTCGGTCAGTCCCGAGCGAGGCGGCCGAGAACTGTAGGCTGGATCGGATGATCGCGACGGACTCCCTCGCCGATTGGCTCGGTGCGCGCACCGACTCCCAACTGGTGAAACTGCTGCAGTTGCGGCCCGATCTGGCGGTACCGCTGCCCGCGTCGATGTCGGTGCTCGCGGTGCGTGCCCAGCAGCGGGCCTCGGTGCTGCGCGCCGCCGACGATCTCGACACCCTCGAGTTCGCGATCATCGAAGCGCTCACGGCCAACGAGGATGCCCGCACGATCGGCACCGAGGTCACCCCGCTCACCCGGACCACCCTGCACGCGCAGCTCAAGGACCGGGTCACCAAGACCGCTTTCACCACCGCGCTGACCCGCCTGCTCGACCGCGCGCTGGTCTGGCAGACCGACGACGGCCTGCACCTGGCCCCGAGCGCCGCCGAAGCCCTCCCCTGGCCGCTCGGCGCGACGACGGCGCTGCCCGACGCGCTGACCGAGCCCGAAGTCACCGACGCGCTCGCCGCGGCGGGCCCGGCCGAGCGGGCGCTGCTCGAGAAACTGGCCACCACCGGGCCGCGTGGCCGCACCAGGGACGCCGCACCCGGCGCTGACCCCGATCGCCCGGTACCGCGGCTGCTGGCGGCCCGGCTGCTGCACCGGATCGACGACGAGACGGTCGAGCTGCCGGTGACGGTCGGCCAGGTACTGCGCGGCGACCCGGTCACCGACCCGCACGCCCTCGCCCCGCCCAAGCCGACGCTGACCAAGCACGCGCCCGCCGAGGTGAACGCGGTCGGCGCGGGCGAAGTCGGTGAGCTGCTGCGCGATTGCGCCGACCTGCTCGACGCGCTGGGCCGCCTGCCCGCCCCCGCGCTGCGCGCCGGTGGTCTCGGCGTGCGCGAGTTGCGCCGCCTCGCCAAGCAGACCGGCATCGACGAGCAGCGCACCGGGCTGCTGCTGGAACTGCTGGCGGCCGCGAAGCTCGTGGAGAAGGGACTGCCGGAGCCGGTGCCGGAAGTCGACTCCACCGACGACTTCTGGGCCCCGACCCCCGCGGCCGACGCCTGGCTGGACGCACCGCCGGCGACCCGCTGGGTGCTGCTCGCGCAGGCCTGGCTGGACCTGGACCGGATGCCGTGGATGATCGGCCTGCGCGACGCCGCCGACAAGCCGATCGCCGCGCTCTCGGCGGAGCTGCGCATCCCGCACGCGGTGCGCGACCGGCACGCCGTCCTCGGCCTGCTCGCCGAGTACCCCAGCGGCACCGCGCTGACCGCCACCGATATCGGCAAGCTCCTGGCCTGGCGGATGCCGCGCAGGCGCAGGCACTTCCGGCTCGACGCGGTGACCGCGACGCTGGCCGAGGCCGCCACCCTCGGCCTGCTCGGCCGCGGCGCGCTCGATTCCGCCGCCAGGGCCCTGCTGCACGGCGCGGACACCAGCGTCGCCGACGCCGAGGCGGAGATGGCCGCGGCGCTGCCGGAGCCGGTCGATCACGTCCTCGTCCAAGCCGACCTGACGGTGATCGCGCCCGGTCCCCTGGTGCCCGAGTTACGCGGCCGGATCGCGCTCGTCGCGGATGTGGAGTCGGCGGGCGCGGCCACGGTCTACCGGGTCGGTGACGCCTCGGTGCGCCGCGCGCTCGACGCCGGGCTGACCGCCGCCGAACTGCACGCGCTGTTCGCCAACCACTCGCGCACGCCGGTCCCCCAGTCGCTGACCTACCTCATCGACGACGTCGCCCGCCGCCACGGCCAGCTGCGGGCGGGCATGGCGCAGTCGTTCCTGCGCAGCGACGATCCCGCGCTGCTCGCCCAGGTCCTGGCCGCGCCGGTGGCCGACACGCTGGCCCTGCGCGCGATCGCGCCGACCGTCGCCATCGCCCTGGCTCCGCTGGGTGAACTGCTCGAACAGCTGCGCGCGGCCGGTTTCGCCCCGGCCGGTGAGGATTCCGCGGGCGCGATCGTCGACCTGCGCCCGCGCGGCGCCCGCATCGCGGTCCGCCCGCTGGCCCGCAAGCCCTACCGCCCGAACCCGCCGAGCGACGAACAGCTCGCCCTGCTGGTCACCGAACTCCGCGCGGGCGAACGCGCCGCGGGCGCCCGCACGGGACAGTCGGTGCGCGCCGACGGCACCCGCACCGGCACCGCGGCGACCCTGGCCCTGCTCCAGCTGGCCGCCAGGGTCGGCCGCCCGGTGAACATCGGTTACGTCGACGCCCAGGGCGTCGCCAGCCAGCGCGTGGTCGAGCCGCTGCGCGTGGGCAACGGCCAACTGGACGCCGTCGACCCCGTCACCGGCGCGACCCGCCACTTCACTTTGCACCGAATAGCCTCGGTCGCCCTCCTCGACTGACACCGCAGGAAACGGCCGCCCCGATCACACACGCCCCGACCCCGAGGAGGGGCAGGCCGACGCAGTCGGCCGTCGCGCGCGCCAGCGCTCCAATATCAGGGCTTGGCCATGCAGAAGGTGGCCTTGGGGTCGGAGACCGTGCGGAACTGGGTGGCGTCGGCACCGCACTGGAGCTCGTCGGCCACGCCGTCGATGCGCTTGACGACCTTGAACGTGGCCTCTGGGGCGGTGCAGGCCACGGTTTCGGCGGGGCGCTTGCCCGCGTCGGCGTAGCAGTTGCCCTGGGCGAAGTTGGGGGCCAGGCAGAGACCGGTCTTGGTGTCGCCCACCGTGCCGTTGAAGGTGGCATCGGCGACATCGCAGGTCAGCGGGGCCGTGCCGACCTGCACGATCCGGTAGTTCGACGTCGTCGCCGAGCAGTCACCGAGCTTGCCGACCATCGCGTCGGCCGCGTTGTCGGTGACCTCGACGCACGAGCCCGTGGCGAGCGAGCTGCCCGCCGAATCGCTGTCCGACGAACAGGCGGCGACCGCCCCGACCAGTGCGACCGTCGCCACGGGGGCGAGCACGACCCGCGCCAGCAGTCGCTTTCCTGGGAACAACACTGAAAACCTCACTCACCGAACGGTTCAGGCGAACATGACCGCCGGTGACGATACCCAAGCCCGCCGCGCCCGCGCTCGGCCCCGTCGAACCCTGGCTACCATCACAAAGATGACCCTCGACGATGTCGCAGGCGAGCTGTACGGCCTCGACCCCGGCGACTTCGTGCCGACCCGCACCGAACGGGCCGCCCAGGCCCGCGCCGACGGCGACCGCGAGCTGGCCAAGGCCATCACCGCGCTGCGCAAACCGACGGTCGCGGCGTGGACGGTCAACCTGCTGGCCCGGCACGCGCCGCAGGAGATCACCGCCCTGCTCGACCTCGGCGACGCCCTGCGCTCGGCCCAGCGCCAGCTCTCCGGCGACAAACTGCGCGCCCTCGGCGCCCAGCGCCAGCAGGTGGTCAACGCCATGACCAAGCGGGCGGGCGAACTGGCCGCCGAGCACGACCGCCCGGCCGGCGAGCAGGTGCTGCGCGAGGTCGGCCAGACCCTGACCGCCGCGCTGGCCGATCCCGGCGTCGCCGACCAGGTCCGCGCCGGCGTGCTGCCCGCCACCGTCACCTACGACGGCTTCGGCCCGGCCGGGCTGGTCGCGATCACCGGCGGCAAGGCCGCCGCACCGGCCACACGCGCGACCCGGCG